>NVWL01000054.1 GCA_002733645.1 Oceanobacter sp.
CCGCCGCCCACATGTCCCTTCATCTATTATTACAATGTCAAAGAGCCCACCAAAAGCGCAGACAACGATTTTTCCCGCTATCGCTACCGGGGAGAACCGTTGTTACAAATTTTGACGACCAACACAGTGGGGCCCGTCTGAGCCGCGTCGTGCTGATGAAACGTCCTCTAGATGGATGACCGGATTCGGTCAACACCAGTAATGCAGAATTATCATTTCTTTTTTCCGGGAGCCCTCCCTGTAGTCGCTCTGTAGCGGAAAATCGGTCGTGAAGGACCCTACCCTTCATTGTCTGAGTTCGCTTTTGCGATCAAAGTCACTCCTTGTCGGGCGCCGATTGCGTTGATCGTTCGAGCGTTCCGACGGAAACCCCCGCCTTCCCCATAATCGAATCGCAATATCTCGCCGACTCCGCCGGACCTCGGCAGAATTAGTCCCTTATGGTCACGCGATAACAACTCAGCGCGATCGAAAAGCATTCCTATGGATTAGGACATGATTGGGATAATTATCCAATATAACCTGATTGGGATATTGCCCATATAAGCGATTTAGGGTATAGCTTGGCCAAGAGGGAGTTTCTCATGAATCAGATAGCCCGATCTCCGGACCAGCTGGGCATTGCCGTTCAGCAGCAACGGCTTGCGCACAACCTGTCGCAAAGCGCACTCGCGCGTCTGGTGGGGACCAGTCAAAAAACCATATCGAAAATCGAAAATGGCAATCCGGCAACCCGGATCGAAACGCTGTTCGCTGTGATGGCCGCGCTGGATATGCAGATGACATTGGGGCCACGCACAAAGGATAGCGGTAAAACTATCGGAGACATATTCTAGATGGCGCGGCGCAAGACGCACAGGCCGCTGAATGTTCTGATCAACAACCGGCTCGCTGGTCGTCTCGAAAAGCAAAGCGATGGCGCGATCCGGTTCACCTATGATGAGAACTGGCTGGCATGGGAACACCGGTTTCCGATATCGCTTTCGCTTCCCTTGCTGCCGACGAGGTTCCGCGGCGAGGAGGTGGTCGCGGTGTTTGACAATCTGCTGCCTGACAGCGACACGATGCGCCGGCGAGTGGCGGAGCGGACCGGGGCGCAGGGGACCGACTCGTACAGCCTTTTGGAACGCATTGGCCGCGACTGTGTCGGCGCGATGCAATTTCTGCCCGATGATGTGGACCATGATGCCCGTGCCAAAATCGAAGGGGAGCCCATTAGCGAGCGCGAGATCGAAGCGCTGCTGGCCAATCTCGACGCCGCGCCGCTTGGCATTGACGAAGACCATGAGTTTCGGATTTCGGTTGCGGGCGCGCAGGAAAAGACCGCTCTATTGTGGCATGAGGAACAGTGGAAACGGCCGATCGGGACGACGCCGACGAGCCATATCCTGAAACCGCAAATTGGGGAAATACCCAGCGCCTCCGGCATGATCGACATGAGCAATAGTGTCGAGAATGAACATTATTGCCTGAAGCTGATGGAAGGCTTTGGCCTGAAGGTCACGCAGACCGACGTCCGGATGTTTGGTGCCCGCAAGGTCCTGGTGGTGGAGCGCTTTGACCGCCAGTGGCAGACGGACGGCAGGCTCCTGCGCCTGCCGCAGGAAGATTGCTGCCAGGCGCTCGGCATTCCCTCGTCCCGCAAATATCAGAGCACGATACAGGGCGGCGAGAATGGTCCGTCTGCTGTGGACATTCTGCGGTTGCTGCAAAGCAGCGATCAGCCGCTGCAGGACCAGGCCGATTTTTTCAAAAGCCAGATCATCTTCTGGCTGATCGGTGCGACCGATGGTCACGGCAAAAACTTCAGCATCTTTCTGAAGCCTGGCGGCGGCTTTTCGCTCACCCCGTTTTACGATGTGCTGTCCACGCAGCCGGCCTTTGATCCGAAGCAGATCGGACATAATAGATATAAGCTGGCGATGTCCGTCGGCCGCAACCGCAAATACCAGATCTTGCGGATCCATGGCCGGCACTTTGTGGAAACCGCAAAGGAGGCGGGGCTGGGCCCGACGGTTATCAAGAAAGTGCTGGAGGAAGTCCGGCGCGATGCCGGCACCGCTGCCGACCGTGCCCTGGCATTGATGCCGAAAGATTTTGCCATGGAAATCCACGAAAGCATCGCGGCCGCGATCGAGGAACGGATGCGGCGGCTTGATACGGGCTTTCCCGAGATATGATCGGTTTATTGAGTTTCAGCTGGTTGGCCGGTCCTCCCCGCCCTCACCACACACAAAAAACCCCGCACTTGTGGCGGGGTGATTTGTGTTGGTTGCGGGAGTAGGATTTGAACCTACGACCTTCAGGTTATGAGACGGAATGCTTGATAGCTATATAATTGATAATAATGAATAATATATCACTATTTAGTGCGATGTGTTAGAACATGTGTTAGCGTTTTCGCCTTTTTGTCTAGAATCGTACTTTTTTGTGTTAGCTGGTTAACACAAAGTCAAAGCTCAGGGCTGAGCGGAAGAATGGTTTACCTGATTGACGGCGCGTAAATTGGAAGCCTTGCCATTCGCATAAGTTCTGCAAATTTTCCTAGGCTTCGATCCGTGCTGGTCGTTCGGGCACGTTGCTTGCATTTCACGCCGACTTAATAGTAGAAAAATTTTGAAATGCACTCGAAGGCAAGGACCGGGCTGCGAATGGTAATGGACGGGCATCAATGCAAGATTGTCGATCGCATCGTAGCAGGCCGATCGATTGTGGTCCTCTGCGCACCGCCAGGATTCGGGAAAAGGTGCCTTGCGCAGGAGGCGGCAAGACGAATTTCCACAGGTAGCGCGCTGTCGTTATGCGAATTTGGCCAGATAGAGCATCGTGCTAATCCTCGTGCTGTAGCCGATGCGTTACTCGCAGAACCTAAACAGGTATCGATAATTGAAGATGTGTATCTGACGGACAGAAATTTCATTGGCCAGGCGTTAGAACGGATAAGTTTCCGCAATTTGGGTCAGCGCATAATCATGACAATGAACCAGCCCAGCGACTTTCCGTTGGCGCGGATTGCGACCCGGCACACCATTGATATTCTCGATGCCAATGCTCTGCGCCAGCGGGCAAAGGTAACCGCCAATATTCTGAAATCAGTGCCACGCCCGACGGCCCGTTCGCGACTTCGGCGGCTCGTTGGCGATTGGCCGGTTGCAAGTGAACTTCTATGCGCCTGGGCCGCCAGTTCACAGGACAGTTTCGAGAGTTGGAGCGACTTCGATATTGTGCGCGAAAGCCGGCTTGGCGAATTTATCGACCAGGAGATTCTGACATTATTCTCGAAAGCAGAATTATCCGCCCTTGTTCATGCCAGTTTGCTGGACGTGCCGGATCTCGACATTCTGGAGTCGGTGTCCGGTCACCAAAAAGATGGCCGGATTTTGGCAGACCTCGCTTTCAGGTTCAAAGGTCTGGTCAACCGTCACGAGAACCGGATCGATTTGCAGGGCGCATTGCGAATCTGGTTACGAGACGCGGTTGAGGTTTTCGACGAGCAAACGCGTGTTGAACTGCTAGTGTCAATGGCAGACCAATGCTCAGCCAAGGGAAGGCTCGCCGAGGCGGCTACGCTCGCAAGGATGGCCGACGATACTGGCCGAATTCGTGACTATGCCCATGCCCACGGGGCCTTGCGAATATGGATTGTCCATGGGTTTTCTGTACTCAAGGAGTTGCTCGAAAATTCGAGTCCCGAGGACATATGCGATTCAATCGTGCTGCAAATGATTGAATGTATCATCCATATGAAGGTAGGCCGGATCAATGTTGCACAGGAACTGTTTGAATCCCTAGCTGAGAAAGTAGAACCCGGCCATCGATTGATCAAGGACCTTGAAATCGTTCGTCTAACCTTGCTCGTCTATGGCTGTTCATTTCAGCGTACCGGCGACCTTGAGTTGGTCAAGAGCCTGATTGCCGAGGAAGCGGATGATGCCGCGATGCGGTCTTTTTTTGCTACATTATCTGCCATCCTGAACAGTCAGCGCGCCCGGTTCGATGCGGCCGTGGCCAATCTCAACGATGCGCGCGCCCAAGCACGGAAGGTTTCTTCACAATATAATATGATGTTTCTACTCATGCACGAAGCATCGATCAACCTCGCCCAGGGCAAGCTGAAAAATGCAAGAACCTGTCTTTCAGACGCCCGGTCCCGTTGGCAGCGGGACTTCGCAAATGATGTCGGAGTAGAAACGGTCGTTGCGGCATTGAGCGCCTCCATCGAGTTCGAGGCCGGCCGTCTCACCAGTGCCCGCAATTCACTCAGGAAGTCAGCACATCGGATGCCGGAAGCCGAAGCATGGTTTGACATATATTTTGCTGCCTACGAGACGATGATACGGATCAACATCGTGGACCACGGGATCGGTGCAATGCATGAGGCAGTCGAGGACGAGGCCCGCAAATTACGCGCCCAGGGTTTGCCGCGGGTAGCCGACCTTTTGATGGCGATCAGGCTTTGTGTCTGCGGTGAGGCCCGTCTGCAGGGGCAGCGAACGATCATTTCGGAATTGGCCTGGGAAATACCCGCAGTGGGACCGACAAGCAGCTGGCAGGAACAGGAGGTGTTCTCCATTGCAAGGGCTTATGCCGATTATTTCGACGGAAAAGCGAATAAGGCGCAAGCATTGCTTGACCAGTCGATCGAATGGTCAGCCAGCTGCGGCCTCGAACGATCGCGATTACGTTTTCTGCTTGTGGCCTCTGCTATGGCTACCGCGCAGGGTGACATGCATCGTGCCCATGCAACTCTCCGGTGTGCGATTTCAATCGGAGCCGCAACGGGCATGCGTCAAATTTTCCGGGAGATTGCTGGCAGCAGCTTGACACCGGCGTTGAAAGCGCTGCGGAAGGATGCTGCTCTTACCGATCTTGAACTCGGGTTCGTGGAGTTGCTGCTCAATCGTCTTGGAGACCGACAAAGCGTTGCCAGTGGTAAACTTTCTGCACGGGAACTGGAAGTATTGCGCTTGCTGGGTTCAGGTGGATCCGACAAGCATCTTGCCCGTCAGCTCAATCTTTCGGAACATGGTGTCCGTTTTCACCTCAAAAATATCTTCAAGAAGCTGGGTGTCCATGATCGATTGTCTGCTGTCGCCGCAGCGAACAAGCTCGAGTTGACAATATAGACCTACTTGTTTCGGTAGGTTCTAGTCAGTGGCCAAAAACCAAACCTACCGGGTAGAAGCCGAAACCTCCCGATCAACGCTATTGAGCAACTTGCGGCGCAGTTTACCGTCAGTCCCTCATTCGGCGGAGGGTTTTAATGCGGATTGGGGTGGACGTTGGAGGAACAAATACTGATGCGGTTCTGCTCGCCAGGAAAGAGGTATTGGGAGCGGTAAAACGACCAACCAGCGGTGACGTAAGCACAGGAATTTC
Organism: Oceanobacter sp.; assembly: GCA_002733645.1. Taxonomy (GTDB): domain Bacteria; phylum Pseudomonadota; class Gammaproteobacteria; order Pseudomonadales; family Oceanobacteraceae; genus Thalassolituus. The sequence continues at coordinate 5,380 of NVWL01000054.1, forward strand.
CGACGCCATCGGTGCGCTAATCGGGGAATGCAATATCCGACCCGACGAAATCACGGCCGTGATGATCGGCACAACCCACTTTACCAATGCTTTCATTCAGAGGCGCGAACTTGTCCCGGTATATGCGATACGGATCGGCTTTCCTGCCGGACGCGGTATACCGCCATTCGCCTCTTGGCCTAGCGACCTAAAAGCATCGGTCTGCGGGGATTCCGCGATGGTGCCGGGTGGCTTCGAATTTGATGGGCGCGAAATTTCGGCGCTTGATGAAGAGGCTATATCCAAAGCTGTATTTGAAGCGCGAAAGAAAGGCATAAGACAGCTCGCAGTCTCGTGTATTTTCAGCCAGTTGAATTCTGATCACGAAAACCGCGCTTCCGCCTTGATTAGAAAGCAGGCACCGGAAATGGAGGTATCCCTGTCATCCGAACTGGGCCGGGTTGGGCTGCTCGAGCGCGAAAATGCGGCGATCATGAATGCGAGCCTGCGACCGCTTGCTGCAAAAATCACCGCCGCCTTTGAACATGCCTTGCATGACCAGGGGATCACTGCTCCCTTTTACATTAGCCAGAATGACGGCACACTGATGAGCGCTGACTATATGCAGCGGTATCCGGTAATGACGTTCGCGGCCGGACCAACCAACAGTATCCGCGGTGCCGCATGGCTCACAGGTGCCGAGAATGCGATTGTCGTGGATATCGGTGGCACCACCTCGGATATTGGCGTTCTCAAGGACGGCTTCCCCCGTCAATCGACGGTCCATGTCGATGTAGGTGGCGTCAGAACAAATTTCCGCATGCCAGACATTCTCTCGATCGGGCTCGGTGGTGGGAGCCTGGTCTGCGAGAATGGTGACAAGGTGACGGTTGGACCGGATTCGGTCGGCTATCGTTTGCTCAGTGAAGGATTGATCTTCGGGGGAGGGACGCTGACCGCCAGCGATATTGCAGTCGCTGGCGGTCAGACATCCTTCGGTGAACCGGACCGGGTTGCTGACCTGTCTCCCGCACTGGTTTCACAAGCGCGTCAGGCGATCAGAGAATTGATTGACGACGGCGTGGACCGGATGAAAACCACGCCGGATGACATTCCGATGATATTGGTCGGTGGCGGCTCCGTCATCGTGTCGGAAACCCCTAAAGGTGTGTCTGAAATGCTCCATCCGGAACATGCCGGCGTTGCCAATGCTATCGGGGCGGCGATTGGACAGGTTAGCGGCGAAATCGATCGGATTTACAATATTGCTGGTCCGCAAGAGCGTGCGGCGGCCCTTGCGGATGCAGAAACACAGGCCAAGGCGCATGCGATCAGTGCCGGCGCGCAATCTGACAGTATCAAGATCGTGAATATCGAGGCTGTTCCGCTGCAATATTTGCCCGGGGGTGCCACCCGCGTTGTCTGCCGGGCAGTCGGCGATCTGGCCATGACGGAGTAACGGAAATGGTATCTGCAATCACAATCGACAATATCGAACATTTTGCCATCGGGTCTTCGTTTCTGGGCACCGGCGGCGGTGGTGATCCCTATCTCGGATCGCTTCTATGCCGCGAGGCTATTGCGAAATATGGACCGGTTCCAGTCATTTCGGTGGATGAACTCAAAGACGAAGACAATGTTTTCATTGCCGCTGCAATGGGTGCCCCCACAGTGATGATCGAAAAGCTTTTTTCGATCGAGGACCAGCATCGGGCGGTTGCGACACTTGAACGGTTCCTCGGCAGGGAAGCCAGCGCAATCATCTCGGCCGAGATCGGAGGCTGCAATTCGATGATGCCGGTTGCCTATTCCGCGATGCGCGGACTGCCTATCGTTGACGGCGACGGAATGGGGCGCGCCTTTCCCGCACTCCAGATGACCAGTTTCAATATCGAGGGGGTCGCCTGTGCTCCGCTCACAATCGCAGACGAACATGGGAACAGCGTGCTTTATCAGACCACGACAGGGCTCAAGGCAGAGGAACTGGCTCGTCCCGTCGCTGCGGCCATGGGGGCCAGCGTGTGCATGTCCTGCTACCCGATGACGGGAGTCGAGGCCCGGCGCGCGACAATACCGAAAACGCTGTCTGGTGCGATTGCCATCGGTGAAGCCATCAGCAACAGCTCCGACCCGCGTCCGCCGCTCACTCGGCTTGTCTCTGCGCTGCGCGGACATGAATATTACAAAGATGCAGCTGTCGTCTTTGAGGGAAAAATTACCGCGCTGGAACGCGACACGTCCAATGGCTGGGTGTTAGGAAGTTGCTTGATCTCGGGAATGTCCGGGCCGGAAACTGCCGAACTCAAGTTCCAGAATGAAAATCTGCTGGTGACGGTCGACGGCCGGCTGCGCTGCGTGGTCCCGGACCTTGTCACCATCGTAGACGTCGAAACCGCTCATGCCATTCCGACCGAACGTCTTGCCTATGGGCAAAGGGTGGCAGTCGTCGTGTGCAGCGCTCCGCCGCTTCTCACCACCGCGCGTGCGCTGGATGTAGTCGGGCCGAAGTGCTTCGGTCTCGAAGAGCAATATATACCCGTAACCGAGCTGATAAAGGATCTGATCTGATGCGTATCCACCTCATTACACCGATTGTGACCGAAGGTATCCGGACGCTTGACGACGTAGCGTCGTTCAACAGTGCAGACCTTTCTATCACGCAGTCCCTGATTGCCACTGGACCGGCTTCCATTGAAAGCGAATTTGACGAAGCCATGTCTGTGCCCGGTATTGTTGCCGAGGCTCTCGCCGCCGAACGGTCCGGTGCGGACGCCATCATCATCGATTGCATGGGTGACCCCGGCCTTAGCGCCGCGCGGGAGGTCGTCTCGATCCCGGTGCTTGGGCCTTCGGAAACCTCGATGCATCTCGCTGCCATGCTGGGCCACAGATATAGCGTGGTGACAGTGCTCGATTCGGTTGTGCCAATGATCGAGAATCTGGCCAAGCTCTATGCCACGAGCGAAAAACTGGCATCGGTGCGGGTGATAAATATCCCCGTACTGGAACTGGAAGCTGCCCCCGAAAAACTGATCGCTGAACTGGCGAAAGCATCGGTGGCTGCGGTCGAAGAAGATGGTGCCCATGCGATCGTATTGGGTTGTACGGGCTTCCTCGGATGTGCCGAGGGGATTACGGCCGCCTTGGAAGCGAAAAACTACACTCTGCCAGTCATTGATCCGATCCCCGCGACCGTCTGCATCGCTGCCGGGATCGTTCGCGCCGGTCTGACACACAGCAAACGCACTTATGCCCAGCCGGGATCAAAGGATCTCAAGGGTTATCCGTCGATCAAGATCTAGGGGGAAGAATATCATGACCAAAACCAATATCCGCACCAGCAGCAGTCTCGCCATAGCAATCGCCAGCCTGGCCTGTGCCTCGCCTGCGTTTGCCCAGAACACGGGTAGCGATCAGACAGAAGCGGGAGGGACGGAAGATATATTGGGAGAAATCGTCGTCACCGCCCAGCGCCGCGAACAGCGTGCCGATGATGTCGGGGTAACGATCAACGTATTGACCGGAAGCGACCTGAAGGCTGCCGGCACCCAGTCAATTGTGGATCTGGCGGCGATCACGCCAAATGTGCAAATCAAGAATGTGCTGGCCAATAGCGTTGTCAATGTCAGTATCCGCGGGATCGGCCTGAACGATTATGCGGCAAACAATAATCCTGCTGCGGGCATGTACGTCGACAATGTCTATCTTGTATCACCCGCTATGTTGTCGTTCGGACTCTTTGATGTTGATCGCGTCGAGGTGCTCAAGGGGCCGCAAGGCGACCTTTACGGCCGAAACACGACCGCTGGCGCCGTCAATATTATCAGCCGCAAGCCGTCTGCCACGACTGACGTAATGCTCGAAGCCGGATACGGAACCTACGACAGCTGGCATGTAGAGGGAGCAGTCGGTGGCGCTCTCACGTCGACGCTGACTGCCAGATTCGCGCTCCAGACGGTGCAGCAGGAATCCGGGCCGCAAACCAATTATGTCACGGGCAACCGTATCGGCAAAGTAGATCGCACCAATGGCAGGCTGCAACTGCAGTGGGAACCAAGCGACAGCTTTAACCTGCTCCTGAACCTCCACAAAGGCTATGACCGATCCGATGTTACTCTCTACAAGGCAGACAATATCCTCACCACCGAAGAGGACGCATTTGCCAGCCAGCCGAGGGTATCGGGAGCAGGCGTGGACCCTTATATGGAACTGGAATCGACCGGCACATCCCTGACTGCCAACTGGTCTATCAGTCCCCAGGTAACGCTGACTTCAATCAGTGCCTATGAGCATTTTACCAGATCGCATGTCGAGGACACGGACGGGACCTCGTTGGCTTATCTCGACGCAACCTACGACAATGAAATTGACCAATATTCTCAGGAAATGCGGCTCGCATATCAAGGGGATGATCTCAATTTGATCGGCGGTGTATTTTACTCGCACGACAAGGTAGAAACTCGCGATACATTTTTCTCGCCCGACCTTCTGCCGCTCTTTGGTCTTCCGGGGCTAGACACGATTGGCAACACTTATCGCCAGCGCACCGATGCCTATGCTGCATTCCTGCACGGCGAATGGACCTTTGCGCCAAATCTGACGCTGATTGGCGGATTGCGCTATACCGAGGAAGAAAAGATATTTGATCAGGCGACGACATTTCTGTGCACCGCAGGATCCTGCTCTGACCTGTTTGTGCCGGTGAGCAATGATTATTCGACCTCGAATGTTTCCGGCAAGATTGGACTCAACTATCAAGCGGGTGATCGCACGCTAATCTATGCCAGCATCAGCCGGGGCTTCAAGTCCGGGGGCTTTCAGGGCCAGCTGACGTTCGATCCCACAGTGCTTCAGCCGTTCGGCGACGAGAAGCTCACCGCATATGAACTGGGCCTCAAAACACGACTCTTTCCGAATTTCCAGCTGAATGCAGCCATTTTCAACTATGATTATAGCGATGCGCAAATCTATGGGCCGCTGTTTGATTCTCCGGTCGGCGTGTTGTTCGGCATCGCCAATGTAGGCGATGCGAGGGTGACCGGGATCGAGGCTGATGCCCGGTGGAGTCCGACCGATGGGCTTGATGTCCGCTTCGGTGCCGGATTTATCGATACCGAGGTTACCAAATCGGTCGTTGCCGGCGTCGTAGAGGGCAGCGACCTGCCCAATTCGCCCCGCCTTACGCTCAATGGCCGGGTGAAATATGAATGGTCGCTGTCGGATCGCACCATGGCTGATATCACCCTCTCGGGTAACTATCAGAGCCGTGTGCGCTTCGACATTGTCAGAAGCCCTGTAGAAGCGGTTGAAGGCGGTTACGTCCTTGCCAACGGCGAAGTGGGAATATCCTTCGCCGATCACTGGCGTGCATCGGTCTGGGTCAAGAATATTTTCGACCGGCTTTACCGGACGCAGACGCTCAACACGAGCACCGGGTGGACAAATCAATATGGCGCGCCGCGAACCGCAGGATTCAACATTGCCTACAAGTTCTGATGTTGACGGCTGTGGCAAATCCGGGCCGGCGGATCGCCGTCAAGTCCTGGATTTAAAGAACAGCCGGAAACTTGGGCAACTGAAGACCATGTCAAATTCCAGTCAAGTCGGTGCGCTTGTTCTCCCCAAAAGGATGAGCGCACCTGCTGGCATATAATTCACTTATTCGGCGAAGATCCTCAATTTTGAAATTGCCTGCTGAAAGATATTTGAATGAGCAACCTTACACTCCCTATGGTTTCGCAGTTTCTTGTCGCGATCATCGCGAATATAGCGGCCCTGATCACCTAGGCAAGAACGGTCCGATCCGCCAACGGACGGGGGGTGGCCACCCCCCGTCCGTTGCTTTGTCGCATAAACGACATCGCTGGAGAGTAATATACAAGGCAAGAGTGCCATCGGGTCAGAACCAAAAAACCGCACCCTCAAGGAGCGCAGCGGAAAAGAGTGCGGCCTTAAAAATCCCGCTCATTTTGAAAACGCTCCCGATTGTCACCGACAGGCCAAGACTACAGGCTTGGTTCGCGCAGCGAATAGAGCGGGTCGCCGTCAGGCAGCGCCCATTATCGGCATGAAACTGCAATCCACTCTCATTGCCGAACACCTATATATGGTCAAATCTAGCGGAAACTAATATTTATGAGTGTTCAACAATTGTTGCTTTGGACGAAAGCCAAGATTCAACAACCGGATCGCGCGACATAGGCCCCCCATTGATGATCGCCTGCGCGTGTGAATTTTCGGAGTTTAACGCACACTTTACCTGCACAGACCATAGTGATACAAAACCTCACAGTCCAGACCCAGAGATTGGTGGTTTCATATCAATGCCGACAACCGGTACACAGCGCGATCAAGCAAAAGCAGTCCTTCGTAAGCAGGGGATTGTCCGTCTGTCCGAGTTTAAGGCAGCGGGAATCACAGCCGCGACCATTGGCCGGATGCGCGATGACGGCGAGGTCGTTCGCCTTGCACGGGGCATGTACCAACTACCGGACGCACCGCTTGATGTTAATCATAGCCTAGCAGAAGCTGCAAAACGTGTTCCAAAGGGCGTCATCTGCCTTGTGTCCGCCCTCGCCTTCCACGAACTGACCGATCAACTACCCCGATCTGTGTGGATGGCCATCGGCGCGAATGATTGGACACCAAAGGATGGCAATCCGCCACTAAAAACCGTGCGATTCGCAGAGGCCCTACTCAACGATGATGTCATAGACGTCTCAATCGAAGGCGTTCCGGTGAAAGTTTTCAGCGTTGCGAAAACCATCGCAGATTGTTTCCGCCATCGCCGCACCGTTGGTCAATCGGTGGCGCTGGAAGGACTGCAAGAGGCAATCCGACAGCGCAAAGCCACAGCGTCTGAAATCGCACATCATGCTAAACGCGGCGGGGTGGCCACTGTGATCCGGCCTTATCTTGAGGCGCTAACGGCCAATGGCTAAGGAAATGAAAAACATCGGTGCTTCGGTGTACGCGCGGCTTTTAAACATTGCGCGTGACCAAAAGCAAACCTTCAATTTTGTTCTCAATCGGTATGCGATTGAGCGGCTATTGTACCGGCTCAGCCAGTCCAAACATGCAGATAGCTTCGTCCTCAAAGGCGCAACGCTCTTGATGACATGGTTCGACGAACCATTCCGAGGCACACAAGACCTTGATCTGCGGGGCTATGGCAACCCCGACCCAGATGCGGTCCTCGACCTTTTCGGCGAAATCCTCGCCATAGACGATCAGGACGGGGTGCATTTCGACGTTGCCGCCGCGCGCATTGATCGCATCCGTGAAGAGGTAGAATATGGCGGAGTGCGTATTCGCACCATTGCCGAGATTGGCGGCGCAAAAGTGCCAGTCTCCGTCGATATCGGATTTGGCGATGCGACGGAGCCCGGCGCCGAGAATCTGGACTTCCCCGTTATGTTTGAGATGTCCCAGCCAAAACTGCAAGGCTATGCGCGTGAAACCATTATTGCTGAAAAGTTTCAGGCGATGGTTGCTCTCGGTCACGCCAACACCCGATTGAAGGACTATTACGACATCTGGATTTTGATCCAGTCGTTCACATTTGAAGATGACAGATTGCCGCAGGCCATAGTGTAGATATGTAGGGACTTCTGTGGTTGCCGCCCATAATGCAAGAGGTTTTTGATCCATCTGTACAAGTGATCGAATGCGGTCTTCTGTAAGGCCTTTGAATGCGGCATTGTTAGAAGCCGCTGGCCGGTATGGTGATTTGCGGGTCAGATCCAAATCTCGTTAGCGAGCTTCTATGCTCAGAGTCCCTAACTGGTTTTTCTGACCCAGATCTGTTCGATCATTTTGCCCATTCTGGTCGTCGCCTTCTCACACCTCCCTTATCCGACGTCAGGCAGATTTTGCGGCTTGTTGCTCATGTTGCCACCACCTGTGCCGGAACTCGATAATCCTCATTTCTAATTATTAGCGCCCAGATCGTCCGCGCCATCTTGTTGGCCAAAGCAATAGCCACAAGCATTCGCGGTTTCCGGGATGAGATCCGTGCCAGCCACGAGTCCTCTGGTATTGATTTACGGCCCATCCAGTTCAGACGTGACATCGCGCCAATGATGAGCAGTCTGCGGATATCAGCTTGCCCAGCCTTAGAAGTACGGCCAAGTCGTTCTTTACCACCAGAGGAAAACTGCGTGGAACGAGGCCGAGCCAAGCCGCAAAGTCGCGCCCGCAGCTGAAGTTCTCCATCGCAGGGGCAAAAGCTTCGACTGCCAGAGCAGTTATTGGGCCGACCCCGGGGATGGTTTGCAAACGCCGCGCGGTGTCAGCTTCATTAGCCAGCGCCTGGATCTTCGCGGTCCGGGCATTGATGCGGTTTGTTTGCTCGGCGATCTGCTCCACCATATCGCGGCATTCCTCCCGCATCAGATCGGGCAAATCACTATTCGGCGCCTCCAGGATCTCTGCGATCCGTTTGATCTGGCGGAACCCTTGGGGAACTACGTAACCAAATTCATAAAGGCTTGCCCTGAGTGCGTTGACCAGCTCGGTGCGCTGGTGGACGAGCCGTTCCCGGGCACGGAACAAAATCGCCCGACTTTGTTGTTCAGCACTCTTTGGAAGGACGAAGCGCATCTCGGGCCGCTGGGCAGCGATCACGATCGCCTCGGCGTCTGCCGCATCGTTCTTCTGGCGCTTCACGAACGGTTTAACGTAACGCGGTGCTATCATCTTCACCTCATGGCCAAGCTTGACCATCTCACGGGCCCAGTAATGGGCACTGCCGCAGGCCTCCATCACGACCACCGCGGGAGGCTGCTTCGCCATGAACCCGGGAAAACTCTGCCGCGACAGCTTCCGACAGAACTGTGGCTGCCCCGTCATTGAGGCCGCGTGTAGCTGAAAAACATCCTTTGCCAGATCTACTCCAATCATTGTATCCTTCATCATGGTTGCCGTCCTTTCTGCTCAGTGGCTGTAATCACCACTATCTTGGCACATTACGATGCCGTCAGGTAGGGCGGCAACCATCCCATCTCGCGAGACATCTTCTGTAAATTCCTGCCGCAGGAAGGAGATGTATTGATGACGAAGGATGACGAACGCGAAGTACAGCGTAAATTGCGGATATTGCAGCACGCAGAGAAGATAGGGCATGTCGCCAAAGCCTGTCGCTATTTTGGCATTGGCCGAGCCAGCTTCTACAGATGGAAGCGCGCCTATGAGTGCGATGGTAAAGCTGGGCTGGTCAATGCCAAAACCATTCCAAAAAACCCACCCAACCGGACACCGCCCGAGGTTGCTGAGAAGGTGCTTCATCTGCGACGCAAATACCACCTCGGACCAGAACGGATCATGTGGTATCTGGCGCGCTATCACGGCATCAAATTATCCGATGCAACGATATACCGGATACTCAAGCGCAACGGGCTGAACAGGCTCCCCCGCGGAACGCGCCTTCGGAAAGTCCACACCAAACGCTATAACAAACAGGTCCCTGGTCATCATATCCAGATGGACGCCCACGTTCCTGACTTTCATTGGAAAAAAGGGTGAGAAGACTCGCCGCTTCCAGTATACCGCCATTGATGACGCCACTCGTGTTCGAGCACTCAAAGTCTATAAAAAACATACTCAAGCAAACGCGATCGACTTTGTCGATCACATCATTGACAAGTTCCCATTCCGCATTCGTGAAATTAGACCCGATAACGGCCACGAGTTCCAAGCCAAGTTCCACTGGCATGTCGAAGACCGCGGTATCCGCCATGCTTACATCAAGCGCGGCACCCCACAGCTCAATGGCAAAGTGGAGCGATCCCACCGCTCGGACCAGCAGGAATTTTACCAACTGCTCAGCTATAAAGGCGACGCCGATCTGGAAGCCAAACTCGATGAGTGGGAGCGCTTCTATAACTTCCACAGACCGCACGGAGCCTTCAAAGGAAAAACGCCCTATGAAGCGCTCCGAGAAAGGCTATAATCGCATGTAAAGAATGTCTCGCCAGTCACCCGATGTTACAAACACTGCCTATCCCCTACTCTGTTGTTTCGCAAGAAACGCAAAAGATCAATTTCCTATGGCCGCTTCGCGCCCAAAGGCAGATGTTCCTTCCTGGAAGCTGCCATTGCCTAAACTCGGTGTGCACGAGAATTGATGGCTGCAACTCGGTGGACTGCGGAAGGCCAGGTTTTGACCCGAGCTAATGCAAAGCAGGCATTCATACCTAGCACTCGCCTAAGAAGCGGCATAGAAATTCTTCATATCAAAAGTTGATTTCTTCAATGCTCTCAAAATGGCGGATCGGGAAACTATGCTACTTATAATTGCTCCAGGATCACAATAATTTCGTGTATCAGGTGTTAAAAATGTTTTTTGTACCTAATAAGTTCTGGAATTCTCGATCCATTTAAATTGCGCGTAAGCGTTTACATTGGTTCTGAGTGACCAAAGCTGACTGGAAAGCAGTCAATTCAGATGCAAAAATGGCGCAATCATAGATCCGTTCGGCCTTATCCCTATTCCGGCGCAGCTTTGTGGCTATCCACAAGCCGGAAGCCGATGTGATCAGTACCCAATGACTGCTCCTGAAATTGCCGTGCAGCAGGGCGGTATCGCGCGCAATAGTTGGCTGCACATAAATAGGAACCGCCCTTTATGATCTGGACCGGTTCTTCCGCATCCGGCCTTCCGCCCATGCTCGTGGTCCACTCCCAGACATTGCCGATCATGTCATAAAGCCCGAATGCATTTGGCGGGAAACATCCGACCGGCGCGCGGCTGACAAAACCGTCTGTGCCCATGTCCTTGGCTGGAAAAACGCCCTGATAGTAATTGGCAAGCGGCTTGCCGTCTTCATCAACTGGCTCCGGCACCGTATCCTGACCGGCGCGGGCAGCATATTCCCATTGCTCTTCGGTCGGCAGTTCCTTGCCCGCCCACCGGGCATAGGCCACAGCATCCGGATAGGCGATCTGGACAACCGGTTCCCGGCCTTTGCTTTTGACAGTGTCCGCCGGGCCTGACGGATGGCGCCACTGCGCACCGACAACCCATCGCCACCATTGGGGCCTATCTCGCGTGGGTACCGTAAAAACAGCGGATCCAGGCATCAGCATTTCCGCCGGCGCACCGTCGATTTTCGGTGGATCCTGCTCCGCGGTCGTTTTGTAGCCGGTTGCGTTGACAAAATCAGTGAACTGGGCGTTTGTTACCTCAAGAGCATCCATCCAGAAACCGGCTACGGTCACTTTGCTGGGTGGCCCCTCTTCCGGATAATTCGGACTTTCCCCCATGGGATAAGTCCCGCCCGGAATCCAGACCATTTCTGATTTGACGCGACCATTACAGCGGTGCGCGCTGTCCTCGGCAAAGCCATCATTTTTGCTTTTTCCGCAACCCGTTAAGGCGAATGCAAATGCGAGAACCAGCAATCCGCATGCGTTCTTCACCCGCCAGACTTTTGTAAACAGGTTTTGGTTAAACGGCATATGTAAGGACCTATGTCATTTTGGCCATGATTGCGCGGGTCTCCTGGCTCTATTTTGTATAATGCGCCGTCGTTTTCGCCGCAACATCCTCCGCGCTGACGCCTGGCGCCAGTTCGATCAGCCGGAACGGACTGTCATGGTCGGCACGGTGGAACACAGCGAGGTCAGTAATAATCATATCAACCACGTTGGTCCCGGTCAGCGGCAATGTGCATTCGGGAATGAATTTGGGACTGCCGTCTTTCGCGCAGTGATCCATCACCACGATGATCTTCTTCACTCCTGCGACCAGATCCATCGCGCCGCCCATGCCCTTGATCATCTTGCCGGGGATCATCCAGTTGGCAATGTCGCCATTCTCTGCCACTTCCATCGCGCCCAATACGGTCAGATCGATATGCCCGCCCCGGATCATCGCGAAGCTGTCGGCACTCCCGAAATAGCTCGAGGACGGCAGCTCACTGATCGTCTGCTTGCCGGCGTTGATCAAGTCAGGGTCAATCTCGTCCTCATAGGGAAACGGTCCGATGCCGAGCATGCCGTTCTCGCTCTGCAGCGTGACTTCCACGCCGTCGGGTATGTGATTTGCGACAAGGGTTGGTATGCCAATGCCCAGGTTGACGTAGAAACCGTCTTTCAATTCCTGCGCCGCCCGTGCGGCCATCTGGTTGCGATCCCAGCTCATGCTGCATCCTCCGGTTCGCGCGTCATCCGGAATTCGATCTTTTTGTCATAGGGGGCACCATCGATCAGGCGTTTGACATAGATGCCTGGAAGGTGAATGGCATCGGGCTCCAGTTCGCCAATTTCGACAATTTCTTCCGCCTCTGCGACGCAAATCTTGCCAGCGGTTGCCATGGGCGCATTGAAATTACGCGCCGTTTTGCGGAAGATCAGATTGCCCGCCCTGTCCGCTTTCCAGCCCTTGATCAAGCACAGGTCAGCATAAATACCGCGTTCAAGAATATAATCATCTCCGTCAAATTGTTTGATTTCCTTGCCCTTTGCGACCTGTGTACCGACACCGGTCTTTGTATAGAAACCGGGAATACCCGCTCCCCCTGAGCGGCATCGCTCGGCAAGCGTGCCCTGGGGACAGAATTCCACTTCGAGCTCACCGGAGAGATATTGCCGTTCAAATTCCTTGTTCTCGCCCACGTAGGAAGAGATCATTTTCTTCACCTGCCGCGAACGCAACAATTTGCCGAGACCTTGATTATCGATACCGGCATTGTTGGACGCAATGGTCAGGTCTTTCACACCTGCGTCTTGCAGGGCGTCGATCAGCCGCTCGGGTATGCCGCACAACCCAAAACCGCCGACACATAAATGCATGCCGTCAAACAATAATCCGTCCAAAGCCGATACGGCATCAGGATATAATTTCTTCATCAGACAGCCACCACTTTCTGTTCGATACTTCCGAAAATAGAGTGACCTTCCGTATCGAGCATTTCAATTTTGACCGTGTCGCCAGCCGACATGAACGGTGTTTCTGCTTCGCCGCTGGCAATGGTTTCGATCATCCGGATCTCTGCGATGCAGGAGTAGCCAAGCCCGCCTTCGGAAACGGGCTTGCCGGGGCCACCATTCTCGTCCTGATTGGACACGGTCCCAGAGCCGATGATCGTGCCTGCACATAGCGGCCTGGTTTTTGCGGCATGGACAACCAGTTGTGCCAGCGAGAATGTCGCGTCGACACCGGCATTGGCACGACCAAAAGGCTCGCCGTTATAATCGACCACCAGCGGCAAATGAATGACAGCGGCTTCCCATGCATTGCCCAGTTCGTCCGGTGTTATACAAACTGGCGAGAAAGCGGTTGGCGGCTTGGAATGAAAGAAGCCAAAGCCCTTGGCCAGTTCCCCGGGAATCAGACCACGCAGGCTGACATCATTGACCAGCATGACGAGTTTGATGTGGCTGGCCGCATCTTCGGCGCTTACCCCGGCGGGCACGTCATCGGTGATGACCGCAAATTCGCCTTCCATGTCGCAGCCCCATGCAGGATCACCAAGCGGGATATCGTCGCGTGGCCCAAGAAAAGAGTCGGAACCGCCCTGATACATCAGGGGATCGCTATAAAAGCTCTCTGGCACTTCCGAGTTGCGCGCCTTTCGCACCAGTTCGACGTGGTTTATGTACGCACTACCATCGGCCCATTGATAGGCGCGTGGCAACGGGGAATGGGCATCGTTTTCATGGAATCGTTCGCACGGCACAGCCTGATGCTCGACATCCCGGTACAGGGATTCCAGTTTCGGGGCGCAACGGCCCCAGTCGTCGAGGGCAGCCTGCAAGGTTGGCGCAATATTCTCTGCGCCGCAGCAGCGGGTCAGGTCTTTCGAGACGACCACCAGCCGGCCATCGCGGGTATGGTTTTTGAGGGTGGCAAGTTTCATTTATGATCTTCCAAAGGTCGCAAGATTTTCAGACGCAGCAGTTCGGGGACAATATGCTGGCGAAAACCGGGCAGGCTGTCTTCGATTGTCTGAATAAAGGATTCGCGGGTCAGCTGATTATTCTGCGTATCGCGGAAAATCTGCTGCATTCCCGATAACTTCTCCCAAGCCTCGCCCAAATCAAGTCCGATCAAACCCCATAGGTACAAGCGGTCCTTTAGAGGCAGAAGCACCCGTGAACCGGCTACCGGCGATGCAAACGGTCTGGCATGCTCCGATCCGATATCCTCAACCAGGATGAGGCAATTGAGCGCAGAACCCATTTCCACATCGCCGTCACCTTCAGATGCAAGCGGTGTGGCAGCAGCCACCGATAACAGACGAGCAGCGAGAAAATGGCGCGCCAACTCTGTGGATGTCTCCGCGTCGATACCGCCGGCGGACAAGCGATCAAACAAGGCTCCAAACGTCCCTGCTGTAGCTGCAGCATCAGCAAATTTCGAAGCGTCTTCGGTGCAAAAATCATAGTTGGGTAGCGTCTCTGCAAGCGAGCGCCGATGCTCCACACTCAACGCGTTGGGCATGGCGTAACAGGGAATATTTTCCAGCGCTTTCACCAATGCGCCTTTTTCTCCCTGCGTTTCGCCTTTTATATAAATGTCCCGCCGCTGATGAACATTCCAGGTCATGTCAAAACAGGTTTGCTGGAGCGCGACCGGAAAATCCGCATAGGCTTTCATCGCATCTGGTCGGGCAGTCAGTTGCGGTAGATTTTGATGCAAGCCCGCGTTGGCGAGGAAATTCAAGCCATGCTCTTCCATGTCGTTGATGACATCGCCACTCCAGAAGCCCGCCCCTTGCAGGTTGAAGACTTCATGTGCCTCGTCTTCGGGAGGATTTTCCAGAATGGCCTGGAGCCGTCCGGTTGCTACTGGATTGGTTTCGAAGAATCGTGCGCCATTCCGTCGCATTTGATCGGTAAACCGCGCAGCCGCAGTCAGTTTCTCCGCACTACTGCCTGATTGTGCGTCTCCGACATCACGCAGCAGACGATAAAGCGGGGCGGCCTGCGCCATCCCGGGCTGCGAACTGTAATCGAGATAGACAAGCCCGCCGCGCCGCACGACGTCGGATATAAATATCCGGGTCTTATCGCGGCGGGCTTTGTCAATCCAGCTATACACCCCGCTTACCGCGCAATAGTCGAATTGACCGAACTGGTTTGCATCAACGTCTTGCACATCGCCTTCAAAAAATGCGATATTTGTCAGCCCCGCCTGTTGAGACCGCTCCTTGGCGCGATTGATGTGATCGGGGTTGATGTCGATCCCGACAAATTCGGCATGAGGGTAAGCATCGGCGATGATTGCCAGCGTCAGGCCGTTGCCGCAGGCGAGATCGAGATAGCGGAAAGGCTGATCAATCGGCGGGGGAACAGCGCCACAGACAAGCGCGGCAGTGAACATATGGACCGGCGCCTGAAGCGCATCGAAACCTGAATTGAATTCAACGTCTTGTGTATATTGTGATGCCAATTTTATACCTATGAGCCAGAGCGTTTTTCGCTGGATACACGGGTTGCGGCGTCAGCCCAAGGTTCTCTGGTTTCGGGCATGCGTATGTCATAGAGAAATTTGCCATCCGGGCCTTTGAACAATGATTCCGGCGGCGGACCTTTGTTCCCTTTGGACGGCCGTAGAGGCATGGCATCAATTCTGGCGGCGAGCTTTCGGGTCATGTCGCTGTTCGAACCCGAAATGTCGTTTTTTTCCTCAGGGTCGATACTGATATTGAACAATCTATCCTGCGCGGTCGCACTGCCCGCATCCGCTTCCCGCACAAGCTTGTAGGGCCATTGATAAACGGCTTTCGATCGAACAGTACCCAATATCACTGGTTCAGCGCGCGGCTTAGGCTGATTACGGAAAATTGCCGACCAATTGCTCATGCCGTCAAACCCATGGCTATCATGATTTATATTGGTTGCTTCGAGCAGCGTCGGCAGCCAATCCTGCACAAACATGGGCGTCTTGGTCATCGTAGCTGGCTTTATCTTGCCAGGCCAGCTGATGATGGCTGGTACGCGAACACCACCCTCAAAGGCACTGCCCTTGCCAGCGCGTAGCTTGCCGTTGCTTGCACCCGCTGTAAGCAGTCCGCCATTGTCACTCATAAAGATGATGATTGTATTTTCGGCCAAGTTGCGCTCTTTGAGCTTGTCCAATATCGAGCCTATAGATGTATCGAGATAAGTGAGCATCTGCGCATATACACGGCGATCGGAATTTTTTATGTTGCCATATGTACCGTCAGTTTCCGGCGGATATTGAAGAGGGGTGTGTGGCGCATTGTAGGAGAGATACATGAAGAACGGTTTGTCGTCTGATTGCCCCGATAGTAGCTTGATCGCCTCCCGGGTTAGCAAATCAGTAGAATAACCTTTCTCCCGCAATGACTTGCCATCGCGCTGCCAGTCAAGCCCGCCAAGATAGACATGGGTATAATAATCGATAAACCCACCCAAATGACCGTAAAAACTGTCAAACCCGCGAGACTGGGGCATCGCATCAACGCTGGCCATCCCGAGATGCCATTTGCCGACCATCCAGGTTTTGTAGCCCCCATCCCGTAGATATTCAGGCAGCACCTTGAGTTGCAGCGGCAGCATCGCATCATTTTCCAACGGGCCGTCGATACCATATTGCAGCGGATTGCGCCCCGTCATCAGGGCTGCACGCGTAGGGCTGCATATCGGAAAGCTATAGGCTCGGTCGATGATCAGGCCGCTTTTTGCAAGCTTGTCAATATTCGGCGTTGCGATTTCCGAACCGTGATAGCCGACGTCACCCCAGCCCATATCATCGACCATTATGAAGATGATATTGGGCTTTTGTCCATCAGCGCCTGTCGCGTCGGAGATCTGACCAGAAGTACTGCAACTCGCCAGTGCCAGAGCGACCAGAACCGTCAAGTATCTCGCTAACATTGCTCGTCCTTTCAAGTTTTGGTCAAAAAAGCCCTTCAGTTCACCCGAGGTGACGTTGTTGCCTATATCCTTAGAAGTTATAGCCCAAATTAATACCGAGCTGACGCGGACGACGGCGCTGGAATGAGGTATTGAAGACCATGCCCGGGAGACGCCCATCGAAGAAGCGAACCGCACCGCTCGGCGTATCATCATCGAACAGGTTGGTCGCGAAGGCTTCAACCGAAAGATTGTCGCTACGCACCCCAATGCGCAAATTGACGGTATGATAGGCCTTCAGATAGTCGGTATTGATCTGTTCGGTGTAACGCTTCGATCGCCAGCTATGGTCCGCGCGAATAAAGCCGTCAAAAGTGCTGGACACGGGGACGGTATAGCTCGCCACCAAAGATGTGGTATATTTGGAAACCAATGGCGGCATAGCTCCGCCGACATTGGCACAACTAAATGGTGTCGTCTGGATTGCGGGAACCCCGTAATCGACCGGAATGGGCGAGCAACTATCATTTGAGAAATCCGCGCCATTGTAAGCGAGTGAACCGGAAAACTCGAGATTCTGCGTTGGCCTCCAGCTGCCTTCAAATTCTGCACCAAAACCGTTCAAGTCACCGGTATTGACAAACAGCCGAGAGAAATAGTCATCTGCCGTGGTACCAGGCAGCAATACCCCGCTGGCTGGGGTCCAATTGGCGGTAACCGGCTGCACATATCCTTTGAGATCGATATAATAGACTGCCGCTGAATAGCGAAAACTGCTATCCGAACTCGCGCCCTTGATGCCAAATTCGTAGTTCCAGATCTCTTCCTCATCATAGGCGGTAAAAGCCGGAAGATTGAAACCTTCGCTGGCCGCTGTCTGGTTGAGAACCGGATCAAGTGCATTGACGTTAAAGCCCGCTGGATTGGTACCCCTCGCCACCTGAATATAGGCGTTGTTTCTGTCAGCGAATTCATAGGAAATAGCGACCCGAGGCTGAAAACTTTTGGTTGTCCGGCTGAGCTCGATATCATTCGGCGCGCCCCTGGCTGCGTTGGCCGGATACACGCCGGAGATTTTATCACTTTGGTAGCGACCCTCTGCCGAAACGGTAAGACGGTCTGTGACATCAAATCCGAGGTTGAAAAAGCCGCCAATATTTGTCGCTTTTTCGGCGAAGAAATCCATCACCGCGCCGGCATTGAAATTGGCAAAAACAGTGTTGGTATAGTCATAGTCATAAATTGACGCACCAACCAGCCAGTTAAAACGTTCATTTGAGGGAGAGGATACACGCAGCTCGCCATAATATTCCTGCAGTTCTGGCGTAGACGCGACATGGATCGTGCTCATGCCACTGAGGTCAAAAGTGTCCCGGTCGAACTGTGTTTCGCCCTTTTCATCGGTGAAGGATCCAATCACCTGAGCTGAATAGCCATCGGCAAATTCACTGGATATCACGCCCTGAACCCGGTGACGCTCAATCCGCGTACCGGGATTAAGCACCGGGTTTGCCGGATCGTCATAATCATAGTCGAAAATCAGCGGCACAGCATCGGAATCGACTGCGCCAAGAATGACACACGAGGTGCTGGGGTCGCCGTTAATGGCGCATGTACCGCTTGGATTATCAGGATGGGGGACAAGCTGGGATATATTTGCAAATTGCACCGGCGGATTTCCGTCGTCGATTTTCTGATACATATACATCACTTCGGCGCGAAAGGCCTCCGTACGGCCGAACACCAGTTTCAGGGACGCCAGCTTGCTGTCTTCCTCGCCCAGCTGTTGACCGGAGGTTGTCTTCCAATCCTTCGCCCCGCCATAGGCCTGCGTTTCCAGCGTCGCCTGAGCCTTGACAAAATCGCCGATAATCGGCCCCGACACAAGCACGCTGGCATGATAGCTGTCGTCAGTCGCAACGCCGAGGCGGATTTTCATTTCCGGCGAATCGCTAGGGTCTGCAGTGACATAGTTGATCGCACCGCCAAAAGTGGATCGCCCGAATGCCGCACTTTGAGGGCCGCGCAACACTTCAACCTGCGCAAGGCCTGCGAAAGACCCGATACCCTGTGATCCGATCAGAGGGACGCCGTCGATAAAACTGGTTACTTTGGCCCGAATGGAGGCGTTTTCAGTCGAACCGACGCCTCTGATGGTCGGCTTGGAGGCAATCCGGCTGCCGTCAGAGTTGTTTTCCACGCCCGGCATGGTTGCAAATAATTCTGTAAGATCGGTTATGCCGGCTTGATCCAGCTGCTCTGAATTAACCGCGCTTATCGAGACCGGCACTTCGGTCAGGGTTTCTTCGCGTTTGCGGGCGGTCACAACGATGACATTGCCATCCGAAGCGCTATCATCCGTCGCTGTTTGCTCGCCCGATGTTTGCGCATGGGCTACCGGTGCCCAAATTATTTGCGGCACCGACAATGCCGATATGGCAATTCCGCCTAATAAAGCCGAGCGCAGCGTAAAATCTCTAGATACAACTTTCATGACTTAACCCTCCCAACAGTTAGCCATTAATCTGACAAGAGCAGCGTTATATTGGCTGCGCCTGGTCACCGAATGGCCTTAATTCCAAAATCAATTTCCCACCTGGCGGTTCAAAACGAAAATTCATGTTGCGCTCGAACCCATAACTTTATTGAATGGCGGAAATTAGCAGCTCTCAAAACAGAAGCCTTATGCCTGGATTTCAGACCTTTTTATCCTCACCATAACCGATATATTCAAAATCATGTTCGGAGTTGGAGAGGTTGAAGGAGTACATTTCCGAGAGCACATGGATGCGGAAATCGCGCTCAATCACGGATTTCCACGGGCGCACGCAAAGATAATGCGTCATCCGGCGGCAGGAACGGCTTTTCTTCATGATGTCGCGTGCCAGCGTCCACGCGCGTTCGACAATATCGTCGCGTTCGACCACTTCATTGACTGCACCAAGTTCAAGGCATTGCTGAGCGTCAAAGGACTGGCATGTCAGCATCGCATAATTGCCACGTTTGATACCAAGAATTTCCTGTAGGCAAAGACCCATTCCGTCACCGGGAACATGACCGCTATCCATACCGAAATGATCGTCCTGCAAAATGAAATCAGGTGTGCAGAGAGTGATGTCACTCATCATGCACATTTCCCAGTGGATGCCCTTACCGTTAATTGCGGCGATTGTTGGAATTTCAATGTCATTGACGAAATTTTCGACTATTTTCAGCGTGTCAGAAATCTGGACGTCATAGCGCACATCATTATCCGGGGACTGCTCGACTTCCTTGAAGGATTCGACGTCCCATTCATTGATCCATTTGTCGCCAGAGCTGGTCAAAATGAGTACTTCATTTTCCTTGTCATGCCCGACTACGGTCCACAGTTCAGCCAGCGCGTGATGCATTTGGTAGCTCCATTTTACCGGACCACCCTTGGTGTGCATCTGCACTTCCAAAATGCCGTTTTCACGTTTGAATTTGAAGAAATCCTTGAACCGCTCGCTATATTCTTCGAGCTTCGGGACCGCGTAATATTGATTAATAGCCATTTTCTATCCTGCCTTATATTGATGTGAAACTAGGTTTGGGCGACAGCCAGCTGTCCGGTTTTGCTCGGCGCAGTTTCTCGGAGGAGGCTGGCCAGAACCAGCATTGCGATGATGAACCCGACTTGCAGCCACAATGTCCCGATCAGCCCAAAAGCATCCGCGATAATACCGCCAAGGAGCGGGCCGATCAAACCAGCGATAATTTCTGCACTGCCCAGCACGAGTCCGATGATCGCAGCCACCCTTGTGCCGGGTAGCGTCTCGGCCGGGATTGTGGCCACTACCAGTGGCGTCGCGCCCGTAGCCGCAAAGCCGATCAGCAGGCAGGGTATCAACAATAGCAAGGAATTGCCTGCGGCCATGATACCGAGCGGTACGAGCAGAGCCATTATTGTGACAATCAGGATGATGCGTTTCCGACCATAACGATCACTGAGCCAGGGCACTCCCACGCCCGCTATCAGTGCAGAGAGGCCGAGAAGGCTCATCAATATACTCATCTTCGTCGGCGAAAAACCAGCGACATTGATGAAATAGAGGGGAAGAAAAACAAAACAGAGAATTGCCCAACCGATTGAAAGACCGGATAACATGATGCACAACCAGATATTGCGGTAGCGAAGACCTTCCGCAATGGTAACCCCGCCCTTCTCATCAACCTCGGAGTTGGCAGCCGAAAAACGCTTCGGATCGGGGTCGCGCATATAGAGCCAGATCAGCAAAGCGCAGATAAGGCCCGGAATACCTGCAATATAGAATGCCTCGCGCCAACCCAATTGCGTGGCCAGAGCGACCAGCACTAGCGGAGCCAGAAAAGTACCGAGAATATTACTGCCAAACTGTTGCATGAAGCCCATGTTAACCCCGCGTCGTTCGGGCGAGGATTCCAAAGCGACGACTGTCTGCGAGATCGGTAGAACCGGTCCTTCTGCCAGACCCATCAGCATCCGTGCAGCGAGCAAGAAAAGAAAAGATGTCGCCAGACCGGACAGCACTGAACTAAGCGAGAATACAATCACGGCGGTGATAAGCACAAGCCGTTGTCGACCAAAACGATCACAGAGCCGTCCAAAAAACACGCCTGAAAAAGCCCAGGTGAGCGCAAGTGCGCTGGCCAAAATACCGATCTGGGTGTTGCTCAACCCCAAATCGTCCTGAACAAAAGGAGCGAGAAAATTCATTGCCTGTCGATCAAAGAACACAACGCCGAAGGTCAGTGACAGAACACCAATCAGCCGGTTTTCATAAGTGTTGAGTGATTTCTTTTCTGCTGTCACCGCCAGTTTCCATTCATTGATATAATGATGTCAGCCATCATCCTGCAGAAAATCCGCCATCTACATACATGATCTGCCCGGTACAGAAATCAGAAGCAGGAGACAGCAGATATATTGCCATTCCGACAAGATCCTCCGGCTCCCCGAGACGCCCTAACGGGATCCGCGACAGAGACCGCTTCTTGGTTGCCTGACCCAGCTCATTGTCTTCTTCATACATCCATGCGGTGAGTTTTGAACGGAATACGGTCGGTGCGATGGCGTTGACCGTCGTTCCATACTGCCCCCATTCAGTGGCAAGCACTTTCGTCAGCATGTTGGTTGCGCCTTTCGACGCACAATAACCGGTGTAGCCCGATACGTTGCCGTGGCG
Source organism: Oceanobacter sp. (assembly GCA_002733645.1). Taxonomy (GTDB): domain Bacteria; phylum Pseudomonadota; class Gammaproteobacteria; order Pseudomonadales; family Oceanobacteraceae; genus Thalassolituus. The sequence continues at coordinate 27,369 of NVWL01000054.1, forward strand.
CCCACGCACCGAAGACACAAGCAGCACTTTTCCGCGTTTTTTATTTTCAATCCAGTATGTCCCGGTCGCCTTTGCCATGAGCCAGGCCCCGCGCACATTGGCGTCCATGACCGACTCCCAATCTTCGACACTCTGTTCGTGAATGAAGCCGGGCTTGTTTGAACCGGATGCAACAAACAATTGGTCAAGTGTACCATAGGCACTAACGGCTGCATCCACCATCGCATGGGCATCTTCCAGCGTATCAGGTCGACGATATAGCACCTGCACATCTGCTCCCACTTCACGGCATTCTTCAGCAACTGCGTCGAGGTCTGATTTCGTACTACCCGCAAGGGTCAGCTTCGCACCCATCGCGCCCAACGCAATGGCAACCGCCCGACCGAAGGCCCCCGACGCGCCGGTTATCAGAGCCGAGCGGTCCTTTACATCGAACATCGACATAGGATTCTTCAACGCTTCTGTGATCATGATTTGCCCTTCCCCTTCTCGGTTTCGCTAACGCGGAATTCTCTCTTCCAAATCAATCTCGCACCATCTGGCAAGAACCGACAATTCCACTTGTGCTGGGAGACATAACCCAAAATCATGCCTATGGAAATTTGGCCGAAAACAGTGACATCCAGACTCCAACATTGTCGGTGGTCATGAACAATTGGACTAGGGCTTGGTTAGCCATTCATACGATGTTTCTCTCGCTTCAGGCTATTGAGAGCCATTATAATGATCGAACTGGAGGTGTTTCCGTGCCCAAAATTACTCTTTTTGCTGCTCCCGGATCCTGCGCACGAGTGACAATGACAGCGCTGGAACATATCGGGCTTCCATTTGAATATCGGCTTATCCGGATGATGACCGGGGAGCATAAATCACCGGACTATCTTGCCATCAACCCCAAGGGCAAAGTACCGGCGCTTGAAGTTGACAATGAAGTTCTGACTGAAAATGTGGCGATATTGACCTATTTGTCACGGCGCTATCCGGAAGCAGGGCTGCTACCTACGGCTGATGACGAAATGACAGCGACGCGCCAGCTTGCTGATCTCTGCTATTGCTCAGCGACGCTCCACCCCATTGTCACCCGTATCAAAAGGCCGAATTTTTTTGCCGAAACAGAAGATGCCCGACAGCAGGTCAGAAAGCTGGCTATAGAAGCCATGCGGCCGAATTTTGACCTGATCGAAAATCGACTTTCCGCAGGCAGCTGGTGGTATGGCGAGCAATGGTCAGTTGTCGATGCCTATATATACTGGGTCTGGTTTCGCTCTACCGACGCGCAATTCCCACGCGATGAATATGCCAATCTCAATGATTTTGCCGAGCGCATGGGCGAGCAGAACGCCATCAAAAAAATGCTGGCAAGGGAAAGCGCTGCCGAACGGCAACTCCGGGAGGAGGGCCTGATCTAATAGGGCACTCGGCGACCGCGGCGTTTATTCTCCAGTGGCGAAGCGGAATTTCTGTTCAGGATCAACCAACGCGACGACGCGGATGACGCAGCCGTCACCCTCTGGCCAATGCCAGGGGAACGCCATAAACGTGCATCTCTTGCCGGTGACTTCGTCCAGTTGCCCGCCGACATTCTCAATGCCGGGAATACCTGCTGCCGTGATCGCCTTGTGACATGGCTCCCAATAGGGAAAATCCTCCATCAGCTCGCGACCGGTCTCCTCGCGATATTCATCATAGAGATGCGGATGAGTTGGTCCGGGGCCGTGCCCGACCAATTTGGTGCCGAGCGGATGATCCAGCGCCTGCACGTCAATGCCGACGAGTTTAACGCCGCGCTCTACCAACCATTCGCCGGCTTCTTTATATAACCCGGGGGAATATTGATAATATTCGTCATTATCGCCGAGATTATGGTGGCTCCCGGTATTGATCATAACAATGTCGCCCGGCTGGATTGCGGGCGTCGCTTTTTCCAGATCCTCGGCGGTGATCACGCCCCATTTTTTCTTGGGAATGGATACCGCCACGCCGGTGCCGAAATATGTCGACATCGGGTGATCCTTCAGCGTCTTGCCGCCCTCCGTCACATGAATTTCCACATCCATATGAGTCGTGCGGTGCATGATGCCTTCCCAGGCCTTGACCAGCATCCCGTCCTTGGCGTGAAACTTCAGTGTCTTTGTGGCGAGATTTACGCTCGATGGCCACTCGGGCACACCGTGTCCCCATGGGTTGGACAGATCGTACATTTTTACGCCAGATTTTTTCAGCTGCGCAATTTGCATCGCTGCTTCAGTGACTGTCTTGTTCATCACGTTCATGCCGCCACTCCTTTTTCAATCCGGTATGCGCCCGACGGATCGGTAATCGCCACCAGATTGATGACACAGGCTTCACCATCCCACCATTTCCAGGGCATGGCATGGTAGGTTCCGCGCTTGCCGCTGATCAAATCGATATCCCCGCCAACATTGCTGATCGTCGGGATACCGGCTTCCAGCAGTTTTTTGTGCGCGGGATGCCATTTGGGAAAATCGACCTTCGGATCACGTCCGGTGTCGCGCTCATAGTCACCAGGCAGATACCGCATTTTCGGGCCGCCGCGGTGCAGTGCAAGATTGGTCGCCATGGGATGGTCAATTGCCGCAGTGTCGGTGCCGACCAGTTTTACGCCCTTCTCGATCAACCAATCTGCAGCATCTTCCGACAGTCCGGGCGCTTCACCAAAATACTCCAGACTGTCCGAATATTTCCGGTGCCAGCCGGTGTTGATCAGGACAATGTCGTCATCCTCCACAATATGACCGACCGCTTCCAGATCATCAGCGGTAATATATTCCCATTTTCCTTTGGGAATATCCAGCACCACGCCTGATCCAAAAAACAGATCAATCGGCAACTGGGAAACAAACGCGCCGCCCTGCACAAGATGCACCGGCGCGGTCATATGCGTGGAGCAATGCATGTTCATAGACAGTTTCTGGCTGAGCACGCCATCGCGTGCATGATAAACCGACCGCCAGATCAAGACGTCGTCATCGCCCGGCCAAACCGGTACGCCATGTCCAAATGGATGACTGAGTTCGCAATATTCCAATCCGGTAGCGGCTTCCTGTTCGATCGCCATATAACTCGCCTCCTATCAAGAGGTTGGTGTATAGGTTGCAAGGACTCTCTTGCGCCAATGCGCTTTACGCCCTGACCAATGAATTTATATTATACCCCATTTGTTACAGCGAGACCTTCTGCCCCGGGCACACGATTCATCCTCAGATATCCGCAGGTTTTCGATCAACGTCGGCGAAGGTATAACTTTTTCTTATGGATACGGGTATGATTTCAATTTATGCCACTCGCCATGCTGTAATATGAGGAGAGCAGGATGAGAGCACTTGGCATATATTCAGAACAGCATTGCGCTGGACAGGAAACCCCAAGGTTTCCGTCATGACCGAACCCGTTGTTGATGCCCGGAAAAACCATTGGGGCGTAACCCGGGAATTGGAGCCGCGCCTGATCAGCCATTTTCTGGCTGTCGTCGACAATCATACGATCTCACGAGCGGCAGAGGTATTGAACCTGACGCAACCCGCTCTTTCGAAGAGCATCAAGCAACTCGAAGACAGACTGGGCGTGGTTCTTTTTGAACGCTGGCCAACGGGCGTAAAAATGACCGCTTATGGCGAAGTACTGGCGCGACGGGGCCGATTGATCCAGCGGGAAATAAGTCACGCCGTGACCGAACTGCATTCGATGAAGGGCGGTGCCACAGGCGTCATCAGAATCGGTGCAGGATTGGTATGGGTGCAAAATTATCTGCCGCCGGTCATCGCCGATTTCCTGAAAGCGCGTCCGGGTATGGAAGTCGAGCTGCGGACTGGTGTCATTGACACCTTGGTGCCACGGCTCGTTTCCGGTGACCTCGACATTATTTGCACAACGCTCGATTTTCCCGATTCCAGCGACATCGTCAAGGAACCGCTGGTTGACGTTGTGCACGGTATCTTCGCGCGCGAAGGCCACCCGCTCCTTGGCGCGGAGGATATCGCGCCCGAGGATTTGGCGGAATGGGGATGGATCACCATGAAAAATGATTATGTCGGTCACAACCGGCTAGGATCATTTTATGCGGCAAATGGCCTGGAACCGCCAAGAGTGCGGATGGAACTGGCCGCCGACATAGCGATATTGAGCATGATCGCACAATCCGATCATCTGTGCAGTCTCCCGATAGCCTTTGAAACCATGGCGGCCAGGCACGGTGTTATGCAGGTCGGGCTATTCGATTCCAAGCTGTGGTCATCGACCGCAGGCATAGCCTATCGCCGCACGGATTATCCGGCTCCAGCGGTCAACACGCTGCTCACGATGATACGGGAAAGCTTTGCCACTAATGAATGAATATCTCGGTCAGACAGGGCGCAAGCAGCCATGCCTATTTTTTATGGCATCGTGCCGGATAAGCATTGAACAACTGACCAACGGGCACACTACAAAACAGGGACGCTCATAACAGCCAATAATTTTAAATCGGGATAAGACATGGCCGGCGAAAATAGATTGAGAATTGGTGTTGTCGGCAGCGGGCGAATGGGTTCGGGCATTGCGTATATGCTGGCTCAGGCGGGGAATGCGGTTAGCCTCTTTGATACCGATCCGGCATCTCTTGAACTGCTGCCCGAAAGATTTGATTCAATTGCCGGGCTTTTGGGGCATGACGGTGCTGCATTGCGCCGGATCAACAGCTCGACCGATTTGGCAACCATTGTTCAAAAAGCCGATATGGTGGTTGAAGCTGCTCCCGAGAAACTGGAGCTGAAACAATCGCTATTTTCACAGTTTGACGAGCTGACCCCTACCCACGCAATCCTCGCGAGCAACACATCCGCCATCCCGATCGCGAGCATCGCCAAACCTGTGCGCGACAAGTCACGCGTGATTGGAACGCATTTCTGGAACCCGCCGCACCTCATCAGACTGGTCGAGGTGGTTCAGAGCGATCCAGATAGCGGGCCCGTGATTGCCAAAGCGATGGCCATTCTTGGAGGTGCTGGTTGGACGCCTGTACATCTGAAGCGCGACATTCCCGGATTTGTCGGCAACCGCATGCAACATGCGCTGAAACGCGAAGCTATCGCCCTGGTGGCGGCGGGCGTGTGCGATGCAGAGACGGTTGATACGGTTGTCAAAATGGGATTTGGCGGCAGGCTGGGCGTTATCGGGCCGTTGGAGCAGTCCGACATGCTGGGGTTGGAACTGACCCAGAATATCCACAACGTTCTGCTTCCCGACCTGGATGTAACGCCGCATACGCAGGATCATCTCAATAATCTTATTGCCGAAGGCAAACTCGGCATGAAAACCGGGGAAGGCTTTCGAAGCTGGACTGAAGAGCAAGCCGACGAGGTACGCAACCGGCTGGATAATTTCCTCGCTGAACAGGCGCGCAAAATGGCCAGAAATAATTGATCAAATAAGAGGTAAATAATCATGCAAGTCACACGGATCGACAAGGCAAAGCAATATCCAGCACGCAATCATAATGACATGTGCGCATTCCGGTTGCAGGGCGGCGAAGCCAGTTCAACCGAAAATTTCTGGGTTGGTTATTCGATTTTTCTTCCGGACGGCGGGGCAGACAAAGGCGCTGCTCCGACCGAGAAGGTCTATGTCGTGCTGGAAGGAGAAATCACAATTATTTTCGGCGACGAAGACGTGACATTGCATGCAATGGATTCGATCCTGATCGAGGCCAATGAGGAACGCGCTGTCGAAAACCGATCAAACGACATCTGCCGGATGCTCGTCGTGTCGCCGAATTGATCGCAAGGGGCTGACCGGTGAGCAATGATGCAATAAGTTGGGCCAATGACGTTACAACCGTGTCGGTCATTGGCGCAGGAACGATGGGTGAAGGTATTGCTCAGAGTTTTGCTGAAGCAGGCATGGTCGTGCGTCTACTTGACGTAGACCAGGCTTCGCTGGATCGCTGCACCGGACAAATAGCGGCTAATCTCTCGCTTGGGAAGGAATATGGCATTGCAGGTGATAGCGCGAAAGCTGTTCTTGGGAGAATAAAAGCGACGCGATCGGACAGTCCGGTAACCCAGGTGGGTGACGCACAGGCGGTCATTGAGACAGTGCCGGAAATCAGTGATCTCAAACGCTCAATTTTCGCAGATCTTGATATGCTGCCGGAAGGAGTTCTGCTCTGTAGCAACACCAGCAGCATGACAATGTCGACGATCACCGAAAGCATGAAAAGCGCAGCCCGCGCGGTCGGGCTTCACTATTTTAATCCCGCTCATATTATTCCTGCTGTCGAGGTGCACCGCAGTAAAGAAACAAGTGATGATACAGTCGAACGGGCAGCTGCGCTGTTGCGACGTACAGGCAAGGTACCATTGAAAATCGGCAAGGAAATCCCGGGTTTTGCGATCAACAGACTTACGGGAGCGCTTAGCCGTGAGATTGCCCATCTGCTCGACGAGGGTGTGGTTACAGCCGAAGCACTCGATGAAGCAGTCAAAGCAAGTCTTGGTTTCCGCTTGGCCTGGGTCGGGCCGATGGAGGGCGCGGACTATATCGGACTGGACACCGATGCCCGCGTTTCGGGTGCCGTTTTTGGAGGTCTCTCCAATCGCGAAGACCCGCCGCGCGAACTGCTTGAAAAAGTGGAGCGGGGTGATCTTGGGGTAAAAACTGGCAAAGGCTGGTACGACTATGGCGATGCAACCCGCGAGCAATTGCTCGAACAGCGCAATCGGAAACTGCTACGCCAGCTAGCGGCGTGGCGCGAAGGACAGAAATCATGAAACTGGTGACATTTGACGATTCCGCGGGCCGCGGACCGAAACGTATCGGCGCGGTTCTGGATAACAATGTGATCGATCTGAACGCGGCTTTGGCATCGCGTTTAGCAACCGGTGCTACCATCGAACGTGCGGCGATCATGGCCAACGCCGCTATTCCCGATGACATGGTTGCATTTCTGGCGGGCGGTCCAGCGAGCATGGACCAAGCCAAATCTGCGCTGGAACATAGCGCGAATGCGGACGAAGGCACAGATGGCCAGCCGATTGAGCGATCGCTTTCGAAGGTCCGGCTTTTGGCACCGGTCCCCCGACCCGCATCCATTCGCGACACGATCAGCTTCGAAGGCCATATGCGTGCTTTTGAACGGCGGACCGGCAAAACCACCCCCGACCTTTGGTATGACAGGCCGATATATTACAAGGGTAATCCGGCAACCGTTGTGGGGCCGGAAGCCGAGATTCGCTGGCCAGCTTATGCAGAAAAACTCGACTATGAACTGGAGTTCGGTATCATTGTCGGGAAGACCGGATGCGACGTTGCTGAAGCGGACGCACACAGCCACATCGCCGGCTATTTGATTTTCAATGATTTTTCGGCGCGCGATGTCATTCCCGGGGAGGTATCGGTCAACCTCGGCCCGTCCAAGGGTAAGGATTTCGATACCGGCAATGCAATGGGACCCTGGCTGGTCACACCGGACGAAATCGACGCTTCCAACCTCAACATGACCGCTCGGATAAACGGCGAGACATGGTCTGAAGGCAATAGTTCCGACATGTACTGGACGTTCGAGCAGATGATCGCCTTCATGTCCCAAAGCGAAACGCTTCATCCGGGTGATTTCATAGGGTCCGGGACCGTCGAGAATGGTTGCGGCGATGAAATGGACAAATGGCTGAGCCCCGGCAATGTCGTCGAACTGGAAGTCGACGGGCTGGGCCTTTTGCGAAACACAATATCAAGCCGCTAGAGCAACGAAAGAGACATGCAATGACTGACATTATCAACCAGCTTTTCAATCTTGAAGGCAAAAGCGCTCTGATCACGGGAGCAACCGGATCGCTCGGCGCGGCAGCGGCGCGGGCTTTGAGCGGCGCGGGCGCGCATGTTACTATCGCCGGGGGCAATGCAACGGCATTGGCCGAATTGAAAGCCGAAATCGAACAAGCAGGCGGTGCGGTACAATCCATTGCCAGTCGTCCGTCCAGCGAAGCAGAGTGCCAAAAAATCGTCGCAGCCGCCAGTGCCGATGGCCGTGGGCTCGATATCCTGATCTCCGCTTCGGGAACGGCCAAGATCAAGCCCGCTCTCGAAATGGAACCCGGCGAATGGGATACCGTGATGGATGCGAATGTCCGGCAAAGCTGGCTCATCACCCGCGCGGCGGGCAAAATAATGGTAGAGCAAGGTCGCGGGGGGAGTGTAGTGTTGGTTTCCTCTGTCCGCAGCCGCTTTGCGACGCCCGCCGGGACGACGGCCTACGGACCGTCCAAGGCGGCGGTCGATATGCTGACCAAAAGTTTTGCAACCGAATGGGGCAAACACGATATCACCGTCAATGCTATCGCGCCCACCGTGTTTCGGTCCGAACTGACGGCTTGGCTGTTTGAGGATGATGCCGCCGAACAGCGCAAAGGTGTTTTGTCCCGAATTCCCCTGGGGCGTTTGGCAGAACCCGAAGATTTTGCCGGATCAATTATCTTTCTCTGCGCACCGGGTGGAAGCTATGTTACGGGTGAGATACTGAATGTCGACGGGGGTTTCTGCGCCAATTAGGAGCCTCGCACAGAACTAACGGGCGGGCACACACTATAATCATAGATGACCCACTTTTCTGGTTTACTGCGGTCATCGCGGTGGTGATCACAGGCATTTCAAAGGGCGGTTTTGGCGGGTTGGCATTGCTCGCGGTTCCGTTGATGGCGCTGACCATTTCCCCACTGCAATCGGCCGGGATAATACTCCCTATTTTGATCGTCATGGATTGGGTCAGTGTTTGGGCCTACCGCAAGCACTGGGACCGGAATATTCTGTTTCTCATGCTGCCAGGAGCTATCGTGGGAATTGCCACCGGCACGTTTCTTGCCGGTTATTTGAATGACCAGATCGTACTCGTCTGCGTCGGCGCAATCGCCCTGATTTTTCCGCTATATGCGGTTTTTAAGCCGAAAGGTCGGAAGGACGTCATCGCTGGCAACAGACCTTTGGGATTTATTGCCGGAACTGTGGCTGGATTTACCAGCTTTGTCGCACATGCGGGCGGACCGCCGTTTCAGGCCTATGCCCTGCCGCAAAATCTGGAAAAGCGGGTCTATGCCGGAACCGCTGTAATGTTCTTCTTTGTCGTGAATTTTGTGAAAATACTACCCTATGCGATGCTCGGCCAGCTTGATCAGGCCAACCTCACAATCTCATTGATATTAATACCGTTGGCCCCGATTGGCGTGCTCATCGGCGTCGCGCTGGTCAAACGCATCGACCATCAAACATTCTACAGGATCATGTATGGTCTGATTTTTGCCGTTGGATTGAAACTGATTTGGGATGGTCTAACGTAAACACAACAAGCGTTGTCGGATATTATGAGGCTGCAAGTTATTTCAATCAGATATTTAGGCCGTAAACTCATAAACGGGATTCCCAAAGCGTTGCAGATATGATTCAATCTCCGAGATAGGAGATTGTTATGGTGCGTTATGAGATGAGCGAGTTTGAGTGGTCGGTGATCAAGCCGATATTGCCGAACAAGTCGCGTGGTGTTCGACGCGTTGATGACCGGCGCGTTCTCAACGGGATATTCTGGGTGCTGCGTTCGGGGGCACCGTGGGCGGACATCCCGGGGCGCTATGGCCCTCACACAACCTGCTACAACCGCTTCCGTCGTTGGACGAAGGCGGGTGTGTGGGATCAGATAATGGACACAATTACCGATGCTTATGAAGGTGATGTACGTATGATCGAGGGAACCTCGGTGCGCGTTCATCATAGTGCTGCCACTTTAAAAAAAGCCACCCGGATCGAAATATCGGACGCAGCCGGGGAGGTCTTACTACAAAAATCCATGCTGTAACCGATGAGCATGGCTTGCCGGTGAAGCTCTCGATCTCTGAAGGGCAAATGCACGATATTAAGGCAGCAGCCGATCTTCTCGATCATATGCGCGAGGGCCAAATGCTGCTTGCTGACAAAGCCTATAGCGCAAACTGGCTGAGAGACTTTATCCGCGAGCGCGGTGCATGGGCCAATATCCCGCCCAAATCCAACTACAAAGACCCGGTATGCTTCTCGCCCTCCCTCTACAAGGCGCGCAACCAGGTCGAACGGTTCTTTAACAAACTTAAATATCACAGAAGGATAGCGACACGATATGACAAGCTTGGATCATCCTACCTCGCCATGATCAAACTCGCCGCCATACGCATCAAACTTCGATTTTATGAGTCTACTGCCTAGTATTTTATGACCATAGTAATGGCTATTAAAGTCTGCTTTCGGTCTAATCGGAATTTAACGACCGCTGTTGGGCGCTCGCTGAACGCCAGCTTACAGCGCCATTAGCGGAGCAGCAACTCTAGCGAGGGTGCCGTCTAGCTGCATGGCTCCGAGGAGTGCTTTTGGCAACGAAGCCAAATGACCGATATTGCCTTTTTCATTTTCATTATGAGTTAGAAATCGCGCCGAGAGCAATCGCAGCCAGTGACGAGCATATGGTCCCCAGTGTTAAGATTTAAGGCAAAAACCCGTTACGGGTTTCGATAGACAAGTCAAAACGGCAGTAAGGCCTTCTCAAATCCATAGCTAAACTATTGGATGAGCAGCTATAAATAGTTCGATACTGAAAAAAGGTTGTTGCGATTGTTCCAACAGAAGACCGGAGGCACAGGGAAAGGGAGAAAGTTGGCGAGGCAGCACAGGTTGGAATCTGCAATCTGAGTGAAGCCGTGCGCAGAGTGCACCGCAGAGCAAATACTCAATCCTACTCACCAGCTTGCTTACCATATCCTTACTGTTCGAACGAACAAAGGCCCCGATCTTTCGACCGAGGCCTTTCGTTAAGTCATTGCCTTTATGACATTTTGTTGGTTGCGGGAGTAGGATTTGAACCTACGACCTTCAGGTTATGAGACGGATATCTGCAAAGTTATAATATTGATATATATAGGTTGTTATCCAATATACGGGATTACGTGCTAGACTGTGTGTTATAAATTTCGCTATTTTGGGCTGAATGACGTGACCCCCAACGTTCATCCATTTACGATTAGAGTCTCGGCATCGTTATTGCGCGACTGCGCAGGTGAAGCAAGGGGCTGCGTAGCGTAGCCTCCGGCTATGCGGAGCGAAGCAGCCCCTTGCTTTTTAAGTTCGGCAGCGAACGCCGCCGGAGTGGCGTATCCCAACGACGAGTGTGGCCGTTGGTTATTGTAATCGTCGATCCATGCGGCAACTTTCTCACGGGCGTGATCAAGGCTCATAAACAGCGTCTCGTTTAATAACTCGTCACGCATCCGCCCGTTGAAGCTCTCCACGAACGCATTCTCTGTCGGTTTGCCAGGCGTGGTGTAATGCCACTGGGCCTGCACCTTCTCACACCAGGCCAGTACCGCATTGGAGGTTAGTTCCGTGCCGTTGTCGCTGACGATCATCCCCGGCTTGCCGCGTTCGCAGATCAAGTCCGTCAACTCACGCACTACTCTGCGACCAGATATTGACGTATCAGGCACCGCACGCAGGCATTCTCGGGTTACATCATCAACGATGTTCAGCACACGGAACCGGCGGCCTGTGACAAGCTGGTCATGCACAAAATCGAGGCTCCAGCATTGGTTCGGCAATGCCAGAACAGGTGGCCGTGTGCGCGTTCCAACCGCACGCTTGCGGCCTTTACGCCGACGCACCGTCAAGCCTTCTTCACGGTAAAGCCGCTGTGTCTTCTTGCGGTTGATGATCACACCGTCACGGCGCAGCAGAATGTGCAACCGGCGATAGCCGAACCGACGACGCTCCTGCGCCAACGCCCGCAGCTTCTCGCGAAGCTCCGCATCATCAGCGCGCCGCAACTGGTAGCGCATGCTCGTGCGATCAGCCTCAATGATCCTGCACGCCCGCCGCTCGCTAACATCAAGCAGGGCCTGAAGATGCGCGACCGCTTCCCGCTTTGCTGCGGGCGTCACCACTTTTTTGACAGCAGATCCTTCAGACCTGCATTGTCCAGCATCGTATCGGCCAGCAACTTCTTGAGCTGCGTGTTCTCCGCCTCAAGCGCCCGAAGCCGCTTTGCCTCTGACACTTCCAACCCGCCATACTTGGACTTCCAGTTGTAAAGCGTAGCTTCCGAAACACCATGCTTGCGCGCCAAATCAGACGTCTTCGCACCTGCCTCTGCCTCTCGCAAAACACCGATAATCTGTTCTTCTGTAAATCGTATCCGCTTCATTAGTCCGTCCTTTCATAGGCCGGACTCTAATCACTTCTGGAGGAGTTTTAAGGGGTCACGTCATGAACAATCGACTTTTGTGTTAGATTGCTAACACAAAACCTCTGAGGTGCAAGGAAACCAGAAGCTTTTCAATTTTTCCGGATCACAGCCAGGCAAGCTTACTACGATCGAGTTGCTTGGCGGTGATACAGCATTAGCAGCAAAGTTTCGGAACGGGAACTTCCGCCAATCTGTATCTGTCACTAAAGGATTATCATCGCTTGCATATGCCTTGTGACGGTAAGCTTACAAATATGATCTACGTGCCAGGCTCGCTGTTTTCAGTTAATCCCAATACGGCGCGCGGTGTCTTGGTTTTTCATCCTTTATCTATTCTTTCGTGCAAAGTGCTCGCAGGCCTTTTGCAGTGCTTTCTATCATCCATGAGCTGTGCTCCCAGACCTTGCGCTTCCAGTCGTCAGTATTCCCGTACAAGCAGTCCAAGTTTTCCTGCTTGATTGCTTTAGCTTGGTCTGAGCCAAGGTCGCCTTTGGCATGAAGCCAATTGTCCGCAACGAGCGAGTCAATGGTACGCCGAAGATCTACAACGCCGTATTCAATCACCACGCCAAGCGTCTCGTGATCCGGTAGTAAGTCGTCCAATGCAGTGGCGATTGCGCCGCTGTTGTCATATTCGATTTCGGAAGTATCCACGCCTTCCATCTCATTGGTCACTTTGTCTTCGTACCAATCGTTGAAGCGATCACTATTCGTCGATCCTGGCTCGTACGCGTGCAAGATAAGTGCACCTGCATAACCGCCCATTCCGGTGTGGACGTCAATTAGACAGACCCTCTTTTGATTCTTAACAAATGTCGGCAGTGCTTTTGATACAGTTTTAGTAGCCCATGCATGTTCAAGCCCTCCGTAAAAAATCCCATTGGGGTCGATGCGTTGTCCTGTGAGCGCGACCGTAAAAAAGTGGGCCTGACCATGTTCTTCGACCCAGCTATCAATGGCATTGGTAGCTGAGACGTCGAAATCATCGGGCAACATGAGTTTGTGAACTTCTGAATAGGCTTCATTTGAGCCAAATCTTCTTGAGAAATCGACATAGTTGCGATTGAGGTCAATATTGTCCTGGTTCCCGCGCCGCAGCCAGGCCCATCCATAGGGGTTGTGCCCGTGTAGAAAGACTATTTTGGTATCAGCATATTTAGCGAGCTCATCCGGATTTGAGAGAATATTGACTTGAATTCCCGCACCGCAAAAAGCCTCAACCCCGTGAGTGCCTGATACAATGATAATCGCGTTTTCGGCATCATCGGGGCCAACCGTTGCAAAATCGATGAACAGGCGTTCACCATTTGGCCCTTTTTCAGCTTGTTCATATGAGGTGATTGTTGCCTGCGCCTCATTGGCAGCAGCAATGAACTTTTCGCGAGCTTCGGCATATGTATCCGAAAATGCGGATGAAATATCTGTCACTTGTCTAATCCTCGTTCGTTAGAGAAACTCATTGGGCTAAATCAAAAATCACGCCAGGATTCAAAATTCCCTTCGGATCAAAGGTGCGCTTGACGGACTTCATTATTTCCACTTCGACTTCTGATCGGCTGTGTTTCAACCATTTCTTCTTTTCGGTTCCAATCCCATGTTCGGCGGATACTGAGCCGCCATATTGGGCGAGCGGTCCGTAGACCAACTCGTCAGAGCGGCCATGAAGATCTGCATCCATGCTATTGGGCGCAATAAACAGATGCAAATTGCCGTCGCCAATATGCCCCAAAACATAACAAGCACTCTGTGGCCATTGCTTTTTCAAACCTTGCTGGACCTCTTCGACATAGGCACTCATATTTCGGATCGGCAGGCTGACATCATATAGTAATGCTGGATCATTCTGGAGAACCGCCTCGAAATTCTCTCGAACTTCCCACAGTTCCCGGCGCTCTTTCTCTGACTTCGGCAGAACGGCATCCTGAATAATCTCTTTTTCAAGGGCGGACGCCATGACCGTTTCGAATCGTTCGGAATCGGCATCCGAATCCAGCCCCTCGCATTCAACAAGTACATAAAACTCATGAGAACGGTCCATCGGCGATTTATTCCAGCCAGGCTCTGTGACCGCGCGGTAGTGATCACCCCACATAACTTCAAAGGCAGTCAGCATCCCACCCAATTCCTTCTGGCAATGTCCTAAAAATTTCGTGACATGCGCAAAATCGGGAAGAGCGGTCATTGCTGTTACGCGGCTGGCGGGTTGCCGTTCTAGCTTCACGACAACTTTTGTAATGACCCCCAATGTACCTTCCGAACCAATAAACAGCTGTTTGAGGTCATAGCCGGTATTGTTTTTCAGCATATGGTTCATCGACGAGACAATAGTGCCATCCGCGAGAATGGCTTCTAGTCCGAGAATCAGGTTGCGCATCATACCGTAGCGTATGACGTTTATACCCCCGGCGTTGGTCGCCGCATTGCCGCCGATCGTACAACTCCCTCTGGCTCCCAGATCGAGCGGGAAATATAATCCACGTTCCTGAACTGTCTCCTGAAAAGTCTGAAGGACAGTTCCTGCTTGAACAGTCGCGGTTCCACCAATTTCATCGATATCTTCGATTTGAGTCATGCGTTCCAACGACAAAATGACATTTTCAGGGCTGGAATCCGCACCTTCTACACAGCCGGTCATCCCGCCTTGGGTAATGACGGATTGACCAAAATCGTGACAGATTTTGAGGGCAGCTTGCACTTCCTCGGTCGATCTGGGACGAACCAATGCCTTGGCTTGCTTCGGGGATGAATTCCAATAGCTGACAGCGCGTTCTGAAATCTCAGAACCTGTCATCACAGCTCCTTCGCTGAGAGCCTCTATCAAGCGGTGGACAACAGTTTGGGAGTTCGTCATTCTGTAAATCGCTCTTTTAGCGCACCTTCCAATAAAGGGTTTGTGCCGCCTAAAACCTGATCAAAACGCTTCCCGATCATTTCCAATGCATAGGGGTGTGTGAAGACATAAAACTTATCATTTTTTACCGCTTCAATAACTTGTTTTGCGACGTCGTGAGGGCTAAGTCCCGATTTGACGCCCTCGGTCATGGCCGATCGTATCATTGAGGCCGGACCCCCAGACATCTCTTCTTGCGATGGCTCAGAGGCTGCTTCACCTCCCATAATATTGGTTTTCGTGAATCCGGGACAGACCAGCGAAACCCCGATATTTGCATCCAATGTCTGCAATTCCAGATAAAGAGACTCCGTGATTGCTGTCATCGCAAATTTGGTCGCTTGATATGGCCCCAAAAAGGGCTGAACCAGATGACCTGCTACAGATGCCACGTTGACAATATGGCAATCGGTTTCCTGATGGAGCATGATCGGCACAAAAGTACGGATTCCATTAATGGCTCCCATAAGATTGACCGATATGGTTTTTTCCCAATCCGCCAGTTCTTGTTCCCACAGAAGAGCAGGCGTCCCAAACAAACCCGCATTATTGAAAAGTAAGTCTGCTGAACCGAATTGCTTCAGCGTTGCTGCTGCCAGTGCTTCAATCTCGGACGCGTTTCCTACGTCCGCAGGAAAAGCTAGTGTCTCGGCCCCTTTCGCATCTAGAGATTTTTTTGCTTCAGCCAGTGCTGCCGGGTCTATGTCGGATATCGCAAGTTTCATGCCTGCTTCAGCGGAAGCCTCAGCCAAGGCGAAGCCTATACCTCTCGCAGCACCGGTAATGACAGCAACTTTGCCTTTCAGGTTTTTCATTGCGCGGCCTTTTGGTCTTTGGGCGATGTGAAAAATATTTTGTAAATGCCAACCGTGAAGAGCGGAATGAAAAATACAAAGAAGAATGCGGCCGAGAAGAACGTAAAGCCCCGAAAGATCAGTTCTACCAAACCGATAGATGCAAAGACCATGCTCGCGACTACCACACCGCCAGCGGTCAGTGCATGGCCAATCGGCGGCATGGGTTTTCCGTTCTTTTCCAGCATCCATCCGTCAATTCGTTCGATAAATCCTTGCAGCAGGCCGACCCCGGTCTGTGCAATCATCAGGAACACGATCACCAAATAGATATTGAGGAAGCCAGGTGATGTCAGCGATTGAACGACCGTATAAGCTGGCAGGGTTTCATCCAAAATGGCCGGATATTGCGTAAGGAATGCGCTGTGCAGAACGATGCCCGGCAAAACGGTGACCGATGCCGCCAGAAGGGCCGCGACCAGGCACTCACTCCGGCTGCGCAAACCTACCGCGCAGTATAGCAGGATGGGAATGAAGCCCCCGCTTGAAAATGCGTAAGTCATGCCGCCCTTGATGGCATTGAAATTTGTTGTTTGTTCGGCCGCCAGCTTGTCGCTGATAAGCGCAGATTGTCCCGAAAACAGCTCTGCCGCTAAATAGAGAAAGGCTAGCGCAAGAGCGCCAATACAAAAGATCATCGAAATTTCGACAAATCTACGCCCTTGGTAGTTGAGTGCGACGACTATTAGGAGAAGCCCTATCCCGCCGATAATCTCGGGTAAACCAAAATGGTTTAACGCAATTGCACCTGACGCCGATGCACAAATTGCCAATGCAACAACAAGCCCCAACATGAATAGCAGCTCATAAAGCACCCAGCCCTTCCCAATCAGGTTTTTGAAAAAGGCGCGATATTCGAAGCTGCGTGTTAACCTTGCAAACTCAAAACACAGGAACAGGATTGCGGCATAAAGTATCGCGATGGTCGCAAGGGAAACAAAGCCGCCGCTTGGCCCGTATTTAGTCACAAACTCGACAATCTCCCGGCCGGAACCATAGGCTCCGCCAAATATCACCGAGAAAAACACTGCCGGGGGGATCAGAATAACCCGGAACAAATAGGAGGATGATCGATTGCTGTCCTGCATCAGGAGAGCAGAAAGCCACCATCAACTGGAATAGCGGTTCCGTTCAGATAGTCCGCTTGGTCGGAGCAGAGCAATGGGACGATATTGCCGATATCTTCTGGCTGGCCGAAACGGCCTTGCGGAATACGGTCCAAGAACCAGGCCTTGCCTTCCTCATCGACATCACCGCCTTTGTCTTTATCGGTGAGAGCCGTCTCAATATAGCCGGGACAAATAGCCAGACACCGTATGCCTTCACCGGCATGATTTAGGGCGACCTGCTTGGTCAGACCTATGACACCGTGTTTGGCAGCAGTATACTCGATACTGCTCCCAGCCAAAGGGCCAAGGCCGCATACGGATGAGGTGTTGATGATCACACCGCCGCCACTTTTAACCATAGCGGGGAGTTGATATTTGATGCAGTAGAAAACGCTGTTCAGGTCAACGTTCACGACCTTGAGCCAATCCTCAACTTGGATTTCTCCGACCGGTCGATGCATGCCTCCGATACCTGCGTTGTTGAAGGCAAAATCCAACCGGCCAAATTTCTCCAAAGCAAGGTCAACAAGCGCTTCACAATTTTCTGGCCTAGAAATATCGGTAGCCAGCGCTGTTGCTTTAACGCCAGCACTGCGCAGTTCTTCGGCCACTGTTTCGACGCTATCAAGTAAATCTGACACAATGATATTCGCGCCAGCTTCCGCAAATGAGCGGGCAGCGGCAGCGCCAATGCCCTGCGCCGCTCCTGTGATGATCACTGTTTTGCCTTCAAAATCTATACTGGTCATAACTCAACAATCCGGTCCGGGTGGCACTGGCAGAGGCATCGTATAGATATCCTTATCGATCACGAAATTCTCTTTGCCAACGACAAAATAGCTCTTTGATGGATCAGAAAATGAGACGATATCCGCTTTGAATAGTGGAAATAATTCCTGTCGTCTGGGGTTCTCTCCGGAACGCTCAAAATCTTCCATCGAACTCCAGACTTCTGCATGTCCGAAATGATTTGGACGCGCGCGCATATTACGATCATTGCGCATCGCTGCGATAATAGCGTTCTCATCTTTGAACAGATGCCGCGTGCTCTCAGCTTCTATTGCATGGACCTGAAAGTAACGAATGTTAGGAGAATAGTAGGAATTTTCGTGAGTCAATCCACAATGAACTGCGATCCATTGTCTTTGAATCTCTTCGATGGAGAGATGCGGCAAACCTGGCGGAAAATAGATTCCCTTCATGATCTCGGAATCTTTGGTCGCTTCAACTTTTCCACGCGGATTAATAACGGGATGATTGATCCCGAAAGAAATCATTGACCGGCCCGTATCTATGAACTGCTTTTCGTCTTCCAGAATTTCAGACCACGCGGCCTGTCCTTCTTTAGTTTCAAGCGCTTTCGCTAGAACCGCCGCTTCAGCCCAATAGGCATTGGAAACGCCATCATATGCTTCTCCACCGACATCGTAATTTTCCTTATAGGCAACGGCGATCGGATCATCGGGCATATCGGCGACCTGAATCAGTCGTCTCAAGCCAAGAATATCGGCATGTTTTTTCCAAATTTCTGCATGGCTTCCGTGCCAACGTTCTTGAAATTCATCAACCGAAAGGTCCGGCTTTCTCCGCACGTAGTAATCAAGTCGGATCATTTCATTCCCCTGCGATGATAAACATAGTCCCGACCAATGCGACAACAGCGCCGTCTCAATCGTCAATTGGCCCCAAAAAAACTGACACAGAGATCGCTAGACCACAGGTCATTGAAACCGGTTTATCGGTCTGCGGCGAATAATAGTGACAGAATAGACATGAGTTACCCCCAAACCTGTTCATATATCCGCATCAGGTTGCCGCCGAGAATTTTTTTGATGTCTTCGTCAGCATATCCATCCGACCACAATAAATCGACCAGAGCCGGATAGACTTTGGCAGATTCAGCACTGCCGCAAGGCTTTTGCTTGGCAGCATATTCGGTAAGGCCGCCGTCCTGATACATTTCAGGCACTGTTTTCGCCCAATCCCAAACAGGCTCCCAGCTATAGGCATCATCAGATGAAATCCCGATATGATCAATACCAACAAGATCGCGAACATAATTGATCGCTTTCAATATGTCGGCGGGTGTCGTTTCCATTGCTCGGGGATCAACTATGAACCAGGGCAGAGTGACGATATTGATGACACCCCCGGTCGACGCGCACATTTCGACTTCTGCATCAGTTATACTGCGATAGATGTCGCAAATGGCTATGGGTGTAGAATGGGTATAAATGACTGGCGTATCTGGAGCGACTTTTTTGCTATACTCCATTGCGCTTAATGCAGTGGCCTCAGATGCGTGGCTCAGGTCCAGCAGAATCTGATTTTTGTGCAGGGCATCGATTACCATCTGGCCATAATATGTAACTTTGTCGGCATTTTCGACCAAACAGCCATCGCCGGCGCGAAAGCGCTCGTTATAGGCCAGAGCAACGGTACCTATTCCGGCATTTTTAACCAAGGGAGCATAGTGTTCCGGATTGTTGTTTAGCAATTCACAACCTTGAGCACAGAAAAATAATCCATGTTTTCCCTCATCATGGAATTTTCGAATATCCCCGGTATTGCGAACGATCCCGAATCGTTCTTGATCAGCATTGATGTGTTTTAGAAAATGCGCAGCTTGGTTTTGCATTGTCATAAAATCATTTTGACCATAACTAGCCGTCATACCGATAATGTCGATACCGGCATCGATCGCCCGGCTGTGATATTCTTCAAACAGTTCTTCGCGCGGCCACCCCTGGTCGACACAAGCAGCGAGTGAATCGATCGCGATGGTATCCCGGACGAAATTTTTCGCCTTCTCCGAAGCGTTGAAATATTTGCTCTCTAATCCCATTATTCTTCTCCAGAAATTGCGTGCCAGCGTTATGCAACCAATCCGAAATTGATACTATTACTCGTGTTGAACTATTACCGGTCACTAACAACTAATTATGGGTCAGGCGGTGATGGCACTTAAGGCCAAACTTCTCAGTAGCTTGGTCACGCGTTACCAATTTCGTCATTTTACCGGTGATTGTCATGGAGAAATCATCCACTATCTTGACATATTTGGAGACTTTGAGATGGGAGATCTGCCTCAGACGGTGACTCTTAATATCCTCAGGGGAAGATTGGCCTCAGGCGGAAGTTAGATCCAGGCGTACACTTGTGCGCCATATTTTTTATCAGGAACCCGAAGACTTGTGCTTCCGCGATATCGGGATGGGTGTAGAGATATTCTGATCATCTCGTCGGTCTCCTTGAGTGAGTGTTAAATTCTCAGGTGACTGAAACCAAACCGTTACAAGTCCAATATCTCCAAACCCGCCGCTCAAAAATCTGCCATAGTATTGCTAGACCGTTTTCGACTTCCGGGTTGTGCCGATCATATTGTTCGGATTAGAGTCTGACCGATAATTAATACATTGGATATCATGGTTTTGCGATGCGCCGCGTCAGGAGTTGGACGGAAGCCATGAAGATCCATGTGGTTGCCGAGGCAATTGTTTGCTCGAAGTCCTTGGCGAGGCGGCGGTTGCGATTCAGCCATGCAAAGGTGCGTTCGACAACCCATCGGCGGGGCAGGATAACGAAGCCCTTGACGTGATCGGAACGCTTGATGATCTGAAGCGTCCAGTCGCCGATTTTGGTCAGCACCTGTTTCAGCTTATTTCCCGCATAGCCGCCATCTGCGAACACATGGCGCAGCCACGGGAAGCTGTAACGGATGTCACCCAGCACCATCGGTGCGCCATCCCGGTCTTGAATGTCGGCGCTATGGACGATGGCATGCACCAGGAAGCCGTTCGTGTCGGTGATGATGTGACGTTTGCGGCCTTTGGTCTTCTTGCCTGCATCATAGCCTCGTATCCCGCCGCTTTCGGTCGTTTTGACCGACTGACTGTCGATCACACCAGCACTAGGCGAGGCCTCACAGCCCTGCGCAATCCGTGCATCCTGTATGAGATAATGGTTTATCCGCGCCCACGTCCCATCATCGCGCCAGGCGTAAAAATAGTGCTGCACCGTAGTTGCTGGTGGAAAGCACGGCGGCATCATCCGCCAGAGCAAACCGCCGCGCAGCATATAAAATAGCGCATCGACGATGACCCATGCGGGCCACTTGCGTGGACGGCCAACACCAGACGGCGGTGGGAAGAACGGCTCCAGCACTTCCCACTCATGATCGGTTAAATCGCTTGGCAAGCGCTGCCCAATGCGGGCATGTTGCGCGCGAGTGGTATCAGTCCACATCATCGATCCTTTGCAAAAGTTTTGTCACTTTCACAGAATCAATGACTTGGGGCAGCGTCAAGCTAAACCGCTGATACCACTCAACTTAGTTTTCGGTCAGACACTTAGACCACGTCGGAGATCTTGTCGACCTTGCAACCGAGCAGGACATCATCATTAGGTCATTGCACAATCATTAGGTCATTGCACAGATTCTAGAAACCTGACTATAACGGCAATTTTGGGAATAGTGTCGAAAATTGTCATGATATGAGAAATAGCAGTTTTTTCGGAAATCTGGCTACTGTTCGCCAAACGTTGGAAGCATCCGGGATTGATGCTGACCAGGTAATTCGTGACGCGGGCATTGATATCAGCCTATATAACCGCCCAAGCCAGAGGGTGCCCGCGGAACTTATGGACCGCTTTTTGGCTCTGGCAATCGAGCGTTCTGGTGATGCTACTTTTGCGCTTTCTTGTGTCAATTTACTTAACCCCGCCAGCTATCACGCGCTTGGAGTAGGGCTTTTATACAGCAGTACACTACGCGCTTTTTTTGAACGGTTCGCGCGCTTTTTCTCTCTGATCACAACTCTATATGAGGTTAATTTCACCGAGGATGCGAACGGGGCATGTTTTTCTTGGCAACCATTGGTTAAACTCAGCCCAACCACGTTGGAGTTTGATTCCGATGCATTTACCGCGCTGGTACTTAAATATATTCGCTATGCAATTGCACCAGACTACAAACCTAACAAGGTAAGCCTTTCCCGAGCAAGCTCTGCAGATTGCCATGCCGCGTATGACGAGTACTTTGACTGTGAGATAGAGTATGGAGCAAAACGGACCGGCATCTATGTGCCAAAAAATGATCTTGATATTCGTCTTCCGGCTTCCAACCGTGATCTTGCACGCCACAATGACAAAGTCGTTGTCGAATTTCTCGAACGAACAGCTAAGGTCGATCTTCCTGCTCGCGTTTACTCGAAGCTAATTGAAATGCTACCCTCCGGCGAATGCAGCAGGACTAGTGTGGCGTCGTCGCTCAATATGAGCGCAAGTGCGTTTCACGAGAAATTGAAAAACGCCGGTACAAGTTATCAGGATCTTCTAGATGAAACGCGGTGCGAACTGGCTGAGAGTTATATTGAACGCAAAGAGATCTCGATTACCGAGATTGCCTATCTGCTCGGGTTTACCGACAGCAGCAATTTCTCACGGGCTTTTAAGCGTTGGAATGGTTTGTCACCTCGCGAGTTTCGAAATACTGAATCGGTATAGGACGCCGTCTTAGCCTCTACGAATTCAGCAGTTTTGTATTTTGTCCGAAAAAGGAAAATTGCCCCTATGGCAAGTAGAGACAGTTCTAGTATCATATTATTTTTCGTAGGGTTTCCAGCGTTGTTTTTAGCGGCATGCACGACCACTGGGGGAGCGGGGCTGTCCAAAATGACCCGAGGCATGATCTGTTCGCCTTCTGCCTAGTGATGCAATCTGGACACACTGGGTGTCAATACGCTTATATAGCGGGCCCGGGCATCATTTTTGAACCATCGGTGAAACGCGAAAACCGAAAACGGGACAGATCATGCATCGGGTCATTGCCCAATATCAAGTCAGCCATTACACGGCCTGCACCGGGACCAATGCCAAAGCCATGACCGCTAAATCCTGTTGCAACAAACAGCCCCGGGCAAGAATTGATTTTGTCCATGACAGGTACCACATCGGGCGTAACATCGATCATACCCGACCAGCTTTGCGCGAATTCTATTCCAGCTAGTAAAGGTAAACGCTTTCCAAGGTTTTTCTTCATATCCCGCACCGCATTTGATGATGGATCGGGGTTAAGAACCCTGCATCGCTCAAAGGGAGATTCTGAATCCGCTCCCCATTTTTTAATCAGAATGGGTTGCTGGGTCCGGTCTCGCCCCAGTTTCACACGGATATCACTCGCGCTGCGGAGGGATGGGATAAATTTGGTGAGATACCGGAAGCTGTTTGCGCCAATAGTGTGAACGGTCATAGCGCTTGCGACGGTATAGCCTTTATCCTGCCGCCTACGGATAAAGATATCACCCAGTCCAGCCGCGCCTTCATAAACGCTGGGAGCCGCAACTGTTCTGGCGACTGTTCCCTGCACAACTAGCTGCGGAAGTAATATGTCCATATTGGAAAGAAACATGTTCGACCACGCCCCTGCCGCACACAAAACCGCATCAGTTTTGACGTAACCTGCTTCCGTCGCAACGCCACAGACTTTCCCAGCCTGAACATCTATAGTTCGGACAGCACAATTTTCCTTGATGGTACCCCCCTTTTGCCGGATGGCTCTTGCTATCGCGGGGACCGCTTTGAAAGGTTCCGCCCTACCATCACTGGGAGTGATCATGCCTCCGCGCCAATTACCAGTCGCACCATTAATATGGTCAGTGGCTTCTGCCGAGGTGAGAAGTTTGGTGTCCAGTTGATGAGTTTTGGCAATCTCTAGCCACTCTTCATACCCGGCCATTTCTGGTTCGCTATCGGCCAGGGCCAAAACGCCTTGCCGCGCGAAGCCCAACTCAGGACCAAGCTCTTTAGATAGTTCATCCCAGCGGCTTACGCTCTCAATTGCAATTGGTACTTCATCTGCATCGCGGCCGGTTACCCGGACCCAACCCCAGTTTCGGCTGGATTGCTCGCCTGCGACCCGGCCTTTTTCACAAACGAGAACTGATTTTCCTTTTTGAAGCAAATACCAAGCCGTTGATATACCGATTATCCCGGCACCAATAATCACCACGTCAACTGCGTCCGGCAAATCATCATTGAATGTCACCGGTGATTTGTCGTGAAACAGAAACATGGTATTTCCCTGTAAGCGGGCGTCGCTCGCGACAGCCGTTCGTTGCACCAGCCTTTAGTTGGTGAGCAGAGTTGTGTTTAACGCACCAATACCGGACGACAAGTCATCAACGCTAGATTCGTATCAAAAGACGAACGATACGTTTCATTTGACCGCAAATTCAGCGCTTCGGACAAGTAAACAAAGGCCGATTGTGAGACATTTAAAATCACATAATTGTGTTGGGACACCAAAACCAATCGATATCACAGGTAGGAGAGTAGAATGAGCAGCAAGGGCAAAAAGCCAGTCGTCGTATATGGGGCAAGCGGATACACCGGACGGCTCGTTTGTGAATTTTTGCGGCAATATCAGATTCCCTTCATAGCCGCTGGCCGGGACGGCAAGCGCGTTCAAGAGGTGATGGATAAGCTACCGGGCATTGAAACTGCTGATTATGAAGTTGCCGAAGTGAGTAATGAAACCGATGATCTGGCGAAACTTTTTAAAGGCGCAAAGGTAGTTTGTAACATTGTCGGTCCTTTTGAACGCTTCGGCGAGCCTGTAGTTCAAGCCGCTCTGGAGGCTGGCGTCCACTACATAGACACCACCGGCGAACCCGCATTCCTCGAAATGGTCAAAGACAAATATGGGGCGAAATTTGCTGACAAAGGGCTGCTGCTCGCACCTTGCACAGCATATATGTACACTCCCGCTGAAATTTGCGCGCGCATTTGTCTTGAAGATGGCGACATTGATACGTTGGAGGTTGTTACTGCAGGAGGGTTTGTTCCTACATTTGCGTCAACTCAATCAATTTACAGTCTGTTTAGCCATGATGCGAAATACCTGAAAAATAATGTTCTAGAAGCTTGGGTGCCTGGCAAAGGCTATGAAGTTTATGTTCCGGGGTTTGCGGTCAATCAACTCGTACACCCATGGGCAGGTGGCAATCTGCCCCATGTCTTCAAAGAACACCCGACCGTTCATACCGTTCGCCAGTTCAGCGGAAATACCGACCGAGATTTGATGGAAGGCGTTATTGCCATGCAGCAACAATTTGAAGAGGAAGTGAGGTCCATTAAATCGGAATCAAAGCGCAAAGCAACGCTTGATGCGATGGTTGATGCGGTCGAGTCTTTCATGCCGCCTCGGGAGCTTACACTGGTAAACCGCAGTTGTGATATCGCGACCGGAACCGGATCGGCCGGTGGGCGTAAGGTGGTAATTCAAAGCACGTCCCCTTACACCCAAACCGGTGTCATTCAAGCGGCGACTGTGAATATGCTTCTCGCGCAGCCGCCAGCTAAAGTGGGTTTTGCCACAGCCTGTGAGGCTGTTGGCCATCACTATCTTCTTGGCCAATTGAAATCCTTCTTCCCATTGAAGCTGACCATAACCGACGTTTAGCGCCTCCAGTTCGGGATTTTGATTTTATGACCATGCGGTTAATTGACTTTTTTGATCAAGGGGTTCGTTATCACGCGAAGAAGACCGCGTTCGTGGATAGCGAGAGCAGCTATTCCTATGGAGAAGCAGATACCAAAATCCATAAGATCGCTGCTGCCATTCGTGGCAATGACTTTGATAAGGGAACGCGCATTGGCGTTTATTCGCCGAACTCGAACAATGCATGGCTGGCGCTTCTTGGGCTTATGCGGGCCGAAGGCATTTGGCTTCCGATCAACCCAAAAAACAGCGTCGAAACCAATGTTGATCTGACATCGCGTTTTGAAACGAAAATCCTGTTTTATGACAGCTGCTTCAATCAGGAAGTGGAGGAGATACAATCGGCCGTGCCGACCATTGCGCAATTTGTGTGTATCAACGGCGAGGGCGCGATTGGAACCAATCTCGCTGATTTTGTCGATGGTCAACCAGAGTTTCACGAGATTGGCGAACCGGAAACCAATGAATTGGCAGCGATTTTTCCAACTGGCGGGACCACCGGAAAATCTAAAGGTGTCTTGATGAACCATGAGGCATTGGAGACTTTTGCTTCCAACTATCATGGCCATTTTCAATATAAAGAAGATAGCGTCCATCTGGTCGTAGCGCCAATGACCCATTCCGCTGGCATAATGGGATGCCTGCATGTCCGTCGTCAGAACATTTGGCACTGAAGGCTGCGTAAATTAACGGAGCATTGGTTCCATCTGGTTGATTGATATTAAGCGGCAAGCTTGCGGTGTTG
>NVWL01000055.1 GCA_002733645.1 Oceanobacter sp.
GCCACGCCCCTCACTACCTATAAACAGGGGCTTTCAGGAAAACACCATTTCTGTGTTGCTACTTTTTGACGTGACCCGCTGTGACCACCAAGGATGGTGGAAATGCAGGTTTTGCAGGAGCAAAAAACTGCCCAAGAGTAGCGCCTTGAACTGCCATTTTCCTGAAAGCCGCAGCCTCCTCTGCATTAATCAGAGGTGCCCCAGAAGTAAAGTAATGCCCGCGGAGTGATGTAGGCGACGTCATTGAGCGAGTGATTCTTTGGCGCGTTTCTGTATTAGTGATCTTGGCTTGCTGATATTTGGCTTGCTGATACAAAGCGGGGAGAGGCGTCTCCCCGTTCACTCACCTTACTCAACTCGTTATCGATTCTGGAAGTCGTTGTTTTCGGTACTCCCCCGGTGACATGCCTGTCCACGTTTTAAAGCGACGTTGAAATGAGCGTGGTTCCGTAAAGCCTAAGCGAACAGCGACTTCAGATATTGGCCAGTTTTTGCGTAACAGCCATTCCTTTGATAGTTGAAGGCGCAAGGTATCTAATATTTGTTGGTAAGATGACTCCGCTTCCAGTAATCGTCTCTGAAGTGTTCGTTCTGACATACCTAGCTTGCTTGCGACACGCTCACGTCTTGGTATGGACGTTTCCATCATATTGGCTAGGGTAGTTCTCACCTGAACGACAATAGGGTCGGTATGCTGGAGTTCTTTACTTTGTCGATCTGCTTGCTCTTGTAGCGTTTTTAACAGGGTCGGATCAGGGTGATTTAATGGCAGGGACATGAATTGTGGATTGAATTCCATAAGATTGACTCCAGCGTCAAAAATAATGTCGCATCGGTAGTGGTCCCGATATTTTTGTAATTGAGCGGCGTTGGGCTCACTTCGTTCTAAATAGAGGCAGTGAGCAGCGATGTCGTTGCGGCCAGTTACCCAGCGCGCATATTCCGCCGTGGTTGACATAAACTCATCGATAAGATGAGGAGCAACAAGGTCATCCGTACAGCTGCATTGCCACCGTATCGAGAATACATCGCCTTTTTCTGTCAGCTCGGTATGCCCTAAATTGCCGATCAGGCCTTCGTACTTGGGCACAAGCCGAATAGCATCTCCGCCGGTTTGACAATTCATGATCAAATAACCAAGCAAGCCCAAAGCACCAGGGACTAAGTGTTTGGCCGTATTAAAACCAAACAACTCATCATCTGTCTGAATAATGAGCCAACGCATCAGTGTCTCGAATTCAGTCGAGTCGATACGCGAGAGGCTATTGTCTAGAATGCCTAGATTTAGGTGGCAGGCGTCTAGCGCCTCACGGGGAGCGATTCCGTAATCTTGTGCTGTGCGTAAAAACAGACGAGCAAAAGAAGAAGACACGCTTCCTGCTAAATAATTATTGTTGTTTTCCATGGTCTCATCCGGAAAGCTGGAGCATTCACGCCAATGTCATCGAATAGGTATGAAGGGCGGAATCAGAAGACGTGGTTATACTGAGACACGTATCGCTGCTGAGGCAAGCAATGCTATGTTACAGATTGTTAGTAGATTCCAGAGTTATCCAATAGAGAGAGTTATGACGTACGTATTGTGGACGCCAGGAAGCCGAGAATTAGCTTGGGAAGCCATCAACCACGCCGGCCGTTGGGACTTAATTGTCGCTGGTGGTGGTATCACAGGTGCCGGTGTCGCCCGTGAAGCCGCAAGACGTGGTCTGAAAGTTTTACTGGTCGAGCGTCAAGATTTTTCCTGGGGAACCTCAAGTCGATCTTCAAAAATGGTTCATGGGGGGTTGCGTTATATCGCTCAAGGGGATGTGCAGACAACGATGCATTCGGTTCGTGAGCGTGAGCGGTTGATCAATGAAGCGCCGGGCTTAGTCGATTTAATGTCGTACATGATGCCGCATTATCGTGGGCGCTTTCCCGGACCGTTTGTGTTTGGTCTGTTGTTACGTGTTTACGATTTTTTAGCAGGTAAGCGCTATCGTCGTTTTTCAAATATGCGCCAGACCATTGAGCGTTTTCCTTTTTTACGTCGTAATCGCCTGTTAGGTGCCACTGAATTTGCTGATGCCGTGACGGATGACAGTCGTTTAGTGATGCGCGTCTTACATGAGGCACGAGCAGATGGTGCCGAGCTTTTAAATTATGTTGGTGTGTCTGGCTCTGAACAAAATGAATCTGGCATGACGGTCACGCTGACGGATTCGATCACCGGGGCGACCCAGCAAGTCCAGTGTCGCAGTCTGGTTAATGCTACAGGAGTTTGGGTCAATCAACTTCGTCAAGAGTATGGCGAGCAGCATACGATTCGTCCGGCACGTGGCAGTCACATTGTGATTGAGCGTGAACGCCTTCCGGTTGATGTGTCGTTCACTGTGTTACACCCTCGTGATAAGCGTCCGATTTTTGTCTATCCATGGGAAGGTCGTACGGTCATTGGAACCACGGATTTAGACCATCCAGATCCGGGGAACGATGAGGCTGGTATTACGGACCAAGAGCTTACGTACCTTCTTGAGCTGGTGGACTATCAGTTTCCGGATACGGATTTAAGTAAAAGGGATATTATTTCTTCCTGGTCCGGGGTTCGACCGTTGGTGTCCGCAGGCGCCAGTAACAGCTCGAAAGAATCACGAGATCATACTGTATGGGCTGATGGGCGCTTGATCTCTGTCAGTGGTGGCAAGTTAACCACCTTTCGTTTGATTGCGTTGGATGTGCTCAAAGCGGCCAGTGATTGGTTGCCAGGCTCTGGTTCGGTAGATGATTCTGCGCCGGTTTTCACGCGGCATTCGACCACTATGAAAGTTGATGGGCTTAACGCCGATGTTATTCGTCGATTAAAGGGATTTTACGGGGCTGATTTTGATCGATTGATTGAGTTTTCCAAGACAGAAGATCTGGCGATTGTTCCCGGAACGGAGATGATTTGGGCTGAGATTTCGTGGTGTGCCGCGCATGAAGCTGTTGTACACCTCGACGATTTATTGCTTCGCCGTACTCGTTTTGGCTTGCTTGTACCTAAAGGCGGATTAACACATGAAGAGCGTTTAAAGGCGTTGATTCAACCTCAACTTCGTTGGGATGAGCAGCGCTGGAATGACGAAGTTGCCCGATATCGCCATACTTGGGAGCAATTCTACTGGCTGCCATCCGAGGAGTCGGAACGTTTGGCCGGTCACTTATTGGCTAAGCAGGCCTGAGGTTGCACGGCTTAATTCAATGGCATTTTCAATGCACAGTTCTAGCTCTGTCGGGGTAATTACGAGAGCATCCCACTGGATTTTTTCTGGGGTGCCTTTTTCCCACGCGTTAATGGCTTCGAGTAAGAGTCCGTAAGGCCCTCTGTGTTTTACCAGTGCTTGTGTTAATGCTTCTGGTAGCGCGATGCGGGCGCATACATCTTCTAAAACCGTGTCCATCATGGCATCTAGCAACGAAAATAGCCCTAGCGTGAAAGCGATATCAGGCTCAAGTACTTTGCTGTATTGGGCTATATTTTGCGCCAAATAGGCACGAAATAAGGACTGTTCTTGTAAAATTGCTGGCTTATCCGATAGCTTTCCTAACGCCAATAAACTTGCCCAGTTTCTAATTTTATTCAACCCGAGTAGGGTGACTGCACGTTGTAGGCTCGTGATTGGAGCACCAGAATTGTAGGCGCTAGAATTCGCAATTTGCATTAAGCGAAAACTTAATTGAGGGTCGTTGCGAATGACCTTAGTTATCTCATCGAAATCACTCTCTGTTTGGTTTAACACTCCCAGTAATTGCATCACAGCGAGGTGAGAGTCGGGGGTGCGTTTTCCGTACAATGTGATGGGTTTACTAAAGAAAAACCCTTGGAATAACTCATAGCCCATCGCTTTGCAGGCTTCGAATTCTTCGTGGGTCTCAACCTTTTCAGCAAGCCAGGTCAGGTCATCGCGTTGATATTGATTGATGAGGACTCTTGCGTCTTCAATATCTTTAAGGCCAATCAGATCAACTTTGACAATATCGGCATACTTTAACCATTCCGCCTGATCCTCTGACCCAGTGAAGTCATCAACGGCAATACGATAGCCTTTCGACCTTAATGACTGAACGGACTTTAAATTCTTTTCATTGAGGGGGATATGCTCAAGAATTTCGACCACCATGTCCGCCGGGCTGAGTAGTGGGTCCATCGCCAGCCAATCTTCAGTGAAATTCACAAAGGCAGGCAGCCCTCCGGTGACCAATGACATACCAACTTCATGAATAGCACCAATAACGACTTCTGTGGTGGCGTTATTACCGTTCGACGCTTGCCATTCAAGGGTTTCTGACGGTACTGGACGACAAAGAAGCTCGTAGGCGAATACCTTCTGTGTTTTATCCAGTATGGGTTGGCGGGCAAGAAGTGGACGGTCTGGCATTGTTGTGACATCTCTGCATGACTTTTCGACGATTCTTAAATTGTAGACAGTAATTCGCCCTGCGTTTTGTTTTGGGTTGTCTACACTCTAAAAAGAATGAAAGTCCGGAGTAAATTATGACAGGCATACTTAGCAGCGTTGATGCCCGTACGCAGTTGGTTGGGCAAAACCGTCTTGAGCTGCTTTTGTTTCATCTTGGTGGTCACCAATACTTTGCCATTAATGTATTCAAAGTTCAGGAGGTGATGCGCCTTCCTAATTTGACGAAAATTCCTGATTGTCACCCCAGCGTACGTGGGCTTTGCCATGTGCGAGGCCATACTGTCCCTGTGGTTGATTTACGCGCTGCTATCTCTATGGGCCGGACGCAAACAGACGTCAAGGACTGCAATATCATCGTTACTGAATACAATATGACGGTTCAAGCCTTCATGGTGGGTGGTGTCGATCGTATTGTGAATATGAACTGGAACGAAATACTGGCACCGCCAAGCGCGGCAGGTAGGCACCATTATTTAACGGCCATTACGCGTATCGACGATAAAATTATTGAAATAATTGATGTAGAAAAAGTATTGGCTGAAATATCGCCATACAACCAACAGTTGTCGGAAGAGTCCTACAATCGCAGCTTGTTAGAAAAGGTTCGCGGAAAAGATATTCTGATTGTTGATGACTCCAAAGTCGCAATTGAACAAATGAAGCAAGTACTGACACCCATGGGGTTGAATATTGTCGAGGCGCACAATGGCCTTGAAGCGTATCAAACATTGATGCACTGGAAGGAAGAAGGGCGTGACCTTCATGATCGTTTAACCATGATTATCACGGATGCAGAAATGCCCGAAATGGATGGTTATATGCTCACAACAGAGATACGACAAGACCCTGAGTTAAAAGATATTATTGTGGTTTTACACACGTCGTTGTCGGGTAATTTTAATAAAGCGATGGTTGAGAAAGTGGGCTGTGATGGTTTCTTATCTAAGTTTAAACCTCATGCTTTAGCTGAAGAAGTTCAGAAATTAATTGCCCAAAAATTTGGTTAAATGTGAGAACTTTGGCTTCAACATCGATAGTATACTCAGGGTGCCGGAGGTGCTCTGATGTTTATATCAAAATTATTTATTTATCCCATAAAGTCTTGCGCTGGCGTTGAAGTCAGCACTCTTGAATTTGATCACTCAGGCCCGGTCGGAGATCGTCGGTTTGTTATTGTAAATAACGATGGCGACTTTTTAACTCAGCGTGAACTTCCTCAGATGGCTAAAATCCAGCCAAATCTGTCTTCGCAATACTTACGTTTATCGTTATTGAATGACGAGAAAAAAGCCTCTGACGCACCAGTGTTGTCCGTTGATATTCGCCTTCGTGGCAAGCTTTCTCGGGTGCGTGTTTGGCGTGATGAGGTGCTGGGGCATGATTGTGGGGACGAGGCGGCTCGATGGTTATCGAGTGTACTAGGATGTGAGTGTCGCCTAATGCAGTTGCCGGAAAATAACACCCGTAGAGCGGATCCTGATTATGCGCCCGATAATGTTGGGGTGTCATACGCTGACGGTTTTCCGCTATTAATTGTCTCTCAATCCAGTTTGGATGCCTTGTCGGCTCAGGCGGGTATAGAGGTCGATGTTCGTCGTTTTCGTCCTAACATAGTGATTGCCGATGCTGGCGAGGCATACTCTGAATTACGTTGGCACACGCTCGGGTTAGATGATCACGCTGTAAGTAGCGGTGTTTTACGGATGGTTAAACCCTGTGAGCGCTGCATTATTCCGACTCGACATCCAGATACGCTGGAGCGATCTGCTGATGTAATGCTGGCTTTAAAAGATCAATGCCGAATTAATGGACGCATGATTTTTGGACAAAACGCCGTTTACGATGGAACGGCGTTAACACAGGGAGATGTTGTATCTGTTATGGCGTGGCAGTCAGAATAATTCGATATCATCGTCAGTGCCAAATGAGTCATCCATCGGCTTGCTAAAGTGGTGGTGATAAATCTGAAGAGCCTCTGCAATTGAGCGCCCTGATAGAATGTGCTCGAACATTAAACGCTCGGCTTCCATCGTGTAATTGCCTTTGATTTTATCCTGAAGGTCACGCCAATCATCCTCGATATAACGGGTTTGAGGATTTGAAATAAGATGACCCATCCTCTCCAAACTATCACCCACATGTTCCATACGCTGAGATAAACGATCATAAAACTGAAAGGCAACCACAGCCTTGCCTATGTCTTGATGGATTTGTTCAGCCGCTTGTACGATTTCTGGAGGGGTGTTTGTATCATCGCGGCTAAAGTGGTTTAACAACATCGAGGTGTTATTAGCAATTTGAGTAAAACTGCTTGTCAGAGTATCGACCGAATCATTGCCATCCTTCATTGAAGTGTCGATTTGTGCAACGGCGAGGGCAAGTAAAGTCAGGGTTTCACCTATCTGGCTCCAGTTGGGCTCGTCGGTATTAGTGACGGTTCCGCTTAAAGAATGGCGTTGCGGCTGGTTCATTGTTCGTTACCTGAGAGTATGTATCTTCAGGGTAGATGATGAGATTAAGGCTGCCAGCGTTTGTCATAAAAATTACGTTCTCTCGGCCTTTGTTAATCCGTCGTTCTTAGGTTGTATTTGTCAGGGCACCTCTGAATAACGCAGTGATGATAGCGGTTTCCAGGAAAGTGTCAGTTTGAGGCGCTACTTTGAAGGTATAACGGGTTACATCAAAAAGTAGCAACAAATAAATGGCGCTTTCCTGAAAGCCCCTGTTTATTGGTAGTGATGGGCGTGGGCTGTATTGACAATATAAGACACTTCATCTCATTGTTGTTGATCTTGGCAAGGACTCGTCACTACACCTTCGATCAACGCCTCGACCTGAAGCACTTCAGCACTCACGCGCTACATGCCTGAGTTATTCAGAGGTGCCCTAGTGTTTGTAAGCGTAGGAGGAGGGCTGAGGTGTCCTTGCTGCCGTGTCCTTTTGCTTGAAGCTCTTGATAGTATTGATCAACAAGATGTGTCACTGGTGTGGCTGAATTGCTTTTGCTAGCTTGTTCTAAACATATTTGAAGGTCTTTGTGCATAAGGTCAAGCGCGAAGCCGTGATCGTATTCACCTGAGATCATGGTGTCGTGCCGGTTGACGAGTTGCCAGCTGCTAGCAGCCCCTTGGCCAACTAAACTCATCACTTTTTTGACATCAAGGTTATTGTTTTCCGCAAAATTAATCCCCTCTGCAAGTGCTTGAACTAAGCCAGCAACGCAAATTTGGTTCACCATTTTGGTTTTTTGACCGCATCCGGGTTTGCCCATGTGGGCAATTGCCTTGGTGTACGGTGCGGTAATAGACGAAATTTGTTCGAAAACGCGAGAATCACAGCCTGCCATTAGGCTTAATTGTCCGCTTTGCGCACCTTGTTGCCCACCTGAAACTGGGGTGTCACAAAAATAAATATCCTCTTTGGCAGCTAGGTTTGCCATCTCTTCGGCGAGTGAGGCACTGGTAGTACTGTGGTCAATGATGACGGAGTGTGCAGGTAATTGAGATATTATACCGTTATCTATTAGCCATTCTCGAACATCCTCATCGCGGCTGACGCAAAGGATGACAACGTCGGTGTCGCTAGGGAGGGTGCTGCCGTTTAACGCTGCAGGAGCGTGGGGTAGTGAACTGCTTTCTTCGAATTGCATGAGCCACTGAGCGACTTTCTCTGGGCTACGGTTAGCCGCGGTCAGCTTGTGGCCTGCATTGGCTAGGTGGGTAGCCATTGGAGCTCCCATGTTTCCTAACCCAATAAATACGATGTTCGCCATGTTCACTATGTCCTGATGCCAAAATATTAATGGAGTGTGTCACGGATGAGCGCGCACAAAAAAGCCGCTAAATCAGCGGCTTTTTTGAGCTACTCAGCAGTTATGCTGGGTAATCACGCTTAGGGTAGCCAGTGTAAAGCTGACGTGGACGACCAATGCGGTAATCGCTGCTGATCATCTCATTCCAATGCGCAATCCAGCCTGGCGTACGGCCAGTCGCGAAGATAACAGTAAACATCTCAGTTGGAATGCCGATCGCTTTCAGAATGATACCTGAATAGAAATCAACGTTCGGGTAGAGACCACGCTTGATGAAGTATTCGTCTTCGGTCGCGATTTTTTCAAGCTTCATAGCGATTTTCAGCAATGGATCATCTTCCATGCCGAGCTCTGCTAGTACTTCGTCACAGGTCTGTTTCATGACCTTAGCGCGAGGATCGAAGTTCTTGTAAACGCGGTGACCGAAGCCCATCAAACGGAATGGATCTTCTTTGTCTTTCGCTTTAGCAACGAATGCGTCGATGTTCGACTCGTCACCAATTTCATTCAGCATATTCAGTACAGCTTCGTTGGCGCCGCCGTGTGCCGGGCCCCAAAGTGCTGCAATACCAGAGGCGATACAGGCGAATGGGTTAGCACCAGTAGAGCCTGCTAAGCGTACAGTCGACGTTGAAGCGTTTTGCTCGTGGTCGGCGTGCAGCAAGAAGATTCGATCCATTGCTTTCGCAAGGATAGGGCTAATTTTTTTCTCTTCGCATGGGGTATTGAACATCATGTGAAGGAAGTTTTCAGAATAGGTCAGTTCGTTCTGTGGGTACATGAACGGCTGGCCAATGCTGTATTTGTACACCATCGCTGCCAATGTTGGCATTTTCGCGATCAGGCGGTGTGCAGACACCATGCGGTGGTGCTCATCATGGATGTCTAATGAGTCGTGGTAGAACGCAGAAAGTGCGCCTACAACACCACACATGATGGCCATTGGGTGTGCATCACGACGGAAACCGTTAAAGAAATGGCTCAGCTGCTCATGAACCATCGTGTGGTTCTTGATGGTGCTTACGAACGTTTCCTTTTGCTCTGCAGACGGGAGTTCTCCGTGCAATAGCAAGAAACAAGTTTCTAGGTAATCTGACTTCTCAGCCAGTTGATCGATTGGGTAGCCACGGTGCAGTAAAACACCCGCTGCTCCATCGATGTAGGTGATTTTTGACTCTGTGGCCGCTGTAGAAACGAAGCCAGGGTCGTAAGTAAACAGGCCTTTGCCAGTCAAACTGCGAACGTCAACGACATCTGGGCCTACGCTGCCTTCATAAACGGGCAACTCAAGTACTTCTTCAATGCCATCAACTTTCAGTGTTGCTTTCTTGTCAGCCATCGATCTGGGCCTCCTGCTATCTGATTAATACCCCGAAGAGCGGTTTGTGATGCTCTTCAACTCTCCGTTAAGGCTTTGTTGACCGTAGCAGAAATAACGACGGGTTGAGGTTATTTCTGTGCGGAGAGCACTCTCTTTAAAGGTGTTACCCCAAAACAAAGGGGCACAACTATAGATACTAAGCCCCGTTTGTCAATTGCTAGGGGGCCCAGAATTACATCTATTCATAAGTCAAGTATAGATGGTTCTGTTTATAATCTGTGCATTCTCTACCTAAGTCTTATGTTTATAGCCTTCTGGTTATTTGTAAATCAGCGTCAGGGTGCTTATAATTTGTCGCGACCACAAACTTGTGCAAAACTTGTACAGCTGGTCAGCAACCTTCTTGAGCCTGTGCTTGGCCCCGAATTTGTCGGGATTACCGAGCCCATATGAGAGTGTATAAGAGCCGTGAATAGCAATAGACCTAAAAATCTGGATCTGACTACCATTGAGCTCCCACTTCCGGCTAAAGCTTCCATCCTGCATCGTATTTCAGGTTTCGCATTGTTCTTTGCTGTGGCTTTCATGCTGAGTGCATTGGGATCGTCTCTTGAATCAGAACAGTCTTTCGCTGAACTGAAAAATACGTTGAATGGTGGCCTAGCTAAGTTCATCACTTGGGGCATTTTGTCTGCTCTGGGTTACCACGTAGTGGCGGGTGTTAAACACTTGTTGATGGACATGGGAATTGGTGAAACCAAAGAAAGCGGACGTACTGGAGCCATCATTACTTTGATCGCTGGTGCCGTCGTAATTATTTTGGCGGGAGTCTGGGTATGGTAAACAGCGTTACTAACTTTGGCCGTAATGGCTTATATGACTGGGTGATTCAGCGTCTTAGCGCTGTGATTCTTGCCGTTTACACTCTGTTCCTTCTGGGCTTTGTAATCGCGACCCCTGACATGACATTTGCCCAATGGCACGGTCTGTTTGATCAGACGTGGATGAAAGTATTCAGCGTCGCTGCAATCATTTCTATCTGTGCCCACGCATGGGTTGGTATGTGGACTATTTCTACCGACTACATCACTGGGTCTACCAGCCTTCGTTTTATCTTCCAGCTAGTGTGTGCAGCGTTTCTGTTCACTTACCTAGTTTGGGGTATCGATATTCTCTGGAGCGTCTAAGTCATGAGCAGCAAAATCAGAACTATGTCGTTTGATGCTATCGTCATTGGCGGTGGTGGTGCAGGCATGCGTGCCGCGCTACAGCTGACTGAAGCGGGCATCAAAACAGCGTGTGTGACTAAGGTATTCCCTACACGTTCACATACCGTATCGGCACAGGGTGGTATTACCTGTGCAATCGCCTCAGCTGATCCGAACGATGATTGGCGTTGGCACATGTACGATACCGTTAAAGGTTCCGATTACATCGGTGACCAAGACGCTATCGAATACATGTGTTCAGTAGGCCCGCAAGCCGTCTTTGAACTTGAGCACATGGGTCTCCCATTCTCTCGTACCGAAGAAGGCCGTATTTATCAGCGTCCGTTCGGTGGCCAGTCTAAAGGTCCTAATGACCCGACTCAGGCTTCGCGTACGTGTGCTGCTGCTGACCGAACTGGTCACGCACTTCTTCATGCGCTCTATCAGGGTAACTTGAAAGGCGGTACTACCTTCCTAAACGAATGGTACGCCGTTGATCTAGTGAAAAATGCGAAAGGCCAGGTAGCTGGTGTGATCGCAATTGATATTGAAAGCGGTGAGACCGTTTACATCAAAGCAAAAGCAACCGTTCTTGCGACTGGTGGTGCAGGCCGTATTTATCAGTCGACCACTAACGCACTTATTAACACTGGTGATGGTGTTGGTATGGCGGTTCGTGCCGGTGTTCCATTGCAAGATATGGAAATGTGGCAGTTCCACCCAACCGGTATTGCTGGTGCGGGTACGCTTGTGACTGAAGGTTGTCGTGGTGAAGGTGGTTACCTGATCAACAAAGACGGCGAACGTTTCATGGAGCGCTACGCACCTAACGCCAAAGACCTTGCTGGTCGTGACGTTGTTGCTCGCTCTATGGTGCTTGAGATTCTTGAAGGCCGTGGCTGTGGCGATGATGGCGATCACGTATTCTTGAAGCTAGATCACCTAGGTGAAGAAACCCTAAATGCTAAGCTGCCGGGTATTCTTGAGCTATCTCGTACCTTTGCTCACGCCGATCCTGTAAAAGAGCCAATCCCTGTTGTACCTACGTGTCACTACATGATGGGCGGTGTTCCAACGAATATCGGCGGTCAGGCACTGACTGTTGATGCCGATGGCAACGACGTTTTGGTTGATGGTTTGTACGCCGCTGGTGAGATTGCTTGTGTGTCTGTTCACGGTGCAAACCGTTTGGGCGGTAACTCATTGCTTGACCTTGTTGTATTTGGTCGCGCAGTTGGTTTGCAGGTAGAGCAAAACTTTAAAGATGGCTTCGATTTGGTTGATCCAACAGAAGAAGACATTGAACGTGCAATGAGCCGTTTGAATCGTTTAAGCACAGCCACTTCAGGTGAGAGTGTTGCTACGGTTCGTGCAGACCTACAGAAAACTATGCAGTTGTACTTTGGAGTATTCCGCGAAGGTCCAAGCATGGAGAAAGGTCTGGGAATGCTCGATGAAATCGGTATTCGTGTGAAAAACACGGTACTTGATGACAAGAGCAATGCATTCAATACAGCGCGCATTGAAGCACTTGAACTGGATAACCTGTTCGAGACTGCCTATGCCACTGCCGTTGCTGCCATTGAGCGTAAAGAATCACGTGGTGCTCACGCCCGTAACGACTTTACCGAGCGTGATGACGAGAACTGGTTATGCCACTCGTTGTATTTCCCGGAATCTAAAAAGATCGGTAAGCGTGCGGTAAACTTCGCGCCTAAAACCGTTGAAGCATTCCCACCAAAAATCCGTACCTACTAAGAGGGGGTTTGATATGTTAGTTAGTGTCTATCGTTACAACCCTGAAAAGGACGAAGCGCCTTACATGCAGGATTACGACATCACCATCCCAGGTGGAAAAGATGTCATGGTTCTTGATGTACTGCACCTTGTTAAAGAACAGGATGTATCGGTTGCTTACCGTCGTTCATGTCGTGAGGGCGTTTGTGGCTCTGACGGTATGAACATCAATGGTAAAAATGGTTTGGCGTGTATTACGCCAATCTCAGAAGCAACCAAAGGCAAGATGGATAAGCTGGTCATTCGCCCGCTTCCTGGTATGCCGGTAATTCGCGACTTGGTAATTGATATGTCGCTATTTTACCAGCAGTACGAAAAAATCAAGCCATACCTACAAAACGACACGCCAGCTCCAGCGATTGAGCGTCTTCAATCTCAGGAAGAGCGTGAAAAATTGGACGGTCTGTACGAGTGTATTCTTTGTGCATGTTGTTCAACGTCTTGCCCATCGTTCTGGTGGAACCCTGACAAGTTTGTAGGCCCAGCTGGTTTGCTTCAGGCATACCGTTTCCTTGCGGACAGCCGTGATGAAGCGACTGAGGAGCGTTTGGCAGGATTGAGCGATCCATTCTCAGTGTTCCGTTGCCGTGGCATCATGAACTGTGTCAATGTGTGCCCGAAAGGTCTTAATCCGACCCGTGCCATTGGCCACATCCGTAATATGTTGCTGTCTCAGCAGGTATAACGGAACCACTGCCGACTGGTGGTATCAGACGTAAGTCGGGCTGGACACACAGCCCACTTACGTTACATTTTTTCATTAATAGAGCCCACAAAGCACTATTATTGACTAAGCTAGTTTTTTAGTTGAGGGAACGGGGCATCCCCGGGTCACCTCAGAGGCCTTGCGATCTATCCGGTCGACCCTCATCTCGCCTTGCGCTAGAGTCGGTGCGTACACTCTGTCGGTGACACCCCTTATTCAGGTATTGAAACAGGGTGGTCGTACATGCACGAACTGACAATGGAGCAACTATGGAGTACCTCGCAACTTGCTGGGGGAAATGTTGCTTATATCGAGGAGTTATTTGAAACCTATCTCCGCGATCCGAACGAAGTGCCAGAAGAGTGGCGCAGCTATTTTGACAAGCTCCCTAGGGTTGATGAAAGTAACCCGGTAGATACCCCTCATAAGCCCATTCGGGATCAATTCTTACTTATTTCCAAAAACCAGCGTCGCGCTCGTCCAGCTACATCTGCGCCGGTAAGCTCGGAGCATGAGCGGAAGCAAGTAAAAGTATTGCAGCTGATTAATGCTTATCGAGGTCGTGGTCACCAGCACGCAAAATTAGATCCGTTGGGTTTGATGGTGCGTGAGACTGTGCCGGATCTGGATTTGCACTTCCACGGTTTAACCCGTTCTGATTTAGATATGGTTTTTCAGACAGGAAACCTGTTTGTTGGTGAGAACCAAGCCACGCTTAAAGAGATTATTGATGCGCTAGAAACCACGTATTGCGGAACCGTAGGTTCTGAATACATGCACATTGTTAATACCGCCGAGCAGCGTTGGTTTCAACAGCGTTTAGAAAGTGTGCGAGCTCATCCCAAATTTGGTCATGAGATTAAGATGCATTTGCTGGAGCGTTTGACTGCAGCAGAAGGTTTAGAAAAATACTTAGGCTCTCGCTATCCGGGCGTAAAACGCTTTGGCCTAGAAGGTGGTGAAAGCTTGATTCCGTTGATGGATGAACTTATCCAGCGCAGCGGGACTTACGGTGCCAAAGAAATTGTTATTGGTATGGCGCACCGTGGTCGTTTGAACACCTTGATTAATACCTTAGGTAAAAAGACGTCCGATTTGTTTAACGAATTCGATGGCAAAGCGGAATATCAGTCTCACGGCGATGTGAAGTATCACCAAGGTTTCTCTTCCAACGTCATGACGCCGGGTGGTGAAGTTCACTTGGCGCTCGCATTTAACCCATCTCACCTTGAAATTGTCTCACCTGTGGTGGAAGGGTCGGTGCGTGCTCGTCAGGATCGTCGTAAAGATACCGTTGGCGATAAAGTGGTTCCAGTAAGCATTCATGGTGATTCTGCATTTGCGGGTCAGGGTGTGGTAATGGAAACCTTCCAGATGTCGCAGACACGTGCCTACAAAACGGGTGGAACGATTCACCTAGTCATCAACAACCAAGTTGGCTTCACTACGTCGAAACGTGAAGATACTCGTTCTACGGAATACTGTACCGACGTTGCGAAAATGATCGAAGCGCCGATTCTGCACGTTAACGGTGATGATCCTGAAGCGGTATTGTTCGTGACTCAGCTCGCGGTCGATTACCGAAATGAATTCCGTAAAGACGTTGTGATTGATTTGGTTTGTTACCGCCGTCGTGGTCACAACGAAGCGGATGAGCCTTCTGGCACACAGCCTTTGATGTACGCCAAGATTAAAAATCAGCCAACGACACGTACTTTGTACGCGAAGCAGTTGATTGAAGAAGGCGCGCTAACAGAAGATGTCAGTAAGCAGCTTGAAGAAGAATACCGTTCAGCCCTAGATAGTGGTCATCACGTAGTGAAGTCTTTGGTAAAAGAGCCGAACACTGAACTGTTTGTAAATTGGTCTCCTTACCTTGGCC
Source organism: Oceanobacter sp. (assembly GCA_002733645.1). GTDB lineage: Bacteria > Pseudomonadota > Gammaproteobacteria > Pseudomonadales > Oceanobacteraceae > Thalassolituus. The sequence continues at coordinate 15,165 of NVWL01000055.1, forward strand.
ACGAATGGACCACGAAAGGTGATACCACTTACGACCTAAAGCAACTGCAAGAACTTGCGCACAGTCTTCAAGAAGTGCCAGAAGGGTTTGAAGTGCAGCGTCAGGTCGGTAAGATTTTAGAAGATCGCCGTAAAATGGCTGCCGGTGCACTGCCTATTAATTGGGGATTTGCTGAAACAATGGCGTACGCCACACTTCTTAAGCAAAATTATGCCGTGCGTATCACGGGCCAAGATGTGGGTCGTGGAACTTTCTCTCACCGACATGCTGTACTTCATAATCAAAAAGACGCTGAGGCATACACGCCTCTTGCTAACATCAGTGACGATCAGCCAGATTTTGATTTGTACGATTCACTTCTTTCTGAAGAAGCAGTACTTGCATTCGAATATGGTTATGCCACCACCACACCTGAAACCTTGGTGATTTGGGAAGCTCAATTTGGTGATTTTGCTAATGGCGCGCAGGTTGTATTTGACCAATTTATTTCCTCTGGTGAACATAAATGGGGCCGCTTATGCAGCTTAACTATGTTGTTGCCACACGGTTATGAAGGTCAGGGGCCAGAACACTCTTCGGCTCGTATGGAACGTTACTTACAGCTTTGTGCTGAACACAATGTACAGATCTGTGTGCCTTCGACGCCTGCGCAGGTCTATCACATGCTACGCCGTCAAATGCTTCGTCCTTTACGTAAGCCATTGGTTGTTATGTCACCTAAGAGCTTGCTGCGTCATAAACTGGCAACCAGTACGCTTGAAGAGCTAGCCGATGGTCGTTTCCGCACAGTGCTTGATGAAATTGATGAACTCAAGCCGAAGAAAGTTCGCAGGATTCTGCTATGTTCAGGGAAGGTATATTACGATCTTCTAGAACGTCGTCGTGCTGAAGAGATTGAAGATATAGCCATCGTTCGAATAGAACAGATTTACCCGTTCCCTCAAAAATATCTAACCACCATCCTTGAACCATATAAGGGGGCGAAAGAGATTTACTGGGTACAGGAAGAGCCAATGAACATGGGCGCTTGGTACAGCAGCCAGCATCACATGCGTCGTGTTGCTCATGATGTAAACCCGAAGTGGAGCCTGGAGTATGCAGGGCGGGATCATTCCGCTTCGCCGGCTGCAGGTTATATGGCGCTGCATCTTAAGCAGCAAGAAAAACTAATCCGTGACGCTCTGGATCTCCAGGGCTGATATATCGCAGGAACTCATAAGGAAATTCGAATGAGCATCGAAATTAAAACACCAACTTTTCCTGAATCTGTTGCAGATGGCACGGTCGCAACTTGGCATATTAAGCCAGGTGAGCCAATCCAACGCGACGAGCTTTTGGTAGATATTGAAACGGATAAAGTTGTGCTTGAAGTAGTTGCCCCAGCAGACGGCACTATGAAAGAAGTATTTAAAGAAGAAGGCGAGATCGTTCTTAGTGACGAGGTGCTAGGTATTTTTGTTGCTGGAGAAGTCGCAGATGCCCCAGCAGAAAATGCATCATCGACAAGCGATAGCGAAGAAGAAACCGTGACGGCGGGTAATGTCATTATGAGCCCAGCGGCTCGTAAAATTGCTGATGAAAACAATGTTGCACCGGCTTCAATTAAAGCGACAGGTAAAGATGGTCGAGTGACTAAAGAGGATGTCTTAAATCATCTGAAAGGTGGCAACGAACCAGCTCCAGCGCCTGCACCTAAAACAGACGCACCTAAAGCTCCCGTTGCAGCGGCCAGTGCAGGATCGGCCCCAGTGTTTGATCAAGGCGAGCGCATTGAAAAACGCGTTCCAATGACACGTCTTCGCGCCACTATTGCTCGTCGTTTAGTGGATGCGCAGCAAAACGCAGCCATGCTCACGACCTACAATGAAGTGAACATGAAGCCAGTGATGGAGCTGCGTAAAAAGTACAAAGAGCAGTTTGAAAAAACGCATGGGGTGAAATTAGGCTTTATGTCGTTCTTTGTCAAAGCGGCCACAGAAGCACTGAAACGCTTCCCTGCGGTTAACGCCTCTATTGATGGTAACGACATGGTTTACCATGGTTATCAAGACGTGGGCGTTGCAGTTTCGACAGAGCGTGGGTTGGTTGTGCCAATTTTGCGTGACACAGATAACATGGGCCTTGCCGAAGTAGAAAGCACCATTGGTGATTTTGCTAAGCGTGCACGTGACGGAAAACTGGGCATCGATGACATGCAAGGTGGTACCTTTACCATTACTAATGGTGGTACCTTTGGTTCACTAATGTCGACGCCAATCCTGAATCCGCCACAGACTGCTATTCTTGGTATGCACAAAATCCAAGACCGCCCGATGGCTGTTGATGGTGAAGTCGTAATTCTGCCAATGATGTATCTTGCAGTGTCGTACGATCATCGCATGATCGACGGCAAGGAAGCAGTGCAGTTCCTGGTAACGATTAAAGAATTGCTCGAAGATCCAGCGCGTTTATTGCTGGATATTTAACCGGGTCTGTAATTTTAAGGAATTGATATGAGCAAGAAATTTGATGTCGTAGTAATTGGTGGTGGCCCGGGTGGTTATGTTGCTGCTATTCGTTGTGCCCAGCTTGGTTTGAGCACCGCCTGTATTGAAAAGTGGACCGATAAAGAAGACAAGCCAGTACTTGGCGGAACGTGTTTGAATGTTGGTTGTATTCCTTCAAAAGCGCTGCTTGATAGCTCTCATAAATATGAAGAAGCGAGCGAAAAATTTGATCTTCATGGTATCTCCGTTGGCAAAGTCTCAATGGATGTTGAGAAAATGCTAGCGCGTAAAGATCAAATCGTGAAAAACCTAACCATGGGTGTTGCGACCTTGTTCAAAGCGAACGGCGTAACCTCGTTTGAAGGTACTGGTAAACTGCTTGCAAACAAGCAAGTCGAATATACCGATCACAGTGGTAACACTGAAGTCCTTAGTGCTGAAAACGTTATTATCGCAACGGGTTCTGTTCCGGTTGAAATTCCACCTGCGCCGCTCACGGATGACGTCATTGTGGATTCGACAGGCGCGTTAGAGTTTACCAAAGTACCTAAGCGTTTAGGTGTGATTGGTGCAGGCGTTATTGGTTTGGAGTTAGGTAGCGTTTGGGGTCGTTTAGGCGCTGAAGTGACCGTACTTGAAGCGCAAGATAGCTTCCTACACTTGGTTGATCAAACCGTTGCTAAAGAAGCTAAAAAATTATTTAGCAAGCAAGGTATGGATATTCGTGTTGGTGCACGTGTGACTGGCACAGACGTAAAACGCAAAAAAGTTACCGTGACTTATCAAGATTCTGAAGGCGAAAAATCAGAAGAGTTTGATAACCTCATTGTTGCCGTGGGTCGTCGTCCATACACCGAAGGTTTGTTGTCAGGTGATTGTGGCGTCAACCTAGATGAACGTGGATTTATTCACGTTGATGAAACATGTAAAACGTCAGCGCCGGGCATCTGGGCCGTTGGTGATGTGGTACGTGGGCCAATGCTTGCGCACAAAGCCTCTGAAGAAGGTGTGATGGTTGCTGAGCGTATTGCTGGCCATAAAGCTCAATTAAATTACGACTGTATTCCGTCAGTAATTTATACGCATCCTGAGATTGCTTGGGTAGGTAAGACAGAAGACGAATTAAAAGCGAATGGCACATCATACAATGTAGGTATGTTCCCATTTGCGGCTAATGGTCGTGCAATGGCTGCCGCCGATACCGATGGTTTTGTCAAAATTGTTGCCGATGCAGAGACTGATCGCATTTTGGGTGCCAGCGTTATTGGCCCAAGTGCAGGAGATCTTTGTCAGCAGTTGGTGATTGCGATGGAATTTGGTTCAAGCGCAGAGGATGTAGGCATGATGGTATTCTCTCATCCAACCTTGTCTGAAGCGGTTCATGAAGCTGCATTAGCGGTGAATAACCAAGCTATTCATAAAGCGAATCGCAAACCCAAAGCTAAATAATTTGCTGTAAGACTAAGGCCCGGTTTACCGGGCCTTTTTTTTGTGGCTTTATTATAACCTGTCTAAACTGTATAAGCTGGCGAAGACAAAATCTCCTTCTCTCAAATTTTGAGATCGAGACTATCTTTCCCATACATATTCTGAAAAATCCGGAACCCTTTATTTTTGGGCTGTCAGAAAAGTTTGAATAAAACATGTAAGAACAGGACATAAGCGATGAACCTACACGAATACCAGGGTAAGCAGCTGTTTGCGCAGTATGGTTTGCCAGTATCAACAGGCGTGGCGGCAAAAACTGCAGAAGAAGCTGCAGCAGCAACCGATACAATCGGTGGCGACCGTTGGGTTGTGAAAGCACAAGTGCATGCCGGTGGTCGTGGTAAGGCTGGCGGTGTAAAGCTGGTTACTTCGAAAGATGAAATCACCGAGTTTGCTAATCAGTGGCTTGGAAAAAACTTGGTGACCTACCAAACTGACGAGAATGGCCAACCTGTTTCACGAATTTTGGTTGAGTCCTGTACCGACATTGATCAGGAATTGTACTTAGGAGCGGTTGTTGATCGTTCGTCACGTCGTGTTGTATTTATGGCGTCGACAGAAGGTGGTGTTGAAATTGAAAAAGTCGCCCACGAAACGCCAGAAAAAATCTTAAAAGCAGAAATTGATCCTTTAGTAGGTGCGCAACCTTATCAAGGTCGCGAGCTGGCTTTTAAACTTGGCCTTGAAGGCAAGCAGGTGAGCCAGTTTGTTAAAATCTTTTTAGGTTTATCAAAACTGTTTCATGATAAAGATCTTGCCTTGCTAGAAATTAATCCTCTCGTTGTGACAAGTGAAGGTGATCTTCATTGTCTTGATGCGAAATTAAACATCGACAGTAATGCCATTTACCGTCACAAAGATCTGCAAGAAATGCATGATCCTTCGCAAGAAGATGAGCGTGAAGCACACGCTGCAAAATTCGAACTTAATTATGTCGCCCTTGATGGCAACATTGGCTGCATGGTTAACGGTGCAGGCCTAGCAATGGGAACAATGGACATTGTTAAGCTGCATGGCGGCAAGCCAGCCAACTTCCTAGATGTAGGGGGCGGTGCAACCAAAGAACGTGTAGTCGAAGCATTTAAAATCATTCTGTCTGACGACAACGTGAGCGCCGTATTGATTAATATTTTCGGTGGTATTGTACGCTGTGACATGATCGCCGAAGGCGTGATTGGTGCGGTAAAAGAAGTGGGCGTTAAAGTTCCAGTGGTCGTACGACTTGAAGGTAACAACGCTGAATTAGGTTCTAAAGTACTGGCAGACAGCGGACTAAACATTATCGCGGCAACCAGCTTAGCGGATGCAGCAGAGCAAGCAGTTAAAGCTGCGGGGGGCAAATAATGAGTATTTTAATTAATAAAGATACCAAGGTTATTTGCCAAGGTTTCACTGGCTCGCAGGGTACCTTCCATTCTGAGCAGGCGATTGAATACGGCACCAATATGGTCGGTGGCGTGACGCCGGGTAAGGGTGGTCAAACTCACCTTGGTTTGCCGGTTTTTAACACAGTTAAAGAAGCGGTAGAACAAACGGGGGCAGAAGCCTCTGTGATCTATGTGCCAGCACCTTTCTGTAAAGATTCTATCCTTGAAGCAGCTAACGCTGGTATCAAGCTGATCGTGTGTATTACTGAAGGTATTCCAACCCTCGATATGCTTGATGCAAAAGTTAAGTGTGACGAATTGGGTGTGCGTTTAATCGGCCCTAACTGCCCAGGTGTGATTACACCGGGAGAATGTAAAATCGGTATTATGCCGGGTCACATTCATTTGCCGGGTAAAGTCGGCATTGTCTCGCGTTCAGGTACCTTGACGTACGAAGCGGTTAAACAGACCACTGATTACGGCTATGGCCAGTCAACGTGTGTTGGTATTGGTGGTGATCCGATTCCGGGCACTAACTTTATCGACGTACTCAAGTTGTTCCAAGAAGATCCAGCCACGGAAGCCATCGTGATGATTGGTGAAATTGGTGGAACTGCTGAAGAAGAAGCGGCAGCTTACATCAAAGCTAACGTGACCAAACCGGTTGTGTCCTACATCGCGGGTGTGACAGCACCTCCGGGCAAGCGTATGGGTCATGCCGGTGCGATTATCTCTGGCGGTAAAGGCACGGCGGACGAGAAGTTTGCAGCCCTTAACGACGCCGGTGTCGCTACTTGTAAGAGCCTAGCGGATATTGGCATCACGCTGAAAAATCTAACTGGCTGGTAAGCTACTTAGTTCTATGTTTTAGCTGAAGAAGCCCGCGACCGAAAGGAAGCGGGCTTTTTTGATTCTGTTACCCGCCTTTTTCATTTTGTACATATTTTTCCTACAAGGCTCGTCAATCGACCCCCTTCGCTGTGGCAACCTCTTGAGTCGAGTTTCCACTCGTTCTCCGTTGAATTTGTAATCAAAGCATTCCCTTTTTGCGCCAAACTCTCTGTCAAATATTCTAATTGACCATTATTGCATGCACTTCTGAGCTAAATGTACCTTGACCTAGGTTAGGAAATGAACGAAAGTTCATAGACAGTTGTATAGGGTTGCCTATTGTTACCTTCATGGCCAGCTATCAAACTGTGTCAAGCTTGCTTAGAGGGTAGGGTGCCTCTGAGAAGAATTCAATTTAATCAATTTTGTATAATAATAAAGGCGTTTCATGGGGCATAACAATCAAGGTCACCACCGTACGGTTTATGAGTGGGCGGCCGCCTTACCGGCATTTCTGGTATTGGTTTTCGTCATATTATTGAACACCAGCCACACAATGCATGCGCAGATTTTGCAGTTGGGGGAACGTTTTTGGGAGGGCTATTTTGAACTCCGACACGACCCAGTAGAGCCTGTCTGTAATCCTAATACGGATATTGAGTCTGAACTTCAACGCAGAATTGACGAGCAAGATTCGCAAGTAATTGATGAGTTCGATTTATTTGCACCTGACCCTATCAACCCTGAAGCCATGCGTATTTCGTTGCAATCGGCAAAGGATGAATGTGAGCTCAAATTTTCACAATATTCCGATAAACTTGAGCGTATTACGCCGGGATTAGAAACCTTTCGAGTGTTAGAGCAGGGTATCTCTAAGTTCGGTGAAATTGGTTTATCGACAGAACGTATCCTCTTGGCGATATTAGTTCTTATTTGTGGTGGTACGGCCTTGATGCGTCGCCATCACATTTCCTTGCGCCCGATGATTACTGTTATGGATTACCGTGTCGCCGCAGGCGCTCAGGCCATCGCATTTAGCATGCTCTTCTACTCCGTATATAGTTTTAAAGTCGTCGCGTTTTCGGCGGGAATTAGTGTCAGTACAGAACACGCGATCTTACATTGGATCTGGATCTTCGGTTTTGCTGCTCCGGTCTTTATCTCTTTGTATCAAATGATTTTTGTTCCCAAAGATGCAGAACCAGGTGGTAACTTCCTTTCAGCCCAGTTGTCAGTGCCTCTGTTTGCTACGATGGCCATCGGCTCAGGTATCTATTTTCTCCTTGCTGGTCACCCATCTGGTATTGGAATTTACCTGAACCAGATGATGGAAATGTCACAATTATTTCTAAATGTTGGCCTGTATGTTTGGGTTGGTATGCTGTTAAAGCGTACAGAAATGACGCAGAAAGTATTTAACATCTTCCGCCCGCTAAAATTACCGCCAGAAATGCTTGCGGTTGCCGTGGTGGCGCTTGCCGCTGTTCCAACGGCGTACACCGGTGGTTCGGGGATTTTTGTTATTGCGGTTGGTGGTTTAATTTACATGGAGCTTCGTCGCTCAGGTGCGCGTCGCCAGTTAGCCTTGGCGGCTACGGCCATGTCTGGTTCGCTGGGGGTGGTTCTACGACCATGTTTATTGGTGGTGATTGTTGCGGCGCTCAACAATGAGGTCACGACCGATCAATTATTTGGTTGGGGTGTGAAAGTATTCTTTTTAACCACGCTACTTTTTGCATTCTTTGCATTAATAACCCGCAAAGAATCCGTGCGATTAGAAAGACTGGATTCAAATGTTTGGCCTGAGCTGCGTGACGCGCTAAAGCCCCTGATTCCTTACGTGATTCTTATTGGCTTAACACTAGTGGCGTATTCTTATCTTCTTGATGCGCATCTTGATGAGTTTTCCGCACCGATTATTCTTCCTGTCCTATTATTAGTTATTTTGTTTTACGAGAGACTGACTCAAGAGAAAGACATTCTAAAACCTGAAAATATGAATGTTGAGTATGTTGAGCACCGCTTGGAAGACTCGCTCGAAGACATCAAAAGTGGCCGTGACACAATGGAAAAAACCATTCGTGAAGCGACGACTGAAGCCACCGGCCATATTGGTGCTTTGCTCATGCTAATGGGGATGTCGATGAGCCTTGGCGGCATGATTGATCGCGCTGAAATTATGTCGATGATTCCTTCTGAATTTAGCTCAATATGGGTGGCGATGGGCTTACTCGTGTGTATTCTGGTTGTCATCGGTATGATCATGGACCCTTATGGTGCTGTGGTACTTGTGAGTGTAACGATTGCGAGTATTGCGTACGAAAGCGGTATTAATCCTGTGCATTTTTGGATGGTAACTTTGGTTGCTTTTGAGCTGGGTTATCTGAGTCCTCCTGTTGCACTGAATCATCTCCTTACGCGGCAAGTGGTTGGTGAAGAAGAAGTTCGCTTATCAAAAGAAGAAACGATTGGTGAAAACTTCTGGTACCGCAATGAGAAAATACTTTTACCACTCGTAACGATGGCAACAGCACTCATTATCGTTGCTTTTGTTCCATTACTCGTTGCTTATTAATAGAGTTAAAACGTAAGAAAAGATCACGTTCGAAAGAGCCCAAACTATGTTTGGGCTTTTTCGGATAAGCGAGGACTACTTTTTTCTGGTTATCCATTTGTTGATTGCGCGATTAATCCAATCAGGAGATAAGTTCGCGCCTAAATACATAAACCAAGTCAATGTGCCTACTGTCCAATGAACTTTTGTTGTGCTGGTTGTTGAATTAGCCACTTGATAGATTTTATTCGCGACATCCTGCGCAGATAGATGTATACCTAGGTTTTTAATGGACTCAGCATCCATATTGTCCACCATGGCTGTTTTTACAAACAAGGGAAGTACATCCATGACATGAATGTCGTCTTTCTCCCACTCTAAATTAAGTGCTTCCGTTAAGCCTTTGACGGCAAATTTACTGGCAGAGTAGGCGGCAAGTGACGGCTGACCGTATATAGCAGAGGCTGATGCTAAATTAATGACTCTTGCCGCAGGGGTATTTTTCAAGAATGGGTAAGCAGCGTGGCAACCATTCATTACCCCTTTTACATTAATGTCGATTACTTTTTGCTGAGTCTTTAATGGTGTGGCGTGAAACTCGCCAGAAACTAAGATGCCAGCATTATTGATGAGGAGCTTCAACGATTGAGTTTCGGTATGAAACTCATCCAATGCGGATACCCACTCTTCGGTTGAGGTCACGTCGAGCTTGAATATTTTGCATTGTTTTTCGCCCAGCTGACTGCGCAAAAGTTTTAACCCTTCAATGTCAATATCCGCCGCACCAACGATCCAACCATTTTTCACGAACAGCTCACAAATGGCTCTGCCAATACCGGCAGCAGCGCCGATAACGAATACGGTGTTATTGCTCATGTAATGCCTTTAATGATTTTTTAGTTCATAAAATACAGTATTAAAGTGACACGCCGTTATGTGGGCAGCAAGGTGAGTCAGTGCCAGTTATTGATCTTACTCAATTTGATACGCTTTTGGCCTAATTGTTCTGGCAAGTAGGCCTCGTGTTTTTAACAGCGACTAGCCCTAAGTCGAATAGCCCGAAGCAGGCTTGTTTCGTATCGTTAAAGCATCGAATACATTTTCGTTGGCGTCGATGAGTGCAAAATATGAATTACGACAAAGACTACCAAGAAGCTCATAGCAACCCTAAAAGCTTCTGGGCAAAACAAGCTAACGCTATTCCTTGGTTTAAAAAGCCAAGCACAATTTTATCTCGTGATAACAATGGCATAGATCGTTGGTTTGCCGACGGCGAGATGAACACTGCATTTCTCGCACTCGATACTCATGTGCTCAATGGGCGCGGAGAAGAAACGGCACTTATTTACGACTCTCCGGTGACCGGTAAGAAGCGTCAATACACGTTTTCAGAGTTAACCGAAGTCGTCGCGCGTTTTGCTGGTGCTTTATCACGGCAGGGCGTTGCAAAAGGCGATTGCGTTGTTATTTATATGCCGATGATTCCAGAAGCCGCCATTGCCATGTTGGCCTGCGCTCGTATAGGTGCCGTTCATTCGGTTGTATTTGGTGGCTTTGCAGCGCATGAATTGGCAATACGCATCGATGATGTATCCCCTAAAGCACTGATCACGGCGTCTTGCGGTATCGAGGTTGACCGTGTGATTCCCTACAAACCCATTATTAATGACGCTTTGGTAATGGCGGAGCAAACGCCCGAAATTTGTATTGTGTACCAGCGTGAAGAACAGCCTTGTGAATTAATACCAGGCCAAGATATTAGTTGGGAAAGCGCGCTTCAGAATGCCGAGCCTGCCGATTGTGTTCCTGTCAAGGCGACTGATCCTTTGTACGTTTTATACACCTCAGGCACCACAGGTAAGCCAAAAGGTGTGGTGCGTGATAACGGTGGTCATGCGGTGGCGATGCGCTATAGCATGGCATCTTTGTATGATATGCAGCCGGGAGATGTGTTCTGGGCTGCGTCTGATGTTGGCTGGGTGGTGGGGCATTCTTACATTGTTTACGCTCCATTAATAAGCGGGTGCACAACGGTGTTTTACGAAGGCAAGCCGGTACGAACCCCGGATGCTGGCGCTTTTTGGCGAATATGTGAAGAGTACGGAGTGAAAGGACTTTTTGCTGCGCCTACGGCGTTTCGTGCGGTACGTAAAGAAGACCCAGGCTGTGCATTAGCTAAGCAGTATGATCTATCCAAATTACAAACAATTTTTATGGCGGGAGAGCGACTTGATCCACCCACTTATGACTGGGTGGTAGAGCACTTGCAGAAACCCGTGGTGGATCATTGGTGGCAAACAGAAACGGGTTGGGCCATTGCTGGTAATCATGTGGGTTATGGTATGGCGAAGACAAAAGCAGGGTCCGTGACACGCCCGTCGCCAGGTTACCATGTTGATATTTTAGATCCGACTGGGAAGGGTGTTTCAGCGGGAGAGCAGGGCAGTATCGCCATCCGATTACCGTTACCGCCCGGTTGCTTACCCACTATTTGGGGGAATCATCAGCGTTTTATCGATGGTTACTTAAGCACCTTTAAAGGCTATTACGTGTCTGGTGATGGCGGGTTCATTGATAATGATGGTTATTTGTTTGTGCAAGGGCGCACCGACGACATTATCAATGTTGCGGGCCACAGACTTTCAACCGGTGAGATGGAAGAGGTAGTTGCTGGTCATAATGCGGTGGCAGAGTGTGCTGTGATTGGTCGACACTGTGACCTTAAAGGTGAAGAGCCAATCGGACTGGTGCTGTTGAAAGATGGCGTTAAGATTAATGATAGTGATCTTGAAAGAGAATTAATTCAACGAGTGCGTGATTCGATTGGTGCGGTGGCGAGTTTTAAACATGCCGTAGTGGTGCAGCGACTTCCAAAAACGCGCTCTGGCAAAATTTTGCGTAAGGTTTTACGGAGTATTGCCAATGGTGAGGAGTACCAAACTCCGTCAACTATCGATGACCCGGCGTGTCTTGTCGAAATTGAAGCTATTTTTAAGGAAAAAGGATTACGAGAGTAAAACTTTTTGGAACTGAAGCTATAGCAGGGCGTCATAACCTCGGTTGTTGAAAAACAGCCTTTATGATTGCTCCCCCTTTTAGCGCTGACCTTCGGGTCGGCGTTTTTTTTGCGGGTATTTTTATACAAAGGTGAATTGTTTCGGCTGATTTACATCATGCCTTCACTCAGTCCCACGGCCATAGCGCTGCCTAGGTCATGAACATCTTCAAGCCATGAATCTTGCCATTCTCCTTTGCATATCAACGGCGCTTGTACCCAGCGCCAACGAAGGCCTGTGGTAATCGTTGATAGTGCCTTATGTGTCCCCGTGCCGTCGTGGCCAGCTTTAATGATGGCAGCGACAGGCAAGCCTTGTTGGCTGTCTAAGCAGGGGTAATAAATGCGATCGAACCAGTCTTTCATGGCACCGGACATATAACCCAAATTTTCAGGCGTCAGCAGAACAACTGCGCTCGCTGTATTTAACTCATCGGCATTACTTGTTAGTGGTGCTGAGTGACGTATGTCGATGTTGCTGCATTGCGCTGCCGTTACCCCATCAATAAACGCATTTGCTAAGCGCTCAAGGTTGGGGGACGGCGTATGTGCGATAAACAGAAGGGTTTTGCGTTGTGTCATGTATTACCAATTATTCAATATCAGGCCGCACACCATCTTGCGGTTTGATCACTAGAATATCGCAACCAACTTTATCGACCAAGGATTCAGCGGTATTGCCAATTAATACGCCACTCATGCCGTCACGGCCAACTGTACCCACGACCACAACATCCGCCGTAATGTTTGCTGCAATATCTGGTATGACTTGATCGGCATCACCTTCTTCAATATGCACGTGATCATTATGCACATTAAATTTTTTAGCCCATTGATCAGTCGCTTCTTTGTGTTGTGCCGTCACGTATTCTTGTATGCCTTCGGGGGGAGATACCTCCGGAACCATAGCAAAGGCGACGGCAACCATTGGGTAGCAATTGGCAATGTGGAGGTCAGTTTCAAAGTGATCAGCCAGGTGCTCAGCAAACGAAAGAATATTGTCGTTAAGTAAGGCATGGCCACTATCCTCACTGGTGGCATCAATACTTGCCAGAATGCGATTGTGTTTCCATGGGGCTGCCGATTTCACCATTAACACGGGGGCAGGGCAGTAGCGCATGATATTCCAGTCGGTGTGAGAAAATAAGCGCTCAAGTAAACCGTGTTTGTGGGTGGCTTTAATGACTAGGTCAAAGTCATTATTACGCAGCGACTCTAGTGCGGCGTCGTGCAGGTGTTTCTGCCAGTGGACTTCGGTTGATACACGAATATCGGCGCATTCTGGCAAGGCAACAAAACTGTCTAACCACGACTGCGCTCGCGTATGCATAGCTTCGCGAATACTGGTTTTTGTCTCATCGCCAAGTTTTGACGAGTGATCGCCGTAGCTGTCCCATGTGGTTGTCATTAGTGTTAAATCAGCGTCTAGGGCTTTTGCTAACCACAGCGCACGGTCTAGCGCGGGTTGTTCGGTATCGTCCTTATTTAATACGACGAGAATATGGTTGATATCCAACATGGCTTTTCCTCCAAGCGATTTAACGTAATATTATCTAAGCATAAACCCGGCAGAGGTTGGGTTTATTGCTTCAGAACAGTATTTCCGTATAAATCTACACTACTCGCAGTTAGAGCCGTCGTCGAGTCAGTGGGTTTGCTTGGTAATAAATCCATCATGGCAGTGGCCGCATTCGACAGTGTGCGATGTTGCAAATGAATAAGTCCGAGGTGTCGAACGGGAAGTTTGTCTGGCCAGGCCAGTGTTGTGAGGGAGTCATCCACCATTGAGTCCGGCAAAAGCGACCAGCCAATTCCGACAGACACCATCATCTTGATGGTTTCGAGATAATTCGTAGGCATGGGGGCATTCAAACTCAGCCCGTGTTGAGTAAAAGCGTTTTCAACTAATTGATAAGTGATGGTGTCAGGCTCAGGTAATATGGCGGGTTCTTTGGCCAAATCCTTAAATGAAATCGTCTTTTTTCGCGCTAACCTATGTTGCTTACCACACACACAGACCATGCGGTCATGCCAAAGCGGCACAGTGAAAATATCAGGGTCTTGCTGCTCGGATAATGTAGTCAGTGCTAAATCGACTTGCCTCAGGCGAATGGCTTGGTAGGCACGTTCTGATCCCATAAATTCTAAATTCAATTCTACCGACGGATAACGCTGAACAAACTCCCGCAATATTGGGGGTAAGCGGTGCAGCCCTATGTGATGGCTCGTGGCCAGCGATAGAGAACCACTGATGTCTCCGGACAAGTTCTCCATCGATAAAGACGTGTCGGTGACTAAATCCAAAATTTCCTTGGCGCGTGGTAATAGCGCTTTTCCAGCTTCGGTTAGGCTGATAGTACGATTGTGGCGGTCAAATAAGATGACGTTAAGCTGGCTTTCTAATAGCTGAATTCGTTTACTCACCGCCGATTGCGTGAGGTGTAGGTTCTCCGCCGCCGCTGAAAATGACTGCTGCCCGGCCACGGCCAAAAATGCTTTCAGTGATTGAGTATCCATAATTCTGCCCTTTCTAAATATCCCTTAACTTTTAACTATTCCTTCTGGGAATGCAAACTAGAAAAAATATGAATTTCAGTTGTTTTGCTTGTTTAGGTATCATGGATTCAGATTGAGAGATCACAATACTAATTATTTAGGAGTCCCGCTCATGGCTGGAAAAACCCTGTACGACAAATTATGGGATCAGCACCTTGTCAAAATGAGAGACGACGGTACGGCATTGATTTACATCGACCGCCAATTGCTGCACGAAGTAACGTCACCACAGGCCTTTGAAGGGCTTCGTATTGCAGGGCGAAAGCCGTGGCGCTTAGGGGCAAACCTAGCGACGCCTGATCATAATGTTCCGACTACCTCGCTAGAACGTGAGTCTGGCATTGCGGGTATTCAAGACCCTGTATCTCGTATTCAAGTACAAACGCTGGATGATAACTGCGATCACTTCGGTATTACCGAATTCAAAATGCAGGATCAGCGTCAGGGGATTGTCCACGTGGTTGGCCCGGAGCAGGGCGCTACTTTGCCGGGCATGACGGTAGTGTGTGGTGATTCGCATACCGCTACCCATGGTGCATTTGCAGCATTGGCGCACGGGATTGGTACCTCTGAAGTTGAACACGTCATGGCTACTCAGTGTTTGATTCAGCGTAAAATGAAAAACCTACTGATTAAAGTCGATGGCGAGCTAGGCCAAGGTATCACGGGTAAAGACGTTGTTCTGCACGTGATTGGCGTGATCGGTACGGCAGGTGGTAACAACTGTGCGATGGAATTTGGTGGTTCAGCTATTCGCTCGATGAGCATGGAAGGCCGTATGACCATGTGTAATATGGCAATTGAAGCTGGTGCGCGTGTCGGTATGGTGGCATTCGATGATATTACGGCTGAATATGTGAAAGGCCGTCCTTATGCACCAACCGCAGATCAGTGGGATATGGCACTTGAAGCTTGGTCAGATCTTAAGTCAGACGACGATGCTGAATTCGACAAAGTCGTTGAAGTTCGTGCTGAAGACATCAAACCGCAAGTGACTTGGGGCACGTCGCCAGAAATGGTCACCACCATTGATGCAACCGTACCTACGTTGGATGATGCCGCCGATGACGTACAGCGTTCTGGATTTCAGCGTGCTTACGAGTACATGGGCTTAACACCGGGTCAAAAGATTACCGACATTCAACTTGATCGTGTGTTTATTGGCTCTTGTACCAATAGCCGCATTGAAGATTTACGTGCCGCTGCTGACGTAGCAAAAGGTCGTAAGGTGTCTAGCACATTAAAACAGGCCTTGGTGGTTCCGGGTTCTGGTTTGGTAAAAGCACAGGCTGAGAAAGAAGGTTTGGATAAGATCTTTGTTGAAGCCGGCTTTGAATGGCGCGAGCCGGGTTGTTCTATGTGTTTGGCCATGAACGCCGACAAGCTAGGCAGCGGCGAGCACTGTGCATCCACATCGAACCGTAACTTCGAAGGTCGCCAAGGCTACGGTGGGCGTACCCACTTGGTGAGTCCTGCTATGGCCGCTGCGGCTGCTATTGCTGGCCATTTTGTTGATGTGCGTGAGCTATAAGGGGAATATCACATGAAAGCATTTACCGTAGTAAAAGGCATCGCTGCTCCAATGGATCGTGCCAATATCGATACCGATATGATCATTCCTAAGCAGTTTTTGAAATCAATCAAGCGTAGCGGTTTTGGCCCTAACTTATTTGATGAATTGC
Organism: Oceanobacter sp.; assembly: GCA_002733645.1. Taxonomy (GTDB): domain Bacteria; phylum Pseudomonadota; class Gammaproteobacteria; order Pseudomonadales; family Oceanobacteraceae; genus Thalassolituus. The sequence goes on from NVWL01000055.1 coordinate 31,184, forward strand.
GTTATTTGGACGAAGGTCAACCAGACGCTGATAACAGCGGTCGCCCGTTAAACCCTGATTTTGTATTGAATCAGCCGCGTTACAAGGGTGCATCTGTACTGTTAGCTCGTGAGAATTTTGGCTGTGGTTCTAGTCGAGAACACGCTCCTTGGGCGCTGGAAGATTACGGATTTCGCGCGGTGATCGCACCAAGCTATGCTGATATTTTCTTTAACAACAGTTTTAAAAACGGCCTGCTACCGATTGTTTTAGACGAAGCCATTGTTGATGGGTTGTTCAAAGAAGTGGCTGCTCATGAAGGTTATGAGTTGGTGATAGATTTGGAAAATCAAAAAATTGTGACGCCAACAAATGAAGAAATTCCATTTGAAGTGGATTCATTCCGCAAGCACTGCTTACTGAATGGTTTGGATGATATTGGTCTGACACTGCAAGACGCAGAAGTAATTAAAACCTACGAGGAAGCGCGTAAAACGACCTCACCTTGGTTGTTTAATAACTAATCGCCAGCAGCACCAGTCAGCAACAACCAGCCAGCAAAAACCATGGTTATTGAAAGCCACTTCCGTCTTCGCGAGAGTGGCATATTTAAGCGAAAAATTTAGAGAGTAGACATGAGTAAAAATATTTTAGTGTTACCGGGTGATGGTATTGGCCCAGAGATCGTGACCGAAGCCGTAAAAGTACTGAACACGATTAACGAAAAAATGAACCTAGGCCTAACACTAGAACAAGGTTTGGTGGGTGGTAGCGCTTACGACGCACACGGCACGCCGCTACCAGAAGAGACCATGAAAAAAGCCCGCACAGCAGATGCTATTCTTCTCGGTGCTGTGGGTGGGCCTAAATGGGACAACCTAGAAGATCGCGAATTGCGCCCTGAAAAAGGCCTACTGGGTTTGCGCTCGGGGTTAGAGTTGTTCGGTAATTTACGCCCTGCGATTCTATATCCACAGCTTGCAGATGCATCAAGCCTTAAACCAGAAGTCGTTTCGGGATTAGATATCTTAATCGTACGTGAACTGACCGGCGGTATTTATTTCGGTAAGCCTCGCGGCATTCGCACATTAGAAAACGGCGAACGTGAAGGCTACAACACCTACGTTTACAGCGAGTCAGAGATTCGTCGTATCGCCCGCGTAGCGTTTGAATCGGCCATGAAGCGTAATAAAAAACTATGCTCGGTTGATAAAGCGAACGTGCTTGAAGTGACTGTGCTGTGGCGCGAGATTCTAGAAGAAGTGGGCAAAGAATACCCAGAAGTTGAGTTGTCGCATATGTACGTGGACAACGCTGCGATGCAGTTGGTGCGTGCGCCTAAGCAGTTTGATGTGATGGTTACCGGGAACATGTTTGGTGACATTCTGTCCGATGCTGCTGCCATGTTAACCGGTTCTATTGGTATGCTACCGTCTGCGTCTCTGGATAAAGACAACAAAGGTATGTACGAGCCGTGTCACGGTTCTGCACCTGATATAGCAGGACAGGGTATTGCTAACCCATTGGCGACCATTCTTTCAGCGGCCATGATGTTGCGCTATTCACTGGGTGAAGTAGCAGCCGCAGACGCGATTGAAGGCGCGGTCAGTAAAGTGCTTGATCAAGGTTTGCGTACAGCAGATATCTGGTCGGAAGGTATGCAAAAAGTATCAACGAATGAAATGGGTGAAGCTGTGGTTGCAGCTTTGCTATAAGGGTAAAAGGTTTAAACATGTCATTACAAAAAGTAGGCCTCGTTGGCTGGCGTGGAATGGTTGGCTCCGTTCTTATGCAACGTATGCAGGAAGAAAAAGATTTCGACCTGATTGATCCGGTGTTTTTCACAACCTCGCAAGCGGGTCAGGCTGCTCCAAGCTTTGCTGGAAAAGATTGCGGTACACTGTTGAGTGCCTTCGATATCGATGCACTAAAAGCGCAAGACGTCATCATTACTTGCCAAGGTGGCGACTACACTAAAGAAGTATATCCAAAGCTGCGGGAAGCCGGCTGGAATGGTTACTGGATTGATGCGGCATCGTCACTGCGTATGGATGAGAATGCCATCATTGTTCTTGATCCTGTTAACCAGAACGTCATTGAAGCCGGTATTAAAAATGGCGTAAAAACTTACGTTGGTGGTAACTGCACGGTCAGTTTGATGTTATTGGCGCTGGGTGGCCTATTCGAGAAAGATTTAATTGAATGGGTTGCACCACAAACGTATCAAGCCGCTTCTGGATCAGGTGCGCGTCATATGCGTGAACTGATTTCGCAGATGGGTGCGGTACACGATAACGTGAAAGAGAAACTGGATGATCCGGCTAGTGCGATTCTAGAAATTGATCGTCAGGTCGCTGATTTTATTCGTAGCGATGCTCTGCCGACTGAGCAATTTGGTGTGCCGTTAGCGGGCAGCTTGATTCCATACATTGATTCTCAGCTCGACTCGGGTCAAAGCCGTGAAGAGTGGAAGGCGCAAGTTGAAGCAAACAAAATCATGGGTCGATCTGACGATCAAGTCCCTGTGGATGGGCTTTGTGTCCGTGTTGGCGCGATGCGTTGCCACAGCCAAGCGATTACAATCAAGCTGAAAAAAGACATTCCAGTCAGCGAAATTGAAGCCATTTTGGCCAATCATAATGATTGGGTGAAAGTGATCCCAAATGATCGCGACGCCAGTATGACAGAGCTAACGCCAGCCAAAGTCACCGGGACATTAACTATCCCAGTGGGCCGAATCCGCAAGTTGACCATGGGGCCAGAATACATTTCTGCGTTTACTGTGGGTGATCAATTATTGTGGGGCGCAGCTGAGCCACTTCGTCGAATGTTGCGCATTTTGTTGCAACACTGATAAAAAAGCGGGGTTCTTACCCCGCTTTTTTCATCCATATCCGCAATAAAATGCTCTAAGTGTTTCATGCGTCACGCTTTTATCCCTTTCATACAGGGCAATATATTGCGTTAGCTGGTTTTATATTTGATACTACAAACGCTTATGAATGGAATCGATAAGTAAGCTAGGTCAGGATTATCTATAAAGAAAGCGGTTTTTGACAAAACCTACGACTATTATCGTCGCGAAGACAACAAGGAAGCACTAATGAAACGCCTACTTGCGAAGAGCATTCTTCTTGCTGGAGGAATGACGGTTTCGTCCCAACTTCTCGCCCTGGGACTGGGAGAAATGAATCTTGATTCTGCATTGAATCAGCCATTGCGTGCTGACATTGCATTGATAGATACAGCCGGCCTTTCAATCGCAGAAATGAAACCAAAACTTGCCAGTGCTAATGATTTTGAGCGCGCTGGGGTTGAGCGTTATCAGTTCCTGACACAGATGAAATTTTCGGTAAACGGTGATCGCATTATCGTCACGACACGTGATCCGATTAACGAGCCATTCTTGAATTTCCTAGTAGAGCTGAACTGGCCATCGGGCCGGGTACTTAGAGAGTACACAGTTTTACTTGATCCGCCGATTTTTGAAGAGGGCCGCGTGCAGCCATTAGTGGCAGTTCCAGCAGGCGCTATCACCTCTAATACGACGGTAACGACACAACCACAAGCGACTCCTGCTCCGGCTAAAAAGCCTACGCAAAACCGTCAGTGGAGCCAACCCGCAGCACCGGGCGAATATAAAGTTCAGCCGGATGATACGCTGTGGCAAATTGCATTAGATACACGCCCTAATCGTTCTATCTCTCCTCAACAGATGATGGTTGCGTTGCAGGATGTGAACCCAGACGCCTTTATCAACGGCAATATCAATCGTCTAAAAACTCACACCACGCTGATTGTTCCAGGCGAATCTATTATTCGCACTATTGGTGGCCAAGAAGCCGTCGTTGAAGTGCAGCGTCAGAACCGAGAAGTGACAACAGCGTCTACGGCACAAATCGACGCGACAGGGCGTACTTCTGATACATCAGGCCCGCGCAAAACTACTGGTGGCGGTGAAGTTCGTTTGCTGTCCTCTAAAGCTGATGGTCAATCACAGCAAGCAGGTGGTTCAGTCTCTGGTGCGACGGGTAACACGGCATCAACCGAAGACGATCTATCTATTGCGTTAGAGAACTTAGATAAAAGCCAACGAGAAAACCAAGAGCTGGTTGATCGCTTAACGGCGCTAGAGCAGCAGTTGGCAAAAATGGAACGTTTAATTACGTTGCAGAATGACCAGATGGCCAGCATGTCCGCTGGAATTGCAGCGAAACAAGCGGAGCAGGGTGAAGTATCAAGTACCGTTACTTCTGATGCGGCTCCTGAGACGACAGATATTGCGCCACCACAGGTTGCTGTCGTTGAAGAGTCTGCAATGGCTGATGATTCAAAAGCAACGGCTACTGATACAGAAGCTTCTGATGCAGCTGAAGTTGCGACTGACGATAGCGCAGTTGAAGCGGCTGATGGTGACAACGCTGTTGTCGAAAATGAAGGCGCTGATACAAATGCCCCTGAATCAACAGATTACAACTACCAAGATGACAGTGCAGATGATGCGGAGCTTATTGCTCAGCAGAAAGCAGAAGAAGCTGCCAAGTTAGCGATGCAAGAACGCGCCGCCGCAGAAGCGCGTAAATCTGCTGAAGCTGCAGCACAATCTCCAGTTGATAAAATTATCTCGAAAGTCGTGAACGCTCCGATTGAAGCTATCGCGATTGGTGCTGGTTTAATCCTAGCCTTAATTGCTGGTCTATTAATGCTGCGCCGACGTAAGAAAGAAGAAGAGCAAGCATTTGATGAGGTTATGGCGGATGACTCTGTAGCGTCAGATCTTGACGATCCAGATAATTTGAACAGTTTTGAATTGCCAGGAGGCTTGGATGATCAGCCAGCTTTCGGTGAGACTGCAAATTCCGATGATTCACTAGAACACTTTGACCTGAATGACGGTCTTGGTGAAATGCCTGTGTCTGATGACCTTGATGATCTTGATCTTGATGGCTACTCAGATGGCGAAGCCGATCAATACGAAACCGTTGGTCAAACTGAAGATGCCATCAGCGAATCAGATATCTACATTGCCTACGGTAAGTTCGACCAAGCGGTTGAGCTACTTACTGGTGCGATTGCAGCTGAGCCTGAGCGTGTTGATTTACGACTTAAGCACCTAGAGATATTGTCTTCACTGGATGACAACGACGCTTTCTCGAAAGCGGAAGGTAATTTGAATGCATTGGGTGATGAAGACGCAAATACGCAAGCTGAAGCGCTACGGTCTCAACTTTCCCGTCCGATAGCGCCTGTAGCTCCAAGTGACAACGATGGTGCGCTTTCTTTAGATGGCGAGTTGCCAACACTGGATGAATCTGCTGAATCGGAATTTGATGACGGTATGGATTTCGGCGAAGCCCTCGACTTCGGTGATGACGTTGTGCCTGAAGATGACGGTATTGGTTCAACACTTGAATCTGTACCAGAACTAGAGCTTGGTGAATCTTCTGATTTTGACGCAAAAGGTGAAGGCGTTGACATGTCGTTGGAAGACGACGCTGTTAAGTTGGATGATGACCTTTTGGCGTTCGATCTTGATGACGATGAAGAAGATAGCCTAGATAAAATAGACGCTATTGAAGCGGATATTGCCGACGACTTAGGAGATACAAAAGACGAGTCTGAATTAGAAAGTTTCGACTTTGATAGCAAAGCTGAGCCGTTGGCTGATGAAGTTACGGACTTGGAAGATGAGCTTGAAGAGCTAACTTTTGAGTTGCCAGCTGATGAATCTAAAGATGATGATCTTCTTAACCTTGAAACAATGTCCGAGGCTGCAGAAACTAAAGATGAAGACAAAGCAGACGAAGACAAAACAGCTGAAGAAGAAATAGAGTCGCTTGATGAATTAGATAGCGAACTGCTAGATCTGTCTGAAGGTGAAGCAGACAAACTTGATTTCGAAGCAGTGCCTGCGCTCGGTGCTAACGACGAATTGGACGATCTGCTTGATACCGAAGATGTGGCGTTAGAACTTGCGGATGGTGAGTTACAAATTGATTTACCTGAAGACGACGAGCTAGCAGAAGCTGGAAGCTCGATAGACTCTGTGGATCTGGAAGACGATATTTTTGACCTTTCAGAGCTCACTGACACTGAAGATGATGACGTTTCAGCGCTTGCTACCGTAAACGATAGTAAAGCGGATGATGTTGATGAATCACTTGATCTTGATGACTTGCTTGATGCGCCTCTGGACGAGGTGGTTGATGGTGCGGGTGAGCTTTCAGAAGAGACCGCTGAAGAGCTAACTCTTGATGAAGTCGAAGAAACGGATGACCTTGCCGAGCTTCTTGTTGAAGATACTGCGGAAGATAGTGCAGAAGATAGTGCAGAAGATAGTGCAGAAGAAAGTACTGATGATTATAAAGTAGAGGCTGAGGAAGCAATAGAAGAGCCACTGGTCGCTGAAGATGATAATGATGATTTTTCTGATCTAGAAGATCTAATGTCCAGTGACGCCGAAGGCCTTGCTGAAAATAGCGATCTGATCGGTGGTATTGATCTAGATGAGTTAGCGGCTGCGGATGATGAATTCGACTTCTTAGCAGGTACGGATGAATGCGCCACTAAGCTGGATCTCGCTCGTGCATATGTAGACATGGAAGACGCTGACGGAGCACGTGAACTTCTGCAAGAAGTTATTCAAGAAGGTAATGACGAGCAGAAGAGTGAAGCGAAAGATCTGATTGATAAGTTATCCTGATCTATGTCTGACGCAGAAAAGGCGTCCATTCGATATGCTGCCGTTGTGGAATACAACGGCGCATATTTTCACGGATGGCAGCGCCAAAAACATCACAGTGAACCTACCGTACAAGCCGCTCTCGAAGCGGCTCTTTCTCAAGTAGCAAATCATCCCGTTGACGTAGGATGCGCTGGTCGCACAGACACAGGCGTTCATGCAACACGACAAGTCATCCATTTTGACTCACCCTCAGTACGCAGTGACTATGGCTGGATGATGGGGGTAAACACGCATCTACCAGCAGGTGTTGCTGTGCAGTGGGTAGGGAAGGTCGGTGACGACTTTCATGCTCGCTACAAGGCCCAAGCAAGACGCTACCGCTATCTGATATACAACCAAACAGCTCGACCGGCGTTAATGCATGATCAAATGACGTGGTGGAAATACGACCTTAATGCTGAACTTATGCATGAGGCCGCCCAACATTTGATTGGTGAGCATGACTTCACCTCATTTCGGGCAAAAGATTGCCAAGCGAAATCGCCGATCAAAGAGATGCACCGCATATCTGTAACGCGCTGGGGCAAAATAATCATGGTGGATTTAGAGTGCAGTGCATTTTTATACCACATGGTTCGTAACATAGTGGGCGTACTCTTACCTATTGGTGAAGGCCGCGAACCGATTTCGTGGATGAAAGATGTACTTGATGTGAAAAATAGATGCAAAGCTGGAGTGACGGCACCGGGCGATGGGCTCTATTTTGTCGGAGTTCAATACCCTGAACAGTTTGACGTCCCCTGCAAAGCTTGGGGGCCTGCATTTATACAGCCGCTATTGGATACATCTAAATAAAATCGTGAAGGTCCTGTGTTTGTCGCAGGAAGGACAAAATAATGCGCTTCTTTAAAGTAATTCCATTTTCTATAGCCTTTCTTTTTTTATCTGCCTGCGGTGCTGATTGGGGGCCAGAAGATGATGGCGATGGCTTTGGTGATAATCAATCGGTCGTCGATGACGTCGCCACTCAGGTACTGCATCAAGATACAATTCTTGAAAGTGGTTTGGAGCACAGCAAACAAATACGCTTCTTTGATGCGCAGATCGACTATGAAGATGAGCTAATTAATTACAGCTCGGATGTCCCGCAAGAGGTCGACTTTTCTCAATATCGCATAGTACTCGTTGATGTCGGAAGTCACTCGGTACCGGGTTACACCGTGACGGTAGGCGATGCCTATGAAGAAGATGAGATAGTAACGCTAGAGGTTAACTACACCACACCGGGCGTTAACTGTCGTGACAACGGTGTTAGCTATAACCCCTATGTATTTGTGCGTATTGAGACCACATTGGACGTGGTAGTAACAGAGATGGCGACTAAAACGGATTGTAATTGATCCCGAGTTCTTCTCGTTGATTTGCACCAAAAGCACCAGAGCATTTGTTATGATGCGTGCCTGAATCAATCAGGAGCTGGTCATGCAGCGCACTCGAATTAAAATCTGTGGTATCACCCGCCCAGAAGATGCAAATGCCGTTGTTGATGCCGGTGCTGATGCCATCGGTCTCGTTTTTTACCCTCCTAGTCCGCGTGCGGTCAGCATAGAGCAGGCGCAAAACGTCGTCGCCGATGTCCCTGCGTTTGTGACAGTGACGGCACTCTTTGTTAATCCGACTGTCGAACAGGTGCAAAGCGTTCTGGATAGCGTTAGAATTGATTTAATTCAATTTCATGGTGACGAAGATGACGACTTTTGTCGGCAGTTTGGCCATCCCTACATCAAAGCCCTCCGTGTTCGGCAAGCGTCGGATGTGGTGGCGTTATGCCTGCGCTTCCCTTGCGCACTGGCAGTTCTCCTAGACAGCTACAAACCCGGTGTTCCCGGCGGTACAGGTGAAACCTTCGATTGGTCACTGGTTCCGGCAACACCTCCAAAACCTATTATTCTTGCCGGTGGTCTTGACCCCGATAACGTCAATCATGCGATTGACGTGGTTCGTCCTTATGCAGTTGATGTCAGCGGTGGCGTTGAAGCGGCGAAAGGGATTAAAGATCACGGCAAAATCACAAAATTTGTGAACGAGGTATATCGTGTCGATCAAAACAACAGAAACTGAAACAGATTTTAATGTCGAGCTTCCAGACGAGCGTGGTCACTTTGGTATTTTTGGTGGCCGTTTTGTCTCTGAAACTCTGACAGCAGCCCTGGATGAGCTGCAAGAAACCTACGAAAAACTGCGTGAAGATCCTGAGTTTCAAGCGCAATTTGATAGTGATTTAGCACACTATGTTGGCCGTCCGTCGCCGCTTTATTTAGCTGAGCGCCTAACGGAAGACTGTGGTGGTGCACAAATTTACCTAAAGCGTGAAGACTTAAACCATACCGGTGCGCACAAGATCAATAACACCATTGGCCAAGCATTGCTTGCCAAGTTTATGGGCAAAAAGAAGATCATTGCCGAAACCGGTGCAGGCCAGCACGGTGTGGCTTCTGCGACAGTGGCAGCGCGTTTTGGTCTTGAGTGTAAGGTCTTCATGGGCTCTACCGATATCGAACGCCAAAAACTGAATGTCTACCGTATGAAGTTGCTCGGTGCAGAGGTTGTCTCGGTTGAGTCCGGCACAAAAACTCTGAAAGACGCCATGAACGAGGCAATGCGTCACTGGGTAACTCACGTTGATGATACTTTCTACATCATCGGTACCGCCGCAGGCCCGCATCCATACCCAATGCTGGTGCGTGACTTTCAAAGCGTGATTGGCCGCGAAACGATTCGTCAGTGTGATGCCCAAATTGGTCGTCAGCCAGATGCTGTTGTTGCTTGTGTGGGCGGTGGTTCAAATGCCATCGGCATGTTCCATCCGTACATTAAGCACACCGACGTCGCTATGTACGGTGTTGAAGCCGGTGGTCTGGGTTTGCACGGAGATGATCACGCGGCACCACTAAGTAAAGGCAAACCGGGCGTATTGCACGGCAACCGTACTTACTTAATGGAAGACGAGAACGGCCAGATTATGGGTACACACTCAATCTCGGCGGGCTTAGATTACCCAGGGGTTGGGCCAGAGCACAGCTGGTTGAAAGACGTTAAACGTGCGCAATATGTAGCAGCGACCGACGACGAAGCGATGGACGCATTCCATAAGCTCACGCGTCTAGAAGGCATTATGCCAGCGCTAGAGTCGTCTCACGCGGTGGCGTATGCCATGAAGTTGGCCGCCACCATGGATAAAGATCAAGTGATCGTGGTGAATCTTTCTGGCCGAGGTGATAAGGATATCCATACCGTAGCTCAGTTGGATGGCGTTACAGCCTAGAAGCTATTTTGCGTGTTCGGGAACCTGCTGCGCTCGAAAATACGGCGTTAAAAATCAGCTCGGTATGCTCATGTACGACTTGTACACTGCGCTACCTCGCTGATTTTTGCCTTGTCTTTCCAGCGCTCGCGACGGTTCTTCTGACACCGAAATTAGGCCTTTATCGCAGTTAAAACATCTAAAATAGATGTTTGAAATTATTATTATTTCTTGTGATCAATCATCATGAGAAACAGGAAGGATGAAAACATGTCTCGTATTAAGACAACATTTGAAGCCCTGAAAGCTCAGGGGAAAAAAGCGCTGATCCCGTACATTACGGGTGGTGATCCGCTGAAAGAGGCTACAGTGCCTATGATGCATGCTTTGGTTGATGCAGGCTCTGACATCATCGAATTGGGTGTGCCGTTTTCTGACCCCATGGCCGATGGCCCGACCATTCAGTTGGCTTGTGAACGTGCTCTAGAGCACGGTACGTCATTGCGTGATGTTCTGGCGATGGTGAAGGAATTTCGTACCACAAATACTGAAACCCCGGTTGTGCTGATGGGGTATTTAAACCCGGTTGAAGCGATGGGGTATCAAACCTTTGTTGATCGTGCGGTGGAAGCGGGTGTCGATGGTGTATTGATGGTGGATCTTCCACCAGAAGAAGCCTGTGACGTGGATTCTATTTTTAAAGACGCCGGTCTTGATGTGGTGTATCTAATCGCTCCAACCACCACCGATAAGCGCATCGAAAGTATCGGCAAATCTGGCAGCGGATATGTTTACTACGTATCTCTGAAAGGGGTTACCGGATCCAAAGCGTTAGACGTGGATGATGTTGCTCGTAACCTTGAACGTATTCGTGCCCATGTCACCATTCCAGTGGGGGTCGGCTTTGGTATTCAAGATGGCGCAACCGCAGCAAAAGTGGCAGCCATTTCTGACGGCGTGATTGTCGGCAGTGCATTGGTTAATCGTATTGCCGCGAACGCGACGAATCCTAAGCAAGCACAAGCAGAAGTGAGCGATATTATTCGTTCAATGCGTACAGCGATGGATGCGTAATTTCAATTGAATACACCCAATAAGCATTGGTCGGTTGATGAGTGGCTTTCTCACCTTGAGGCCATTCATCCTGCTGAAATAGAACTCGGGCTTGCTCGTGTTTCTAAAGTAGCTAGCTCTCTTGATTGCCTTAAACCTGCACCGTTGGTTATTTTGGTGGGTGGCACCAATGGCAAGGGCACAACAAGCGCTTTAATTGCGGCTTTGCTAAGAGCGCAAGGCATGCGAGTTGGTTGTTACAATTCGCCGCACATACATGTGTACAACGAACGCGTCAGTATCGATGAAGAGTGGATCAGCGACGCAGATTTATGCCGCTCGTTTCATGCGATTGAAGCGGCTCGGGGAGATACCACACTCACGTATTTTGAATTTGGCACGCTCTCGGCGCTTTGGCATTTTGCTCAAAATTCGTTGGATGCAGTTGTGCTTGAAATCGGTTTAGGCGGGCGCTTAGATGCCGTTAATATTGTTGACGCGGATATTTCCGTCGTCACCAGTGTTGGCTTGGATCATCAGGCCTGGCTCGGCGATACCGTCGAGGAAATTGCTTACGAAAAATGCAGCATTGCTCGAAAAGGCCGCTACCTCGTGTGTGGACAGCTTAATCCGCCACCGACCGCGCATCAAACGGTCAGTGAGTTAGGTGGGCGTTTAGTGACTCGTGGTCGAGAGTACTTCGCAAGCCTTGATGATAATAATGACTTGCACGTTGACTGTTCAGTGAATGGCGAGGTGCATAATTTCGTGTTCAGCAATTATCACATCCCGCATCCTAATGTTGCCACGGCAATTCAGACCTTAGCCTTAATTGATAAGCTTCCGTCGCCTGATGTCATTGTCGGCGTTGTTTCTAAGGTCTCAGTACCCGGACGAATGCAAAAATACACATCTGGCAATCGCACCATGATTCTCGATGTGGCGCATAATCCACAAGCGGCAGAGTACATAAGTCAGAGCGTTGCTGCACAACTAGGCGAACTGGATTGTCTTATTCTCGGTATGTTGTCGGATAAAGACGTCACCGGCGTACTGAAAGCCTTGCCTAAAGCAAAAAAATTGATCGTAGTTGGCTTATCGTGCTGGCGTGGTTTGAGTGGATTAGCCTTGGCTGGTCGATGCCAAGCGGCTGGGTTTGAGGTTGCAGAAATCTGCAATGACATGCAATCAGCGTTTGAAATAACCGCGAATGATCAGCATATATTAGTTGCAGGCTCCTTCTATACGGTAGAAGCTGCTGCCGAAGCTATTAAAACGGGAGAGGGTGCATGGAGCTCCATTTAAAAAAACGAATCCTAGGTGCCGTCGTTACCGTGACAGCACTCGTGATAGTAATGCCCATCATTCTGGATGGCTCCCGTACTTATCAGTTGCTAGAAACCGCAGCCCCTGAACGTCCAGAAACTCCGCAATGGTCTACTCAAGATTATGAGCGCCAAGTGCGTCGTGATGTTGAAGAGGCCGCCAGTGGCGAAGCCGCCGACGCGGTGAAAATGCCAGAAGTTAAGGTGGTTGATCGTGATGACCCGGCCCCGCAAGGTGTGGCAGGAGACAGAACAGCCCTAGATCCTAATAAAGCGCCATACGCGTGGACACTTCAATTGGGTGCATTTGGTAATCGAGATAACGCCATGCGCTTTCGCGATGACTTACGCAAAAAAGGCTACAAAGCCTACGTACAAGAATTCTCAGCCCAAGGCATGACCCGAGTATACGTTGGCCCTGAGCTGCGCCGTGCCGATGCCGAAGTCCTGCAAACCAAGCTTAAAAAAGAGCTAAAACAGCAAGATATTTACCTGCGTCGTTACGAAGCTGAGTCATAACTGCACTGTCAATTCTTTTATCGTTTGCGCGCTCTGGTATACTGCGCGCTTCTTATCGTTTACCGCCGTTTACAAGGTGCAATAAATGACCGTTATCGACTTAGTGATCTTAGGCATTATTGCTGTGTCAGGGCTGATTAGCCTTATGCGCGGCTTTGTCAAAGAAGCACTGTCGCTTGCATCTTGGGTGATTGCCTTTGTGGTGGCCCGCTACTTTAGCGGAAACCTTGCTACGCTACTGGAAGGCCAAATTGAAACCAACAGCCTCCGCTGGCTGATCGCCTTCGCCATTTTATTTGTAGCAACACTCGTTATTTGTGCCATGGTAAATTACCTCATTGCTCATATCGTCAAAGCGACGGGCCTTACCGGCACCGACCGCGTACTGGGCATGGTGTTTGGTATGGTGCGTGGCCTCGTTATTGTTGTGGCACTGGTTTACGGTGCTCAGCTAACCATGATCCCTGGAGATCTATGGTGGCAAGAATCAAAAGTCATTCCTCATCTAGAAACAGTGGCAGAGTGGGCCCGTAAAACCCTCCCCAGCGCTGTTGACAAGGTGATGTCAGCTTCTCGTTAATATATCTTTGTTTGAGGTAATACGTACATGTGCGGAATAGTGGGTGTTGTTGGTAAATCCCATGTGAATCAGTCCATCTATGATGCGCTGACAGTGCTGCAACATCGTGGCCAAGATGCCGCTGGTATCGTAACCAGCTACGGCAATAAATTGTGCCTGCGCAAAGATAATGGGCTAGTTCGCGACGTGTTTCGTACGCGACACATGAAGCGCTTAATTGGCAATATAGGTATCGGGCACGTTCGATACCCAACCGCCGGTAGCTCTAGTTCAGCTGAGGCACAGCCGTTTTACGTGAACTCGCCTTACGGTATTACGCTCGCGCACAACGGCAACCTAACGAATACAGAAAAATTAGCCGAAGATATTTACCGTGAAGACCTGCGTCACGTAAATACCACCTCTGATTCAGAAGTGCTGTTGAATATCTTTGCCCACGAACTGCAAGAACAGCGTCAGCTTAAGCCATCGCCAGAGGTTGTATTCACCGCTGTGCGCAGAGTACATGAGCGTATTCGCGGTGGTTACGCCGTGGTTGCCATGATCACCGGCTATGGCATCGTTGCCTTCCGTGACCCACACGGCGTTCGTCCAGTGGTATATGGCTACAAAGATACGCCCAAAGGCCGTGAGTACATGGTCGCGTCTGAATCCGTAGCACTAGACGCACTTGGCTTCACTCTTGAGCGCGATATAGCGCCGGGTGAATGTATTGTACTGACCGAAGATGGCCAAATTTTCACACAGCAATGTGCTGAAAATACTGAGCTTACCCCATGCATATTTGAGCACGTTTACTTTGCGCGTCCGGATTCCATCATTGATGGTATCGCCGTGTACAAAGCACGCTTACGCATGGGTGAAAAACTGGCCGACAAAATATTAAAAGAACACCCAGATCACGACATCGACGTAGTGATTCCGATTCCAGACACAAGTCGCTCATCGGCCCTAGAGTTGGCGAATCACTTGGGAGTGAAATACCGCGAAGGCTTTATGAAGAATCGCTACATAGGCCGTACCTTCATCATGCCGGGGCAGCAACTGCGTAAAAAATCAGTGCGCCAGAAATTGAATGCCCTTGATCTTGAATTTCGTGGTAAAAATGTACTGCTTGTTGATGACTCTATTGTGCGTGGTACCACGTGTGAACAGATCATTGAAATGGCCCGTGATGCTGGCGCGAAAAATGTGTATTTTGCCTCAGCGGCACCGGCCGTTCGCTTCCCGAACGTCTACGGTATCGACATGCCCGCGAAAGAAGAGTTTATCGCCCATGATCGCTCTACCGACGAAATCGCTAAAGAAATCGGAGCCGACTGGCTGGTCTACCAAGATATAGAAGATCTCGTAGATGCTTGCCTAGAAGGCGCAACCACCGATGCCAAGCGTTTTGATTGTTCAGTGTTCAATGGCGAATACATAACCAAAGACATTAATGATGAATATTTTGAACGTCTCTACAAACTGCGTGCTGAAGCATCAAAAACGCAGCAAATAATGGACAACGAAGTCATCGACTTACACAACCAACGTGAGGCTTAAGTAACATGACAGACCTTCCCGAGTGGCCTGAACGCTACCAATCTGACCTAACCGACGCAGAGTTCGACACCCTCGCTGTGCGTGCAGGGCAGATGCGGTCGCCAGAAGGTGAGCACGGAGAAGCCATGTTCTTAACCAGTAGTTATGTGTTTGCGTCGGCAGCGGAAGCGGCAGCGACGTTTGGTGGTGATCGCGATGGCAACGTCTACTCGCGTTACACCAACCCAACAGTACGCAACTTTGAAGAGCGCTTAGCCGCTCTTGAAGGTGGTGAGAGCTGTGCCGCAACGGCATCAGGTATGGCCGCTATATACGCGGTATGCATTGCGTACTTAGAAGCGGGCGATCACATGATCTGCTCACGCGCTGTGTTTGGATCAACCAACGTATTGCTTGAAAAGTTTTTGCGTAAATTCAACGTAGAGATTACCTACGTTGATTTGCTCAATATTGACGAGTGGCGTGGTTCGGTAAAAGACAATACCAAGCTATTGTTCTTAGAATCGCCATCCAACCCGTTGAACGAAGTAGCAGACATTCGTGCATTGGCAGAGCTATCGAAAGAAGCCAACGCATTACTCGTTGTCGATAACTGCTTCTGTACACCGGCAGCGCAACAGCCATTAAAACTAGGCGCAGATTTGGTCATACACTCCGCCACCAAATACATCGACGGCCAAGGCCGTTGCTTAGGTGGCGCAGTGGTAGGCAGCGCAGAACTTATTGACCCTGTGATTGGCGTTCTGCGTTCCGCAGGCCCGACCATGAGCCCATTCAATGCGTGGGTGTTCTTAAAAGGGCTAGAAACCCTCTCGTTAAGAATGCGCGAACACAGCAAAAATGCACTTAAACTGGCAAAATGGCTGCAAGCACAACCAACCGTCACCTCAGTGAACTACTGCGGCTTACCAGAGCACCCTCAACATGAGCTAGCAAAGAGCCAGCAAAAAATGTTTGGTGGCGTACTCTCGTTCGAAGTGGCCGGTGGCCGAGAAGAAGCCTGGAAAGTGGTTGATGCCACACGCATGATCTCCATCACCGCCAACCTCGGTGACACCAAAACCACCATCACGCACCCGGGCACGACCACACACGGGCGCTTAACGGATGAGCAGCGTAACGTTGCAGGTATCTCGCAAGCCTTAGTGCGTATATCGGTGGGCCTAGAAGACATCGAAGACATCAAAAAAGACTTAGCCCGAGGGCTAGATCTACTTTGAAAAAATGATCTATTTTGCCGTTAAAATAGCGCACCTCGGTGCGCTGCTGTCCTACAGTTTTTAAGTAGCACAGTGACTGACGGCATGCAGTATCTTGAGTAACTAGGCTCAGTCTCGCGATATTCAACTCAAATATTTTTTCTATTTAATATCCCTAGAACCTTTTGCTTTAAAATTGTCGCCCTTTGATTTGAAATGCGGCTTCGCGGACTTTCTTTTAATCGGCATGCGTGCGGCGCCAGACAATAAAGTTATTCTGTGGCCTTTAGAGCAAAACCTTGCTCCGGAGCGATGCACTAAATATAGATACTTTAAGAGGTCGCTCCGGGGCGGATTGTTTTGCGTGCCGCATAATGACTGCCGTTGGCTGGATGAAGCCGGATGCGCCGAGAAGAGAGGATCGT
>NVWL01000056.1 GCA_002733645.1 Oceanobacter sp.
GTCTAATACATCAGGAATACCATCATTATCTAAATCATCTGGAAGGCTTAATGCATCCAGTGGATCAGAGCCAGCCGTAATTTCGTCGCTGTCAGAGTATCCATCATTATCATCATCAAGGTCAGAGTTATTACCTAAGCCATCAAGGTCGGAATCAATCTGCTCTGTTGAATCAGAAGGAAAGGCGTCGTCGTCATTGAGAACCTTATCCCCATCTATATCATTATCGAGAACATCAGGAATACCGTCGTTATCTAAATCGTCTGGTAGACTTAATGCATCCAGTGGATCAGAGCCAGCGGTATCTTCGTCGCTGTCGGAATAACCATCATCGTCGTCATCGGTATCTGTCGAGTTACCTACTCCGTCACTGTCCGTATCGATGCTGTCTGTTGGATCTAATGGCAGATCATCGTTGATATTCAGGACCCCATCACCATCAATATCATCATCCAGAGAATCAGGAGTGCCATCATTATCGAGATCATGAGGAAAGCTAGTGTCATTCAGAGGGTCTGTACCTACTGATATTTCTACTAAATCAGAGTAGCCATCATTATCATCATCAAGGTCAGAGTTATTACCTAAGCCATCAAGGTCTGAATCAATCTGCTCTGTTGAATCAAACGGAAAGACGTCGTCATCGTTCAGAACACCGTCGCCGTCAATATCGCCGTCTAGCGCATCAGGAATACCGTCTAAGTCTCGATCGGAAGGTTTTGATTGTGCGTCTAACGGATCACTGCCAATAGTGATCTCAATGTCATCGGTGAAGCCATCGCTATCATCATCAAGATCAGCGTTATTACCAATACCATCATTATCGGTATCTAGACTCTCGGTCGCATCCAACGCAAAAGCGTCAAGACTATTTAGAACGCCATCGCCGTCGATATCATTATCTTCGATATCTGGAATACCATCAGAATCTGTGTCAACTAGCTCTTCAGCGGATGTTGGGTCTGGCGTTTCAGGAACAGATGGTTCAGGTACAGAAGGGCCAGAAGCAACAATAGGAGTATCGTCAGCCGGAGTATCGTCAGCCGGAGTTTCGCCTTCTTCACCGCCGCAGGATGCCAGAAGTAAGGCCGATGTCATTATTGTTATTATGGTTTTCATACACAGTCCGAACACGAAGCATTAAGATGGTGCTTTACGCCAACAGTATTAACATTTTGCACAATATGACGGACAAAACTAGACAAATAGGCCAGTTAATGTCTAAAGCGTATGTAAAGTGTGGACTCGGTCGTATTTTTGCCGAAGAGGCAGAGGGCATAGCTAGGAAGGAGTTGTAACAGCATAGAAGCCACAGAGTGTGGCCTCTATCTGTAAGCGCACATTTAACCTTGCGAAAGTAACTCGCGGAGGTCAAGAATCGCCGCATTCGCACGAGAGATGTACGATGCCATCACCAGAGAGTGGTTAGGAAACATGCCAAAGCCACTGCCGTTTAAGATGACTGGCGACCAAAGCGGCTCCTGCGTACCTTCCAGCTCGCGAATAATCTGACGTAAGCCAACCAATGCATTCTTTTTCTCAAGTACTTCACGGAAATCCACTTCGATAGCACGCATCAGCTGTAACAAGGCCCAAGAGGTACCACGCGCTTCATAAAAAACATCGTCAATTTCAGTCCATGGGGTTTTAACAACCTCTTCATTAGCCGTTGGCGTCGCATGAGGCACGTCTTGATCTGTATTTAAGCGACGTTGGCCAACAGAAGCACTTAAACGTTGAGATAAACTGCCTAAGCGTGTTTCAACGTCAAACAACCACTGGCGTAGGTTATCGGCACGAGCATAAAACTGAGCCGTTGGTTCGGTAGGATCAGACAAACGAACTAAGTAGCTTTGCAACGCATCAACACCACGCTTGTATTCAGACTCAGAAGATGGGATCGCCCAACTTTCGCTATCGAAGTGCAGCTGTGGTTCAGCAATCGCTAGATCTTTATCTTCCGTCGATTGACTCTGCGAACGACTAAAATCTTTACGCAAGGCACGGGAGAAGTCACGCACTTGCACGAGCACACCAAATTCCCAGTTTGGAATGTTATCCAACCACACACCTGGAGGTGCGACATCATTGCTCAAATAACCGCCCGGTTTAGTCCACAAGGTCTCAGTAACTTGCATCAAGGCAGCGGTGGTTGTAAAACCGCGAACCACCTCAACCCCCATGGCTTCGGCTTTTTGTTCAGCGACTTGCTGTGGATTAAAGCTATCCGGTTCTTGAGACCAGTACATGCCAACCAAAGCATCTATGATTAGATAAATGACCACCAACCATACGATAAATTTTTTCGAGCCTTTCGTCGCCTGACGATCAGACCACCAATCCTGCAATCGTTCTTTTGTATCCTGAATACGATCCTGAGTACCACTCATAGGTTACGATCCTTAAATCTCTATCAACTTGAACATGAGATACAAGCCTTCACGGCCTTGCATATATGGCTACATCATAGCGCAAAACAAGATACAAAAGGGTATCCGCAAAAGCCAGCTAAAGGGCCAGTAACGTCATTGCAGTCAAACGGATATAATGCTTGCCATAAACCGTCAACATTAGAGTCCCAATGACCCCGACATTCAGCACGATTGCACTAGCAAGATCTCCATACAAAGAGAAATTTGCGATCCCGCGACAGCCAGGGTTAGCAACATCAGTGAAAACGTGCATTGAGCTGCAGCCGCCGTTTGATGACCCAGCGGCCCTTGAGGGCTTGGAACATATTTCTCATATTTGGCTAATATTTTTCTTTCATGGCATTGGTAGCCGGAATGACGCGTTACGAGTTCGTCCGCCTCGCCTTGGTGGCAATGAACGCATCGGAGTATTTGCCACACGCAGCACACATCGGCCTAATGGCATAGGACAGTCGTTAGTTAAAATCGAACACATTGAAACAGGCTGCATCACAGTATCCGGGGCTGATCTGCTTGATGGCACACCCATCATCGACATCAAACCCTATGTTCCCTACGCAGACACCCCTGTTGACGCGATTAATCACATCGCTCCGCACGCTCCCAGTCTCCTTGAAGTAAGCTGGCAGCCACAGGCAACAGCGCAAGCCCTGACTTTCGCTGCAGAACTAAATGAAGACGTGATCAAAGTGATTACAGAATGCCTAGAGCAAGATCCTCGCCCAGCCTATCAAAAGCACGAGCCAGAGCGGGTTTACGGAGTGAAACTTTGGCACATCAATGTGCGTTGGCGGTATCCCACCAACGACACCATTGAAGTGATTGACTTGGGGCATCTTTGATTAATGCAGTAATACCCTTAATTTCGAATTTAAGACTTAGGAATTAAACGATACACCGTCTCGTTCAAAGAAGTTAAGCCGCGATCGCGGAATCGAGGTTCTTTATTAATACGCTCTTCTGAATGCAACACATCAATAGTCATGGAGTCTGCGTAATAACCCTCGATCTGATCAGCCGGCACAGAAAACGGCGGCCCCGCCATATCAGCCTGATGATAATCAATTGTTACTAGAAGTTGTGGCACAGCACCCGCAACGTTCATCAACTGCTCGCAGTAGCTTTCGCGCATTTCTTCTGGCATCGCAATTAAAGCGGCACGATCATACACTGCATGCACAGGCCCAATATCGCGCGCTGTGAGCTTGAACCAATCACCACAAATTAAAAGAATACCTGCCGCACGATATAAGATCAGACCATCAACTTCTTGTTTATCAACAGCCAGACTAAACATCTCTTCGATGGATTCCGCCAACGCATCCAGCGCGATTTCACTAAGCTCCACCCCAACGATTTGGTAGCCTTGTTTCAATAACCAAAGCACATCCACGGATTTACCACACAATGGCAGAAGTACTCGATTACCCAATTCAATAGGCAAGGTTGGCCAGTTATTCACCATTGCTGGGTTAGGCTCGTCTAGGTGAAAGCCCGTTTCATCATTTGACCAACGCTCGTGCCAAAACTCAGATTTCATTACCACACTCCAATTACGTTAGTTGCCGCTCGCTTCCGTTAAGCTTTTTTGCAGTATGCTTCCATTAAGCCTTTTTGCAGTATGCTGCAATGATCACAATACGGCTGCCATTCACTTTACCTTCAATATGCAAAGGATTGTTTGACAGTGAAATGCCGCGTACAACGGTGCCACGCTTAGCCGTAAAATTAGCGCCTTTGACTTCAAGATCTTTGATCAAAGTGACGTTATCGCCCGCCGCTAATTCAGCGCCATTGGAGTCCAAAGTGACATCACGCTGCTCAGAAGCCACGCTCTTCTCTGCCCACTTTCGAGTTTCGTCATCCATATAAATCATGTCCAACGCATCTTGCGCCCACGACTCACTGTTTAAGCGCACCAAGAGTCGGTAAGCCAGCACCTGTACGGGTGGCTCTTGGCTCCACATGCTGTCGCTCAAGCAACGCATATGATTAACGTCTAACTCTCCACCCTGCGCTTGGGGTAAACAGGTACCACACAAGAGTACGCTATTATCGGCGCTTTCAAGATCACTCTCTGGCGGAATCTGATACACGGCTAAATCGTTCTCTGCGCCGCATAACTCGCATTTACCGCCGCTGCGGTGCTTCAAAATGTGCTCTACCGACATGATGATACCCCTATTAAAAAGGCGGCTATTATGCCCGAATCTCAAGCTTTGGTCATTATCCACGGCGGGGGACAAAAAACGCTCATTAAATCAATATTCGTCACTGGCCACTCCGTCATAGCCGGACTTATAAACAAGCCCTCCCCCCAGATACAACAACGCCCGGCGAACCGGGCGTTAATCTATAAAAAATGTAGGGTTGAAAATATTACTGCACTTGTAACTTAGCAATATCCGGGTACTTCTCTTCCCAGTTTTCAATCAGATAGTTTTGATCAATATCCCAAGGATGGAAACCTGTTTTGAAGAACTTAGCTAAGCCCTTCATATTGTCGCGCAGTACTCCCTTTTTACCCCAGAAAAAGACCGTGGCTTCTTTCCACTCTCTCCAGCTCGGAAAATGACGCTGCGAACGCAACAACCACACTTGATACATCGCCAATCGCGCAAATAAACTGATCATAGAGATTACCATGACACGCTTGCGTAAAAATTCATCCCCTACGTGCTCACGATAAACATCAAAGGCAACCGCTTTATGCTCGATTTCTTCTACTGAATGCCACAACAACATATGGCGAACAGTCGGATCTGCATCATCTAAAATCTCAGGGTTTTTGAGCAAAAACTCGGCTAAAGACGCTGTAAAGTGCTCCATAGCAACGGTCAGTGCCAACTGACGAGCAGGGCTAAATTTTTTCAAAAACTCAACACGTTGATGAAGTTTTCCAACAATACGATCTAATGGGAAGCCCATATTGGTAATCGCATTATTTAACGCTTCGTGCGAAATTCCGTGATGCGCTTCTTGGCCGATAAAACCGCGTATCTGCTCTTTTAACGTCTCGTCTTTAATTTGATCGCGATAATTACGAACGGAATGAATAAAAAAGCGCTCGCCATCAGGGAACAAAGCCGACAACGCATAAAAAAACGTACTGATCAGCGAGTTGTTTTTAAAGGCGTATTTATTCATCGGCGACTGTGTATCAAACGCCATCCGACGCGGTTTAATCTCAACCGATTTACTCTTATTAATTGCCTCAGTCATAACGTCTTGCCTCAACTGGTTTAATATTACGCCCGCATTCACTCTAGTTCAAAACAGAGTTCATAACATGGCTAGAATTCACATACCTGACTTGTAATCACTATGACATACTGCCCTGCTCATACGGGGGTGCTATGCTTTCACCCTAAGGTTCAAAACTGGCAATCGGACGCATGACAACAAAAAATGTAGGAATAGGTGAATATCGGCTGTCGTCCGACTACCTCATTCTGCTCGCAGAATTAGCATTTGAACGAGGCATATCCACTGCCGTATTAATGGAAGGCACCAACCTGCCTGAAAACCTCATGTTTCAAGCAAATGTCCCTGTTGGTCACGAGTCTGCTTTACGCATGGTCGATAACTTCTGTGAGGTTACCGAACCCAGTGCCGCATTAGAATTTGGCAAACGCATGACGCTCTCTAAACATGGCGCACTAGGCTTTGCCGCACAATACAGTGCCACCATTGAAGACGCCGCCGACAAAGTAGAACGCTATATCGCTACGCGCGCACAGCTGTTCGAATTAGAGCGCGACCATGATGCCAGCAGTCGTCATCTGTACATCAAACCCAAATTAGAACAAACCCGCGCCGTCAACTTCATGGTTCTGGCGTTTTTATCCAGCGTCGAAACCATTTGCCGCAACATTGTTCCTGAGAACTTTCGTTCAACGCCCAGCATGATCCAAATCATTGGCAAAGATGACCTTACGGATCAAACCCGGTTACCCAACTGTGCGGTGTACACCAGCGCCCCCATCAACTGCCTAACCTGGCCACGCCAAGCGCTCGAAGGAGCGTTACCCTTCTTCAATCCAAAGCTTGAGGATCTTGCTGATCAAGAACTCAAACAAGCGCTGAATACCGTGGCCGAAACCAACACCATGGCTGGCAAAGTGCGAGAGATACTCAACGATCATCTGGCAGAAATGCCCACCGTTGAAGACGTCGCCAATATGCTCTTTATGTCAGCGGCCACGCTTAACCGCAAACTCAAAGCCGAGCAGCGCAGCTTCCAGCAAATCAAAGACGACCTACGCTACAACAAAGCCCAGCGTCTACTGCGTGATACCACCCTCTCCGTTGACCAAATAGCCGATCAACTAGGCTACAGTGACGCCAGTAACTTCGCCAAAGCCTTCAAGGGGTGGTCGGGTTCTAGCCCAAGTCAGTACCGGCAGCAGTAAACCCACCTATAAAGCACACGCTGGGATCATTAAGCGCTGCATTCCTGTATACTCCGGCGCAGTCGAAAATTGCCCGCCGGAGCCACACATGGCCGATAAACCCCTTCTTATAAACTACACCCAACTCAACAATCTGTGGATGAAATGGCTCACCGAGCCTGACTACACAAAATTTGACCGTTGGTTAAAACGAGAAGCAGCCGATTGGCGTAAGCGCCTGAAAGAAACCATGCCACTAGAGCTGAGCCAAGCGATGCAACACGCCATGCGCTTCGGGCAACTGGCCTGTGCGCTCGAACTCATACAAGCCAGCGGCCTCGATCAAGACTGGGAAACATGGGCCGACAACTGGCTGCCACGTGATGCCGAAGACATAGGCCGCAACAACTTCTGGTATTGGGTACAGCGCCGTAGCCATGCGCGCTGGTACATTCCCAACGATTGGCAAGCGGGCAGCCGCCAAACCACCGTCGACACCACCGAAGAATACGTGCGCAACAACCCAGACTCGCCATTAGCGCTTATCTGGTTTGGTATCAGCCCTGAGCTACTGCCATTGATTAATGAACGAGCAGAACTTAGCCAATGGGGCGCAAACGCTAAACAAACCTTTATTCGCTTACAGCAATCACGCCCACCTTTGTGGCTACGTCTGCGTAGCGATCAAGACATCAAATCTATGGTCGGTGAACTCGGTGGTGCTGGTGTTCAAGTCGCCAAAAATGAACACGGACTATGCGCCACAGGCGGCTTTGGAATCAGCCAAACTGCTGCTTACAAAGAAGGCCGTATTGAAATTCAAGACTACGCCAGCCAGCAAATAGCCGCGACGGTAAACGCGAAAGCCGGTGAAAAAATTTGGGATGCTTGTGCTGGCGGTGGCGGTAAAGCACTGGCCATGTCGAATGTGATGAACAGCAAAGGGGTGGTCGTTGCGACAGACCTGCACGACTACAAACTGGTTGAACTGAAAAAACGCGCCAAACGGGCAGGCCACCTCAACATTCGCACGTTTACATGGGACGGCGAAGCTCCGCTACGTTTACCACAAGAAATAGCACGCCAAAAAGGCTTCGACAAAGTGTTGGTCGACGCCCCTTGCTCTGCCACCGGCACATGGCGTCGTAATCCTGATGCACGCTTGCGCTTAAACGAAGAGCACCTCAGCGAGCTACTCACTATCCAGCAGCAACTGCTTAAACATGCCTCTGAAGGTGTGCGTACTGGCGGCCAGCTAATTTATGCGACTTGTAGCTGGTTAGCGGCTGAAAACGAAAACGCGGTAGAAAAGTTCTTAGCCGAACATCCAGAGTTTGTGCTCGACAGCGCTAAAATGCTTGGTGCGCCCGAGGTAGATTCAGACACCATGTTTGTGGCCGTCATGGTGAAAAAAGCTTAATTTAAGAAGAACGATAAAATCACCACAGGGATCGTGGTGATTTCAATCAATGCAAAAGGCTACTTCAGCCCACTCTGTTCAGGATTCAGAATCTTAACTTCACGCTGAGGAAATGGCATTTCAATACCATTCTCTCGTAACGTTTCAAGGATAAGTAATAAGAGATCACCACCCACCCTGTTCTTGCCATCATCAATTCCGTACATCCAAAACTCAACAAACATATTGATGCCTGAGTCTCCGAAGCTATCGATTTCACAATCCGGGCGCTCCTCAAAAGGAACGTCTTCCCCACTGATCACTTGCTCATGTCCAGCGACGACTTCCTTGATTAACTCCACCATGCTGCGAATATCCGTTGCGTAAGGCACAGAAAAATCGACACGGTATCTTTGCTTTGGATCTTTGTGCGTCCAATTGACTAACAAAGAAGATATGAACTTCTCATTAGGCACCAAAATATCTTTGCCGTCATACGTTTCTAATACGGCGTAACGCATTTTAAACTCACGAACAAAGCCTTTCTGGCCGTCGTCTAATTCTACAAAATCGCCTACCGTTAACGAGCGATCCAGCAGAATAATAATCCCTGAAATAAAATTTGAAGCAATCGACTGCAAGCCTAAACCTAAACCGACTCCCACAGCACCACCAAATACCGCCAGCGTTGTCAGGTTCACACCCATAACATTCAGCAACAGCAGCATCACGATACAGAAAAGTGCCACCTCAAACAGCTTACTGAACACCTCTTTAGTCGGGACATCCAAAGAGTCTTGTTTACGTATCACCGCCTTACCAAAGGTATTCGAAGCACGGCCTAACCAAAACAAGAAACTACCAAAAATCAGCACTCTCGTTACGCCATACGCAGAAATACTAATATTTCCGACATCTAAAGAGATTTCCTCTAGCGCCTTAATCACCGTTGGTAGTAATCCCAACAGATGCAAAAACAAAATTGGCAATCCAATCCACTTAAACAACGATGCCGCCAGCTGATGCTGCACGAAAATACGTATGACCGAGTAAAAAAATAACAACACCGCAATCGTAATAGCTGTTTTTATCAACCAAGGCGTAAACGCCAACACTTCACCAAAAACCGTTGATAGCTGTAACAAAATGATGGCTAATAATGGGAATAAAATTCCTCCCACTCTATAGGCAAGCTTACGCACTGGGTGAGCACTTTCCAGAGGTTCATTATGCGTCAGCCCAACGCTATGCTTAATTTTATACGCTAGTAGAAATGACACCCCATAAATAGCTGCAATAACAAATAACTGAATATAAGTATCAGGAGCCGCAATAGCTAACTGAGCTTTTCTCAAAAACTCATCAATAAAATTCGAGGCTGAGTCGAAATTCATAAAAAAACCCTCTGTTCAATACCGTAAAAATAACTCGTGCCAAGAGTTTCCACTATTTACGAACTCATTGACAGTGAACCACTCTCTTCTGAAGTGTGTTATGAATTTTTTCACACGCTATATTTTCATTAATGAAAAAAATGGGCCTCATATTGGGCCCATTTTTTTACTCTAAACGCCGTTTTGACGCCAATTTTTCACCGTATCAAATGCAGACCGTTTTCAGCGGAGGAAAGCCGTTGAATTCAATCGCGCTGTAGGTGGTGGTGTAGGCTCCGGTTGAGAACCAGTACATGCGATCACCCGCCGCTAAGTTCAGTGGTAGCTCGTATTTGTACTGTTCGTACAAGATGTCTGCCGAGTCACAGGTTGGGCCTGCGATTATCACTTCTTCAAATTCGTCGCTTTCTTTCTCTATATACAACGGGTATTTGATGGCTTCGTCTAAGGTCTCAATAAAGCCACCGAATTTACCGATGTCGGTGTATACCCAACGCTCGATACCTGTGCGGTTTTTTCGGCTCACTAAGATGACTTCACTCACCAAAATACCGGCATTGGCTGCCAACGATCGACCTGGTTCTAGAATGATGTCGGGTAAGTCATCACCAAAATCTTCTTTCAAGAAACGGGTAATTTCTTCAGCGTACGTTTCTAGTGGGTTAGTACGGCTGACGTAGTTGGCCGGAAATCCACCACCCACATTGAGCATTTTCAGTTCAATGTTTTCTTCGTCTTTTAATCGATCAAATATGCCTTTCGCTTTTGCAATAGCCGAATCCCAAGCACCAATGTCACGCTGCTGAGAGCCAACATGGAACGAGATTCCGTAAGGTACTAGGCCTAATTCCCGCGCCATAATGCATAGGTCGAGTGCCATATCTACATGGCAACCAAACTTGCGTGACAATGGCCAGTCAGCGGTTTGTGAACCTTCCGTTAGGATGCGCACAAACACTTTTGCCCCCGGCGCCGCTTCTGCAATGTTACGAAGGTCGGCTTCGGAGTCTGTTGCAAATAAGCGCACGCCTTTTTCGTAGAAGTAACTGATGTCTTTCAGTTTTTTGATGGTGTTACCAAAACTGAAACGATCACCCGTCACACCCAACGCCATGACCTTGTCCAATTCGTAACGCGAGGCAACGTCAAAGTTGCAGCCACGATCACGTAGGATAGTCAGTACTTCCGGTTCAGGGTTAGCCTTTACCGCGTAGTATGTTTTGGCATAAGGGAAGCATCCCATAAGATGATCCAGCTGTTCGCTGAACGTCTTGGTATCCACGATCAACACTGGCGTGTCGTGCTGATCTGCCGCCGCTTTCATGCGAGCGAAGGTGTCAGCGTCGTAGTATGCTTCTGGTTGGGTCAACATTAGGCTCATTACCTCCTAGGTATTCGCTTATTTAGATTTGTTTATCGGTTTAAGTTTGTGCTTGTTAAAGTTGGCGCAAAGATAGGCTGTTTTGAGTTTCAGTACAGTGATAAATATTTCTCCTGACGATGAGAAAAAACGATTTATCCGCTATCAGCAACAGTGCCTTCTATCACAAGAGGATAACTACACTCTTATGCACCTTACATTAGGTCTCTAAGTCAGATAAGGTTCCTGATTCATGGTACCCGATAAGCCCTTTTGCCTCATGTTAAAATTCTTTGAACGTCTGATTCAACCCTTCCCTACTGAGCACCCGGAGCAGCCGCCAAAAGGGCTGTATGCCTTTTGTCGTCACTATACTCATGGTCTAGAAGGCTCTCTGATTGTTATGTCTACCTTGACAGCACTTTTGGCTGTGCTTGAAGTGTGGATGTTCAGTTTTATGGGGAGCCTCGTTGATTGGTTATCCACCAGCAGCCCAGAGGTTTTATTTCAAGAACGCGGTTCCCAGCTCATTATGATGTCGGTGGTGGTGTTGGTCGGGCTGCCCCTTGTGGTGTTTTTACACGCCGGGATTGTGCATCAATCGTTACTCGGCAATTACCCCATGCGTATTCGCTGGCAATCACATCGTTATTTATTGAGGCAGAGCCTATCATTTTACGAGAATGACTTTGCCGGGCGTCTAGCGACTAAGGTTATGCAAACCGCGCTCTCAGTACGCGAAACCGTCATGAAGCTTCTTGATGTCATGATCTACATTTTGGTGTATTTCGTGTCTGCATTAGTGATGGTCGGCTCTTCCGACTGGCGTTTAATGTTGCCTATGCTGCTGTGGCTCGCACTTTATATTGGCATTCAGGTGTATTTTGTTCCGCGCTTAAAAAGAGTCGCCACGGAACAGGCTGATGCGCGCAGTAATATGACTGGCCGTATTGTCGATAGTTACACCAATATTCAGACGGTGAAGTTGTTTTCTCATACGTCACGAGAAACCGATTACGCACGCGATAGCATGGACGGCTTTTTGAATACCGTGTATCGCCAAATGCGCTTAGCCACCGGCTTAAATGTCTCGGTCAATATGATCAACTATATTCTCGCGTTTACCATTGCGGCGGTGTCTATTTGGTTGTGGGCGGATAGTGCGATTACCGTTGGGGCCATCGCGATTGCGATCAGTTTGGCTTTGCGTATTAACGGCATGGCGCAGTGGATTATGTGGGAAGTCGGGGCGTTATTTGAGAACCTCGGCACTGTGGCCGACGGCATGAATACCTTATCCAAGCCGCAGTCGATTCTTGATAAACCCAACGCACCAGAACTCACGGCTGATCAAGGGCGCATTACCTTAGACGATGTGACCTTCTCTTATGAGGGCGCCGATGCCAAACGCCACCCTGTGTTTGAGTCATTAAACATTGATATTAAGCCCGGCGAAAAGATTGGTTTAGTTGGGCGTTCTGGTGCCGGTAAATCGACATTGGTTAACCTATTGCTGCGCTTTTATGATATTGATTCCGGCACCATTCGTATTGATGGCCAAGACATCAAATCTGTCGCCCAAGAAAGTCTACGTTCAAATATTGGCATGGTGACCCAAGATACTTCTCTGCTTCATCGCAGTGTGCGCGAGAACATTTTGTACGGTCGCCCGGATGCAACAGAAGAAGATTTAATCAGCGCGACATCACGAGCGGAAGCGCATGAGTTTATTCAGTCGTTGCATGACCCTGAGGGCAATATAGGCTACGACGCTCAAGTAGGGGAGCGTGGCGTGAAGCTATCCGGAGGCCAACGCCAACGTATCGCCATTGCCCGCGTGCTGTTAAAAGATGCGCCAATTTTAATTTTGGATGAGGCTACTTCCGCGCTGGATTCCGAAGTAGAAGCGGCCATTCAGGCAAGCTTGTATCGTTTGATGGAGAACAAAACCGTGATCGCGATTGCACATAGGCTGTCAACCATCGCCGCAATGGATCGTTTGATCGTATTAGATAAGGGCAAAATCGCTGAGCAAGGTACTCACCAAGAACTATTGGATCACGGTGGTATTTACGCGCAGTTATGGGCGCACCAAACCGGTGGCTTTATCGGTGACGACTGAATTATTAACACGTAATGGTTCTGTCATAGTAAACAGGTTAGATAGCGGCCGTCCCGGAGTGCAACGGCCTAATGATGAGGTGTTCAGGGCGTAAGCTCTGTTCCACTCCGGGAACCAAGCCTACCCTACTCAGACGAGTTAGAAATTAACGAAAACTGGTACGATCAATAAACGGCTTGGGCTCTTTGTCTTTACCCGCTAGCCCGTTTTCTATGGCGATGCGGTTGTTCTTACGCACTAACAAGCGCCCCTGCACCCAACGCTCCCAGCGCAGCGCCTTCCAGGTATCGGCTTTCCAGGTTTTCTTAAATAAGTACTTCGTCGCGGCAATCGCGTCCGGTGATTTACTGGCGATGGTTTTTGCTAAGGCTTCGGCTTCAGCAAGTGGGTTATCAGATAGTTTACTGATCAAGCCATATTCATGCCCCTCAACGGCACTAAACTGGCGAGCAGTCATCGTAAGTTCCTGAGCGATGTCTACACGAGTTAAACGCGATAGCGTAACCATACCGCTCATATCAGGAATTAAGCCCCACTTCATTTCCATGATACAAAGGTTGGCATCAGGGGTCGCGATACGGTAATCCGCAGCCAAAGCTATCTGCATTCCACCACCAAAACAGTTGCCATGAATGGCGCAAATAACAGGGACAGGAAGATCACGCCAGCAATGAGCAATATCTTGCGCTTTATTGAGTTTAGTCCACGGCAGTTTGAAAAATAACAACGGCAGCATTTTTGGGTTTTTACTGACCGCTTTAAAATCCAATCCAGCACAAAAAGAATCGCCATTCCCCGATAAAATCACAGCGCGGACACTGCGATTTTTACGCAGTTTTTTCGCCGTTGCGACCATTTCGTTGAACATTCCCATATCAAGGCCGTTCAATTTATCAGGGCGGTTGAGAGCGACCCAAGCAATGCCATCGCGTATCTCGCACGTTATACGTTGGCTAGCGGTTTGTTGATCTGTCATATCAGCGCCCTAATAGGTTGTTTGTCGTTATCGAGTGTTGCCACCGTGTTTAGCCATCTTTCCACAGCCAAGATGGTTTCACTATGACCAAACATAACGATTGAGAGGCTGTATCGGTCAATCAATAAAATCGGTTTAGCTACACGTCCCAGCCACAGGCGTTTTCTTGTACTAACTGCACCATCATCTGAATGTGATCGGGGCGGTCATTCAGGCATGAAATATAGTGATAATCTTGGCCGCCTGCTTCAAGGAAGGTTTCGCGGTTTTCAATATTCAGTTCTTCGAGTGTCTCCAGACAATCCACCGCAAACGCCGGACTAATAATATCCACGCGGCCTACTCCGGCTTTGCCCCAGTCTTCCAGAGTATGATCCGTGTAGGGCTTCACCCACTCTTCACGACCAAAGCGCGACTGGAATGTACACAACCATTGGTCGTCGTTAAGCTTCAATTCAGTAGCTAACGCCTGTGCGGTAGCTCGACACTGAGATGGGTAAGGGTCTCCTTTATTCTCATAACGCTCGGGAATACCGTGGAACGACATCATTAACTTATCCCCCTGCCCATGTTCAGCCCAGTATTCACGTACTGAGTTGGCAAGTGCCGTGATGTACGCCGGGTGCACGTGATAATCCGTAATCCAGCGGCTGGCGGGCACATGCGGACATGGCGCTAATGCTTTGGCATAGCGGTCGTGTACCGCCGCCGTTGTGGATGATGAATTTTGTGGATACAAAGGCAATATGACTAAACGCTCAGCCCCGGCTTGGCGTAGTTCTTTACCAGCATCTTCCATGCTTGGTTTACCGTAAGTCATGGCCAGTGCAACCGGAATGTCTGTCCCATATTGCGCTTTGAGCGCTTCTTTCAAACCACGTTGCTGTGCTTTAGAAAAACACATTAACGGCGAGCCCTCATCAGTCCAGACGCTGGCGTAGGCTTTCGCCACACGTGGTGGCCGAATGCGTAAAATCACACCATTAAGCGCAAACCACCAAATAAGACGCGGTGCATCGACCACACGTTTATCGCTAAGAAACTCTTTCAAATAGGCACGAACGGCCTTAGGCGTTGGGGCTTCAGGGGTTCCGAGGTTAACCAGTAGTACACCAAAAGGGGGCTTATTCACGAGATCTCCAGAGTTTTCCACGCTTATGCATTGGCTTTGTATCAGTTTTGTCTAAGTTTACCGTAACCATTTACCGCAACCAAGTGCGGTGACCTCAACAAGCCCATTAAAACAACTCATCAGAGACCAACAAAGCCTTAAGGCGCTCAACCAGCAGCTCTCCGGCCTCTCGGTTATCTAGCCCCTCAGCAATGCGTACCTTCCTTGAAGCTCCCGAGGCATCTTTTAAATCAATATTAAAAAACTCAGTCGTTTTTGTACCACTAGTCATCGAGCCTGATTTTTTGAGAATGATTTGATCAGCACTATTAAAGCTCACTTTCCGACGCCACAAGGCTCGGCCAAACCACGCGCGTTTAGTATGCACAACGCCATCCGAGATGGTCGTTTCTAAAGAGCGGCCCAGCATAAATATTCCACCCATCACCATAGGCACACCAAACAACGAGAACACGACACCCATAAAGTAAAGCATCGCCCCTTCTTTGGCTGCTTGATGAAACAAGAAGATACCCACCCCCGAAAATACAAAGCCCATAAATGCCATACCTAAAGACATCGACAAGTTGCGCCCAGCGTCGCTGGCAATATACATCTCGCCATTTTTCTCTTGTATATCAAGCTGACTGTTCATCGACTCACGGGCATCGACTAACTCTTCCTTTGTTACTTGCTGAACATGCGCTTCCGATAGCGCCAAGGTACTTTGGGTTGTGCCTTCTTCCACTGGCAATACAAAATGACGTTCTAGTTTTACAGGTGCTTGAGGGCCAACAAGCGTGAGCCGCCAAAATACAGAGGTACGGCCTTTTCGATAGCTGGCCGGTAAATTTTCATCTGGCTCAAATACAAAGCGCGCTAAGGTTTTATTACCCACTTCACGGATTTCTGGTGTGGTTTTACGCTGCCACAATACACTCTCACGACTGCTACTGTTTTTGCCTGAGCCTTGAACCTTACGAATACATTGCAACGTCACCGACCAATTCGCACGAAGACGGGAATGTGCAATGGTAATTTCGCCGCCTACCTGTCCATTATTTTTTCCTGGACACGGATTCATAAGTAATGGCGTAGGGCCATAATAACGCCAGTTTTTGAGCGATTTATACGCACCAAAGCCTAAACCAGCGCCTATTAGAGGAAAGACAATCACAACTAAAATCGCAGGATTACCAGATGCCATTTCAGAAGGTATTGCCAATACAGCAGGCAAGCTAATTGCTGTAAAAATGAAGGCCATAAAGCCCAACACCCAGTGCTTATAATTCTGCCCTGAGTACACAATGCCATTATCGTGTGTTGCTTTTTTAGAGGAGTGTAAACCAAACAACATGACACCTACGCCAACGCCACCAAATACAAGCACGAATATCAATGTGAAAAACATTTTATACAGGCGTACATCGCGAACCAAATAACTCTCACTCGGGTTATCGCCATTAACCCACACGGTCAGTTGACCGGAACTTGCCGCTCGCCGAATATCACTGGCCGTCTCTGAATGCCAATCACCAATATTGTCATTACTTGTGTCGTAACCGACACGAGAGCCTTTGTAAGATGTACCAAAGTATTGATAAGTGTATGAGGATGACAATGAATACGTAGTTGAGTCATCACCATAATGAGACTCAACTTGTATATCATTTAATTGCGCTGGTACTTGATCCCACGTAGACGTCATAAAATGTATGCGTAACGTGTCTAGCGGCCCCATGACTAGCAGGACGATCGCAGGAAGAAGAAAGAATAAACCGAAGATAGTCGTTCCCCAATGGGAAGATACTTTTTTATTGGTACTGTCCTTATTTTTACTGCCCTTGTGAGTACTGTTATTGTTTTTACTATTCTTAGTTACCCGATTCTTGTCAAAACGACTTTTATTGGCCGACATTGAGCCTTCCTTGCTACTTTTATTCAATGGTTTCAGAATTGAGTGTCTACTTTTTATGGGGAACACCACTCACGAACTGTACAATGGCAGTATTAAGAGTAGCCCCAGACCACTCATTTAAGAATTACATGAAATGACAGTTCAGGGAATATCTAATGCTCAAATGAACGAGCCGTACGCGAGAAGTTGAGTTTAATAATAGCCTTAGCTATATCCACACCTTTGTACTCCTCAACAAAGTGACCAATATCAGGATATCGACTCGTTGCTTGTTTCATTTTAGGTAAGGCCTCATGCCACTGGTCAATCACTTCATCTTTGCCGCATGGGTCCCACTGGCCAAAAAAGCCAACCGCTGGGCAGCTACGCCATAGCTTCGGCATTTTTTCCTGCATTTTTTTATAGTACTTAGTGTTGTCTTGCCGACCATAGGTTTCATCAGTGTACTGATAGCCATAACCCCAACGTGGCGTCTGCTTAACGTTACGCATCGAACTGTTTGCATTCGCGAGGCTTCGAAATGACTGAGACCAAACATACTCTGGTGTATTTTTCGGAATACAATTAAAGATATGCTTTACCGTAAAACCAGTGGCTCGTGCCGCTAAACTCATTGCCCCTTGAGGTTCGCCATTGGATACCGCCGTCGCCGCAATCCCCCCCCAAGCGAAGGCAGGATAAATTCGAGGAAAAAGACTCCAACGCAACAAACGATGTGGGTAGTTTTTATAGGTATAACCTGTTTTTGGCATCGGAAAAATACTGGTGTTCATTACGACCAAGTTTTTAACTCGATATGGATCTTCTATTAATGCCCCAACACCGATAGGGCCACCCCAATCATGAATTGCCAATGTAACGCCTGTTAGATCCAAATGACGTACCAATTGAAGTAAGTTATCCGAATGATGCATATCGATCATTTCAAAATCCGCCTGATCCGAAAGACCAAAACCAATATGATCCATCGCAATAATTCGAATAGGCCTGCCACTACTGATTAGCTCATCGCGAATGTGCCGGTAGGTATATGAAGTCTCGGGGTTTCCATGCACAAGTACGACCGTCGCCTCAGGCTCTTGGTCGCCCACATTCACGTCATAATAAAACATGACCTTACCAGCATCCTTTCCGCCAGGAATGGTAAACCAACGCCCTGCACCTTCTGGCAAATAATCCAAAGGTGGTTGTTTGAGGGGCGTATTACTTATTACCTTGAATCGCATACTACCCCGTCTTATTGACATATTTATCAAATGTTCTTTTATCGTAGGGATAGTGACGGATTTCTGACAGGTTGTAAATGGCCACCTTTGGCACAATAAGCTACCAACAGTGGCTGAAACCCACCCTTAAAGAGTCATTAAAACTCAAAGTACGCAAAAAACGTACGATTTTCAAACAACAACAGACCGATATGACAGTTTCAACCCTCTAAGAAGGCTAAGCCGAATTGCTCAAATATTAGAAATGTGCCGGATTAAGGCGAGAAATACCAAGGAATTGCGCTTACGTTCAATCTTACTGTCAAATAACCATCATTTAATTAAACCAAACGCACTCTCAAGTCGCTCATGATCTTTCGGCAAAGGTAAACCTAACCGCAATAGGTTTTGCTGTGGAAAACAACGCGTCCAAATTTTTTGCTCAGCTAAGCCTTGTTGCATTACACCGGCATTACGAGGCTGAAGCGTTATAAAGAGTGATGCTATACCCACTATATTTTCGTGGGCCAATAAAGACGCAACACTTTGACTTAATTGATGCAGCCTCGCTCTCTGTTGTTTATGCCAATTTTGGTCTTGTAGTGCGTGCTCCGCAACCCAGAGGCTAGGAGAGGAAACAGCCCAATGTCCGAGGTGAGCACTTAGAAGCTGGCGTATTTCTAGCGTCGCAAATACAACCCCGAAGCGAACGCCTGCTAATCCAAAAAATTTACCTAAAGAGCGAAAGACAACGATATTACTTGGCATTTTAAAGGAAACGAGACTCATCTCAGGAGAAGCATCAATAAAGGCTTCATCGCACACTAAAAGCCCCTCTCGGGCCTTTAATACATGCGCCCACTGAATTAACTCATCAGGCGAAAATACTCCGCCACTTGGGTTGTCAGGGTTTACCACAACAAGCACATCTGGCAGCGCAGTCTCGCACTCAAAAGCTGTACGAATGTCTTGCGATGACAGCTCAATAACTCGATGCCCAGCCGCCAACCACGAAGCAGCGTGCTCACCATAACTACCTTTTGTTATCCATACTGCCGCACTATTCACACACCGAGGTAACACTTTAATAGCCGCTTGGCTTCCTGAAACCACCAGTCCAGAGCAACCATAATAGGATTCTACCGCTGCTTTTAAGCTGTCTGAAACATAAGGTAAATCATGAAAATTAGACGTCGAAAAAGGTGCTTTTTGCGAATTTTCTGACCACCAACTGTAAGGACTCACGGCGCTGGATAAATCCAACCAATCACTAGCATTACCACCGTAATAT
This sequence comes from Oceanobacter sp., assembly GCA_002733645.1. Lineage (GTDB taxonomy): Bacteria > Pseudomonadota > Gammaproteobacteria > Pseudomonadales > Oceanobacteraceae > Thalassolituus. The sequence goes on from NVWL01000056.1 coordinate 19,600, forward strand.
TTGATGGCAGTATTCAGATTTGAGCCATGAGCAACCACGGTAGGAAGAGGAGTTAATTGCATAACATCATTTAAAGCACGGCACCTATGTAGTAAATAAATACAATTAACACAGTCGTCACCGCCATAAATAACACCAGCGCATGACGAACTAACGTAATCGCCTGCGGAATGTCTTTAGTGGTTGCAAACGCTCCCGCTCCCATTCGAGGCTTCTGCTTTAACACCCCATCATAGCTAGCTTTCGCGCTGAGCTTTACATTAATAGCGCCAGCCCCAGTCGTCATGACTACACCGCCGTTTGGGCTATCACAATGCTTAGCCTGAGTTTGCCAGCATTCTAGCGCTCGATCACGATGTTCCCCCGCCACCCAAACAAAACAAAAAGCGGTTAAGCGCGCAGGCACCCAAGCCAGCACATCATCTAATCGCGCAGCGGCCCATCCAAAATAATAAAAACGACTATTTTTATAGCCCCACATAGCATCTAACGTGTTCACCCAACGGTGAAACAATGCGAAGGTAGCGCCTCCGATTAAGAACCAAAATAAAGTCGCAAAAAGTGCATCCGATGAATTTTCTAACACACTTTCAATATCCGCTTGAGCTACCTCGTCTGCAGATAATAGCTTGGTATCTCGACTAACAATCAAACCTAGTTTGTCTTGTGCCATCCCCAAATCATCGATGACCAAAGACTGCCAAACATCAGAAACATGCTCTTGTAAGCTTTGCCAGCCAAGGCACAAATACAAAATAAGCACTTGTAAAATACAAGCACTGACAATTGATGTCCCGGAAACCCAATAAAAACACATAACAATTAATATTATTGGTGATAAGGTTAATAAAACCGCAAACAGTCCGCCGAGATAACCCGCCTTGCCTGGTATATTATTCATTCGCTTCTCGATGAACTTAGCCCAGAGACCAAACCCCACCAGCGGATGAAACTTCTTAGGTTCACCTAAATACGCATCTAAAAGCAGCGCAACAAACATCATCACCAGCAACGCCAATACGCCCCAGTGGAATGAAATAGAGTCTTGGTACAGCCAGAGAATAAACATAAAAAACAACCAACGATAAAGCGCTGAGTGTAACAAGAAATAATCAATGAGGAAGACGTTTAGAAGCTACGAATAACAGCGATTATGGATTCAACACGAGACTATCACTATTAATGGATACCCGCCTACTTGCGTAAGCGGGGTTCTGGTAAAAATGGAGTCAGCCGGTAAGCCTTTGTTTTTATCAAGAGTCGTCGTGAACAGTTAACTGTCTACGCATGTCCGGCTTAAATCTAAAACAATAAAAAACCCCGCCTACTTGCGTAAGCGGGGTTCTGGTAAAAATGAAGTCAGCCGGTAAGCCTTTGTTTTTATCAAGAGTCGTCGTGAACAGTTAACTGTCTACGCATGTCCGACTTAAATCTAAAACAATAAAAAACCCCGCCTACTTGCGTAAGCGGGGTTCTGGTAAAAATGGAGTCAGCCGATAAGCCGGGTTCTGTCGTGGACAGTCATTCGTCTAGGCCTGCAATCGCTCACAGGCTCCAGCAACCTACCCGTTCCCAGCGCGGGCCGCGCCTTGTACCTCAAGGATAACAGGGAACCTATTTGGTCTTGCTTCGAGTGGAGTTTACCGTGCCACGAACTGTTGCCAGCCGCGCGGTGCGCTCTTACCGCACCCTTTCACCCTTACCTGTGATATCCGAAGATACCCATCGGCGGTTTGCTCTCTGTTGCACTGGTCGTGGGTTCACACCCCCCAGGCGTTACCTGGCACCCTGCCCTATGAAGCCCGGACTTTCCTCCCCCTGCTTACGCAGGCAGCGACTGTCTGGCCGACTCCGGCGCGGAGAATAGCAAAACTGGTCGATGCTGTCGCCGCTAAAATGATGTTAAAACAGAGAGTTACCGACCAATTTAGATCCTTCCTTCGAGTTCTGGCTTAAATACTTCTTCCCAAAGTGTTTCGAATCGTTGTCTATGCCAACCTATGTGTCCAATTCGCTTCTGCCCAATGTCTGACGGTTGTACGACCACTCTCTTCTGAGTCGAATTGGTATAAAACGCGTGGAGTAAATCCGTATTTTTTACCGACATCATTTCATCATCAGTAAAAATAATTGAAGTGATTGGCGCTTTGACACTGGCATAACGATCACGCAACCAAGAGCCTTCTTTGCCAATAGAGTAGTTGCGATGCAAGCACCAACGTCGCCACTGCATAATGACCCCTTTGGGCATGTCGCACAGGATGCCCAGCTTGTTTCCGGGGAAATATCCAAAAATTGGTACCGTCACTGGAACAATGACGTACCACAACAACCAAGCTATACGACGTGTCGGCCAAGCGTTGTACCACCATGTACCCGTCCCAGCGCCCACTGTGATAATACGATCAATTAATTTAGTGTCCGGCATCATGCCGGGCAAATGCCCGCCAATACTATGACCAATCCAGATACGTTCTAAGCTAGGAAATGTTTCAGCTACATATGTTAATACCGTAGGGCAATCGTGATTTGCCCAACTCATTTTATCGCTTTTTGAGTCTTTGACATGATCCTCAACGGATAAGCCGATGCCATCATAATCAAACGTGACCACTTGATAACCTTGCTTGGTTAACCACACAGCAAAATCATCATATAAGTACTGCGCCACTCCGGTAGCACAGGAAATTATGCAAACGCCTTTAGCGTCTTTTGATGCGGACTCAAAATGACGTGCAGCAACGTTATGGCCAGCGCCGGTCGGTAAATAAAGTGTTTCTGGTTTCATGATGACATCCCCAGTCAGGTCAGAATTTCTGCAATATAAAATTTAAAAATCGCAGTACAGTTGCAAGCTCTTGCTCTGAGAATTCGTCCGTAAACTCGTTATTCAGCGTCTCGATCATTGGGAGTAATCGAGTCACTTTGCTAAGCCCATCAGGAGTGACGTTCAATAACACGGCACGTCCATCATGCTCATGGACAGTACGGGTGACTAACGCATTTTTTTCCATGCGAGTAATTAGCCCGGTCACCGCCGATTTATTCAAATCAAGTACTGCTGCCAAGTCTTTCTGTAAGCAACCCGGCGCTTTGGCTAAATACATTAAGGCCGCCATCTGAGTAACAGAGGCACCCAGCTCCGCTTCACACACACTATCGACATGTTTAAATAGTTTTTTCTGCGCCAAGTTCAGCAAAAAGAACATCCGCTTATCTTGGCTCTTAGGTGATTGCTTTCGCATAAGCGCCTCAACTAGTTCACATACAAACAATATAGTTCATATATAAACTATATTGCAAGCAACGCATTCGGTGATCCATATTGAAAGAAAGGGATTTAACCAAAAAACTCGCGACTCATACCGAGTTTCAGACACAAAAAAGGGCTGATAATCAGCCCTTTTGAATATTAAGAAATGAAACTCAACAAGAAAGAAGCCTTGTTGATTACACTTTATTAACGCGATACTTCTGTGGTGAAGTTCACCACTGGGCATGACTCTTCACGCTTCAATAACGGAGAGCGTGAGCACACTTCAACGCTGTGATCGCCCGCAAGTAAACGACGCAGATGAATCTCATCACGCTTCTTCCAGATAGACCAAGCGCCACCATCAACACGGTAACGATGCTCTAGGTCACCTAAGTCAGCGTTAGGGTTAAGACCACCGATGTCGATGGTCACATCACTGTTGCTCACTAGCACAACCGCTGATGTGGTTTCGCCATTAGGATCCAAACCGGTTACCTGTACAGCAACGTCTTCAGAGTCCATACGATTCACCGTGGTGCTTGGCGCTGAAGCCGCAGCGGTCACAGCAACAGGAATCAAGTCACCTGCCAGCGCTAAGGTATTGTTACCGCTACCTGCCACCCAGAAATCACGCATTAACAAGGTGTGTTCATAGATACGTGGCAGTGGAACAACTTTTAGATTTTCAGCAATGCTTGGCATCACGAGTGGCATGAAGTAATCAAGCGTCGAGTTAATGAACTCAGGCGTTAATCGAATCATGCCGCTTTGGTCTGTTGCTGTGATAAAGAGCGTTGGCAATTGCTCAAGACCCACACTCAGGTAACCATCTTCGGTAGAGTTCACTTCAAACGGTACTTCTAGATTAAAGGTTGTACCAAACAGCGTGCGGAATTCACCCCAGCGAGATTTATATAGCTCAAAGGTCAGAGTAACGTCATACCAAGCAAGTACACCTGCCGCACCGTCTGCTGGCATCAACTTAACGTATGGCGCGGACGATGGCGATAAGCTCATACGAATTTCATCCGCTTCTTGAATGTCTGTGTCCTCTGAACGGTAAACAGAGATCGCTGACGTCGTGGCTTGCGGGTAGTACTCTTCGCTGATTTCTACGGTTAACATGCCGGATTCGTACGTGGCCATTAACGCTTGGTTAATCACGTTAGTCGAGATAGAAGCACCGAAGTGAAACGGCGTGCCATCTGGGGTCACGTCACTCATTGTTGGCGTTTCACCTTCGACATACAAAGAACCCAGTGCACGACGAACATCCGCTGATGGCTGTGGTGCCCAGATACGAGTACCAAGATCAACTGTCACCCCACGATCGGCTGAATCAAGGAAGGTTGGCAATGCGTAAATGTTGATGGCTTCTCCCTCAGTCGGAGTAACCACTTCAAGGTTGATTGGGATGTCTTTTATGAAATCGGACATGATAGGAACAATGATTTGCTCAAGAATATTAACCAAAGCTTTTTCAACAAGCGGCGCAACCGCACTCACAACAGCACTGACTAAGCGATCAAAAATGCTCTGAATGGCGTTAGTATCGTTAAACGTGATAACAGGGTTGCTGTGATTGATCGCGGTATTCGCCAAGCTAATATCAAGATCTGAATTACGAACATCCAGTAGTAAATCGGTGCCCGCATCCAAGTACGACATTTTCACAGTACCTGTGCTGTCGTATGGAAGAAAAAACAGAATGGAACCAGTCATGCGGAAGCCCAGCACAACATTACTGGCATTAATATCGGTATCTAGACGTTCATTTTCGAGCACGGTTAAATCGACGCCGACATCGTTAAAGCCCAAGCTGGTTACTTGCATATTAAGATCAAATAAACCCGAACTTAAAATAGGCACAAGCTCCATCCCAGTCACAATGTGGCTTAAATCCGCACTGTTCAATTCTTGCTCAAGCGCACTGGTTAGAAAGTCAAAACCACCTTGGTTTAGACGAGCAGAAATACCGTTAAATTCGTTATCAGAACGAGCAAAGGTGCTTGTCGCCGTTTGGCCTAGCGAATCAGTAGCCGTAAAGGTGTTCAGTGCTTGGCTTCGGAAAGCCGCCGTAAAGTTATTATCGGCATCTAGGTCGACAGCAACACCATCAAGGACGAGGCTTTCAACAAATGAATCATCAGAAACATAGCCAGTGACCGTGAGGGCATCATGGTCGGCATTTAGGATATGGATTTCAGGGCCACTGTTGTCGTAGTAAAACGCAACGCTGTCTGTTTTGTTGTAGGCCCGAACCCAAAGAACGTTTCGACCACTAAAGACGCTATCTTCAAGGTCAGAACCGTTAGCGTAAGCTTCGGCTTTACTGACAATAAATTCATCCGTCACATCAACATTATTTAATTGAATCTTTAGATCTTTGGGCGCTGAGTTACCGCCAAACATAATTCTAAAGTCACTCGGCTTGTCGGCATGTACTGACGACGCTTCCGGTGCAGTAATCTCGACTTCATTACACGCAGCAAGCACAACGACTGCAACAAGCAACAGCATGTGTTTAATGAGATTCATAGTATCCGCCCTGATGATTTCTTTGTTGTTATTCTTGTATCTATTATTGTTGTGACTATTTTTCTTGAATTACTTTTTGCTTCTGGTTTTTCTTCTATTTTTCACATCACCCATCAGATGATGAAATTCACACTTTAGTCCTACAATCCGACCATAATATGCGAATGTTCAGTTCGACACACCCTCTTAATAGGGCTAAACGAGCCACGACCATCATTCAAAAGATAGAATGTGATGTTACTCGCATTTCTGAACGTACGTTATCTATATTATGTAAATCACACCTTCCCTTGCATCTCTAAAGCACGCTGATACAGCGACTTCTTGTTTTCACCTGTCAACTCAGCAATCACCGCCGCAGCCTTCTTCGGGGGTAACTCGGCAAGCAATAAACGAAAGAGCTTTTCGGTGTCGTAAGCACTAGCCGTTATGGGTTCTGGGTTACCCGCCACCATGACGACAAATTCACCTTTTGTTTGATCAGTGTCGACTCGTAATGCCGCTTGAATATCAGCCAAAGTGCCGTGGTAAAAAGTCTCGAAGGTTTTCGTGAGTTCACGCGCCACACAGGCTTTCCGATCAGTTCCAAAGGCCTCCGTCATGATTTCTAGCGTCTCAAGAATACGGTGCTTAGACTCGTAAAATACAATGGTGGCTGTCTCGTTAATCAAAGGTTCGAGACGTTCGCGACGGCCACCCGCTTTGTGCGGCAGAAACCCTTCAAACAAAAAACGATCCGTCGGTAAGCCTGCGGCACTCAATGCCGTGATTAAAGCACTCGGCCCCGGTACAGGCACGACCTGATACCCGCGTTCGCGGAGCGCTTGCACTAATGGATAACCGGGGTCAGATATCAGCGGTGTACCAGCGTCAGAAACCAATGCCAAACTCCGACCTTCGCTCAAGTGCTGAGCGACCTGATCAATGCGGTCTCGTTCGTTATGGTCATGAACCGACAACATCACCTTTCTAAGCCCTAGGTGCTGCAGTAATTTCTGAGTATGTCTGGTATCCTCGCAGGCAACCAGATCGACCTGCGTCAGTACTGTGATAGCACGTTCAGTAAGGTCTGAAAGATTACCAATCGGAGTGGCGACTACATACAAAACGCCGCCCGAAGCCTTATCCGGATTTGATGTCATGCGGGATTACCCAACTGAAAAAAGGTTATTGAAAGATCGCTTAAGCACACTATCACTCAAGCTGCCGACTTCGGCGCGAAGTGTACTAAGCGCTGCTGTCGTTGTTATTGGTGTCACTCTCACCGGTTGCGCCACATCACCACAAAATACAACGACTGAACAGCAAACGTTTCGCCCCGAGAATAGCGCGCAACTTGAAATCATTCGCCAGCAGCTAGAAGCGGGCGAGTTTGGCAATGCCAGCAACCAATTGCAACTGCTGGATGCTTCTGCGCTGTCGCCATTGGGGCGTGCAGAGTGGCACCTACTTTCTGCCGACACAGCTATTGGCTATTTGGATACTGATGCTGCCCGCTACCATCTAGAAAAATTCAATGAATTGATTAATTCAGCGAACCAAGTTCAAGAGTATAGAGCCGCTCTGCTAGAGGCCAGCTTACTTGAACTTGATGGTGAATTTTTCCAGGCCGCACGCGAGCGTGATTTCGTGTCTGCCATGTTGCCATCTCATGCCCAAGACGCCAACCATGACCAGCTGTGGGCAGATTTAATGCAGCTTCCCAATGAAGAGATGCAAGTGTGGGCAGAAAAAGTTCCTGGCACTCGATTTGGAGGCTGGCTTGAACTTGCCGCCATCAGTAAAAACTACCAAATGACATTGGATGAGCAGCTCGCGGGGGTGCGCAACTGGCAGACGACTCATCCGGGCCACCCTGCATCACTTCGCCTACCCGGTGTCCTTACTATGCTTGAAGACATTGCCGCGAATAGACCGCAACAAGTAACTTTATTGCTGCCTCTCAGTGGGCGCTTAGCGCGCACAGGAGAAGCCATTCGCGATGGATTTATGGCAGCTTACTTTGAGTCTTTTAAAAAAGGCTCACAAGTACCAGCCATCACCATTATTGATCACGCGACACAAGAAAGTATGGATCAAGCCTACGCCGGCGCTATACAAGCAGGTAGCCAGTGGCTGGTTGGCCCGCTTAATAAAGCCGATGTAGAAGAGCTTCAAAGCCGACCATCTCTGCCACTACCAACACTGGCACTAAACTACGCGTCAAACGACAATTCGTATGCAACCTCACCGCCTGAGTTATTTCAATTTGGCTTGTCAGCGGAAGATGAAGCGGTACAAATTGCGGAGCAAGCTTGGGCTGATGGTCACCGCCGCGCACTTGTGATGATCCCTGAAGGCAACTGGGGCGAACGTATCTATCAAGCGTTCGAAGAAAAATGGTTAGCACTTGGCGGTGAGATAGAAGAAACACAGCACTATCCTCGCGTGAAAGACTACAACCCCAATATTAAATCTCTGCTGAACGTCGACAGCAGCCAAGCGCGATATAAGTCTATTCGTAGTTTGATGCGCAGAAGCGTGGATTTTGAGCCTCGCCGTCGCCAAGATGCTGACTGGTTGTTCCTTGTTGCACTTCCCGATCAAGCTCGACAAATTAAACCCACCCTAGCCTTTAATTTCGCCCGAGATTTACCGGTGTATTCAACATCGCATGTATTTTCAGGGGAGATAGATCTGCGCAAAGACCGTGACTTAAACGGTATCTACTTCTGTGATACGCCTTGGCTTTTACGCGACTCCGAGCTTAAAGACGAAGTGGAAGCGTCTGTTCAAGGTGGCCAAGGCAGCTATGCTCGCTTGTATGCGATGGGGGTTGATGCGTTCCGTTTAATTGCTCGGGTAAAACAACTTGAAGCTTTCCCCGAAAGCCGTATTTATGGCAGCACAGGTGCGCTAACGCTTGATCCTCAACATCGTATTCACCGCAAAACTGAATGCACGAGTTTCCGCGGCGGCGAGCCGATCAAGCTTTAGTATTGATTCAATAACAATTACTACAGCAAGCCAAGGAGGGCTTATGTGGTTCAAACGAACAAATAAAGACCAACATACTCGTGCTCGCGGCAATGACGTCGAACGATTAGCAGAATCATTTCTCAAAAAGCGAGGCTTAAAGCTACTTGAGCGCAATTACCTTATTAAAGGTGGCGAGATTGATCTGATAATGAAAGACGCTAATGTTTTAGTGTTTATTGAAGTTCGCTATCGTAAATCGGAAGCTCATGGGTCCGGTGCAGAAAGCGTGACAGCCACCAAACAGCAACGCCTTAATCGCGCTGCCCGACACTACTTACAACACCACTTTGGGAACAGCGAACCGGACTGCCGCTTCGATGTCATGTCGGCCAGCGGAGAGCCTGTCGTCTTCGAGTGGATAAAAAACGCCTTCTAAGCAAAGGCCTGTAAACATTAATAAAGATGAGATGCTTTCTCAACGCGTCGTTTTTCTTTATGATGACCCCGACCCTTGAGGAGAGTTTATCTGTGCAAGACCGCATTATTAGCCACTTTGGCGCTAGCATCGAAACTAAAACACTCGCAGCAGAGGAGCTACCTCCGTATATCGAGCATGCAGCCCAACTGTTAGTGAACTCTCTCGTCAGTGGCGGGAAAATTCTAGCCTGTGGCAATGGTGGTTCCGCCGGTGATGCACAGCACTTTTCGTCAGAGCTTCTTAACCGCTTTGAACGCGAACGCCCTAGCCTACCGGCTATCTCGTTAGCGACTGATCCATCAACCATGACGTCAATCGCCAACGATTACAGCTACAACGAAGTTTTCAGTAAACAGATTCGAGCACTGGGCAACAGCGGCGACGTACTGCTCGCTATTTCCACAAGCGGTAATTCTAATAACGTCATTCAAGCGATTAAAGCCGCCCACGAACGCGATATGGTCGTCATCGCTTTATCCGGTAAAGACGGCGGACAAATGACCTCTCTACTCACCGCTGACGATGTTGAAATTCGCGTACCATCCAATGTCACAGCGCGTATTCAGGAAGTCCACTTGGTGGTAATTCACTGTTTGTGTGACTTGATTGATTGCTCTTTATTTGGCGAGGAATAAACGAGGCATATTTATCCCGACTAGCGCTTGGGCTTAAACCAGTCCAGCGTTTGAATGCCCGTCGAAAATTAGCGCTATCGCCTACATTTAGATAATCCGCTATACGCTCGTTGCTCCAGCCTAATACATGAATCAAATACAAGCTGTGTTGCATTCGCACCTCATCCAATAACGCTTGGAAATGAGTGCCATAGGCTGACAGGCGTCTCTTTAAAGTCGCACAACTCATAGAGAAAGCTTCTGCCGCCACAGCAACAGAAGTGGCTTCAGAAAGCCGTGAAGACAAATATACCTGCACAGCCTCGGGGAAGGTTTCAGCATCAACATGACGATAGGCCGTTAACGCTTGCTGTGTGGCTAATTCGCGTAGGTGCATAGAGCCCTTGCGCCATTCTATCTCCGCCTCCCGGCGTTCAATCACCATAACATCCATATTTAAGCAGCTGACATGCTCTCCCAAATACACTCGGTGCGGTCCATTTGCATCTAAGTGTTGCACCCCACAGCGCCAATGGGATTGACCATCTACCGAATGCTCAATGGTTAGGGACACTAGCGCAGACATATAAGCTTCAACAAAAAAACGTCTTACCTTTTCATCCACACCATAAGTGTTTTTCCAATACACCAAACACAAGGTGTCTGTGATATGAATATCAGGCACCACCACAGGTGACAACCAATGACGAAATAACTTCAGCGTTTCTAATGCCGCTAATAAACTTTCAGATGCCCCCAGAGACTGACTGAAAACACCGGCATAACCTGGCCATAAACTTGCTCCCCAGCGAAAACTAACCTCCTGATGCGATAAGTATTGCTGAGTATTCGCCACCAACACTGCCATTTGCTTCGGGCATATAAGAGCGTCACTGCGCACAAGGTCTTCATAAAACAACCCTGTCCCTCGTAGTATTTTATGCTGCGGAATATCGGCAGACATCACCAAATCTAATAGTTGAGCTAACTGAAAGTGCACAGGCAAATATTTCTGCTCGATACTTAACCACTGCGATTTATTATCTTGAGCCACCGTCATGACACTAAACTCAAGCCATTACCACTCGAAGCAGACTCAATCGCGCGATGACCTTTTTCGATTAAATCTTCCGGTAAATCACCTAACTGACGTACAGCCACGCCTATTCTTAGCTCGATATGAATCCGTTCATTCGAGGAGGATTCGCGAAAGGCAAAATGCTGAATCGCGCTTTGTATGTCCTTAGCGATTAACATCGCCTGATCAGGGTTGGTGCTCGGTAATAAAATCACCAAGCGATCACGAGCAAAACGACACATCAAATCGTGTTGACGCAGATTCAGCATGATTATTTCACCGCTTTCGCGTAGCAAACGCTCCGCTTCACGAAAGCCATAGCGCCGCTCAAAGGCAGAAAAATTATGTATTTCCGCAAACACCAAAGCGCGGGAGATATTTGAATCGTGCCAGTTCTTTAACAAGGCGGCACGAACTTGATCAATCCCGGCCACTTGTCCGATATTATCGATCCATAGGTGATCACGAAAACATTGCTCACGTTTAAGTAACTGCGATCGAATACTCAACTGTTCTTTATGCCAATGCCATAAACCATAAGTAAGCAGTGCCAATCCCATGGGAAAAAAACCTGACTCAATAATATTTTCCCAGATTTGCGAAGCACTAAACGCAAAGAATTCATCCAATGTGTCTTGCCACATCGCCAAAAAAATAAACCCAAGGCCTAAGGTTAAAAGATTGGTCACACGACCTGCAGGTCGACTCCGCAAAATCATGACTAACCATACGGCAATAGCCAAGGCACTGCCGCCTTCCCCCAACACATCCAACCAATTTACATCCGCAATAACCTTAGTTTCACCGAATAGCATAGACGCGCCAAAAACCATCCCGGCGAGCAATGAAATAAATAAGAGTTTGCGAGTATGTAATGTCAGTAGTGAATTCATGATAAGCGTAGGTATGGTGTAAAAAGATCAGCTTGCCACATGTTTATGACAATTTAGCAGGGGTCAATTTAGCTCACACTACTTTACCCATTCACGCATAAGACCGGGCAATAAAAACAACAACTCAGGCAAGCCAGCCACTTTTCATCAACTCATCGCCATCTTATGGATGGTCATATTGGATCATTAAGCGCCGCCATCTACTGGAATAGCGCTTCCAAACACTGACACGTCACATAGCTGTCATTTTTACTCTCTAGGGTGCTCGCTGATTATTTATTCACTACGTATTTGGAGAGTCAGAGATGAAATTAAGGAGCGCCCCGCTCGCAGTTGCGATCGCACTGTGCAGCACTAACGCTTTTGCGGATGGTCAATTAGAAGGCCGCCTAAGCACAGTAAATAACTCGTCACAAAGTGATACCTCATTGAACGGTATGACCATTACTCTTGATGAGTTAAGCCGCGAAACGCTAACCTCAGAAGGCGGGCGCTACCGCTTCAATCAAATCAGTGCCGGTAACTACACGCTTATCGTTACCCAAGGCGGAAATATTATCGCCACTGAAAAAGTAACGATTTCTGACGATCAAACCACCCGTGCTGACATTCTAGTGACGGCGGCCAATGCAGATGACGAAATACTCGTTGTAGGTCAAGTCGCTCAATTGCAGCGCGCACTCGATCGCGAACGCTTTGCAGCGAACAGCATCAGTGCGGTCGACTCCGATGCCATTGGTCAGCTCCCAGACTCTAACGCTGCCGAAGCACTGCAGCGTGTGCCTGGCCTATCCATTGAACGTGACCAAGGTGAGGGGCGCTTTGTTCGCATCCGCGGTATTGGTGCAGAACTGAACAGCGTCACGGTGAATGGCGCACAAGTACCCGCCCCTGAAGCCGGAAGTCGCGCGGTCGCACTCGATGTTATTCCATCGGCACTCCTAAGCTCGCTAACTGTCACAAAGACTCTCACCCCGGATATGGACGCCAATGCGATTGGCGGTACCGTCGACATCAAGAGTCTATCACCGCTTGATCAAGATGGCGCTTTCGCGACCGTACAAGCCAACACCAGTTATGACCAACAGAGCGAGCAAAACAACCCGTCACTCGCGGCCTCTGTAGGTAATGCTTTCAAGCTCAATGGCGATCAACGACTAGGGGTTGCCCTTGCACTCAGCTGGGATAGCCGTAATTTTGGTTCAGATAACATTGAAACCGGTGGTGCTTGGGATTTCGAAGAAGATCCAGCGCTGCTAGAAGAAATCGAAATGCGCGAGTACAGCATTAAGCGCGAGCGACTCGGCGCTGCACTCAACCTTGAGTACGAAGTAAATCAAGATCACAGTTTCTACTTAAACAACTTATACAGCCGCTTCTCGGATGACGAGCAAAGGCAAGCCGCCGTTGTGGAGTTTGCCGATGCCATATCAAGCGGTAGCAGCAGTGATGCTGAAGTCTCACGTGAATTAAAAGATCGTAAAGAAACTCAGTTAATTCGATCAAGTATTTTTGGCGGTGAGCACTACCTCAATGACTGGATCGTTGAATATCAGGTCGGTGTCAGTAAAGCCTCTGAAGACGAGCCAGATAGCATCGCTGGGGCCGCCTTCGAAAGCAGCGATGACATAGCAGATCTAACCTTTGGTAGTAGCCGCCGTCCTGTCATCAATGGTGGCTCAGCTTCTTTTTATGATCCTGCAGCTTTTGAGTTAACAGAAATCGAACGCGAGAAAAGTGTCACTGAAGATATTCAACGCCAAGCGCAACTAGACGTTAGCCGTGACTTCTTGTTCAACGAACGTTTTGCCACGCTTAAAACCGGTGTGAAAGCGGTTAAACGTCGTAAAACTCAGGATGGCGACGTTTGGGTCTATGAAGATTTATCTGAAGATACCAGTGTCACTATGGAAAACTTTGCCGGCGGCGATCGCGATTACTCACTTGGCCGTTTCGGGCCGGGCATCAACAAAGGGGCGGTTCGCAGCTACATGACAGGACTAGATCGCGAAGACGCCTTTAATGATGAAGATTCAACGCTGGCTGATTACGCAATCAATGAAAACATTAATGCCGCCTATTTGATGGGCAGTATGGACATCAGTGACAGTGTTCATTTAATTGCAGGGGTTCGCCATGAAAAAACCGATACAGAATTAAACGGTAATGCGCTCACGACAGACGACGAGCTGGCTAAAGTTAAGCAAAACAACAATTACAGCAACACACTTCCTGCCATACTTACCCGCTGGGACATTAACCGAAATACACAAATGCGCGCCGCTTGGACTAACGCAGTGGTTCGTCCAACGTTCGAGCAAATGAGTCCTAACTTCACTGACGACGGTGAAGAGGCGGAGCTAGGTAACCCAAACCTCAAGCCACTTGAAGCCGCTAACCTGGATCTGAGTGTTGCGCATTATATGGGAACGGCCAGCGTAGTTTCTGCAGGTTTATTCTATAAAGCCATTGATAACTTTGCCTACGAAACCGACTTGGCAGGTGCGCCACAGTACGCTGATTATGATGAAGTCATTACCTTCAAAAATGGTGATGAAGCAACACTCAGAGGCCTTGAATTAGCATTCAGCCATAAATTCAGCAGTCTACCGGCGCCTTTTAATGGCATGCTAATTAATGCAAACGCAACCTTCACATCAAGTGACGCCACCGTTTCTGGATATGTGGATGGAGAACTGACTGAGCGTGATATCGCGCTTCCGAATCAATCTGACGTGACCGGCAACTTAATTATTGGCTACGAAGACACAAAATTCAGTGTACGTGTCGCGACTAATTACAAATCCGAATACTTAGCAGAGGTAAACAGTTTAGAAAATGGTTTATCCGATGTGTACCAAAGCAGTCAAACGCAGATGGATCTAAACACTGCGTATAACGCGACTGAAAACGTAAAATTCACGTTTGAAGTTATGAACCTAACCGACGAACCTTATTACGCTTATCAGAACTCTGAGCGCTACAACGCTCAATACGAAGACTACGGCCCGACCTATCGTCTGGGTGTGCGCTTTAGCCACTTCTAAAGCGAGCCATGCGGTTATTAGTACTGAAACACCAGTACTAGTAACCCATGTTTATTTAATGCACTCATATTTAATGCACTCATATTCTGATAGATACTTATGAAATTTAATTGTTTAACGCGAAACATAATCACAGCACTCTGCACTACGGTTTTAGTGAGCGGCTGCAGCAAAGATGAGACGATAGAGTCGCATCAATTAACCACTCATGTCATTACCGACCAAAGAGAAACAGGCTGGCAAGTTAATCAAGATTGGCTAACCATTGATGAGACTCAGGGACTATTTCTTAATGAGCAGCGCCTTGGTCCTAAATTCCGAGCTGAGTATGGCGACCGCAGAGAAAGTAATTTTGTAACTTACGATATCGCGAACAACCGACTCGCTTTTTTCTCGCTTAATAAAAAAAATATGACTGACTTACACTTTAGTCAGACACTTGGATTTGCTGTTGAAGGTTTATGCCTTTACTCACCAGACAATGAAGCCGCACAAGTATTTGTACTAGGGGACGATAGCCTAGGTCGTCAATTTTTAATGAATCACTCAACAACAGGTAGCACGCTGTTACAGCCAATCAGGCAATTTCCTATTCCTCCGGGCAGTGAATACTGTGCAGTTAATGATCGAACCCAAACGTTATTTATTAGTGAAGAAAATATTGGGATCTGGGCCTACCCCGCCTCTGCAGAAGAAGAACTTAAACGCAAGATTGTAGACTTCGTTCAACCTTACGGTACGTTACCCGTAGCTGCAGGGCCCTTAGCAATACAAGCAGATACTCTATACGTTGCAAGTTTAGGAAGCGCCATTATTACCGGCTATATACCCGATAATAATCAGTACACTAAAATCCATGAATGGCATGTCTCTGAGCACATCAAAATTGAGGGCATGACAGTCACTTTGACCGACAAGGGAAATGTACTATCTATTTTTAATGACGAGAGCACACAACTGTTACGTACAAGAGTTGAAACGCCCGACAATAAACAACGCTCGCAACCTTCGGTTCCATTCGTTCCGGCACGTATAGAAACAACGCCAGTAGAATCGAAAGGTGACGCAGCCGATGACCCGGCGATATGGGTTAATAAATCACAACCAGAAAATAGCTTAGTGCTAGGGACGAATAAACAAGCAGGCCTAGAAGTCTATCGCTTATCTGGTGAGCGTATCCAAAACCTCACTGTAGGTCGTGTCAATAACGTCGACCTACGACAAGGCTTCACGCTGCAAGGCTATGAAATGGATATTGCCGCCGCCAGCCATCGCGATCACCGCAGCATCTCATTGTTTTCTATGAATCCAGTTGATGGCCACACTAGGTATCAAACTGAAATCATTACCAGTCTTGATGATGTCTATGGCCTATGTATGTATGCCGCTACTGACCGCTCGATGCATGTATTTATTAATGACCAAGATGGCCGTTATGAACAGTACGAAATCAGTGACTCTACGGCCGGTTGGAATGGCAAAAAAGTGCGTGAATTTTCGGTCGCCAGCCAACCGGAAGGTTGTGTGGCCGACGATGCTAAGGGCGTATTATTTTTAGGTGAAGAGAACAAAGCCATATGGCGAATTAGCGCTGATAAAAATGGCGGCAACAAGCCAGAAATGATTAAAGCGTTATCCGATGTGCTTGTTGCAGATATTGAAGGAATGGGCCTATACCACACAAAAGATGGCAGTTACTTAGTTGTTTCAAGTCAGGGCAATAATAGCTACGTCATTTACAATACCCAGCCGCCCTACGAGCTGCTTGGACATTTCCGCATAGGAATGAACCCCAAAGCAAATATCGATGGTGCATCAGAAACTGATGGGCTTGAGGTGACTAGCCTACCGCTAGGGAAGAATTTTCCAAAAGGGTTATTAGTGGTGCAGGATGGACGAAACGTACTGCCCAGCGAAAAACAAAATTTCAAACTGGTGAGCTGGGAGGATGTTGAGACTGCATTGAAAATCAATCTGCAAAATAATTAGTGCGGACAGCATTATTTTCAATAAGGCCGGTTCTAGGGCACCTCTGAAATATACAGTAGTGCTCGGCTTTGGCATCCTGCGTCGCCCTACCTCCTGCATCCATGCAGTCGTGCGCGTGAGTCTTGTAACGCTTTAGACTATTAAGCTTT
>NVWL01000057.1 GCA_002733645.1 Oceanobacter sp.
AGTCGTTTTATGATCGAATTTGACGAACGTCTTGAGAAACATATTCGTTAACTAAATGGCAGTTACACGGAATTTGTTACAGGCTCATATCAAATTTTTCGGCTTCAGCTTGAAGTTTAGCCGCCAACTCTTTCTGTTCTTTGGCTGTTTTCTTCATGAAATTTCCTGTTGCAACTGTGTGCTTTGAAATTTCAAAAATATTGGAGGTATTACGTGATACTTCTTTATTTGTTTGTACTTGCTCTTCAGCAGCCGCCGCTATTTGATCAGAACGATCGCGTATGTCTCCTATAGCGCCTTGAATCAAACTCAGCTCTTTGGTTAATAAATCAGATAATTTCACAGCCTCTTCAACACCTATCTGCGACGCACTCACCGCATCTGTAGCGCTCTTCGCTTCTTTTTGAAACTTGCGAACGATCTGTTCAATTTCTGCTGTCGAGTCTTGTGTGCGTTGTGCTAGCGTTCTTACTTCGTCAGCAACGACAGCAAAACCTCGCCCTTGCTCGCCAGCTCGGGCCGCCTCTATCGCAGCATTTAAGGCCAGTAAATTAGTTTGCTCTGCAATTTCTTTAATAACATTGAGTACGCCACCGATTAGTTGGCTACTGTCATGCAGTTCTCGTATAACACCAGAGACTGTCGACATGCTCTCGTTTAAACCTGAGACCTTTTCAACACTAGCTTGTACAACACTCACACTTTTATGCACTATTTGTTCTGCAGAGTCGGATTGGTCAGACATCTGTTGAATATTTCTGGCAATATCTTTTGCTACTTCTTCCAGCTCTTCGACAGCCACCACAACAGAACCCGTTTCGTCTTGCTGCTTTAACATGCCTTTAGAACTTAATGAAATCGTCACGTGATTTTGTATTGCAATGAGACTCAATTGATGTGATACCGAATCAATAGAACGCACCATTTTCGCTAATGCAGCCTGCATAGAATTAAAATCTTTTGCCGCTACACCTAGTTCGTCCGAACTAAATACTTTAATAGGGGTATGAAGATTCATATCGTTAGCCATCCGCTGAATACCCAACGTTAGCTGTTTCAACTGTCCAAGTACGCTTTTCAGTATCATTGTCACCAAGAGCGACATAAGAATAACCATCACAATGGCGATACTAAGTATGATGTAAAACTTACTGTACGCTTGAGCCAAATGAAGTGATGAAGTTTCACCTAGCGTTCCGCTTAGTGAAACCTCAAAAGTTTTGAGTAAATCAATACGCGCTGTGGATGCAGCAAACCAATCCGTAGATAAGGTATTAAATCCCTGCTTGTTGCGACCATTCAAAGCAATCCGGCGATACTCGTTTACCTTCATTGCTTCTTTAGATTCAGAAAATGACTTAAGCTGCGCAAGCCCATTGTCATCCGTGAAATGCTTAAAGGTATCAAGAAAGACATATTGTTCAGAAACTAAACGAATATGTTTCTCATACAAACCCGGAGCAAAATAATCGGCGGCAAAAACATTACTTAGTACCGCACGCTCTATACCTGAACGCTCTTTCGCCTGTAGAAAGCTGTAATACGCTTGTAAGGCCCGTGAAATCTCAGCATCGGAGGTATAGTTTGTAGCGTCTGCAGGTACCAACAGTAAATTTTCTATCGTGTCAGAGTAATACGCCAAAGTAGACTTAAGATCGGCCTTGAGGGAGGTTACCTCACTCCGACGACTCATTAAGTTTGAAAAAGATGTTAAGGCTTGATTAGTGTCCTCTGCTACCAGTGGATACTCCGACAAATCAGTCGAATCAACAAACGCTCTCCAATCAGCCAAGCGAGCATCAGCAGCCTGGCGCTGCTTTACAATAGCTTGGGAAAACGACTTCCCATTGCTGCCTAAATACCCCGCTGACATACCTCGCTCTTTTTGTAGTTCGTGCGCTAACTCGCTGTTTAACTGAGTAAGGGTCACAAGTGTCTGTACGGTCTTCAAACCGTTAATACGATTATGAGACTCGTTAAGCAGCCACAGGTCGGTCACTAGTAAAGCCAATAACGGGGGGACTACTAATAACATGAGCTTGGCGCGTAGGCCCATCTGGCTTATAACTGACATGAACTTCCTCCGGTAGAGCCTGAAGCCTAGTAAAACGCTCAGTAATTTCAATATTTTTACATTTCAATTAGGCCACTCCTTAGCAAACTATATTGAACACACTATCCTTCCTAGCTGAACCCTCGGCCCGCTTCTGGTATCCTTGCGCGCTGGAATATACGGGGCCAATGTAACTGGCGTCGACTCAACGGGCATTTACGGTCCAACAAAATACGAACTAAAGACATTGAGAAACCGCTAAGGAATCTGGTGTGATTACGATTTACGGCATTAAAAACTGCGACACCATGAAAAAAGCCATGAAATGGCTAGATGCTGAGGATGTGGAGTATCACTTCCACGACTATAAAAAAGATGGCCTTGCGCCAGAATTAGTCGACAGCTGGTTAAGCGCTTTAGATTGGGAACAACTGATTAACCGTCGAGGAACGACTTGGCGCAAGCTGGATGAAGGCGTCCGTAACTCAATGGACCAAACAGCCGCCAGAGCGGTGATGTTAGACAACCCATCTATCATCAAACGACCCCTGCTAGACACTGGCAGCGAGCGAATCCTCGGATTTAACGCCGACGATTACGCCGCACGATTTTCAGTCTGATAAACAGACGACAACTGACAACAATTGAGGAAAACTCATGACAACATTTGCACTGGCCATTGGCGTTGGTACCCACAACAGCAAAGGCGAATGGCTAGAAGTTTATTACCAGCAACCACTACTTACCCCATCTGCCGGCATCGTTGAAGCCGCACGAACAGCTTTGGGATACAGCGGTGGTAACGAAGCAATCAGTGTGACTGCTGATCAGCTCAGTACATTTGCTGCGGCCGTTGAAGATGCAGATATTGATCAAGCAAAACTGGCTCGTGCTTGCACAGAAAGCACTCGCCCTGTTGTTGTTACGATTTTAGAAAGCGACGAACAGTCAGCGACCACCCCAGAGGTGTATCTAAAGTTGCACCTTTTGTCTCATCGTCTGGTTAAGCCACACGGTTTGAATCTTGCTGGTATCTTTGGCCTATTGCCAAACGTTGCTTGGACAAACAAAGGCGCTATCGACCTGAACGAACTTGCTGATGCACAGCTTCAAGCTCGCTTAGAAGGCGAACTACTTAGTGTCAACAGTGTTGATAAATTCCCACGCATGACTGACTACGTGGTGCCTGCGGGCGTTCGTATCGCTCATACCGCACGTGTTCGCCTTGGTGCACACATAGGTGAAGGCACAACCATCATGCATGAAGGCTTCGTGAACTTTAATGCTGGAACTTTAGGTGTATCGATGGTTGAAGGCCGTATCTCTGCGGGCGTTGTAGTAGGTGATGGCTCTGACTTAGGCGGTGGCTGTTCAACCATGGGCACATTGTCTGGTGGCGGCAACATCATCATCTCAGTCGGTGAGAAGTGCCTGCTAGGTGCAAACGCCGGTATCGGTATCCCACTAGGTGACCGCTGTACTGTTGAGTCAGGTCTATACGTTACCGCAGGCACTAAGATTCAAGTTTTAGACGACCAGAAGCAGATTGTTGAAACCGTGAAGGGCCGCGACTTGGCCGGTAAGTCTGACTTACTGTTCCGTCGTAACTCGATTTCTGGTGCGGTTGAATGCGTGACTAATAAGAGCGCTATCGCTCTTAACGCTGAACTGCACGCCAACAACTGATCCTAGCAATCAAGAGCTAACCATTCTCGGTTAGCTCTTCCTCCACTATTTTCTTCGCTATCTTTTAGCACCTGCCTTCTTGCAGCTAAATTTGATCAGGCTATGCGGCCTAATCGAAACACCCTTAAAAGAAAATTTTCACTAAATTCCTAAGATCGTGTAACCAGTGTTACCTCTATGTAATTACTGAACGTACATTTTGTGTATTTAATCGAAATCGCCTTTCCTATCACCCAGAAGCATCTAGTATCTAAGTACCAGCAGATGATACCCGCCAGTAAACATCCACTGGGATACACCACGTCGATAAGATGTACAGAACAGGCAACAACAGAAAAATAAAAATAAAACACTGTTGTGATGAAAATAAAGCCTGTCAGACGGATTAAGCCCCGCTTAAGCCCTGCCTCCCCCCGGACGGCAGGGCTTTTTACTTTCTGTCTTTTACTTTCTGGCCTCTCCCTCTGTTAGAATCCTACTGTGTAAAAAAACAGCCGATATCATGAATAAAGACAAACGCACCGAGATATTCACCCGCTTACGGGATGCCAATCCTCACCCCGAGACCGAGCTAGAGTTCACCTCGCCCTATGAGCTACTCGTGGCTGTTACTCTGTCAGCGCAAGCCACAGACGTGAGCGTGAACAAAGCAACCCGCAAACTCTTTCCGGTGGCCAATACGCCCGAAAAGATGAAGGCACTCGGTGAAGAAGGCCTCAAGGAATACATCAAAACCATCGGTCTCTTCAACAGCAAAGCCAAGAACGTTGCTAAGATGGCTGAGCTGCTACTAGAGCGTCATGATGGAGAAGTGCCTGATAATCGTGAGGATCTTGTCGCCCTTCCTGGTGTCGGACGTAAAACTGCAAATGTGTTACTCAATACGGCCTTCAAACAAATCGCCATGGCGGTTGATACGCATATATTCAGGGTGTCAAATCGTACCAAGATCGCGCCGGGTAAGAATGTGGATGAAGTTGAAGCGCGATTGATTCGTCTCGTACCTAAGGAGTTCTTGATGGACGCTCACCACTGGCTCATTTTGCACGGGCGCTACACTTGTGTAGCGCGTAAACCAAAGTGTGGCTCATGTATGATTGAAGATTTGTGCGAGTTTAAGCAAAAAACTTCTGATTAACTGGATTAGGAACTGTCATGAGAATATTACATACCATGCTGCGCGTTGGTAATCTTGATCGATCCATCGCCTTCTACACCGACGTGATGGGCATGACGCTGCTGCGTAAAAACGACAACGTTGATTACAAATACACCCTCGCCTTCGTTGGTTTCCAGCCAGAAAAAGAAGGGGCAGTGCTAGAGCTAACCTACAATTGGGATCAAAGCGATTACGATTTAGGCGACGCATACGGCCATATTGCGATTGAAGTGCAAGACGCCGAAGCAACCTGCGACGCAATTCGCAACGCTGGCGGTAAAATCACTCGTGAAGCTGGCCCTGTTAAAGGTGGGTCGACAGTCATCGCCTTTGTTGAAGACCCCGATGGTTACAAAATCGAGCTAATTCAAAAGAAACCTGACTTCCCAATGGAGTTATAAGCTGACCCATTCGCAAATTGAGTGTCCATTAAGACACAATTAGAGACACGTTACCTTCCTGATCTACAAAACTTCATTTGGCCTGCTAGGCTAAATGCTGGGTTAGATCAGGAGCAAACGCTGTGCTTAACAATATTAGTATTCGACACAAACACAAACTCATCATCGTCATGATGATCCTAGGACTTACCCTCCTAGGCGCCTTGGTTTATAAACAGCTAGGCTATCTCCATATACTGAGCGATACCCGTGAGAACGTTGGCAAAATTGAACGCGATATGCTGACCTTGCGTCGTCATGAAAAAGATTTTCTGTCACGTCTGGATCCAAAATACGTGGCGCGCTTCCATGATACCCAAAACGAACTGAACTCAACCCTCATTACGTTATCTCAAAACTTAGAAAAAGCTGGGCTGAACAACGCAGAGATCCCCGCCTTAACCGAATCGTTAAATGCTTATAACGAGATCTTCTCCCGTCTAGCGACAGTCAGAGAAAGCATCGGATTTTCCCCTAAAGAAGGGTTATATGGCTCGCTGAGAAACGCAGTACATAACATCGAAGATGCCGCCTCAGAATACAATGACTACGAAGTCTTGTATCAAATATTGATGCTACGCCGACATGAAAAAGACTTTATGCTTCGTCATGATGAAAAATACATCACACGCTTCAATGATCGTATTCAAGAACTCAATGTCTTGTTGAACCAGCGTGGATTCATCAACATGCTGAAGGACAGCGATCAATACAAGGCTGATTTCAACGCGCTTGCGGAGGCCGAAAAACAAGTTGGGTTAACGGAGACTTTAGGTTTACGAAATAATATGCGCACCCGAGTGCATTCAGCCGAAGAAATGATGACGTCAATGGATGCCTTCATTTTAGAGGAAACGACGTCCGCATATCAGCAAGCCAGTGTGATTCTTATTGTGTCATCTCTCTTCATCATAACCATCATGGTGATTGCACTTAGCCTTATATCCCGCGCGATTTACAAACCAATCCAATTAATTACCCATAAAATAAGCAAAATTTCAGCTGACCTAGATTTAAGCACCCAAGTAAATTACAAGGCTGAAAATGAATTAGGCATATTGTCTATGGCCTTCGATAAGTTGGTCGACAATCTCCGCTCCACAGTTATTCAAGTGCAGAGTTCTGCAGATGAGGTCACAACAGCTTCTGCGACCATGTCTCAATTAACCACGGTGGTTGTTAACTCAGGTAAGGAGCAGCAACTTGAAATTGATCATGCGGCGGTTGCAGTCGATCAAATGTCCGCCACCATCGGTGAAGTTGCTCATAGCGCATCCAACGCATCCGCGGCGGTACGCAGTGCTTATGACTCGATTAATCATGGCAAACAGATCACCAATGAAGCACGGGATGCCATTCTTAGTCTTAACAATGATGTACAAGATGCTGCAGACGCCATTCTGCAACTTCAAAAAGACAGCGATAGTATTGGTGAAATACTCAGTGTGATCAGTGCTATTGCCGAGCAAACCAATCTTCTCGCATTAAACGCCGCCATTGAAGCCGCACGAGCGGGTGAACAGGGCCGAGGGTTTGCTGTTGTTGCCGATGAGGTGCGAACGTTAGCAAGCCGCACGCAAGAATCAACCGAATCTATTCGGAGCAAAATCAATGGATTTCAGAAAGGAACAGAAAGTGTCGTTGCAACGGTAGTTCGTGCCCAAGATCAAGCCCAAACAGGCATAGAAAAGAGCCAAGAATCTGCACATATTCTTGATAAATTATTCTCTTCCATAGGTAATATCAACGATTTAAACACACTCGTGGCAAGTGCGGCAGAAGAGCAAAGTACCGTAGCGCGCGAGGTAAACAAGAATATTCGCCATATCAGTGAACTCAGCTCGCATGTGCAAAACCAAGCCGCCCAAGCTGAAAATCAAGGCAGTAGCTTAAAAACGTTATCAAATAATTTAACAGGTATTATTAATCGATTTATAATCTAATATTCAAGCCAGTGAATAAACAATACGATCCTCGTAGCCGGTAATTACTTCGATAGTACCGGCCCACTCTTTATCCAATAATGGCTCACCGCTGTCTATAATTAAAGAGCGGCCTTCTAAAGCTAAAATTTTACTTTTCATTGAAATTAAAACAAAAGCAGACTTACCTAATTTTCGCAAAACTCGAGCACTAAATTGCTGATTGCCACGTCCAAACACATGGCCTTGCCCGCCCATGATGCTAACGACGGGAACAACTCGCTCATGCTCGTGAATAAGCTGCCAGATATCCGCTTCAGTAATATCACTGGCAATTAACTGATGATTTAAAACAGCGTCTACGCCCAGTAAGGTATTCTCTAACCTTAAGTCATTCATCAGCGCTTGTGTGGTTTTACCTGAACCAATGAGATAGAGAACATCGTCCTCCATTTCTCTAATAATATAGGCGGCGATATCTGCAAGTACCAGCTCTTCGGATTCAACACCGCCCTGCTTCACTGCTTGTACAAAGTGCCCCACTTGTGGCACTCGCATGTCGCCATAATGCTTTGCACGAACAACATTATTACGAAAGGCATCTTCATCCAAATCGCGTACTTCGGCTTCTCGAATATCCACTAAGCCGCCCGACAGTAACTGCGCTAATACTTCGCCACTCGCGGTCGGGGTAATACCGAAAACACCGGAGTGTATTTTTACACCGGCAGGAATACCCAATACAGGAATATCCTCACCCACAATGTCGCAGATATCGCGCGCGGTACCATCGCCACCGGCAAAGATAAGAATATCCAAAGGGCATTGTTTCATTAACTTCGCGGCACGTTTTGTGTCGGCAGCGGTACTTGGTGTATTGGGCGTAAAATCTAACAAAGAATAGTGAAGCCCTAATTCGATTAATAAGGACTCACCCATATCACCGGGGCACGTTACAAACCGACATTGATCAATATAAGGTGCTATGACTTCCAGTGCATGTTTTGCCCGCAATAGTGACTTCTGCTCAGCACCGCGCGCAAACGCCTCCGCAACGACCTCTGGACCATCACTCCCCTTCAGGCCGACCGCACCACCAATACCAGCATACGGATTAATGATTAAGCCAAACGTCAGCATGCTGTTTCTCATGTTTTATGCAAACGATGATTCTACCACGAGGAGATTTATCAGAACCAATCACTCAACTTAATGCCCACCCCGATACGCTCCTGATAACGGTCATAGTCAATTAAACTTTCACCATAACCATTAAAATATTGGACATATCCTTTAACACGGGATGTCAGAGGGAAGGTGTAACCTAGTGTCACTGCGCCACGATTTTCATCAAAATTTAGATTATTACGCACTCGTATTTCAAATTGATGTTTTTTCATTAACTTAAGATAGCTTAATTCACCATATCCCATGTACTCCAGAATATCTGGATTGTCATCGTCACTCGGGTCATCAGGATCGGCTGAATTTGCTTCAGGAATTCGCCACCAAGCTCGCATCGACACGACACCGGAATCAACCACAGAAGTAACATCAACGATGACCCGATTCCAGCTTCTGGATAATGTGCTGTTTTGCCCGTTAGATTGGTGATTCAAGGATAAACGGATCATATCAACCCAGTAATCACGAATCCCCCACGTCAGCATGATTTCTGGCTCGTGATTGGTTTCACGAAATGGACGAGATATATCCCCGTTGTACACCTGCCAATAGGAAATATTGGTATAACCCAAATCAATGCGACTCATCGGCCCTAACACATTCTCGGCGAGCATATATTTTAGGCTGAGTTGAAAGATAGCTTCCGGGTGATCAAAACCATCCGCCACTTCTAAAGGCTCATCCGCAAACTGGCTAAGCGCTCGGTTAACTTCACGATTACTCGGGGATCTTTGATAAGTTAATGGTAGAAAATAATTCGGTTTATGGGGGAGTAACACATAGGGATTACGCGACGCTGCTTGTTCAATTTGAAGTTTTTGCATCAAACTAGGCAGCTCTTGAACTTCATCATCAAATTCGTCTTCAGAAATTACCTCAACGACACGCGTCTCAGTTTTTATCTGATTATCTTTCAGGGCTTCACTATTTGATAACAACAAAGATTCATCCGCAGACGCTGAATAACTCGCTAAAAGGAACAGCAAGCATGTAATTTTTGGAGTCACGGACGATACCTTCTCATAAATAAAGTACATAGATTAACACTTTAGCAAACCCAAAGGCGTCTCAAACGGCAATTTTGTCGGCATCAAGAAATGGGGTTCTTACCGCTTGGTAGTCATTTTTGCAATGTGGGCAAACACGCGTATCACGGCTAAGAATACGATTATGGAGGTGATAAAGCTGGTTGTCTTTCTCCCAGCAGTAGGAACAATAAGGCTGGCCGTAAGGCCGGGTATCTATCGTTTTATAGTAAGCATCACCACGACGGCGAAGGTTGCCTCGATACACTTGAGCTTCATTCATACGAATCAGTTCAGCGTCTTTTTCCTCAATCACACTTTGCAATAAGGTCAATTCCATCTTGCTCTCTGAAATTGAGGCGCTCAAATCAGCCAGCAGACGTTTCAAATCGTTTTTATCCAGTAAGTAACCCGATTGGCGGATAGCTTTTGCTACCTCTTGAGCACCTTCTAATGTTTGTATCACCGCAGAAACGGTTCCGTGAGCGGGCATGGCAGCCTCCTGACGACAGAAATTCAACACAAGAAAGCGACGTAAATCCGTCGCTTTTTATTAATATGTAGAAGTATCAGCAGGTTTAATGCCAGATTTTTCAACTTCGAGGACATTTCGCCGACGAGACTTTTGGGCAAACAAGATGCAAGAAATAACTATAAACATACCAATTATTTGGCCAAAACTCAGCTTCTCATTCATTAGAAAAATGCCCGCAAGTACCGCCACAACAGGGTTAAGCAGTCCAAAAAAGGCCAAACGAGTTATTGGAATATACGTCATCGCACGAAACCAAGCCCAGTATGCAAAACCCATCCCGATTGGCCCAAGCCAAATCATGGCTAAAATACCTTCATTGCTCAGTAGAGGAAAAGGCTCACCACTGCACAATGCTAATGACAGCAATACCAAAGCACCCAAGGAAATTTGTGCTGCCGTTAATTGCAGCGAAGGTATATCCGCCCCGTACTTAGCTGTCGTCAACACCCCAACAGCCATCACAAACGCCGCCGTCAAAGCCGCTAGCACACCGAGAAGATCCGGAACCTGAATGGACTGCAACAATAGAAGTGCAACACCGACAACACCTCCTATTGCAGCAATTAAGGGCTGTGGTTCAGCTTTAATACCCATCAGCATTCGTAACAAAATCACCTGCAATGGCAGCGTAGAGACCAAGGTCGCCGCTACACCGCCTGGTAATCGCGTGATGGCTAAAAAGAGCAATCCTGTAAATAAAGTGATATTCAAAAAACTCATCACCAATAGCCTAATACCAAAGCGCTTCCAAACGCTTATAGGCACAAACCAACACATAAATAATGCTGGAATACTCGTACGCAAAGCAGCTAGCCAAAGAGGATGCACACCCACTAGCCATTTCTGTGTCACAAAATATGTACTGCCCCAAATGATTGGAGCGGCCAAAGCCAACCCCCAAGCGACTATCGGATTGTTCATTTTTATCTCTACATAAAGATTCTTTATCGAAAGCTAACCCGTCATAAAGGGACAGTCAAATATCTTTACATGAAGATATTATTAAGAAATACTGAATAGAACTAAAGCTAGGTTCAGCGCGTAGATATGAGCAAAAACGATAAAGTCGATGATATTCTCCAACAGTGGTTACAAGAACGCCCCGAGCTAGATACCGGCCCCATGGCACCCATAGGTCGCCTTTACCGAGTGTTTCATCACCTGTCGGTAGATATTGAAGCCGTTCATAAAACTTACGGCCTAACTACTGGAGAGTTTGACGTGCTGGCTACACTCAGACGCCATGGCAGGCCTTATTGTGTTACCCCAACAACGCTTTTTCGCACCGCAATGCTGAGTTCTGGCGCGATGACAAATCGCCTTAATCGACTAGAAAAAAAAGCATTGATCGAACGCTTACCAGACCCAGATGACCGGCGTAGTCTCATGGTAAAACTAACAGCAGATGGCTTAACACTGATTAATAGTGCCGTTGAAGCACATTTAAAAAAAGAACATGACTTAATGGCCATGTTCTCCGAAGAAGAGCAGCAAGCATTAAATATCCTGCTGCGAAAGTGGTTAGCTGCGTTTGAATAATACCGATCTAAATATTCGATCTATTTTTCAACAAAAGCTCGTTCAATCACGTAATGCCCTGCTTCACCGCCTCGGGCTTCTTTAAAGCCAAGGCTATCAAGCATCTCAGTCAACTCATCTAGCATCGCCGGACTACCGCACAGCATAAAACGGTCGTTTTCAGGATCAAGGTCAGCTAAACCTATGTCGCTTGTGAGTTTTCCGGTACGCAACAGATCAGTTAAGCGTCCAGTATTGCGATAGTCTTCACGCGTTACTGTTGGGTAGTAAATCAGCTTTTCACGCACGATGTCGCCAAAGTACTCGTTGTTTGGCAGTTCATTTTCTATGCGATCTTGATACGCCAGCTCAGACACATAACGCACACCATGAGTCAGTACCACTTTGTCGTATTGCTCGTATACGTCGAGGTCTTTGATGATGCTCATGAATGGCGCTAGACCTGTGCCTGTACTGAGCATATATAAGTTTTTACCTGGCAATAGATTGTCAGTAATCAAGGTGCCTACTGGCTTAGTACCAACAAGCACTTCATCACCGATGGCCAGCTTTTGCAGGTGCTTCGTGAGTGGGCCGTCATCAACTTTAATAGAGAAGAACTCCATCTCTTCTTCATAGTTGGCACTGGCAATACTGTAAGCACGCAGTAATGGCTTATCTTCAACCTCGAGACCTATCATAGTGAAGTGACCATTTTTAAAACGTAATCCCTGACTGCGTGTCGTCGTAAAACTGAACAATGTTTCGTTCCAGTGATGAACGCTCGTTACGGTCTCGCGAATCAGTTTGCTCATAGTGCCCTCGGCATGTATTTCAACGTGTGTTTGTAGACTTGTTTAAATCTTGAACACACTGTACGCCTGAATAAAATATCGGTAAAACAATTTATTTTGATATAAACTATCGACTTTACCGATAATGGATTCTTAGCATGCGATACACCCTGCGCCAACTCGAAGTGTTTCTGGCTATCGCTCAAGCGGGCAACCTCACTCGCGCTGCCAACCAGCTAAACATGTCTCAAAGTGCCGCCAGCAGTGCCTTAAAAGACATTGAGAGCCAGTTCGATATCTTAGTGTTCGACCGCATAGGTAAACGCCTGCAGCTTAATGAGCAAGGCCGCCAACTACGACCAATGGCAGAAGCCTTAATGGCGATGGCCGAAGATCTTGAGCAAAGCTTACTGCAACATGCGATTGCAGGGCCATTGAACATAGGAGCAACACTCTCTATTGGTAATTACTTAGCAGTGCAAATGGTCGCCGATTATATGGCGGAAAACCCAGGTTCTCAGGTCTCTCTCGATGTCGAAAACACGGAACATATTGTCGAAAAAGTACTGAACTATCAGCTTGATATGGGCATGATTGAGGGCGAATTTCACCACCCTGATCTTATTGTTGAACCTTGGCGCACCGACGAACTAACCGTGTTTTGTCATCCTGACCACCCTCTCGCGCGCAGCCAACAAGACCTCTCAGCCGATGATTTAGTGAGCATTCAATGGATTCTACGTGAAGCAGGTTCAGGAACGCGCCAAGCGTTTGACCGAGCTATGCACGGCTTATTGCCTAAACTAAATATCATTCTTGAATTACAACATACTGAAGCAATTAAGCGTGCGGTAGAAGCACAACTAGGAGTTGGTTGCTTGTCTTTAATTACACTGGAAGATGAGTTTAAACGTGGGGATTTAGTGCGCCTCAATACCCCCGGCATCAATTTAAATCGTCAGTTATATTTAATTCTGCATAAACAGAAACATCGAAGTGCAGGCATTCAATCGTGGTTGAATCTGTGTGATAAATGGTCCGCATGAAGCTGGTGTGTGGTAATATTTACAGGCGTTCACTATCGAAGAAAAGACGTTGCACATATACATCATCGATGACCACCAGATGTTTTCCGAAGCATTGAAGAGTGTTGTAGAAGGATTTATGTCTGACTGTAAGGTCAGCATTATCGCTGATGCCCGGTCCGCTCTGCGCCAGCTGGAGAATGACAGCCCTGACATCATACTTCTTGATCTTGAGCTGGAGGGTATGAGTGGTTTAGACCTGCTGAGGGTTCTACCTCAACACGGTCGCAATATTCCAGTGCTGGTCTGCTCGGGTAACCTCACCCCAAACAATCTACACGCTATTTCGCGCGCAGGTGTGAAGGGGTACATGCGTAAATCTGAAAGTATCAGTGAAGTCAAAAAAGCCATCACAGCCGTCAGCCGTGGTGACAGCTATCCCGAAGGGTTCAGTCATTTGGCGTGTTCACCAAAGGCCAATGAAAACCGTCTGTCAAACCGGCAACTCGCCATCCTGACGTTGATGAAATCAGGCATGAGCAATAATGAAATAGCGAGTACGCTCTACCTGAGTCCAAATACAATTAAAACTCATGTCCGGTTGATGTACGAAGCCCTGGAAGTCAGTAGTCGAATTGAGTGTATTAATCGTGCACAGTCCCTGGGCTACCTTGACGATATGTATCAATCCGGAACATGATCCCCTTTCAGAGCGATATCCTCCTCCCCTCCTGACTTGGCATCGGCGGTACTCAATTTATCTGAAATATCAGCAATGAGCCGCAGCAAAGTATCTGAACCGACCGGTTTAAACAGTATTGGTATGCCTGATGTCTGCAAAGACTTAATCCGATCAGGAGAGGTATTCCCCGTCATAATAATGACCGGAGTATTGTCTGAACAATGATGGTAAACGATACGGAGAACATCATCTGACCTGTTACCATGAGGCAGGCGATCGTCAGTAATTAACAAATCTGGCTGAACTCCAGATCTGATCAAGACGCCCTCTACTTCCTCAAGGCTGTTCGCTGCCCACACGTCGTGACCATGCGATACAAGAGTTAAGGACAGTGCATCCGTAATTTCGGGTTCGTCATCAACAATAAGAATTCTCAGAGGTTCTGACGCAGGCAGTGGCTGCTGGCTTTCCTGTGCAGGGACTGGCTTCAGAGCAGAGGGTAAATAGGCTCTGAACTCAGTACCCTTGCCTGCTTCTGAGTTCAACTCGTACCGCATATTATGCAGTTGAGATAACCTCTTCACGATCGGCAGACCAAGCCCCATGCCCTTAACGGAGTTACATGTAGCACCTGTTTTACCTGTAGCACCTGTTTTACCTGTAGCACCTGTTGTACCTTTAGCACCTCCACCATCCGCCACCTGATAGAACTCTTCAAACACCAGTGCCAGCCTGTCACTGGGAATCCCACAACCGGTATCCCTGATAATGATACAGACTTCCCCACTCTGAACGTCAGTAGAAATTTTAATTTCTCCATCAGAGGTGTAACGTACTGCGTTGCTCAGAATATTATCGAGTATCTCAATGAGGATATTGTGGTCGGCGGAAACGTAGACGTCATCACAGGAAAATGTCAAAGCAATGCCTTTTTCAGCGGCATGAGCTGAATGGATCGCCGACATTTCTTCAACGACCTGACGGACAGAGATACTCTGTTTATTTACCGGCATCACACCCGCATCCATTTTCGAAATATCCAGTAAGCGATCAAGCAGACCAGAGGCCGATGTGAGGCTACGGGAAAGCTTAGTCGCTGTACTTTCAGTCAGCATGCGTGAATCGGATAGCATCGCCTCTGCATACAAGCGGGCGGCTTGTATTGGCTGCCTCAGATCATGGCTGGCAACGGCAATAAAACGCGTTTTTGCCGAGGTCCGTTCATCTGCGAGTTCCTGGGCCTTTCGATGCTCGAGCCTCAGAATGATCGACTCCATATGAGTTCGATGAATCACGATACTGAACAGCACCAGCATCATCCAGGTAAGCGGTGCGATAATGAGGGGCAGTATTTCACCACCAAAATCTACTGACATAAGGTGCCAGCTGAAGCTGAAAAAAACAGGCGTAAGAAACGTAATATAGATGTCGGGGTAACAGCCCATCGTCACCGACGGCATCGACGACGCGACTACCACCAACAAGAGCAAGGACAGTATCTGAACCTGAGTAGCATCGGGGAAGAAAAGATAAGGAACCAACGCCCAGAAAATACCCCATATCACGGAAAGATACAGATTAATCCAATGCCACAGTCTGGCGTATTTCAGACCTGATGCTCTTTTCTCTGAGCGCCTGTGCCACCCGACGAATACCCAGGAGTTGAGGCCCACGAAAGCGATCCCGGAGAACCAGATAAGAGAGCTCGAACGTGGGACTGTTCCAGCGAACATAGCCCCAACAATCGCCGCGATAATCACCGAACCAACCATTCGGGAACCGACCTCTGCCATAAACAGGCGGTGCCTCTCCCATTGAATCTCCTCAGCGAGGGGATGTTTCATCCATGAGAAGAGGTTCTCCTCAAGAAATGATCTGAGCAGCTTTAGCAAATATGTTACTCCAAATCAGGTGACCCGTGTCAGAGCCACCTCGTGGTGTGAATCAGCCCTGCGCCGGATAAACCGGAGAACTGGCTTCGATGACTTTACCGCCATCAGTCGCATCATGGCACCAGAGCTTTTGACCCACGCCCTGATCGGAAACACCAGTAATGACGTCCGAGCAGTTTTCAGTCGCCGTGTCTGTCGACACAATCATTGATCTCTTTGCATTGATGTCCCGACGATAGCCCCCAACGACGATGCCAGGCGCATCCGAATCTGACACCATGTAAATGTGGTCAAAGTCCGTCGTTGTTTCACCCGGAACCACAAACATATCTTTCACCAGCATCTGCTGCGCGACGCCGGTGACAAATGGGTCAGTTGCAGAGAAGGTCACATTACGCGTGATTGCCGGGGAAAACCCAGTATTCGCATAGCCCAGGTTGTTAGTCCCCTCTGAATCATCATAGTAAGTGTAATACACATGATCACCAAAGCTGGTAACGCCCATAAATTCATCAACAACATCGCCGCGAACAACCGTATCCAGACTATTCATAACAACCGCACCTACTGCATCGATATCCACCGTAGTATCGATCATGAGGGCAGCTTTCAGAATACGTGCATATCGGGTTAACGGCGATCCGGATGTCTGCATTGTATCACCTGCGTAGTACACTACTGCGCCCATTGCGTCATTCGTGCCTTGAGTAAATTCAGCAGAGATTCCGCTGCATTCACGTGCCTCGAAGTTACCAATGATCAGGTCTCTTACAGCGACCTTTGCAGGATCAGATACTTTAAAGATATGCAGACTAGCCGCACTGGTAAAGCCGGTTGTATCACTTCCATCCTGACAGGCAACCACATAACTTTCATTATTGTGCGAGATGACATCCATATCCTGAAAGTCACGACGATCCATCAGATTGTCGATACTCTTGATCTCACTCAGCTCTGTCGCAGGATACGTTACTGAGCGTATCGAAAATACGTCGCCGTCCTGTCCTGATACGGGTGCGCCTTTCATCATGGTAATCTCGGGTGTCTCTGAATTTCCGTTAAACCCCAGTCCAAGAATTCGGTCAGTACCGGCACTCCATGTGGTATCCGACAAAACGACCGGTGTGTCTGTGTTGTCTGTGTTGTCTGTGTTGTCTGTGTTGTCTGTGTTGTCTGTGTTGTCTGTGTTGTCTGTGTTGTCTGTGTTGTCCGAAGGTGTGTTATCAGAAGGCTCCTGAGCGGTGTTTGAAGAGCCGCCAGAGCCGCCTCCGCATGCAACCAGAGAAACACTAAATGCCAAAAGACTGGCACGAAAAATGAGAGAAGTATTCATAGAAGATACCTTAAATAGTTAACTGATTTTAAATAAAGATGACCACATCAACTTCACCCACCAGAGTGAAATTGATGTGAATGTACTTACAGCACAGTCGCTGCTATGGACGGAGCTTCAAATTCAAGCAGGTTGCCCGCATTCGTATTGTCATGACACCAGAGCCTGCCAGTGGCTGCTGGATCACGGAAGCCGGTAATAGAGCCTGTGCAGTGCTGAATATCACCGCTGCTGTAGGTCTGTTCTCCGATCTTTTCACTCTGCCCGGCATCCCATTGAATGGCGTAAACACCCGTGGTGCCGCTTACAGTGTAAATACGGTAGTCATTCGTGTTTTTCTTCCATAGATGAATATCGGCAACATCCATAAATCCATTCGTACCTGTGAATTTGTTCTGCTGAGAAATCATTAAAGGTTGGTTGTAGGTATCTCCCAGAATTCGTATTTCATTCGATTGAGAAATTGAAGAATAGCTCGCCACAATGGCTTTATCGGAGCTGAAGCCCGCAACCGAGAGATACTCTCCCTGCGCCGTATTCACATAGCTCACCAAGGTTGGAATACCACCAACACGAGTGCCTGGCGCACCGTTTTTGTTGTAATCCATGTCGATACGCACAAGAAACTCATAAACGTTTGAACCATCATTGGACAAAGTACCCTGACCAATAGCCCACAGCACTAATCCAAAACCGGATGAGGCCGTTGTCACTGAGGCAATGGAGATTTGTCTACAATTGTCTATCGTCCAGGTTTGTAGAGTCCCCTGAACAATCTCTTGATTAAACAGCGGAACCGCTGCCAGGTACGGGCTTGGGTTATTCTCCGAGTAAACCTTTACCATTGCGCGACCGGCAGAGCCCGTATTGTCACAACTCATCAACCAGCGATTTGACGAACCATCAGCTTCGGTATATCGGACCGATTCAATATCGCGAAGGGATGGTTCGCCATTTGAAGGGTCTGTGGTAACAACAGGGGTAAAGTCACTGGCGTCGACGGTATCGGTTGCGGAAATACCTTTCTCAATCGAGTGAGAAGTCGAGTTATTAAAGGTGGCATAAACAGGCGCGCCTATCTGGACATCGCCGTGCGGCCAGCTCAGTCCTCTCAGAATGGTTGAACCCACGGAATAATCTGCATCAGAAATAATCAGATCTCGGGTTAAAGTATTATCTCCGTCCTGACTGGTATCCTCTTCACCCCCATCGTTTTGAGAATCATCCAGAACCGGGCCTGTGCCAACATCTGTCAGATCTTCATTGCTGCTATCGCCGGAGTTGCTCCCAGAGCCACCGCCACACCCAGTCAATAAAAACGAGAGGAATGCTAAGTTTAGAAAAAGTGCTTTATAGTTCACTTTATGAATACCTTTTAGTACATATTTAATAGAAAACAAATAGTATTTATTCAGTATTTTCCTTACTTCACCCAAACGGGTGAAATACAGAAAACTGACAATAGAGGGGTATTAAAAACGTGAATTAAAATAACAAAAAAGCCCTCATAAAGAGGGCTAAAAGAGATTGGTAAGAAAGAGTAATATCAGCGCTTATTTCACTTCTACTTCAGCACCAGCGCCTTCAAGTTCGGCCTTAATCTGCTCGGCTTCTTCTTTACTTACTTCATATGAACGAGCAGCAACTCTATCAGGAGCTTCGACTACCTCTGACTGCGGTACCGTTGGAGCGGTAAATTCAATCAACGTGCCTTCGTCGGTAGAGTCGTGGCACCACACCGTTGTGCCATTTACAGCCAGCTGATCGACACAGTTTTCATAGTCACCACCCGTCAGCATGACGAACTGCTCACCGGTGAAGTCCGCTCCCGCAAGGCCAGCATCACCGGATACCGCAAAGAGGTTATCGCCGCTATACGCCAGATCGAAAATGGTTGCGCCTTCTTCTGATTCCGAGGTAAATGGGTTGCCTTCCGTGCTCAGTACGATACCTTCTTCTTCTAACGTCTCCAGAAGATAGGTTTCGCCCTCGATAGTCATGGCAACCAGAAAGTCATCTTCAGGATTTTCTGCAACTGCAGCCGAAATGATGGTTCTAGAATCCAGCACCGAAAAATCACTTTCGGTTACTTCATTACTCTCATAGTTGTAGATCAGGCTGGCTTCAAAGACTGCAACGTCGCCAGTGCTATCCTGACCAGTAATGAAGAAATCAACCTCATAGGCTGACGTGCCTTTGCTACTCAAGTCTGAAGCCGATAGACCGCCGAGCGAATGGCAGTCAACCAAGGAGTAGTTACCCTCGATCTCATCGCTAATGTCCAGAGATGCGCTGATGTCTGTACCGGCCAGATAAATTTCGAGGCTTGCTGGCGTGTGAGTTTCTGCTTCAATAGCAACTTTTTCTTCAATGGCAACCGCTCGAGGGCCGACTTCACCGCGCGTCGGGATTTCTCCACCTTCGATCATGCTTGCTTCTTCGTACCCGCAGGTCGCAATCAGAACAGTGTCGATTTCTTCACCTTCCACAGTGCCAGACACAGGCAACGCCAGAACATCACGGTAGTAGTCCTTCTCGAGTGCAACACCCTCGACTGCAGTAAATTCTTTTGTTGCAGCAGGCGCTACCATCAAGGTGTGGGAGATACTGTCGTCAGAGCCGGTCGAACGCTTAAGCGCAACCATGTCACCGTTGGTCGCATTCTGTGGGTAGGTCAGACCCACCAGCTCATCTGCCCCGGCTGACCAGGTCATATCGGTATACACTGCCAGAGGCTCAGGCGTAACGATGTCGTCAGTAGTTTCATCATCACTGGAAGATGACGAACCGCCACCACAGCCAACCAGAGTCATAGAAGTCGCGGCGAGCACCGCCAGCGTTAGTTTATTCAGTTCCATTCTGCTCTCCCAAACGTTAATTTTTGTCAACGTGAGAAGTAGACCAGAATGGACAGAAGGGTTTCTTCACCCGTTTGGGTGATTTTTTAACAATGAGGGACTTTTCTGAAAAGAGGTTCGAGCATCAGCGATCAAAGCAGAGGGAACGGGCAGGCATAAAAAAGCTCAGCATGGCTGAGCTTTTTTATAGGTTTTTTTCATTCAATGAATAAAGACATCATGGCTGATTTTATTGAACTTCACCAATCAGATTAATATCTATAAAACCAGCGGCTTTGTAATCTGGCATTGTTGCGTGTAAAAACTTTTCTACATCGCTGTATTCAATGTAATCACGGTCTGGGCCACCTAAGTATGCATAAATCAGCTTCACTTCAGTTTCGCCACCAATCGTAATTTCGACACCTTCTTGCGCACACGTTTCATTCTTAACCGTCATCAAATCGTTAAAGCCTAAGCGACCATCTACGGCCAATTCAGACAAGCGACTCAAGGTAGCCGCACGGCGTGTGTCGCTAACAGTAACGCCACCTAGCTCAAACTGCAGGCCACAGTCATGCGATAAAAAGCCAGCTTCATGTAAACGATCCATATCTAGCCTGCTCCAATTACCTTGTGCCAAGCTGGCATAACCCACCGCAGCACCACAGGCTCCACTATTACAGCCAAACACTTCAGCCGCTTCGGTTAGGGTACGGTTTTTCACTTCGAACGAGCCTTCTTCAATAGCGTCGTCCAAAATACCTGAACGCTTCAGCATACGCTGGAACGGACACAGAATTTCTTTCTCTTCAGCCTTCGTGCTGGTCGCACTGATGTCCGGATACATAGTTAATAGCTCTTCGGCGGTGTAAGCATCACCACCACAACCAGTCAGCAGGACAGAGCCTGCCATCACGGCAAGCAAAGAAGCACGTTGAATAAGTTTTTTCATATTGAGAGTTCCTTTCCTAGGATCACATGCAGTAATCACAGTTGAAATTATTATTGTTGTATTACGGAAATGATTAAACGCCATCGCATCCAAGTGTGCAATTGACTGGCCTGTTACGACAGTTAAGAAGGTGATTTTGTCGCCACTTGTCGAATCAAATAGCGACTATTAGAGACCATACCACTGCCAAATCAACCGAATCGACAGCAAGGTTAACATCCAACGAAAGAGTGTTTTGAACTGGGCTTCGGGTAACTTACCCAACATTTTTAATCCAACGCGGGTGCCTAAATAGGCAGCAAGCAACATTAACGCAAGCAGTCCTAACCATTCACTAAAGACAAAGCCCGCAAAACCAAAGACGATAATTTTGAGTAGATGCTGTGCGGTCATACAAGTGGAAAACAACGCCGTATATTGCCATTTATCGTGCCCTGTTCTCCCTAACCAAGCAGACACAAGTGGCCCTGAGGCTCCCACCAGCATACTGGCTAAGGTGGTGAGTATTCCCCCTGAGAGTAAACCTGCCGGACTTGTGCCCAATTTAAAATCAGGCATCGGAGCCCAAACCAGCCAAAGCACAAAAACTGCCACCATCAATGGAATCAAATCGACATCAATTTGGCCAATCAACCAAAAAGTCGCAAGCGACGCCACTAAAGCACCGGCCATAAAGTAGCCAAATCGAGAGATATTAAGATGCTTGCGCGAATGCAGTGCTCTGGAGGCGTTTGATCCCATCTGCACCACACCATGCAGAGGAATCAACGCCAATGGCGGAACCACGCCCGCCATCATAGTGATTAAAAATGCTCCACCACCTACCCCAAGCGCTGCGGTCAGCACCGAGCCGATAAAGCTCGATGCCACAAGCAAGTAAATATCGGGAAGTGGCAGGTTCATTAGGCTTTAAATTCAGGTGGTTGTTTAAATCCTCGTAAGGATTTTTCTAACAAGCCAGCAAAACCAATGGTCGTTTTGTCCTGATATTTAGCTCCGATAATCTGCACGTTTACGGGCAGGCCTTCTCTCGTTGTTCCTACCGGAGCACTTGTTGCAGGCAAGCCCATCAAGGTCGCTGGGGCAATCCACATAAACAGTTCAGTGTATGCTCGTGCCTCACCGTTCACCGGTAAGCGACGCTTATGTACCGCAGGCTTAGGCTGGTGTTTAAACGCAGGAACTTGCACAACAGGCGTAAGGATCACATCGTACTGTGCAAACACTTTCTCCATTTTCTTTGCGATACGAAGGCGAGTTTCGTGTTGTTTTAACCACTCGGCGTAAGGCTGAGTCATACCAGTCAATAATTTATCGGTATGAGGGCCGGTTTTCAGTTGCTTGCCAAATTTAGCAACGACCTTTGCCAATACTGCCGTAATACGACGCTGGGCAGGTTTTAACGTACCGCTTAATACTGAACCAAGTAGGTTCATATACGTTGGAACAAACGTTTCTAACGACATGCCTTCCGGTGCGCCGACAGTAACATCAGCCCCTTGTGCCTTAAGGTGCGTTGCCATTTCTTGATAGGCCGCTTCAAGATCACTGTCAATGGGGCTAAGTGGATCTTGAGTCCAAACTAATACTTTAAAATCGGACAAGGCTTTTTTATCAGAGTTGGGGAGCGTCAACGACCAACTGTTACCCATTAATGGGCCAGGCACGGCCAAGACATCCATCATCAGATCAAGGTCATCAGCGCTACGAGACATAGGCCCCGGCGTTGCTAAATCTGGCTCTAACAACATGCCCGGCGGTCCAGGAATATGACCACGCCCAGAGATAATGCCGTGGGTCGGTTTATGGCCATAAGTACCGCAGAAATGTGAAGGCGTGCGAATAGAACCCGCCAAATCTGAACCCAATTCAATCGGCGTCATGCCAGATGCCAACGCCGAAGCAGCCCCCCCCGACGAACCACCCGGTGTACGGGCAACATCCCAAGGGTTATTCGTCACACCATACACTTTGTTGAAGCTTTGAATATCGCCGGCAAATAATGGAATGTTGGTTTTACCAAACATAATGGCACCAGCATCGATTAACAACTGGACGGTAAACGCATTGTGTTTCGGCATGTGTTTCGCGAGCGACGGTGATCCCGCAGTACACGGCATACCCACCACTTCAAACGTATCTTTAATGGTCATCGGGATACCGTGTAATGGCCCCCAGTGTTCACCTTTAGCACGCGCGGCATCCGCTTCGTCTGCACGGGCTAAAGCACCGTCAAAATCTGAGGCAACAATGGCATTCAGCGACGGATTCACATGCTCCATACGGGTTTTAAAGTATTCAACCAAGCCACGGCTAGTAATCTCTCCGCTGGTTAGCGCTTGTTGCAGCTCAACTGCACTTTTGTAGGCCCATTCTGTCGACACGATGCGTCCTCATTTTTATTGTGATGCAGCGAGGTTACCCTACCACCTTTGCTTCGCCAATGTGCAAATGTGCCGCGATGCCGCCAACCACTGCCAATGTGGTGAATTTTATTTCAAAAAAAAGGGCGAGAAATCTCGCCCTTTCAGGTTGTTGTTATCTAATGCATTTTACGAAACCGCAGCAAACACTCGGTAAAAGCTCGACTGCTCCTGAATATTAATTGGTAAATGTAATTTCCGAGAAATATCACTCGCAGAGAAGATGCCACGAATCTGATGTGTCTTATCATCCACGACCAAGCAATGCTGCTGAGAGTTATCCTTTAGTAAGTTCACCACATCTCCGATGGAAGATGTCTCCACTTCGTTAAGATCCAGCGCCATCAAATCTCGTTTTCGTGTCATTAAATCAGCCACTGCTAAGTCATCCAAATGACTTTTGTCTGCAAGGGTGTAACGCAAAATATTCTGTTCAGATAGGTCATGCGCCGTAATGACACCAACAAAATTATTCGCTCGATTCACCACCAGCTTGAGCCTTACATGAGTGGCCATCATCATTTGCCGCGCATCCACAGCCGACACAGATGCATCAATCACGAGGGGTTCGTTATTTTGAAAATCTGTAAAGAATTTCAGTGCACTACTTTCTAGTGATAGCTCGTTGGATTGATTTGGATACATTAGCTCATCAACACTAGAAACAGAGTGTAAGTTGAGTTTAGTCATGGCAATACTCCTCTAAAGCAACCCATTTTATTGTTGGGTCACTCATATTTATTTGATTTTTTATACAATTTGATTGATGGAGGTCGTCGCTGTTCTTACCTGATCTATAAAGCACTCAGGAAAAGAAAAGAAACCATCAAGCCAGAGGTGGCCCACGAATTAATTGCCATTGGGCAATTGAGTCCTGCGAAAGTCGTACATTTCCAGTGAGTACTGACGCATTGTGTTTTACGACTGGGCGTTTAAACGCCAAGACTGTTAAACAATCTGGGTCGGTATCAAAACTTGAAAATAAGGAGGATTCTATCAGTGCTGCATGAGTGGTAAGAAGGTCTAAGGATTGATGATTAAAGTGATCCGTTGGCTGATTAGTCTCGTTTGTAACGCTCACACG
The DNA here is from genome assembly GCA_002733645.1 of Oceanobacter sp. Lineage (GTDB taxonomy): Bacteria > Pseudomonadota > Gammaproteobacteria > Pseudomonadales > Oceanobacteraceae > Thalassolituus. Next base: position 24,549 of record NVWL01000057.1, read on the forward strand.
CTGATTGGCGTTATTACTGTAGGCGCTTTCACTAGCAGATGCCGTGAATGCCAACACGAGGCTTAAACTTAATACGAGCCGGATTACTCTCATCCATCTCCCCCTATCATACTAACCTGTCGTTAGTACTTTTGGTCTATTTGCTCCGGTTTGATTACCGAGAGCCATTTCAATATAGACCTTAGCGCACTGAAAGCGCTAGAGGGGATCTGTGATGTTTTGTCAGAACTGTGATGAGTCACTCAGGTTAAACACCATAAGCCTAAATAAGTACGTTTTACGATAGATTATTACCACTATTTAATAGCAACACCGTGTGTCATGAATGACGCAAAAGAAGCCACTTTTGGCAACCCGTCAGCGTATTCACTCTCATACCAGTCAATTGAGAAGCCGCTGCTTTCAATCATATTAATAACGGGGCGATTCAAATTGCAGCCACCAAAGACCATTCCCCAAGCGTTGTTCAATCGATTCTGCCAACGAACAACAGACTCATGAGGTGACTGACCATGCTCACAAAAGTAGATCTTACCACCGGGCTTAAGTACTCGATATATTTGCTGCATAGCTGCACTCCAATCGGGAATAGTGCATAGCGTAAAGGTTAACAGTACGGAATCTACCGATTCATCCGCTAGCGGAATTTTCTCCCCTGGTAAATCTAACCACTCCACCTTGATCGACGACTTTTTAAGGTTTTTCGCCGCCCGTTTGCGCATACCCAATGACGGTTCCAACCCCCATACCTTAGTTACTTTAGACTCATCATAAAGATGCAAGTTAAGCGCCGAACCAATACCCACCTCCAATACCTCGCCGGTGGCAAGAGGCACCACTTTCGCACGCAGCGCATTAACAGCTTTGCCAGAACACGCGCAGTTAATGAGATGAGGCAATACATTTTCTTCATAAAAGCTCATATTACATTCCTACATAGCAGCAGTATGTTGAACACTAAAACAACACACATTTAAAATCAGCGCTTGATCGCTAAACGATTATTAACATCACGACTGTTTCTTATAAGCTCGGTTTGATCACCCTGCTGGTGTTGTTTCGCCATACGGTCGTACAGCAAGACGTTAACCGTGGCGGCAAGGTTCATACAGCCAATGGTCGGGATGAATACCACCGCATCTGCGGCATCGACAACGGCTTGATCAATCGAGCCATCTTCCGGGCCAAACACATACAATGCGTCTTCAGGATGCTTAAACTCCGGCAGCGGTGTGGCCCCTTCAACCAGTTCGATACATACCAACTTTTGCTCCGGCTTTTTTTGAGACACAAACGACTCTACCCCCGCAAGCTCTATTGTCGAGCTGATATTATTGGTGTCTTGATGAAACTTGGCTGCGCGCTCAAAGCGCTCACCAGTGTAGTAAATCGCATGGGCACCATAACATCCTGCCGCACGCATCACGGCACCAACATTCGATGGGCTTTTAGGGTTACTGAGCGCGATAGCCGCTGAGCCTTTAATCACCACAAACACGTCCAAATTCAGAGTTTAAAAAACGAAACTTTACCATAAGAGCCTGCAAAACAGAGAAGCTGCACTAAACTTCAAGTTGTACAGAAGGGAATTAAGAATCACTCGTATAACGAATGCGAATAGGGGGCGCTCGACTCTCTGGGTATAGTGATACGTACATGATAAATCACAAGGACGAGGCAGCTAACATGTCAACTTCTCAAGACACATCCGTACAGTTTTTAGCCATACAAAATAATAACAACCAGTGGAGTATAACGACTCAAGCACTTCCAGAAAAAACCCTCCAAGCACTACCTAAAGCAGTGACGGCCAGTGCAGAGCTTTCGACCCGTGAGAATCACTACACGCTGCTGTATTCGGCCACAACACAAACTTTGAGTGTGTTTGGCAACGACACCACAGAGTACCTAGTTGCCGTAGCAGCCATTAAGATGCCTAATCCGCTCGATATACTGAATGTCTTTTATCTTGGTGGAATGCCCTACCTCGTCACGTACGCCAACGATGGCAAATACTTAAATTTCTACCGATATAATAGTGACCACACAGTGAGCGCACTTCATAACCTGTATGTTGGCGAAGGCTTGACCATGGTGAAAGCCTTGCCTTATCGCGACATTAGCTTCCTCGTTGCATATAACGGCACCACCGGAGATTGCACCAAGTATCAAATCTCACTTCCACCTTATGACGGTTTAAGTGTCTTAGAAACTTGGTCTGCAAGTTGGGCAAAAACATGGGGACACTTTAACTTCTTCCAGTTCGGTGGTGAAAACTTTTTCCTTAAAGCCAATCAAGACCATAAGAAAGTAAATATTGATCACTTTATGGATGACCCCGACGAAGGCTCCCACCCTGTATTAAGCCAAGATGCCACCAGTGCTATGCTCAACGCTCAAGCCATATCGATCTATCAAGGCAGCGAAGGTCAGGCGTATTTCTTGGTCTATCAAAGTAGCGGCAATCTAACACTAAGCAGTATTTACCCTAATTGCTTAGGATGGTGGGAACTGACTAATACCTCCGTAGCAGGGAGCGGCCAAACCTTGCAACCCATTCTCGTTAATGATCAACCTTTCCTTCTTATATTCAGCTAACAGGACGTTTACCCATGTCACGATTACTACACGCCAACTATCAAGTATCTAACGAGCACTACTTACCTGTTGTGGATTGGTCAGCCATTAATGCTACCGCCCCTACCGGGCTTCTACTGCCAAGAACCAAGCTACCTAATGCTGATATTGCCGTGATTACTTGGACGAGTGCAGAATGGTCTGCTCTTGATCACGTATTCATCAACAGCGATAAAGAACGCGGCCCATACGCCGAAGAATGGCGTGATAGCTGGGTGCCATTGACGCTGACCGGAGAAACCACCCCGCTCCTTTACTTTCAACTTGTTTCTGTCACCACAGAATCAAACGTCGACAAAAAAGTATTATTGATTAAATCAGAAGTTCATCTCGCCCACCCGCCTTACATCCTAGGTGTCGAGAATTTAGTGGACACCATTATTAAGCAAAGTGGTGTCACTACCGTTATTTCCACAGGTACCGCCGGTGGCAGTTCGACCAAACAACCACTAGGCGATGTCGTACTCACCTGCGCTGCACATATTGAACTTGAAAAAGCAGAAAACATTGACCATTGCGACTACAACAGACAGACCTTTACCGGAGCAGATATATTTCCATCAGCAGATATTTACGACAAAGTAAAAAACTCGTTAATGATGCCGCTTGATACTGTCTGGAACGATACCTCGATCGCTAAATCTGTGGATGAACTCAATAAACGGGCGAGTACCTCGTACACAGCCGATGACTTAATTAATACTCCGCTTGTACCGTCCAACCTTAAAAGTAATAACATTGAATTTGCTGGTGTTCAGCCACTACTCACCACTGATTTCTACTTCATAGACAATGGCACATCAGCCAGTGCCTACTGTTTTCTTGAAATGGACGATGCTGTGATTGCGCACCAGTGCCAGCAACAAGGCGTCGCGTATGGGTTTATTCGCAATGTCTCCGACCCTGTCGTTGTGAGCACAGATAAAGAAGGAAAAACAATACCCGCAGACATCCGAGAAGATTGGTCTGGTATTGTGTATTCACTTTGTGGATTTTATACCACATTTAATAGCGCCTTGACGTGCTGGGCAGCCATTAACTCATTAAAAAAATAGATCGAAGGCGACAGTATTAAAGAGTCAAAATAAAGCCCCGGTGATGATCCGGGGTCTCTTTTAATTTCTTCCGTTGCTCTTTTGTAGGCATACCTGATTACTTGGTACTCAAGAGATACCGCTCTAGTCTAGGTTCAATACTGACACTATATAACGTATAAAATCTCGTGTATTCGTAACTACATAGTTACTACTGAGTTACTGCTAAGTTACTGCTAAGTTACTACAGCATTACCAACGCATCCATTTTAATCATAATAAAAAGCTCCTATAGCGGAAGATTTCAAGGTCAGATTAAGTGTTTGGTTATCCTTAATCGGAATACCAGGTTCACCTCCCGTCCACATTGGCGGCACACTCGCGCGCCCTGAAATAGAATGAATAACGTCTGCATGTGCAGAAATAAGGTCAGTGATGTCTTGCGGAATCTTTTTTCCAACATCCAAGCCAATCCACAGAATCACGTACCCAGAATCCTGCACCAGAATAGATTCCGTAATAAGATTATGAGAGACCGCATACTTGAGGCTATCTGCCAGTGTAACTATTCTTCCACCCACCTCACTTTGTTGTACTGGAATAGCAAATACATTAATTTCAAGTACAGACCAATCAATTGGTCGGCCAGAAAAGTAGTAAGGTTGTGAGAGTTCAAATGCACCCTTTGAGTAAGCGGTAGGGAAAGCCGACTGGCTTGAAGGAATGCCTGCTCCGCTATCAAAGTTAAAGACCTCGTAGTGCAACAGGCCGTAACCACGTCCAATCACCGTATCTCTGCTAGCCGAGTAATACGTATTTTGATCTGCGTAACCCACCAAAGCAATTTCATCCGGCAAAATGCCAGCATCACTTTTAAGCAATGTGGGAATATAGGATTTTAAGCCAATAGGCATCATAGCCTGGCACGTTAGCGGAATGAATATTTCTGAGAGTCGGTCGACAAAGCCTGTCCAATTCGATTGATATTGTTGATTTTTAAATCCGCGCCAGACGCGAATTGAAGACGGATGAATAAGCTGACTGTTCCCCATGACTCTTCCCAATAACGGTATTTGTGAAAACCCACATTATGCCCCCCTCATATAGCCTTCAAATCAGATTCAGAATCAGCACTATGCCGCATCGGAATTGCGAGTCTTTTTGTCATTTTCTACAGTGTTTAGCGTCAATATTAGGTATCTCGATGAATATTAAACATTTTCGTAATCAAACTGATCTCGACCTTTCAATCACCCTGATCGTTAATCAAGGTTTAGCGTCATCAACACAAACTGAAATCACACATACATTTCAAATCAAGGCAAAAGAGAGTAAAAAAATTGAATATGGCGACATCTACTGTAATTACTTAATGGGCATTTCTATTACTTATGAACTAGACGATATGCGCCTAAAAATAAGCAAGCTAGTGACGAATGAAAAATCTCCCTTAGCCAATACGCTAAATAACAGCAGTTATTTAGAAATTAGCGATTTGACGCTTCCTGCCATTGAAAGTGATGTCTGATAATATAGTATGAATATGGCCATATAAATAAAACGAGACATGGGCAATCCTGTGCAACCAATAGATCCTAAATACTTCCGCGCATTTAAAGCTGTCGACATGGTTGGCAGTTTTAGTGAAGCCGCCGATCTTGCTGCAATGACGCAGGCAAATGTCAGCAAACATATAAAAGCCTTAGAAGAATTAATAGGTAATGACCTTTTTGTGCGAACGCCCAAAGGCCCCGTTATCACCGAAGCTGGCGAAAAGATGCGTGAGTACATTAAGCACTTCGAAAACTTGCACGCCGATTTTTTAGTGGATGTCGGTAATACGGCTCAAGAGGTACAAGGCACCGTCAGCTATGCCATGCCGGCATCTTGCTTATTATCACCTCACTTTCCAATGCTGTTAGAAAACCGTCGTAAACATCCTAAGCTCGAAATCAACCTTGAATTAGTCCCGACGGACAAAGTATTTAATCGTATTTTAGATGGCATCATAGATTTTGGCTTTGTGACCAAGAAGATTGATCACCCAAGATTGCAATATATTCCGTTTTGCAAAGAAGAATATGTGGCCGTCGCAGCACCTGATATTGATCTCGGTGCATTATCAGAAGGGAAAATATTAGAATTTAATTATATCGACTACCCAGGGTTTGATGTCTACTTCGAATACTGGCGAAACCATAATTTTCCTGATGCTCATAACACTCAAGCCCTATCACTACACTGCACAGGAAAAATAAACAGCATTGAAGGCGCTATATTAATGACGTTAGGCGGGCTTGGTATTGGCATATTTCCACGTCACTGCATTCAAAACCATATTGATGAGAAGACGCTCATCCCCTTCGAGCCAGAAGGCAGCGCTGCGCTTCTCAACGACATCTATATTGCATCGTTAAAATCTGACCAGCGCCCGTATCGTATAGAGTTAGTTATTTCTTGGTTTATGGATATGGTAAAGACGCACTAACCAACTGAACGAATTAAGCCGGAGGGTCTACTCGTTCAGCGCTGCTTGTGTTCACGCGGAACCACCCCGCAATGCTATATCTATCTGTGGAGGTAGGCAGTACCTCATGAGGAAACTCTTCAGACAAAAAGACGACCAAGCGATTGAATACAGGGGCTACTCGTTCAAGCTCCTCGCCGCTTTCGCTGTATATTACTAACTCCCCTCCGTCGCCTTCCTTCCAGTCAGGGTTCAAATAAAATACAGTACTCAACACGCGGTTAGCCTCACCACGAAAGGAGTCTGTATGCGTTTTATAAAATGCACCAGCAGGGTAATGTGAAAAGTGGCTTTCGTAAGAAAATAAGCCCAACAATAGATGCCTGTTCAACTCGATACGCAGTTGCGCCATGGTGCGTACCCACAACGCTTCACTCGTATGAGCATCCGTCAGCCAATGAATTTCATCGCCGCGAATATCTTCGCGTTGAGTGAGATCATCCCTCCGGCCAATACCCGCCCGATGCATAGCATCAACCTCTGCGAGCGTATTGAGGCGATCACTAAGTACATATGGCACATCATCATGGAAGGCATTATCAATGATGGCATAGCCATGTGTACGAAAGCTATCAGCCAGTAGACTCACCGTCTTGTCGGCCTTAAACATTGAGGTTATGCTCCGAAATGACCGGAACATCAAAGACACCGGTGACAAGTAAAAGGGCGACTTTTACGCCTTTACTCACCAACAAGACAGAGAGTTAATTTCACCCTAACGACAAAAAACCATTGTTGTCTTTACTAGGGCAACTCTGATTAATGCAGTCGTGATCGGCTTTGGCTTCCTGCGTCGCCCTACCTCCTGCATCCATGCAGTCGTGCGCGTGAGTCCTGTAACGCTTTAGATCGAGGCGTTGATTGAGGTTAATG
>NVWL01000058.1 GCA_002733645.1 Oceanobacter sp.
ACACTTTATATCTTTGTTGTTGACCTTATTAAGGACCCGCCATTAACTTCGATCAACGCCTCGATCTAAAGCGTTACAGGACTCACGCGCAGCACTACTACATTAATCAGAGGTGCCCTAAGTTTTATCCATTAACGGGATAAAACGGGTAGTCTTGTCTGAATTGCTCCATGGAAAATAACTCATCGAGTTGTTCAGACAAGCGCCGACTTTTACGACCATCCAACCCCAAATACTTAAGTTCTGCTAAACACTCAGGACAGATGGATAACGTTTTCTCGGGATTGCGTGTACTCACCATAATTCTAAGCTGGTTGCGCAGTTGTATTACATCGGCGCAGTTGGCAATGTGAATTTTGCCGCCGCCCTCTACCCACACACGCGAGTTTTTTAATGCGATCGTCCGGTCTTTAAGTATGCGTACGGCCCCTGCGCTGATATCGACGCTCGCTGCGGCTAGTGCTTCGCGCTCTCCGAAGGTGAGCTGATGCTCGGGGTCAAAAGAAACGAAGTGCCCGGCTTCGGCAGCGCCCATGCGTTGTTTAAGTTGGTTGAATGCGGCGTCTTCACGAAAATCGAATAGCTTCATTCTGTTATTGAACCTTATCCAAAATGGTGGCAATGCGGCCTTCGGCGTCGGTACGCACTCGAAACTCTACCCGGCGCGATGCCTCTCCCACTTCTTGCCCCTTGTTATCTCGTACCACTTTTGCCGAGGATAATCCGTTGGCGGTAAGGTGTTGCTTTAACCATGTTTTGTCTTGGCGAACATCCGGTAAACCAAGGACGTAGGCCAGTGTTGAGCGAGTTCGCTGCTGGGATAGGTTCATGTTAAAGATGTAGGCTTCGTCATCTGAACGTGCCCCAAACCAACCACTGGATGTGTGCCCTTCTATACGCACTTCGAGTATGTCATCACGATAACTTGCTTGGGTAATAATGCGTATATAACGAGGGAAAAAGTCATCCAATATGGCCTGAAACTCTGGCTTTATCTCTGCTTCGCCTTTATCAAACAATACGTCGGTGTTGTTAAACCGAAAGGCTAGGTCTTCATCTAACTCTGCCCCCCAACGTGGCATATCCGCCGCAAACTCTTCGTTAAGATCACGGTAGAGCTGGGTTCTTAGTTGGTCGTATAAAATCGCTACGTCGCGAATTTTATCGCGCTCGGTTTCGACGTTGATCATAAATACGACGGAGATCAGCATAAACACCATCATCAAACCGGCCATAAGATCTGAGACGGCAACCCAATGCCCTTCTTCGTCTTTTGTTTCTCCTAGCCCGCTGTCTTCACTTAACATGCTTTACTCCTCGCTCTTTTGGGCTATCGCTACGAGGTCGCGAAGTTTGTCAGTTAGCGGGGAATAATCGGAGACAAATTTTTCAGACAAGGCAGTGAGCTGTAAGCCAAATGCGCGCAACGCTTTGTTAAGCTCGTCTTCCATGCTGGTATCAAGCTGCACTACGTGATGCTCTAGGCGTTCTCCAAGTTTCTGCATGTGCTGCATATTTTGCTGCTGTTGGTCTTTCATCCCTTCATGGCTATCGGACATTTGCTGGCGTAGCTGCAAGCTGATGTCTTTTTGCATTTGGCTGAGTTCTTCAATTGCCCAGCGATGCTGAGATTGCACTGCGTCTGAAATGCCTTGGGTGAGTATTGAGATGCGATCTTCTAATCTTGGTAGGCCTTCCGCTGCGTGGTTGACCATTTCGGCTAAGCCTCCTAGCTGCGAGTGCAGGTTTACACGCTGGTTCTCTAGGCCGGTAAGCAGTTCCTGTAAGGATTCAGAAATACCATTAAACGCGTTGGCATGGCGCACCATGTATTCGAATGAATCACTGGCTTGCTTCATTAATGCTGATGAACGTTCTTGTTCGGTAATAAGTTCATCCAGCTGGGTGCGATAGTTTTGCTGCCATTCAAGCATGGCGACGACCGATTCATTGAGCTGTTTGAAGTTCTCGCCATACTGTTCATTGATTTTGGTATTGAACTCTTGCATGACGGTGCTGATCGCCTCGACTAAGGCGCGGGCGTTAGCATCCGCCATTTTTTCTTGATAGTTGCTAAAGACCTCAACGGCGGTATCCATGCGTTTGATCATGGCTCTGTGCTGCAAATCTAACTGCACGCGCATGGTTTCATCGGTGCCGTTGTGCACTTGCGACACTATCGCTCTTAATGAGGTATCTAGGTCATCAACGGTCGCTGCTCGATTCTGTGTAGCATCGCGTCGGCGTGCCTGCTCAATGGCGGTTCGGATTTTTAAGGTTAACGCAGCAAATAATCCGGCAATGGAAGACCAAAACGCGGTTTTTAAGCCGTCCATCAACTTTGGCACGCTGCCTTGTATATCCGTGGTGTCAAACTCCCACAGACCCAACGCTACCCCCAAGAAGGTACCGAAGATGCCTATGCTGGTTAATATCGAGGGCGCTATCTCTGCGGTGCGCGATGAATACCGAAAAAGATGGAAGAACAAACCCAGCCCTAACACGACTGATATCAGGATAAGCGTCCATAGCGAAAACTGTGCAAAAAACATCTTTGGGGCCTATGAGTAAATAATTAAACGGTACAAGAGTCAGTTTAGTCGTTTTTTACGCATCCGCAGGACCAAGTATTTACGTCGTAACAAACCCCTTTCCAGTTAATAACGACATATAGCATCACCTCCCGCACAGGCTGTGCGGCGATTCAGGGAAATTATTGAAAAATAAGACAAAATGCTCAGTCAATTAATTTACATTTGAAGTTTGCGAATCATCGATTTAACTGGGTAGAATGCCTGCCTCACGTGCGAGTGAGTAACCGCCTCGTGCGTTGGAAGCATGACAAATGAGAAAATAACGGCTTAACAGCCACCTTATTGAGGTATTGATATGACTACTACAATCTGGAGCTTGCTCCTTGTTGGTGCTCTGGTCGCTCTCGCTTATAAGCGTAGCTCTCTGAAAGTCTCAGCCATTGCGCTGGTTGCTTTTGCTGTTGCTGCGTTCATCTTCGATGCGCCTACAACACTTACTGTTATTTCACTGATCTTCGCTGCTGGCTTTGGTGTTCTTAGCCTCGACGGTTTCCGTGCAAATAGCGTGACTCGTCCAATCTTCGCTTTTTACAAGAAGATTCTTCCACAGATGTCGGAAACTGAAAGCACTGCGCTTGAAGCCGGTACTGTATGGTGGGACGGTGAATTGTTCGCTGGTAAGCCAAACTGGCAGACCCTTCTGAATCACCCAAATCCTACTATTCCTCAGCATGAACAGGACTTCCTTGATAACCAAGTTGCAACGCTTTGTTCAATGGTTAACGAGTGGGAAATCAATCAAGACGGTGACCTCTCTAAGGAAATCTGGGATTTCATTAAGAAAGAACGTTTCTTCTCAATGATTATTCCTTCTGAATACGGCGGTCTTGGCTTCTCAGCTCAGACTCAGTCTGCGGTACTGCAGGCATTGACCGTTTCTGGTGCAACCTTCTCTACCGTTGGTGTACCTAACTCTCTTGGCCCTGGTGAACTACTTCTTAAGTACGGTACTCAAGAGCAGAAAGATCACTACTTGCCACGTTTGGCTGACGGTCGTGAGATTCCATGTTTTGGTCTAACTGGCCCGCGCGCTGGTTCTGACGCGACTTCTCTTCCTGATGTGGGTGTTGTGTGTAAAGGCACTTGGGAAGGCAAAGAAGTTCTTGGTCTTAAACTGAACTTCGAAAAACGTTACATCACGCTTGCACCTGTTGCGACTGTGGTTGGTTTGGCTTTCCGTATGTTTGACCCTGAAGGTCTGCTTGGCGAGAAGAAAGACATAGGTATTACCGTTGCTCTGTTGCCACGTAATCTTGAAGGTATGGACATCGGTAACCGTCACAAGCCTATCGGTTCTCCGTTCATGAACGGCCCGGTATTTGGTAAAGACGTATTTATCCCACTTGATTTCATCATTGGTGGTGCTGACAACGCAGGTCAAGGCTGGCGTATGCTGGTTGAGTGTCTGTCTGTTGGCCGTTGTATTACTCTGCCTAGCTCTGGTGCTGGCGGTGGTAAGTACTCTATCGCAGCTACTGGTGCGTACTCACGTATTCGTCGTCAGTTCAATGTGCCGATTGCTAAGTTGGAAGGTGTTCAGGAGCGTATCGCACGCATCGCTGGTAACACGTACACCGCTTCTGCAGCCGCTCGTGTAACTGCTATTGCGATTGATGAAGGTCACAAGCCTTCTGTTCCTTCTGCCATCCTGAAGTACAACTTGACTGAACTTGCTCGCGATATTGCTAACGACACGATGGATGTTCATGGTGGTAAGGCAATTATTCGTGGTCCTAAGAACTACGTTGAAGCGGGTTACTCTTCTGTGCCGGTTGCGATCACGGTTGAGGGTGCAAACATCCTTACTCGTTCTATGATCACCTTCGGTCAGGGCGCGATTCGTTGTCACCCATATGTTCTGCCTGAAATGCATGCAGCGCAAAATGATGACCTGAAAGCATTCGACAAAGCGTTGTTTGGTCACTTCGGTTTCATCTTCTCGAACATGAGCCGTGCTGCCGTTCTTAACCTGACCAACGCTGCCTTCACTGGCGTGCCTGTGTCTGGCCCAACTAAGCAGTACTACAAGCAGTTGAACAAGTACGCTGCTTCTTTCGCAATCATGGTTGACATGTGTATGTTCTCCTTAGGTGGCGAGCTGAAGTTCCGCGAACTTATCTCTGCACGTTTGGCTGACATGCTGTCGAAGATGTACTTGGCTTCTATGGTTCTGAAGCACTGGGCTGACCAAGGTTCAAACAAAGACGACCTTCCACTGGTTGAGTACTCAATCCAGAAGTTGTTCTTCGAGTTTGAAGAAGCGCATTACGGCTTGATCAAGAACCTACCAGCTCGCCCAGTAGCGGCTCTGCTGAAAGTGTTAACTATGCCATTTGGTCGTCGTGCTGTTGCACCGACTGATAAGCTGGTTGCTACGGTTGTTGACCTAGTGTCTTACCACACTGATACCCGTGAGCGTTTGATCAAGGGTTCATACCGTGGTGAGATGATCGGTACGGCTTACGCTGATCCTATGCGTAACCCTCTTGCTGTCTATGACACTTTGCTTGATCGCGTTGAACAAGCTGAAGGCATTTACAAGAAGATTGGTGAAGCAATCAAAGCTGGTAAGTACGACGAAGCTAACCTGTCTATCGAAGGCCGCATCACCGAAGGTGTGGAAATGGGCATTCTGACTGCTGACGAAGGCGAGTTCATGATCGCGTTCGAAAAAGATGTTCTGGATATGGTGCACGTTGACCATTTCCCACTTGAGCATTTTGGCCCTGTCGCGGAAAACCACGACAAAGCACCAGCGAAGAAAGGTTCAAGCAAGAAGAAAGCAGAAAACGCTTAATTCTTAGCTTAAGCTAACGAAGAAGCCTCGCAATGCGGGGCTTTTTTGTGTCTGGCATTCCGGTATGATCAAAAGATTGCGATTATTATCAGAAAGGAAATCACATGCTCGTCAGTAATATGGAAGTCGTTCCCGGTAAACGTATCACTCAGCATTTAGGCATGGTGCAAGGCAGTACCGTTCGGGCTAAACACGCTGGGCGTGACATCATGGCCAGCTTCAAAAACTTCTTTGGTGGCGAACTCAAAGGTTATACCGAACTACTGAGTGAATCTCGCGATGAAGCTATTGCACGGTTGCAAGAACAGGCCAGCGCGCTTGGTGCGAATGCGGTGGTGAATGTTCGTTTCTCGACGTCCTCCATTGCCGCCGGTGCCTCAGAGATATTTGTGTATGGCACTGCGGTTATTGTGGAAGATCGCTAATGGGCTTTTTGATATTTCTTGCCCTATTGGTGATTGGCTACTTGTTTGGGCGGTTGGCAGAGCAACGCCACTATCGCTCAATCCACGAACGTGAAGATGCTTTACGACGCATTACCGTGATTCCTTTACGCGTCCCTCCGCCTGAACTTTTAAAGCATGACTCTCAGCTTGTAAGCGGCAGTGTGGTGGTTTCTGTTGATTACTTTAAAACGGTAGCGGCAGGTTTAAGAAACCTCTTTGGCGGCCGCGTAGGGGCTTACGAGTCCTTAATTGATCGTGCTCGCCGTGAGGCAACGCTGCGAATGCAAGAAAAAGCGCAATCGTTAGGTGCGCAAACTGTTTATAACGTCAAATACGAAACGTCTCGTATTGGCGACAACGCAGGACAAGGCTTAGGCTCGGTGGAAGTACTTGCTTACGGCACCGCATTAACAGCGCCTTCAGTGAAGGCCTGAGTGCTAACCGCGTGAGCTTCCCCGATGAAAATCCCCGCGTACCCGATCACATAAACAACAGCCATGAAAGTCCGGTGGTGGACTTTCTGCTGATGGCTGCTGGGTTACTCGCATTCATCGTTTTTATTTCGTTCGCTATTGGCTGGAGTGCAAGCTGGCTGGGGCCAAAGATTCCCTATGCGTGGGAGCCGAATATTTCGCTTGGGCAAGATGACCTCTCGGAGGATGACCGGAAAATTCAAGCGTATCTCACCAAGCTCACTGAGCGCCTTGCTAGCCACTCTGAACACGTTTTCCCAGTGACGGTACACTGGTTGCCTGATATGGAGGTTACAAATGCTTTCGCGACTTCTGGCGGCCATATTCACGTAACGCGAGGATTACTGAATGCCGTTTCCAGCGAAAATGGCCTCGCCATGGTACTTGCCCACGAATACGCTCATATTGAATTACGCCACCCTGCTGTGCTCATGCTTGAACAAGTTGGACATACGATTTTGTACCTAGCACTGGGCTTAGGCGATTCAGGGGCTGGCTCGCTGGCACAAAATACCGGCACATTGAGTTTTATGTCATTTAGCCGTGATATGGAACGTGCCGCAGACGAAAGAGCGATCGCATTGTTAAAAAATGAGTATGGTCACACCGAAGGTGCCAGTGAGTTATTTCAGGGCTTACTAAAAAAAGAAGACGCGGATGCACTCCCTCTACAAACCATCCAAAGTTGGTGGCAAAGTCATCCTGCAACACTTGAGCGTATTAAGGCGATAGAAGCACACAACACAGAGCTTAAATCTGAGGCACAAAAAAAGGACGGTAGATTCAACCAAGAATCCCGTCCTCTTCCTGCATGGCTATTAGACGCTTTAAGTGCGCCTAAAAGTTAACTTACTTAAGGTTATCTATGTAACGCTCAGCATCAAGTGCCGCCATACACCCTGTGCCTGCCGAGGTAATGGCTTGACGGTAGATATGATCGGACACATCACCCGCCGCAAATACACCTTCAACACTGGTTTGTGTGGCATTCCCCTGCGATCCACTTTCAACCACAATGTAGCCGTCTTTCATTTCGAGTTGGCCTTCGAAAATGGACGTGTTAGGTGAGTGACCAATGGCCACGAAGACACCTTCAAGCTCAAGATCTTCAGTATCGCCGCTCTCGCGATTTTTAATGCGCATCCCGGTAACGCCCATGTCGTCGCCCAGTACTTCATCCAGCTCGCTGTTCCAACGAATGGTGACGTTGCCATTTTTTGCTTTCTCTAGCAGCTTGTCAGCAAGAATCTTCTCACTACGGAAGCTGTCACGACGGTGCACAACTACAACTTCTGAGGCGATATTAGAAAGATACAGCGCTTCTTCGACGGCGGTATTACCACCACCAATCACAGCGACACGCTTTTTACGGTAAAAGAAACCATCACAGGTTGCACAGGCGGATACGCCTTTGCCTTTAAACGCTTCTTCGCTCTCAAGCCCAAGATACTTAGCACTTGCGCCTGTCGCGATCACCAGCGCGTCACAGGTGTATTCTCCTGTATCACCTTTCAACTGAAATGGGCGTTGCTGCAGGTTTACTTCGCTGATTTGATCAAACACCACTTCGGTATCAAAACGCTCGGCGTGTGCTTTCATACGCTCCATCAACTCTGGGCCTTGTACACCCTGAGCGTCACCCGGCCAATTATCGACGTCTGTCGTGGTGGTGAGCTGTCCGCCCATCTGCATACCAGAAATGATCACAGGATCAAGGTTGGCACGAGCGCCATAAACGGCTGCTGTGTAGCCTGCAGGACCTGAGCCCAAAATCAGGAGTTTGATATGGCGTGGATTACTCATCCGAACGTCTCCGATAACTGTATGTAATGTTTAATTGGGGCCGATTATAGAGAATTGCAACTCATGCAGTAAGAGCTGATAAGCAAGGTTCTGCAAAGATACTGTTTCAGTGCTCAGATTATTAGACTAGTTTTTAATCAGAAAATGGACTTAGGCAGCTGCATTACAACAAATAACAATAATGGCTTACATGTGGTTCTGATCATTAAATCAACAACTTAGACGTTCAACACTACGAAATACATGGCAACGTCAATATCCCTACGTTGTTGAAAAGCCGCTACTGATACAGGATTAGCTCAGTCACACGAATAAATAGAAGGTCAAGCACATGAGTAAACAGATAGAAATTCAGCAGAAGTCGCGACTCGGCACACTGCTTCTACATAAAGGCCTCATCAATCGTCGCCAGCTGGATGAAGCTTTGAGCTTACAAAGCTCAAGTAAAATGATGCTAGGCGAAATCATGATCCGCCAAGGTTGGCTCACCGAACGCCAACTGGGCAAAGTGTTAAAGCGTCAATCTCGTTATCGCTTAGTCGCCGCCGCCAGCGCGATGTTACTAGGCCCTATACAGCCGTTTGTTGCCTCCGCTCACGCTTCAGTGGAAGCGAGTGAGGTGGCCACGCAGGTAGCAACCCAAGCCACAGCCCCCGAGCGGTTTGGCGGTATGAAGATGATGACTGGAGCAGACATGGGCAATGTTACCGCCCAAGGCCTCAGCGAGAACGTCGCTTATCTCCAAGATGTACTCACCGGCGATGCTTCTGATGAAAACGCCACTGAAACCTCTGTCATGACAGCCTTTGAGAGTGTGCTTCCCGGACTTAACCTTCTCACAGATTACGAGATATCTGGCGTTGAGTATTACGAAGATGGCCCTGCTACTACGATCAATGCTGACGGTAGCGTCAGTGTGCAGGTCCCTAAGCGCATTGCCGAGATTGCTTTTCGTGATGTGAACTTCAAAGGGTCGAACGGACCAGCGATGGGCGATCTCATTATTACTGATTTACGTATGTCGAGAGAGTCGAGTATCACCCTTCGCCTTCGTGACTAAAGCACTCTAAATACACCATGAACATGACAACAGAGAGCACTATGCTCTCTGTTGTCATTACAGCTAAATACCTTATAGAGCTTCTTCCAAAAACAAAAACAAGTAGACATAAGGCGTCATACAGCTACTTTCGCTCCTAAAGTCCGGACTATTCCTGCCGGTATGTATCTACGTCTTTAAATCGTCACCTAGTTTTTATTAGTATAGAGATCAAGATGCGGTCACTTTTTTTTGTGATCCAGCACACATACTAATAATAATTTGGGGCAGTATATGTTTAACCATGGACGATTAGCATCAGCTCTTAAAGCCTTCACTGTTAAAAAGCATGTTATTGGCTTTGGTGCTCTCACTCTCACGACCGTATTCCCAGCGTTTGGCGGCGAATTACTTACCGTCAATAGCAGCCACGAAGCCATGTCTGCGCGCCTAGGTGGAATGCCTTACATTCAAGAAGATGAGCTATCCGGTGTGACGGCATTCGGTATCTCTGAAGATATTGCTTATCTACAAAATGTAGCCAATCAAACAGGCCCGGATGACGATGTAGCCGCGACTGCACTCATGGCCATTTTTGAGATCGCCGTTCCCGGCTTTGGCTTGCTCAGTGACTACACGGTCACTGGTGTTGAGTACTCAGATCCAAATACTGAAAAAAGCATTTTAAACGACGACGGCACTATTACCGTAGTGATTCCTGACCGCATTGCCGAAATCGCCTTTTTTGATTTGACGTTTGGTGATGCCGAAGAAACTACGCCAATGGGGGATCTATTCTTCCGGGATATTCGCCTGATTGAAGGTTCTCGTATTATTCTTCACCCTGGTGACTAACACCCATGTGTCATTGTTGAATATTACAATGTTACATTCACATCAGCATGACAAAAAACACATACAAAAAAGGGAGCCAATCGGCTCCCTTTTTTGTGCTGCTAGCTGATGTGCCAGAAGACCTTTACTGCTGCTTAATAAGCAACCAGTAAAGGAATAAAGGCAACAATGATCAGAGCGGTTGCCATAGTGACTATGGGCAGCAAGATCTTCTCATGGCGATACCAGAAGTTTTCGCCGATAACCTCTTCTTTCGATAAACGCACTTCCTCTTCACCCACCACTTGCCGGGTTAAGAGATGGTTTAACGCCACCGGTGGACTGAGATAACCCAATTCGAAGGCCACCAAGGTCACCATCCAGAAGTGGACAGGATCAATACCACTGTCGTAAGCGATACTCGCAATTGTGGCACTCACTAGGATCACAGCACCGTAAGGGTCCATGACCATACCGATCACGACTAAGATGCCAACTAATAGAGCCATGGCTACCCAGATAGAACTGAACTCTGTAGGTACCATTGCCATGACTTCAGCACGCTCGATCACACCACCGATACTGACCGACATGCCCATCAGCATCAATAAAGCACCAATGTGGCCTGTTGTTTCTGTTGTGGCTTCGCGAATCGTTTTCTCTAGAGTGTCGTTACCTTTTTTCAGATCTTCATAAGAATCTTCCAAACGGCTTTCGACATAGTCGACGTTCATATTTTCACGTTTCAGTACATCTTTCTCTTGAGACAAACGCTCATAAATAAGAATAACCAAAAGTAGAACAGGCAAAATAATCGGTGCTGAGAACTCATCTAAGTATGCATCTAACAAAAGCGCATAAACAACCAGAGTAACCGATATCAGAATCACGTAAGGGATAAGAGGCTTTAGAGCTTCTTTGAATTCAGGCCAGACGTTGCCTTGCGGACGCTGAATAACTACCGGATCTTTACGTGTAATTAATGCATAAAAAGCAAATAGAACGGTTGTTAGGAAGAAGACTTTTACGCCCCAACCAAATAACTGATCGGTGGTTACTTCATTGTTTAATGCCGCAACGATTACAACCAACAAACAAGGACGCAGTACAACACCTAATGAACCAGACATGGCGGTAGCAGCAAGCGCCAACTGGCGACGAGCACCGGCACGACGAAGCTCCATAAAGATCAAACCACCAACGGCGATAACAAAGATACCTGAACCACCCGTATAGGCTGTTGGAATCGCAGCCAACGCAACAACGGCAACAGCGAGCATCTCGGGTGGCAGCTTGAACGGACGGAAAATATTAAATACTTTCTGCGCCATTTCAGTACGCTTGAGCAGCATACCAATCCAAACATAGAGTCCAACGTTCAAGAATAGCTGCGACAGTTCCATCATCTGATTAAGGTAAATACCAATACCTGCGGGGTGTCCTGCAGAGATAAAGTAAATACCGGAGATGATGCACATCGTAGAATAAAGCGGAATAGCTAGCTGCGCGGTAACAAAATTACCACCGGGCTTGGCTTCTTTAGGCACAACAATCATCTGATATAGAGTGACTAAAAGCGGTGCACCAAATCCAAATATCCAAATATAGTGAAGGATCGCATGCTCGGTACTGACATCAATACCAGCCGAGAACGCCACCTCCTTAAAGCTATATACAGAGTAGAATAAAATGCTGAACGCAATAAACTGTGCACCTGCTCCTACGCGATAGTCCATCGCAGTGATCATAGGTCGCAGTGAAATATGATGACGACGAATCAGAGCCGTACCACCACAAATCAATACCAATACAGCAAGCATGATTCGCTGTGTAGCCATGCCTAGCTCACCAAAATTAGCGACACCAAGCTCGACTGAACGGAATATTTCCACGGCAGGGCTAATACGATCTTTAGTCGCATTGTACTGATCATGCTTGATCGCACACTGAGCCTTGGCCGCCACCAATGATTGACGCATCGCTTCCGGATTAATTGGCTCCGGAGCAAACAAATCGAATTCATCGACTGGCTGGCTATTACGCTGCTGAATCAGACGAGCCAGTTCAGTATCAATATCCGTATTGAGGTTACAACTTGGTTCTACTGGATCGTGGCGAAGTAAAAAGTAGCCTTCCCAAACACTCTCCCCTAACTGCAACAACTGCGCGTGCATAGTGTGACTGGTATTCAAAATAATAACGAATACCAATACTAAAAATGCCGGCAATGCAGCGAGCCATTCGTATATCGTACGATTACTCGCACGTACGTTATGCTCCATGAAAACACCTCTTTTGATTATAAAAGAACCGAAGTCGGACGACTTCGGTTCTGCTTTCCCCATCCCCACTACCCGGAGGTTTTAACCTGGATAGGCAGGGCTTTTATTTACTGCTATTCAAGATTCTCGACACACTCTGCGGCGCTTGGATCGTCTTTGCAGCGTAAGTTTTTCAACAGTTTTAACATTTTACCGTCGTATACACCTTCATCACGAAGTTCAATACGCACTTGTCGAAGCATCTCGTTGTATTTTTTAGCATCCGCTTCAGGCAAGTCCATCCAGTAATGATCTTCAATTTCAGCGGTATTGGTTTGAATCGATTTAATAGCACGATCAAACTGACTGAGGACATAAGTACGTGATTTTTGACCATACTCTGGATCAAAACGCTCACGATGCAGTACCAGTTGGAAATCAAGGTACGCCAAGTTGTAACGCATGATGCCACCTTTTTCGCCCAGACCTTTGTACATCTCTAAAGGCTTGTAAGCGATGGCTGGCGCGTAAGCAATATCAACACTGCCGTTGTTAAACTTACCCGAGAAGTTAGCCGAGTTAGAAGGTACGACTGCAGCACCTACGTGATTTACCATTTTGATCGATGGCTTATCGTAATCAAGCGTTGCAATACGCTTACCGGACATTTCTTCAACGGTATCAATGCTGCGGTCGTTAACAAACAGGTACACCGCACCAGCAGGAATAACACCGCCAACTTCGTAACGTTCGGTTTTCATGTACTTAGCAGCATTTGGCGCAGAAATGGCTCCAACCACTTGTTTCATGATTTTATCGTCTGGCACAGCACCAATGGCTTCAATGGTGGATGCAAATTTACTGAAAGGACGAGCGCGAGCACCCGTCATAACTACACCGTCACACTGCTCTGCTTTAAAATCATCAGAGGCAATTTTCTCATCTGTATAAGCATGAAGGGTGATATTTACACCTTCAGCCAATGCAAACTCACGGTAGTCTTTCATCAGACCAAACATAGGACCACTAGAACCCAGTGGGTCATAAATACAGATGCTACGTTCTTCCAGTGCCCCGGCAAGTGGTGCCAGGGTCATTGCTGCTATAGCGAGCAGTTTACGCATAGTTCAATCCTCAATCTAACAGGTCGTCAATATCCATCACTGGCGCAGCACTTTCGTCGACATCGTCCCAGAAAGTACCAAATTCGCCTACCGGAGTACGTGAGCCTGTTGCTTCAGTCCACATACGGTCTGATACAGCACGAATCTGACGGCTCGCTACTACATCTAAAAGACGGTAATCGCGATGGCTTGGGTTAGTTTTAAGTGAAGCTGCGTGTCGACGAATAGCGTCTTTCACTTGTTCAGTGTGACCGCCTCCGTCTGCGACAATAATTTCAACGGCATGAGCAAGACGAACACCGCTCTCTGTTGCCATGCGAGATGCTGCGGCTAATTCAACCCAAGGATCAACACCTTCAGGCGCAGTATCTGGCATTAGAATCCATAGACCGGCTTCAGCAGCCGCTGGTAAACCCCAGTAATCTTGGTTATCCAAGCACTGAAGGCCACGAACTGTTTTCATGGCGATGTCTTTTGGCACATTAACAACGCTCTGTGCTTTTAGATCACCCAATACAGCCTGTAAGCCTGCAAGGTTACCTAGAGCCCAGTAAACACCTTCGTCGTAGTTCAAGCTTGGGCACTTTTCACCCGGCTCACCGAACTCATCAACCATGTGCTGATAAGCGCGATATTGACGCGTTGCTGCAATGGCGAACTGACGCTTCTCACGAATGCGAGCATCTTTCGCTTCATTGATGTTTTGATTTTTGAATGCACGAATGTAAGCAAGGCTTTCTTCGATGGCTTCTTCTTCTGCACAACCACCAGCCATCATGTTCATCATGAGGTTAGCGAGATCATCAGTAGAAGTAACACGTGTGAAGCCGTTGATGAGTGGCTGCAAGCCTTGAGTGGTTGCACAGGCAACACCTACATCATCAATACTCATTGTGTAAGGAGTAACATGGCGGTCTGTTAGGTCGTAAACAACCCAACCCATTTGCATATAAATAATACTACAACCGGACAGTGTGAAAAATGTCACTACTGTAAGTGCAATACGAGAGAGAAACGACATGACGCCCCCATCAGAATCAGTGTTTTTTTTATTATTATCCCAGCGCTAATGCCCCGGAACGTTCGCAACACAGAGAATATCCGGTTTAGAGAGCGAATACCAATGCAAAGCGTTGAATAAATTTGATGGGGGCAAGTTATTGGAAATATTGGGCCACAGAAAGGTTATATAGTGCCAACGCTCTGAATCAAAGTGGTTATCTCTTTGAATTTTAAATTGATTTCCTTAATTGAGAAAACGTATTTTTATGCGTAGAGCCTTGAGCAGCAAGGGTTTCAAGACGTAATAAGCGCTCGAACGGAGGAGTTATAAGCCGCCAAACAACCTCAATAACACCTGTTCAACTTGGCCGATTAGCACCCTGCCAATCCACAGTTACCAGACACTATTAGACAAGTGTATATATTATTTTGAGCAGTTCGTCGCATTGCGGACAAAGTCACAAAGAAACAATTCTCTATTGAATATCTGCCGTAAAGCGTCATAGTGGAAATGTAGTCAATGAAAATCGGAGGGAGGGTCTCTGAACGAACTCCTCTATCGTCTGCCTTTTTTAGGCAGTGCTCACAGGCTAGCAACTCTTACTTTTAGAGATTGTGGCCAAGCATCACCGACGCAGAACCTAGGTTACTTCGTCACTCTCTCTACCGCTCTCACTTTTACCCACACACTCTTTATCAACCAACTGCTGGATGTCATACGTTCTCTCACAGCTGAGGGACGGCTTTGCGCTGTCTTGAGATTGTTCGCGAACCTCTGTGCTCCATTCTTTTTCGTAATCAGGAGACTGATGATATGGCCGCGCGCAAATCAGAAACTAAACTGTACGTAATTGATACCAACGTTCTTATTCATGATCCGGTTGCGATCTTGAATTTTGAAGAACACCAAGTCGTCATCCCCATGACGGTTTTGGAAGAGCTGGATAAATTAAAGATGGGCAAAGCTTCCGTTGCCACAGACTGCCGGGAGGCGATAAGACAGATAGACAGAATCATTGGGGATGCCTCCCCTACCGAGATAGCCAAGGGCATCCCAATAGAACGAGCCAGCGGCGAGTACCAAGGGCATTTTTCCATTCTCCTCGATAATTTCAACGCCCCCAATCGCGCTCTTCCCAACGACCTCAACGACAACAAAATCATCAACAGCCTTGTTTCTCTTCAAGAAAAATACCCCAACCGCGAAACCATTCTGATCACTAAAGATATCAACATGCGTTTAAAAGCACGTGGTTGTGGTGTCGGGGCGCAAGACTATCAAAACGATCAACTCCTCACGGACGTCTCTTTATTGGAAAAAGGTTTCCATCGTTGTGAGGGCTCCTTCTGGGAAACTCAATCCAGCGTTGAAACCTTTCATGATGAAACCGGCACATACCACAAGGTACCGTTAATTGATTTGCCAGAGGGCATGGTCATTAACCGTTTCATCACAGATGACACTGGGTTTGTTGGCAAAATTGATCGCATCGGTGAGGAGTTCGCTTTAATTCGTGATCTCCCACCTGAGCAGTTAATGCAGACAACAGCATGGGGATTAAAGCCGCGCGATCCAGTGCAAGCGATGGCGCTCAATTTGCTACTTGATCCTAATATTCACTTGGTCACTCTTAGCGGCCAAGCGGGATCAGGGAAAACTATTTTAGCCTTAGCCGCCGCTATCGAGATGACGGTGGCCACGGGGCAGTTCCGTCGCATTATCGCCACGCGTAGTACCCGAGGGCTAGATGAGGATATTGGTTACCTGCCAGGCACTGAGGCTGAAAAAATGGAACCTTGGTTAGGTGCTATTACAGACAACCTTGAAGCATTGCACTGCGACGACGAACACTCCACCAGCAGTGTTGATTACATTTTGCAAAAGGTGCCTTTGCAATTTAAATCACTGAATTATATTCGTGGCCGTAGTTTTCAGCACAGCCTAATTCTCATTGATGAATGCCAAAACCTCACCCCCCACCAAATGAAAACCATCATCACTCGTGCGGGGGCTGGCAGTAAGGTGGTGTGCTTGGGGAACTTAGCTCAAATAGATACTCCCTACCTTAGCCCTGTGAGTTCAGGTTTAACGTATTTGATCGAACGCTTTAAGGACTTCCCGCATGGTGGCACCATCCATTTAGAAGGATCGCCACGCTCGTTATTGGCAGAATACGCCGAGTCTCATCTGTAGTGGAACTTTGACGTCGACCCTAGTGTGAACTATATAAATAGAGGGCCTTGTGCCCTTTATTTTTTTAGCATCCGATACTTAAGCCACCCTTAAGTCGACATTCATACCGACATTCCACGGAAAGGCCCTATGAAACATCTACTCACGACCTTACTTCTTATTCTAATCA
Source organism: Oceanobacter sp. (assembly GCA_002733645.1). Taxonomy (GTDB): domain Bacteria; phylum Pseudomonadota; class Gammaproteobacteria; order Pseudomonadales; family Oceanobacteraceae; genus Thalassolituus. The sequence goes on from NVWL01000058.1 coordinate 16,737, forward strand.
TGCCGGCGTTTGCTGCTGAAGAAAAAGAAGAAGAAGAAAAGATCTACGAACTTGAGTTTGAAACTGACTCTAACTGGACCAGCCTTGAAATTCGGGATGACGCCGTCTTTGTCAATGCACCCGCTGATAATTCGATGAGCATTACGGCAAAAGATGGATTGCGCGCGTATACGATTTCACCGAAGAAAGTGTATCTACGGGCAAAATCACGCGGCGTAGTGAATATGAATTTATTCGTAAAATCTAAAAACAACGTTCTTGGGTTAACCTTGTGCAAAGGCTCGCGCAACAGCTACAGCTGGATTAAATCAGACGAGTCTCGTCAAAAAAACGATTTAAAAGAGCAAGATCACTGCGAGCAACATGCTCTCGTATTGAATTTATTCTAAGCCGACTTTACGCCTTACTTGTCGTTCGAGGTGCCCAGTAAGTGGCGGCACTCGGCGGCAAAGCCCGCCCCCACTTCGGCGTAGTAGTTAAACGCCACATCAACGCCTAACTCTAATAACTCGGTACGTTCATCATCATAGCGGGCAACAGCAGCAATACTGCCTTGATAACCCGAGAGCTTCATCATTTGTATGGTCGCTCGCATTTCTTGCTGTGATGGCAAAGAGAGCATGACCAAACGTATATCACTACGACACGCCTGCTGCCAAAACTCTAAGTCATCGGCATCGCCGGAAATGACCTCGAACGACTGATTTTTTAGCCAGGTCACTCGTTCACTGTCTGACTCCAGCCCTGAGACAGCTGTCACACCTTCACGCTGTAGCGACTGATACGCGCCTTTTCCGACTCGTCCCATACCCACAATCAGCACATCGAGTTCTTTGGGAATCCGGATAGTTTGGTGCGCGCCTACTCGCTCAAATCGATTAATAATTCGATAGTAACTGGCATAAAGATGGTGCGCTCTTCTGAATAATACGGTGCTAATTAAAAAGGATACTGACATTGCGATGGCAATCATCACTAACCATTCATTCGATATCCACCCCTGATCAACTCCCATGTCGGCAACGATCAAGCCGAATTCACTGTAGTTGCTTAACGCTAATGCCGTTAGGTACGACACTCGGCCAGATAGCCCAAACAGCACAAAGGTAAAATAAAATAAGATAAATTTAAGCAGTAGCAAGGCAACCAAGCCGGAAACAATCGGGATCATATCGACGGTTGGTAGTGCCGTAAAACCGATGGATAGAAAGAAACCGATCAAGAATAAGTCTTTAAAATTCATCAAGGTTTTATAAAGCTCAGATGACTTCGTATGCCCCGCGACCACAATACCCATCACTAGCGCCCCGAGATCCCCTTTTACGCCTAGGGCATAAAAAAGCTCATAACCGCCATACGCCAAAAATAAGCCTGTTAATGGCAATAACTCACCATGCCCTACTCGTTGTAAAACCCAATGAAGGAATGGGCGCGCTAACGGCAACAACAATAAACCTAACGCGTATTCAGTCGGTATTTCTCCCGTCGCTGCCACCAAGAAGATAACCGCAATAATATCCTGAACAATTAAGATACCGATCGCCAAACGGCCATGACGAACTTTAAGTTCCGAGGCCTCTTCCAACATTTTAACGACCGCCACTGTTGACGAGAAGCTAAGGGCAAATGCCACTAACGCCGCCGTAACAATATCCACTTCAAAAATATGGCTCAGCCCCAACCATGTCGGGATAGGCAATACGACGACGGCCAATAATATCCAAGATGAGCTTTGTACTAATGTGCTACCCCAAACCTCGGGTCGAACCAGAGTTCTAATATCGAGTTTCAAACCGATGGTAAATAGCATCAAGGTAATCCCCATGGATGCTAATTCATCCAACAGAGGGGTGGGTTCTAGACCAAACGCATTGAGCACGAATCCCGCGAGCAGAAAGCCAACAAGGGGCGGCAAGGTCAACTCGCGAGCAAGCAAACCAAAAGCAAAGGCAATGAGTATCCAGAGAAAATCCATAAACGTTCAGTCGCTCAATAATGACTCAGTAAATATACAAAAAGTGAGAGATCGGCCAATTGCCTCATGTCAGCAAACGACCAACCTTTCTGTTTTATAGCGGTAGCTGAAAACGGGCATACACTTGGGTCTGCCCGGCATCACCACTTATGCCGTGCGCTCCCCCCAACACTAACGGCACGGCGGCACGATAGCCAAGTAAGAGGTTGAATCTTAACTCAAGACCTAAACCTATCAGCGCTTCGGCATCATTGTCAGCTGTCCACGCACGTCCTCTGTCGGCATACGCTGCAACTTGAACGTCACTTAAACCTACAGGCCAAATACCCCAGTTATCATTCACCTGTGCTAACTGAGTGTAAAACCCTAAACGTTGACGCTCGTAATACTCACCGAACTGAACACCCGCATCATAACCGCGTAGACTTAACTGCTCGCGACCAAACAATGACCCATCTTCTTGCGGGGGTAATCCACCCAGCCGCCAGCGAGGGGATTCTTTGTCAGCCACACCGCCCTGCAATGCAAGGCTCAGTGTATTTCGCCCCGGTAAATCAAATAAATACGACCACCCAAACTGCACATGTAAACCGGAAACATCATCACTGGATAGGGCGTAATCTTCCACCACAAGATGACTGTAGCTACCAAACCCTCCCGGAGATTGTAGTAAGTACCCTTGAAAATCGAGGGTCGCGGCCAAACCGATACTTGCCGTTGTGAATGAGTCGTCCCCCACCAATACCACGCCTGGCTCAATTGATGTAATTGCTCCACTGCGATACACCGCACCTGAATGCACGCCAAAATCATCATCCAGTGCTCGCCATAACCAGCGTCGTTCTAATCGCCACTGGTGTTCTTCAATGACTGTGTACTCTGGCGCTTGAGGATTAATATCAATTAAATCGTGGGATAAATCATAAGCAAACGCCCAGCGCTGATATTGATAGAGTAGGTTGGCATCTAGCGCTTCCTGTTCGGTACCGTAACTGACTTGGATTTGATAATAATGACGCCCCAAAGCATCACTCCCTCCGGTAACCGCACCAATATTGGTTGTTTGATCTGTTGCTTCATAATACGGCACCCAAAAATATGGACGCAGTGTTTTCCATGGTTGATAAGGCTCCGCCTCTGACACCTTTTCAGCGCTCAGCGTTATCGACTCTATTGAATTATTGGCCGTCGTTACTGGGCGGACATTAGGCATCAGCTGTGCAGTATTTAGCATGCTAGCCGCCCCAGAAGTGATCAAAGAAACGGGGAGATTACGCATTCTAAATCCTGTCGCTTGATACTCTTGAACCCACAGTCGATCGCCACTAAGCCAAGGCTCAAACACACCCGATTCAACATCCGTTAACTGGCTGCTTTGACCGTCCTTTAACTGCCACACGTTGTAACGCTCGGTGTAATCCGCAACGAAGATAATATCGCCGTTATCGGTAAACCTCGGTGACGCTTCAGTTGAGGAGGTATCCGTGAGTAGCGTCCAAGGTTCATTGGATAAATCATCGGTGTTCGATATATCCAGCGTCGCTATATTCCAAGGGCTGCCTTCTCTTTTATACGCAGCGACCAGTTGAGTGCCGTCTGGTGAAAGTGAAAAGTCACCGACGTATTCGCCATACGATCCTCGCCACAGTAATTCCGTTTGTCCTCCTGTGCTTACCCGGTATAAATGGGCAGTTCCTTCTTTATAGGACAAGGCAATCACAGCGTTTGGCGCTAAAGCAGGACTAGGATTTGAGTCAGGCAACCAGCGCACTCTTGATACTCTCAACCCTTGGGTGAGCTTTTTCCAGCGCCCTTCTTTTAAGAGCACGACGTCACCGGAGTAACGTCCACTAGCGTAGGCGACTCCCCTCACCGCAACGAGCTCATTCTGTGCGCTCACATCCAGCGCATTGATTTGATCCGCCTCGGTAATGGCCTCGCAGATAAGTCCTTCGCAGCGATTGAGTACTGGATGGTCTTCGTCATTTTGTTCTACCACATACAAGACACCATCATTTCCCATGGTGGTTACTTGGAGCCTGACCGATTCATCTGTATGTAGTTCGTCGGCTGATATTTGGTTCAATGCGCTAGGCGTATCTTGATCAAAACGTGCATACATCTCCGTGCGGAAATCACGCCATAGCCCCTCAAATGTTTTGCCAAATACTCGACGAGCGACGTTATTTTGCATTGCCCAAGGCAGCACCTCTTCGCTGTACAAGCTCAGCCAGTGTTTAAGTGCATCCTCACCATACGTCTGTGCTAAATACTCAATAAAAAATGAGCCATATAAATAATACTGACCGTACGGCCAGTCTTTGGAGGTAATAGCTGCTTCGCCCAGTGTATTAAAATTGCCAGAGCGCACCTCTTCCTGCATTTGCATTTGATACCAGGTCGAGGCTAAGCGCCCCGTTCCTGCGTCGTAATCCGTTTCAAGGTACACAGCCAAGCCTTCAATCAACATGGGGGGCGTAAAACTGTGCGGAAATAGTATTGGCAAACGTCCAAAGATACGACGGCCCTTTTCTGGCAATCCCTTGGCCATTTCCATATGAAGCACATGAACATATTCATGCCGAATCAACAGCGTTAACCAATCTCCGTAGTTCTGCAGCCCCGTTAATTCTGACGGTGGCGTGATATATAGGCGTATCTGTGGAAACGGAAAGTAACTCGCCCAACCGTTCGCCGCATCTTGATCATCTGATACAACTAACTGAGTTTTGTGTACAGGCACAGTATTAAAGAAGGGGACCAAATCTTGATGGGAGGCCTCGGCAATCCCCAGAGCACGCAAAGCAATAGCGTCGTACTCTTTATTTAGCGCAGGATAATGCACCTGAAAATGCTCAGATGAACGCGTTAACCAACCCTTTTTCCCCGGGCCATCCCAAGCCACGGGCTCCGCATTTGCCTGCATTGGCGCCAGACTCAACAGCCAACCCAAGATCACACTCAAATATTTCAAACGGTTAAACATAATCGTACTTCCATGAATACTCGCGCTGATGATAAACCATGGCCGATTCAGGGGACAGACTCACTCGCTTTTCAAAGGCAAGACACCAAGGTAGAGTGCGGCACTTTACCGACAACAGGCGACATTACTGTGGAACTTGAGATTATTTATCAAGATGAGCAACTCGTGGTGATCAATAAACCCAGTGGCTTACTTGTTCATCGTAGTGAAATCGACCGCCACGCTACAGATTTCGCATTACAACTGGTGCGTAATCAAGTTGGCCAGCGCGTTTATCCGGTTCATCGTCTAGACAAACCTACCTCTGGCGTCTTGGTCTTTGCGATGCAGCCCGAGATTGCCAGCTTAGTGGTTGAGCAATGGCGTCAGCGTAATATCGAAAAACACTACCTAGCGATTGTTCGTGGCTACATGCCGGAATTTACTCATCTCGACTACGCCATGTCGCCACCGGTTGATAAGTACGCTAAACATGAGCGTGTAAAACCTCCACAAGAAGCCATTACAGATTTTACCTGCCTAAGCACTGTTGAAATCCCGGTTGAAATCGACAAGTACCCTCAATCTCGCTATTCCTTAATTAATTGCCGCCCCTTTACCGGTCGTAAGCATCAATTGCGACGTCATCTAAAACACCTCAGCCACCCTATCATCGGTGATGCTCGCTACGGCAAGGGACGACATAGTCGTTACTTCCGCGACCATATGGATGCACCAAGATTATTACTTCATGCTTGGTCACTCTCCATGGAGCACCCGACGACTGGAGAGGAACTTACCTTTGTTGCCCCTCTTGATCGAGTACTGCGCAAACTTATGGATGACTTTGACTGGGTTGACCATTTACCTACGGCTCTACAGTTAGGCCTGACCACTCCGCCACACGCATCTATGGACGCCTACTTGAGATCGGATGAGGATGAAGAAGCTAGTGCTAACCCTCAGTAAAAATTAGGTTTTTTATGTTATCCACATTTTCTGTGGATAATTCACTGGATAACTATTTGAAAACTGGCTGTAACCCGCATGAATTCAGCGTTCCTGTCATATTGTTGAAAAAATTAACAAAATAAAAACTCTTATTTTTCAACAACTTAGATAGATTGTTCAATTCTCAACCCTTTTTGCCATAATAGCGCCAAGTAGTATTACGCCAGCTGTACATGTGTGTATAACCTACGATTTCAATTCCAATATTAAGTCAACACTCCTTCGACCTTTTTTTCGATTAAAATTGAAAATATGGCGCAGTTTGGCGACTGAAAGTTTCCCACAATTTCTGTGGATAACTTAGTGGATAATAAATTGATAAACGCCTATAGCCCTAATAGAACGGGGATATAAGTTAAATTGGTTGTTTTTTAATCAATCAAAAACTCTATATTTTTCAATGACTTAGCAAATGCAATAGGCTAAAGATGAATTTCTTAGAGAAATAGAGCGGTTTTTACGGCCAAATGAACAGGTGTGTATAAGGCTGCACCAAAATGAAACTCGATGCACCCTTTCGTGCTTTTTTTATCTCCTCATTCTTGCTTAGGTCAAGCGAAATCATCGAATACATGCGATCACTCTGATACTGCCCTATCTGGACAATTCTGTGGATAAGTTGGGGAAAGGTTATTCAAAGACAGTATCCGTATGGTGGCCGTCTTTTCCACAAGCTGCGTACATGCCATTATTCCTCACACATAAGCTTTCAAGCAGGCCCAAAAAAGCCCGCATATGCGGGCTCTTTCATACGCTGGCTATTGGTTGTCGTTACAACACACCCAAACGCTTAGCTAAATCTTCAGCCTTCATATAGCCCGGAATCAAAGCCCCTTCCGTCGTCACCATTGCTGGGGTGCCGCTCACCCCAATGGCGCGTCCTAGCTGATATTGAGCCGCCACTGGAGATGAACATTGCTCAGCACTAAGCATCTTGCCCATTTGAGTACGTTGCTTATCAAATTCGGCCATGGCCTCTTGAGAGCTACCGCCTCGAACACGGCTATACGCTTGAGACAAATCAGCTTGAGCAGCCTTCATCTCTGTCATGGCTTCAGATCGATCTTTTTGACACCACACATAATTGATTTTTCGGAAGGCTTCCGTCACGTCACCCTGTTGGTCAGCCACCCCGGCGCGCGGGAATGCCAAGTAACGTACAGTAATCCCGTATTCATTAATCCCTTCTACTTCACGGTGAAGTTTTTGACAATAGCCGCAGTCGATGTCGGTAAATACATTAATAACGGCTTTTTCTTCACCTTTGGCTTTAAACACGACAGTGTCAGAATCAGGAATTGAGGCCATCTCTTGGGCACGACGTACACTCATACGCATATCACTGATGTTCTGTAGGCCGCTGTCAGTAATCTCGTATAATGCATTTTGATGAATAATGAAGTTCATATCTGGCGTCATATGCATCAGACCACCATCCATAAGCATCACTTCGAATACCTGATCTTTGCCAAGCGAAAGAATTTCTGTCACTTCTACCGCAGGCCCCAACACTTTCTTGAGTTGATTCTCGGCTTTCGTTTTAAGATCATCTTCCGCTAGCGCAGGCAAGCTGATCACTACACCTACTAACATAGCCATCAAAGTTCGTTTCATAGTTCTATTCTTCTGATTGCTCAAATATGGGCTCAAATGTTGAGGCGCTTAAACGCCTACTCTCTTTCAAACCATAACAGGAATACGTGTTCAATAGGCACAAAAAAGCGGGCACAAGGCCCGCTTTTCGGTAAAGAAACGTATGAGGGGGTAACCCTTATACCTTTTCTTTAATACGTGCAGATTTACCGCTACGCTCACGCAAGTAGTACAACTTAGCCTGACGTACATCACCGCGACGCTTAACAGCTAGGCTGTCAATCATTGGGCTGTGAGTCTGGAAAGTACGCTCTACGCCAACACCGTGTGAAATTTTACGTACGGTGAATGCAGAGTTTAGGCCACGGTTACGAATACCGATAACCACACCTTCAAACGCCTGAAGACGCTCACGAGTACCTTCTTTCACTTTAACCTGTACGACAACAGTGTCACCAGGGGCAAAAGTTGGGATGTTGTCTTTCAGCTGAGCGTTTTCGATCTGCTGAATAATTGTGTTCTTATTGCTCATTGTTCGCTCCTTAACAGTCTGATGAGTTCTCAGCGTTCTCATCCAGATATTCTGTCAATAACTTTTGTTGCTCGGTTGTCAGTTCCAGCGCAGCCAATAAGTCGGGTCTGCGTTGCCAAGTTCGGCCTAGCGCCTGCTTTAGACGCCATTGTCGGATTTTTTCATGATTGCCGCTAAGCAATACTTCCGGTACTAACTGCCCGTCATAATCTTCTGGGCGAGTGTAGTGTGGACAATCGAGCAGACCTTCCATAAAGGAGTCCTGCTGAGCCGACTGTTCGTGCCCTAATACGCCGGGCACCAATCGGATCACAGCATCCATTAACGTCATGGCAGCTAATTCACCACCACTGAGAACAAAATCACCGATAGACCACTCTTCGTCGATTTCGTCATCAATCAAACGTTCATCAATGCCTTCGTACCGCCCTGCCACTAAAATCAGCTTTTCTTGCTGTACTAATTCAAGCACACCTTGCTGATCTAGCTTGCGACCCTGAGGTGACATGTAAATCACCTTAGCGCCTTCTCCGGCTGCTGCTTTCGCAGCATGAATGGCGTCGCGTAGAGGCTGAACTTTCATCAGCATACCCGGGCCACCACCGTAAGGACGGTCGTCCACGGTTTGGTGTTTGTCGTGTGTGAAATCACGCGGATTCCAGCACGCTACTGACACTTTATTCTGTGTTACTGCACGACCACTGACACCTTGTTCGGTCAGTGCCTGAAGCATCTCAGGAAATAGTGTCACCACTCCAAACCACACCGGTATTTACTCCTCTCAAACCCTAAAGCCCGAGGTTAAAAATCCGGGTCCCAGTCCACCTGAACTAACTCTTCGTCCAGATCGACCTCAAGAATGTATTGTTCAACAAATGGCACCAGTCGTTGCTGCTTATCAACACTGCCTTCGCAGGGCTGAATGGCCAGCACTTCGTTGCCGCCACCTGAGTCATATACTTCTTTCACTTGGCCCAGCAAAACGCCTTCGGTGTTTACCACCTTCAGGCTAATCAACTGGAACCAATAATGTTCGTCTTCTTCAAGCTCGGGTAACTGCGATTCAGGAACGCCAATCTCACTTTGGGATAATGCCAAGGCAAGATCTCGGTCGTTAATGCCATTCAGGCTCGCTACCAGACCTTTCCCCTGAGGTTTTCCCTGCAGTACCTTATATTCTTTCCACTGGCCATCAACATGGATATGCCAGATCGGGTACTCCAGTAGGTTAGTCATCGGATCAGTGTAGGAATAAACCTTCACCCAACCTTTGATACCAAACGCAGTGGTTATCTTGCCAAGAACTCGAATGTCCTCGTTTGCCACTGTGCGATCTCCTCGGGTTAATACAGTAAGTCGTTATTAAGCCTGAGCTTTTTTAACGTCTTTCAAAATCTTTTTAACACGGTCAGTTGGTTGAGCACCTTTGCTCATCCAGTACTCAACACGCTCAAGATCAAGGCGAAGTGCTTCTTCTTGACCACGGGCAACTGGGTTGAAGAACCCAAGACGCTCGATAAAGCGACCGTCGCGAGGCATGCGCGCGTCAGCTACGTTGATGTGATAAAAAGGGCGTTTCTTAGAGCCACCACGGGCCAAACGGATAACTACCATAAAGTGTACTACTCCGGTCGTTTCATCAAGTGACAGGTTTTGGAATCGCCTGTCGTTTATTATCCTGAAGCGCGCTCTACACAAGGTATTTAGGGCTTCAGGGCCTGTGGGCTATATTCAACCCACAAAAAGGGCGCGTAGTTTACGGTATATATCCCACCTGAGGCAAGGATTTTAATAAGGCCGACGCTTGCTGGAATTCGATATCAGAGCAACCCGTTAAGTCTCTACAGAAGTGCCTAGTAATGCCGCAGCAAGCGCCGTAAAACTCATACTCGCGAACAGTACTTTTTCACGGCCCTGTGCATTGTGTGCAGCAATGTATGCTTGAACAGCGTAATAAAAGGCAAACGCTCTTGAGGCGATCACTATTATCGTGAATACATCCGCCACCCACGTCAGTATTAGGCCAACAATGCAGACGACCAGATAACCTTGACGTTCTGTAAATACCTTGCGACTCACCTCTTCTAGTAAACCGCCTGCGCCACCAGTATCGGCAATCGCTGCACTAAATTGTGCCGCCAATGCCGCAGCGACCAATAACACGGGGAGGAAAGGTGATACTTGCCCCATCAGGGAGATGATTTCAGTTTCACTAATGTCATTCTTAGGCACCGGCAAAGAGTAGGTGAGGAGAATGACGTAAGCTAGGTAGATCAAGGCTGCTACTACTTGAGCTAATTTCATTGAGCGAATGCGCGTAACAGCGGTGTAAGAAGCACCCAGGTAGCGAGACGTTTCAAATCCCTGCACGGTAATTAATAAACCAAATACGAGGGTTAATGCTTCCCAGTGACCTATGTCGGCACTAGGAAATACCAAAGCGTTGTCTTCGGCCGCTCCCCAAGTAAATTCACCCAATGCAAAAATCAGCGCACCAATCACTGCAAGCTTAATAGCTACCGCTTGGTACTCCACCGACTCCAGCATACGAAAGCCACGCCAGTACCCCATCACCAGAATGGTTAAATAGACGCAGGTAGTTACCCACCTTGCCGTCGTTTGAGTGTCGTATTGCGTGAGACTCACAGCGAAACTTCCGAATAAATTGAGGTAATACGCCACTGAAATCATGTAGGCAACGGAGAGTATCCACGCACTCACATTTTCAAGTTGGCTATCCGCTGCTTGACCCGCTCCTTTTTTACCTTCCCCGATTCGCTGAATATTGGCCCGCAATGCAGAGCCAAACCCCCAAGCAAGCATACATAAGACGAGCATGATCCAAGGAGCCCAGACACCAAAGTGATGCACAAGAATCGGCCCCAATACTAAAAAGCCAGAGCCGATAATCGAGGCTAAAGGCGTTACTGCGGCACGCCACAACACGTTGCGACGCATAAACCGGGTCATTAGAATGAGAAATATCACTGCAACGGCAGAAAGAAGTAACAACATAAAGACATCATCGAAAGTAATCTGTGGGGTATTCTCGCACACCAAACAAGCACTTCCCCTTCTCTGTTTCAGCTATTTCAAACGAACTTGATGAAAAGCAAGACAATCGATTCAAACCGTATAAACGTTCACAGAGCAGCAATTGCATGAAAGGTCACTGGAGCATTGTATTGAGTGCCAAAATCATTACTATCTGCCGCAATTCCATCGCGTATTAGTGACCACAGAACATGACCAGTATTCATCAGATTCAAGCAAGAGCCATTGCACTGCGTGACAACCGTATCTTTGAACTCTTTGTTGTCGGGATTATTATTCTTTCTGCACTTTTGATTGGTGCGAAGACATATCCGATCCCTGAGATCGTCTCAACCGGTATTCAATGGTTGGATATTGCCATCACCTTTCTATTTTTGTTCGAAATTATTGTGCGGTTTATTGCCGAGCCTAACAAAAAGCGCTTTTTTCACAATGGCTGGAACATTTTCGATACCTTAGTGGTCGTCGTCAGCCTGATTCCTATTGATAACAGCGATATGGCACTGGTAGGACGTTTGGTTCGGGTGTTCCGCGTGCTGCGTATGGTGTCGATCATTCCCGAGCTGCGAATGTTACTAAACTCTTTGGTGCGTGCATTACCGCAACTGGGTTATGTCGTACTGCTGATGTTCATCATCTTCTATATATACGCCGCCATTGGCGCGACCTTCTTTGCGAACATCAACCCTGTGTTGTGGGGCGACATCAGCATTTCGTTACTGACTTTGTTCCGGGTGATGACCTTCGAGGATTGGACGGATGTGATGTACGAGACGATGGCTGTCTACCCACTCTCATGGAGTTACTACCTCACCTTCATCTTTTTCACCGCGTTCGCCTTCTTAAACATGGTGATCGGTATTGTGGTCAATGTATTAGAAGACGAGCACGCCAAAGAGCGTGCCGAGCAGGACGAAGAAGACGGCAACGCGTCTCTTAATGAGTTACGTGATGAACTCCAAGAATTAAAAGCTATGGTTGCTGCCCTGCGGAAATAAGACTCGGTTAAGGCTCTGTACGAGTCAATATGATTCTAGAGCCTTCTACCGTACGTATATTGGAAAAAATGAGATCACCCAACGGGGTGCTCTCAGCGCCAAGAACCGCTAGATCGCGATAAGCAATTTCACCAATACGAGATGGCAACATGATCGTAATAGAGCCGTCCGTATTAGCAATCACCTGTGGGCTGTCTGGGTCACGATATTCAACATCCGAAATGGTGTAGTCTGTTAAAAATTCAAACATAGGCAAGACAGTCTGAAAGAACGCCGTTACCGCCTTCTCTGGCGCTTCGTCCGACGGGCCACCATCGTAGACATCAATCAGGTATTGAAAATCATCACGCACACTGCCCTGTGCGGTTATTTTATCCATAGAATGTTCATCCATAGGTGCCAGCCCAATACGCTGCCCTAGTGCAATATCCTGAGCCGTGATATCGATCTCTTCTGCATGAACACCAAACGCCGTAATCAATATACCGACAAGCGTTACGGACAAAGCTATCATTCCTGAACAAGTACTCGCCTTACCAGTTTTCATTTGAAACACCCTCCCTGTTATTTTTACTTTTTGTGGTGATTTTTTATCGGGGCTATTCTGGCAGGGAGTTTAGGAACGAGTTCCAAGTTTTTATATGAAATATAACGTTAGGCTGAGAATGTCTGGACAATTATCGACATCAAAAATTGGCCTTACATAAACAATCCAATGCTATTTTTTTGATGGCGTATAAGGTTAAATAAACGCGTCTTTTGTCCACTTACAGCTCAGTACAACATTACTAGACAGAAAAAAATTAAGGGCGTATTAATACTCAGATATTTAAGGCACCTCTGAAAAATACAGTAGTGCTGCGCGTGAGTCTTGTAACGCTTTAGATCGAGGCGTTGATCGAAGTTAATGGCGGGTCCTTAATAAGATCAAC
>NVWL01000059.1 GCA_002733645.1 Oceanobacter sp.
ATTGTCTGCACATAATCTGATCGTCCAATGGCCAGCGCTCGATCAAGTTTATTACCTGCCTCACCTTTATTTAACTGGCGGTGGATGGCTTTTCGCACACCCACGTCGTCGGCATACCGGAGCAAGAACAACGTTTTTGGAATACCTCCAAATGCTTTTAGTGCTTCGTAAAGAGGATTGTTTTTTGAGTATGAGTTCAATCGCTTGAAGATTTGAGACGCCGTAACTTCACCTAGCTTGATTGATGCGCATAGACGAAGAATATCTTCCCAATTATCAATAATTTTATCTTTATTAATCCGCTCCTTTGGAAAGATCGGATAGCTTTTTTTCTTATAGAAAGAGGGGGTTTTGAAGGAGTATAAAACTCTTTTGCCGGGATTTTTTATGCGGGGCCCAAAGGAGAATTTCAATAGATGCGTAAGACCAAATATGGCTTCCGTGTATCCGTGAGAGTCAGTGGAGTGAAGGTCTGATTTCACTACATCATTTTTCAATAACCCATCCACCATATAGTGCGCTTCAAATTCGGCGCCACTGATCACCATTGAGTAAGGGAACATGCCTCGGATATCTATGAACGTATAGGCCGATACAACGGGGTCACGACCGCCATATTTAAATGACTTATTTGCATTGAGTGATTCATATGCGACGGTCCATTTCTGACCATCGCTCGATGTCTGCAAGCCGTAGTCTCCAATGAATACTTTGGCCAGTGGAAGCTGATTGACGAAACGGATAACGGCATCGTTTGCTCGTCTCAAATTCTCAAGCGTAAAAAAGCCATTGGTCGTGGATTCCAAAGTTGCCAGTTCAATTTCTCTCGCCAATTTCGATAATTTGGGCACGCTTAAGTGCTCACCTAGCGCAATTATTCCCGCCAGGAAATTTTTATCTTCAGGTCTGGGCTTGCGGTATCGGATACTGTTGTGTTCAAACTCATCCAGAAACCCTGAAGCGGCATTCACTGTACTTAGCGCTTCTGCTATACGAATGTATTGATCATCTGGAAACAAAGCCACGTCGTTTTCCATCTCTGAAAGCACTTCAGCCCGAGTATTTCGTTCGTACGTTAGCTTAAATCCGCCAAGACCATCTGTCTCAATATACTCATTTATATTTTCCAGTATGTGCTCGTTGGTCTCCTTGTATTGTGCATCCAGTTCAAGCTCCCAGCGCTCAACCAATTTTTTAACATCTTTAAAATCAGCCATGTTCGCTAAATCTAGAATGTGATCCCGTTTTTTTTGAAAGTATTCTCGCGAGATTAAATACTGCTCTAGCTGTCGGTAACGATTTGAGTTAACAATGCTCAGTGTGCCGTCTTTAATGGCGGCGGCAGTGTGCTTATAGAGCAGAATGCGATACAGTTTTGCGCGGAAGGAGTCTTTTGTGTCGACGTAGCCGGTTTCTGAATTCGTAAGAAACCCGACCGGGAATGTATCATCCACCTTTCCGTTTTTCGCTTGGTACTGCGATATTGCTTTTAGCAGCTTGTTGCTTTTTACATCACAATCGAAATTGAGCCGCCGAAGAATATCGCTACACTTGAGCTGAAGCGACGTGGCGCCTTCTTCCAAAAAAAGCATTTCAAGAGCCTGCCCGCTGATTTTATCCACATCCTCCTGGACATCTTTTACATGAGAGTTTACGTTTTCCGTGGATATTTTTGACGGGCTTATCAAGCGAATCGCTTTTTCGACTTTCTCTGAATCACTCAGAATAGGGTTGTTCAGCGTTTCTTTAAGCTTTTCCACCAACGATACTAAATCAACAGTATCCTTTACTAACGCTTGCGTATGGCCAGATTGCTCTTGGCGTTGCTTGTAGTATTCTTCTTTGGCAAGATTCTCGGCCTTGTTCACTGCCGTTTTCACCGAGGCCAAAAACGTTTCGACCAGAATATCGACCAGCTGTTGAAATTGATGAGTGATAAAAATGACAAGGTGAAGGTGGCGGTCATGATCTTTCAAGCGATTGATCTGAAAAACCTGCCGCCGATGAACGGATAATGCGTAGCGTTTAAGTCCGTCTTTTGTAAAATCCAGCTCGCTTACTATTGGAAGTGCAATATCATAGAGCGGCTTGAGCGTATCATATATCACGACATTCTCGCGTATTTTAGACGTCTTGGTTGACTGATTGAGTTTCTTCAGCAACGTAATTCTGTAGGTTTCCATCTCATCATAAGTATCTTTTCCTTTTGAAAATAACGCATCGAGTTTTTGAGCACCATCGTTCGAGAGTTTATTTTTAACAACGGCAATCTGTTGGTCCATGTGCGTTTTATAGACCGACTCGACCGTGTCACAAATTGTTTTATAATCGGGTGTCTCGACTTTGTGTTCAAAGAGCCATTCGCAGACGGAAATAAAGCATTTATCGGGATTTTTCTGAGAGCGTGCGTCCGTTCTTATCAGTGGCAACAGTGGTTGAATGGTGGTTTGATTAAATGGCTTAAAACCCAGAGCATCAAGAATCATTTCTCTATGGCGATTTCTGGTGCTTGTATTGTAGCTTTGCCAGCGAAAACTTTGCTTGAGCTTCAGTCGGCCTGCTACATAGTCAATATCTTCCTGGATCGCAGAATTAAAAAATTGACCTGTGGCTTTGAAGTAGCCATAGGCGACGATGCAGTAAACAATATTGGATGCCCACGAACGTTCTGCGAGATTAGCTGTTTGAAGTGAGATTCGACGTAGAAAAAACGCTTGCGGTCTACAGCTTTGAATTGCGGTGGATTATCGTGGAACTCTTTATCGGTGGAACTGATCTTTTTAGTGTACATTGAACACTCCTAATGTTACTCAATGGTAGGGAGTGTTATTATCTTTTCTGAAAACCCCTATCCCAAGTTCTAAATTACCTCACTTAGTTTTTTGTTACAGTCTCCACAAACTACGTTCAATCCAGGCTTGCCCCAAAGCTGTATATGACATGTTTTGCACGCATATTTAATGCGTCCTGATCGCGGTTTTGGCTTTGAAGTGATCAGCTCGCTGAGATTGTCGTCATCATAAAACCGGTTAACTACTTCATGCTCGCAGCCAAGCCCCCGTTCGCTTAATGACTGCTCAGTCATAACTGCCGAAGCGTCTTTCTCAGCTCGCATGGCCGCGATTGCCGCAGTTGGTCTGGGGTTTAAATTCTCGGTCAGTTCGTATTCGGAGCCTTTGTCATCGTATGCGGTAATAGGTAGCTCCAGGCGATAGACAGGGTAGCGGTCGACCCAGGGAAGACGATAACCCTTTTTGAGGAGCTCTTTACAGGCGTTGTGAAATGGGCCTTCAAGTAAGACATAGTCCATCATCCATTCGCCCGTATTCTGCGCCAGGCTTCCCAGTGGATGATGGGATCAACCCTATTTGCACCATCTTTTTGGCCCATTGGGCGTTATGGTAACCCCGTCGTCCTGGTGAACCATAGTGAGCCTGCCAGATGTGCGCCATCTCATGACATAGGGTTTGGCAAATTTCTATCAGTGGGTATTTTGCGAAGTATTCAGGGTTGACGGCTAGCTCATCAACATACTGGCGCTTTTCGTTGACCCACCGGCCGATGGAGGCATAGCCCATCACTTTGCGCTGTCGGTGAAATGTGATGATGACATCAGGCAATTGCCCGGCGAACAACTCGCTGTTAAAATAGTCGTACGCGCTCGAAAGCGTCTGATAACATTCTGTTGTTGGTTTTTCTTCTCGCACCCGCCTTTAGCCCCATTTTTGTGCAAATTTTGGATTGTATGATCCAAAAAGCGCACCATATCTGTGCATTATTTGTGTATCTGCTTATTTTTAAGTCTGACAAGCTGGACTTAGCCATTCTTTTTAAAAATATTTCATACAATTTTAGAACGAATGATACTGGGAAAAAGCAGTCTGTATTCATTTGGGTGTTCTCGTCTCCAAATCTGGTCATTAAGGTGACATCGTCAATTGTTTAGCGGTAGCTGATTGAAAGCTTTGGTTTTTGAAGCTTGAAATGTATATGACCTAAGCGCGGTCGTTAGGAATGAGATGGGATCAGTTGCGGTGGGCTTTGAATTGCGTGGGCGGATTGGCTAACATGCGCGTCGACAGAGCTTGAGAGCAGCAAGTCACTAGTTTACTTTCCTGTTTTTCCCACTTTCGGCGCGAACGCGATTTTCGGTTTGTACATAGACAGTATCGGTCGTTGCCATGCTTGAATGCCCTAGATCTTCTGATAGATCTTTCAGCGCGCGACCGCGTTCAACCTCCATGCTGGCACCGGTGTGTCTTAACCAGTGCGATGAGGCCTCCTTTAATTTACGCGCATTGTCTTCACCCTCAGCTTGCTTCATTTTGTCGTAAGCCATATCGAAAACGTGTTGGACGATTCGAATTAGCTGTCTGGACGTCATTCCACCTTGACCGCGAATCTTTTCTACAATGGGATGATTTTCACCTGATGACGGCAAGGGGCTCAGGCCCCGAAACTGTCGGTATCTTTTGAGATAATCCATAAAACTGTTGGGCACCGTAATATCCCGTAACTTTCGGCCTTTACCAAATATCTTTAGCCACCAGTTGCCATCGGAATCCTGCCAAAAATGGCTCATCACCGGTGTCCAGTTTGGCCGTTCAGACAGCTCTGAAACTCGCAAAAACAGGGTTTTCATGGCGGTAATCACGAACAGGCTGCGCTCGTAAGTCCTGTCCTGATCGGCCAATTCCAGCGCAACATTAAACACATATTGCCACTGAGATTCAGATAAGCGTCTGACTTCCTTAACTTGTGCGTCTTTTATGAAATGACGGCAGTCTGGCTTGGCTATTTGAGCTGGATTTCCATAAAGATACTCTTCGTTCATCAGGTACTTGTAGAACGCAATAATGGCAGTGAACGTTGCCATGAGCGTTTGCTGAGAGGGCTTGTACTTCTTTTTGTCCGGAAGCTGTTCTTCCAGCGTTTTTTTGGGTAGCTGGAGCTTGAATGGCGCCCATAAAGGATTCTGCGTGTAATGCCCGTTGCGAAAAACAAATTTTTCGTGATTCGCATTACAAATCCAGGCCACCGGCGGCTGCCAGCAAAAATCAGCGTATTCCAATATGTCGGCTTTACGCAATTGCTCCATAGGCTTGGTCTTAAACAGAAAAACCCACAGTAAAAAACGTTCGGTTTCATTTCTGAACCGTGTAAACGTGTGTGCGGATTTGTTGCGCCCAACATAACTGAGGAATTCACGGCCCCAAACCCAATGGTTTTGCCACCAGGACTCGCCAGACTCCAGAAACTGCTTGAGGTCTATATATTCGCCAAAATCCAAAGATTTGAGTTCAGAGAACGCGGGATATAAAGCAATAGGTTTGGTTTGTGGGATGGCCATAGTAAAACCTGCGATCTTAAGGAGGTACTAGTTTACAGGCTTATATACACTATGTCGAATACTGAACCGTATGTGAATTAGCAAAGGACCCTGCTATCTAGCTCCATGTATTATTCTTTGACAAGACGTAAATTAGTTTGTCTAAAACTTTTGCGGGTTTTTTATCCATCGATATTGGCTAATAATGCGAGGGATTTGGCGCTGAGTTTGTAGGTGTTTTCTCCACCTAGAGATTGAATAATATTTTCAAAACGTGGTTCACCATCCGATGAAATGGACGTATCAAAAAACAATTTCCAATTATCCAAATCGAGAGTGTCAGTAAAATTAAAGTGGACGGCTTGGTCGCTCGCGTTAAACAGCACGATGAACTGCTCTACACGCTCTTCACTTGAATTGAGTAAGCACCCTAAGACTCCGTCGCATCCTTGCCAGTCTGGCGATTTATCAAATACGTTGCCAAACCAATGAACTGTTGAGTCGTCATAAAATATGGGCGTACGAAACACCCAGAAGCGCTTGCGCAGCGAAATCAGCATGCGTGTGAAGTCGACGATGTCTTCATACGTTTCGCTATTACGCCAGTCATACCAGGACATCTCATTATCCTGACAATAGGCATTATTGTTGCCTCGCTGAGTGCGACACATCTCATCTCCACCTAGCAGCATGGGAACCCCTCGCGACAACAGCAACGTGGCAAGCATATTTTTAATGTTTCGCTGTCTTACCGTGTAAATATCTGGGTTTTCGGTAGGCCCCTCTTCGCCATAATTGCTGCTGAAATTATCTTGAGCGCCGTCACTGTTATTTTCGCCATTGTCCTCGTTGTGTTTGTGTGCATAGCTCACGAGATCTACCAAGGTAAACCCATCATGACAGGTGATAAAATTGATGCTGTGCAGGGGTTGTTTGTGATTACTTTGGTAGATATCGGCGCTGCCACAAAACCGATGTGCCAGTGCGCCATTCATGCCCGAGTCGCCCCGCCAAAAGCGCCTCACATCATCTCGAAAACGCCCATTCCATTCCGACCACCGCACCCCTTGGAAATGCCCCACTTGATAGGCGCCTCCAGCATCCCACGCTTCAGCGATTAACTTCACGCCGCGCAGGACAGGGTCTTCGGCGATACGCTCCAACAATGGCGGATTCGCTAATAAATCCCCCATTTCATCTCGCCCCAGAATGGAGGCAAGATCAAAACGAAATCCGTCCACGTGCATTTCGATGACCCAGTATCGTAAACAATCTAAAATAAAATCACGTACTACCGGGTGGTTACAATTGAGCGTATTCCCAGTACCTGAGTAATTTTTATAGTAGGTTTTATCCTCCTCCAACATGTAGTAAATCGCATTATCCAAGCCTCTAAAACTGAGGGTGGGACCAAGATGGTTTCCTTCGGCTGTATGGTTGAACACGACATCAAGAATGACCTCAATTCCGGCTTGATGTAATGCCCTAACCATGGTCTTAAATTCGACAACTGCGATACCATCATATCGACGACTGGCGTAACTTTCCTTCGGTGCAAAGAAGCCAACCGTGCTGTAACCCCAGTAGTTTTTTAAACTCGTCCCATCAATGGGGTTGTTTCGAGGAAGTTCGTTTTCATGAAACTCCTGTACAGGCAATAGCTCAATCGCTGTAATCCCCAGTGATTGTAAATACGGTATTTTTTCAACGATACCGAGAAACGTCCCAGGGTTTGCCACCTGTGAAGAGTCATGAACCGTAAAGCCTCGGACGTGAGTTTCGTAGATGATCATATTGGACCAAGCGTGGTTTGGAGCACGATCCCCCTGCCAGTCAAACGGAATCTTTTGTGCCAAGCACTTGGGTTTGTACCCGCCATCGGTCGCAGTGGTAATAAGCTTTACATCATGACGCGTATTCTCGCAGCACAGACCAAAGTCCCAACAGTCTGTCCCCACCAGGGCCATCGCATACGGGTCAAGCAATGCCAGTGCACCATTAAAACGATGCCCCTCCTGCGGAATAAACGGGCCATCCACCTGCCACAGATAAAGCAAGGCCCCGTTCTTCGATGCTAAGCCAATATGCCAAATGTCACCCGTTTTATTCATCAACGGGTCTAGGTTGATAGATATTCTTGCGGTTTCATCACTGGGTGAATCAAACAGCAAAAGCGTCACAGCTAAGGCGTGACGACTGAATATGGCAAAATTAATACCTTCACAATCGTGCGATACGCCTAACGGCAGTGGGTAGCCCTGCCGGACACTACTGTTCTCTAGCAAGGGTTCATTAACCACAAAAGTTACGCCAAGTCTTTCGTGGCTGGATACTTCTCATTGATCTCAGCTTCGGCTTCCAGCCAGTCTTTTAGCGCCATGTCGCCATCAAAATTACGCGCTTCGGCACGCCGGTAAGCGGCTTCTTCAATTAAGTTTTGTCGGTCATCAGCTGTCAAACATTCTGTCTCTCGGGGAGCACTGACCGCAGTATCACTGGTATTGGCACTTTTTGCAGCGGTCGTTTTTTTCTTAGTACTTTTGCTGGGCTTGCGTGTTTTTGTTGTTGCTTCTGTCATAGCTCTACTCCTCAGTAGGTTGTGTCAATTTCAATGGCGATCATTAAAAACGTTAGAGAACTTAAAAAATGGCCCACGGGATGTTAAATGTGGGACTAACTCACAGGTCAATACTGCAACTGCCGTCATCACAGTGCCTTGCAGCGAGTAGATGTTGTGTTCAAACCCACACTATTCGGCCTCACACCGGGCACGATCTTTCTTTCACACGCTTTTTGGGCAAGATCGAGATCACGATGGCCACAATGACGATCATTACCCCCACCCATTGCCAATGCGACAGCGATTCCGCGAAATAAACGCCACCGAGAACCAATCCAAAAATGGGTGTGAGAAAACTGAAAATGTTGAGTTGATTGAGGGGGGCTTTAGCCATCAACCAGTACCACAATAAAAATGGGAGTGCCGTACCTGGAATCGCGAGCGCCATCAGAATCGCAACATAATTTATGTCTGGGTATAAGCCCGCGGCCACTGTTGGCGAGGGTGCGATCACCCATAGCGGCAATGCGCCGATCGCGAGCTGTCCCCCCATGGCATAGAAAATATCTATCTGAGCGGCGAGTTTTTTTAGCAAAATATTGCTGATTGCTATGCCACAGGCTGCGCTAATCACAAAGGCAATGCCAAATATGGCCTGTGTATTGTTACCCAGAGCACCGTTAAACCCGATAATGGCAACACCGGCAAAACCGAGAAGGATGCCAGCCAGAACATTTCGGTGGATCACTTCTTTTAGAATGACACCGGCCAGAACACTGGCTATCAAGGGCTGGGTGTTGGTCAAGACGGTGGCCAGGCCAGGCGAGATCAGGCTGCCTGCATAGAACATCCCCCAAAACCCTATACTGGTGGCAGTAAAACCAATAGCCGCAATCGAAGCCCAAGCCCGCAGAGACTTAGGAAAAGGACGACGTAGAACCACAGCACACAACAACAAGAACAGCCCGCCAATCAAAGCACGTAAAAACGCCGTTTGCATGAGTGGTGCATAAGGCATACTCAACACAATCAATGGATAGCACACTGCCCAAAGCAGCATGACGGTACTTGCCCCGAGAACGACAATCATCATGGCTGTAGTTTCCCATTGCTCATTTGGGCAAGGGCAACTTGATAAATAACACCCTTATCCATGATTGCCGCGTGCACATCGTGATCTGGACATGTAACCCAGAGTTCACGCAGATTGAGATACTGCATTTCCCATTTAATAATCCCTCCTTTACCAACAGCACCTAATTCATCAAACGAGACCAAGGCCTTTAACCAGCGTTGAATAAAATCTTTCTGAAGCGCCACACGTTTAATTTGAAGCGGTCTCAATGTGTGCTTGTAGGTCATACCGACTTTGGGGATGTGACTCATAATACGGACCTTGTTATTCATCGTTCGGCGTTGACACCGGCACGCGCCATTTCGTTCGCGCGCACACAGGGACAAAAACGGCCGCCACAATGGCAGTGATCACCGTCATCACAACCAAGGCCATCATGGCGTGGTGATTCAGGTGTGCTTGCTTTAGCCCGAGCCCGGCGATAATTAAGCCGACCTCCCCACGAGGAATTAATGCGGTACCCAGTACCCAACGATCACGCGCCGACAACGCGAGAGGAACCACCCATGCGGAAAGCAGCTTTCCGGCAATGGCGGCCACAGTGATGGCAATCGCAAAGACCCACAAGGTGTTTGATGCAAATGAAATAGCGGTAATTTGAAGACCGATAGCGAAAAAGAAAGCCGGTGTGGCCACACTAAAAAGCCGCTCAAAAATATGAGTGGGCACCCTATACTTTTGCCCAATACCCGACCAGGCCATCACAGCACCCGATAAAAAAGCCCCCACGGCCAGGGACATATCGACGGCCCAGGTCACTGCCCCAGACACGAGTGCGCCTATAAACAACAGCCCAGTCACAAGGACAACCCGGCCATCAAATAACGTTTTTTTCAGTAAGGAAGCGAGTGCAGCATTAAGCAAGGCAACAAGAATCAACACCAGCGCCCCTATGATTAAACCAACCACCAGGCGCCCAAGATCGCCTTGCGCACTCAAACTTGTGTGCAGTGCAGAGAGGAAATACATCGCCAGCACATCATCAATAATGGCGGCGGCAAGCAGTATTTGCCCCATGCGGGTTTGCAGCAGGTTCGCTTGTTTTAGCAAGGGAACACTCAACCCAATACTGGTAGCGGCCAAAGCAGCTCCAATGTAAAGGGCTTGCTCCATGTTCGAGTCGAAGCTCAAACTTACCGCCATGCCCAGAAGTGCACTGAGCACTATTCCTGCCAACGCTACGTAAAATCCGGGTCTCAACGCAATGACGAAGCGATGCCATTGCACCTCCAAACCGGCATAGAACAAAATCAACACGATGGCTAACTCAGAGAAAAGGCGTATTCCTTCCGTAAACGCCAAAAGCGAGAACCCCGCAGGCCCAATCAACACACCTACAATAATCACCAGGGCCGATGTTGGGAGTTTTGCTTTCTCCACGAATGGACTCAACGCTACGATACTGAGGACAAGACCCACAAATAACAGATCTGAAAGATTAAGCATGATGCCCTCCTACCCAATGACGGCTCAAATAATGGGTCGAACGGTTTTTAGCGATTCGCGTTATTTTTTTCATCAGTGTAATTTCAACCTAGGCCGTAGCTTGCGATTAATACGGCCCACGATCATCGTCAATGCAGTATTGATATATCCGTGAAGTGCGATTTGGTGGAGACGATATAGCGAGATGTACAAATACTTGGCAATACTCCCTTCGACAAAAAAACGATGTTTAGTCATGTAACTCAGTACACCCACCGATGAATACTCGGCAAACGATACGAGCGAGCCATGATCACGATACCGAAACGGCTTCTGAGGCTTCCCTTTCATGTGTCGTCGAATATTGGCCGCAACGGCCGTGGCCATTTGATGTGCCGATTGTGCTCGAGGTGGCACAAACTGCCCACCTTCTTGTTCACAGGCCGCACAATCTCCCAAGGCATAAATCGATGGATCATCTTGTGCTTGTAAGGTAGGTCTCACGATAACCTGATGGCGACGCGTGGTAGACAGGCCACCAATCTGGTCCAACACATCCTGGCACTTTACGCCGGCACACCACACGGTGATGTCCGAGGGGAGGAAGGCTCCATCATCCACAAAGACGCCTGTGGCCCCGACACCTTGAACCTGTGTCTGCACCAATATCTGTGCACCCAACTCCTCAAGTACGCCCCCTGCCATTTCGGAAATTCGGTGCGGCAAAGCGCTAAGGATGCGTTCAGAGGCCTCAACAAGGTTAACTCTCAAAGAGGAACGATCGACATTTTGAAACCCGTATACGCGTAAATAATCGGCCACTTTGTATAATTCAGCGGTGAGTTCCACGCCCGTGGCCCCCGCCCCTACAATCGTAATGGTAAGTGGAGCATCTTTTTTTTGCGCTTTGATTTTAAGGAATTGATTCAGTAAGCCTTTATGAAAGCGCTCGGCTTCATGGGTGTCATCAATGGTCAAGCAGTGCTCCCGCACACCAGGGATACCAAAATCATTGGTAATTGAGCCAATAGCCAAGACCAAAATATCGTATTCGATTTGACGCTCTGGAATCAGGACGCTGCGGTCCTCATCGTAAATAGCATCCAACGTGATGATCTTATTTGTTCGATTCAGTCCCGTGAGCGATCCCAATTGAAACTCAAATCCATGATTCGCTGCGTGTGAACGAAAATCGATACCATCCATATCCACATCCAAAGAACCCGATGCAACCTCATGAAACAAAGGCTTCCAGACATGAAAGGGATGCTTGTCTAACAGCAGTACCGATGCCGAGGTCGATTTTCGGTAAGCGTGCCCAAGCTTGGTCGCCAATTCCAAGCCACCAGCGCCTCCACCCACAATCACAATCCGCGTGGTCGCGCGATGACTCATCTGTATAAACCCCTATTACTGGACATCGCTTGCGCACCCAATATGATGATTTCAATGGGGCATTTTTGTCGTTTCAGGGTTTGCATGTTGCATCTCCCGCGCGGCAAAGCACATTTTTAGCCAGAACTTCATTTTCCAGTGGCGCCCCTTTTAAAAAGCCGTCGATATTGGCTAAGGTCGTGCTCGCAATATTCGCCAGCGCTTCCTGCGTTAAAAACCCTTGATGGGCGGTAATCAATACATTGGGAAATGTCATTAACCGGGCCAGCGTATCGTCTTGCAGAACACGATCAGAAAGGTCTTCAAAAAAGATACCGGCCTCTTCTTCGTAGACATCCAAGCCCGCCCCGGCAATGGCACTGGATTTCAGCGCTTGAATGAGTGCCTGACTATCGACAAGTGCCCCTCGACTGGTGTTAATCAGCAGAGCATCCGCTTTCATCAGTTCTAGCGATCGTGCATTGACTAAATGGTAAGAGTCAGGTGTTAAGGGAACATGGAGAGAGACAATATCGGATTGGGCAAATAGCTCATCCAGCACCACATACTCAACGACCTGACCTTCGACTAGTTCAGCATTTTTGTGGGGGTCGGATGCCAAGACACGACAACCAAAGCCCTTCGCGATTCTCGCAAATGCCGCGCCTATTTTACCGGTCCCCACCACACCCAGCGTTTTGCCGTGTAAGTCAAAACCAACTAAGCCATCCAGTGCAAAGTTCAGTTGTTTCACTCGCCAATACGCATGGTGTATTTTACGATTCAGCGAAAGAATCAAACCCATCGCATGCTCGGCGATCGCGTATGGCGAATAGGCTGGCACACGCACGACCCGAATACCGCAACGCTCCATGGCTCGCAAATCGACCTGATTAAAACCCGCGCAACGCAGCGCAACGAGTTTCACCCCAGCATCAGCCAAACGCTCCGCGCATGCCTCATCAAGCCGGTCGTTAACAAAACAGCACACAACCTCAAACCCGTTGGCCATCGGCGCTGTATCGGCATTTAAACACGCCTCGAAATAGTGAAAGGAAAAACCATATTGACTATTCTGCACGTCAAATACGGCGCGCTCGAATGCATGCGTATTGAAGATGGCGATCGGTATATTCACCGCTTTTTTCCCCTCTGTTTTCGCGCTATTGCAGTAACACTAAAAGCGTTCTTTGAAAATGCTCCATTGATCATGTGCTAAGCACCTTCCCGGTGGTAAGCACTAAACGCGGCTTCTTCGAATTGTGCGGGCATCTGTACTTTGGTTTTGTAGGTGTTAAGTTCCGACTCTCCGAGGGTTTCGTTGGTGAGGAGGTCTTTCGCCGCCTCTTCTAAGAGGCTCTGGTTCTCAGTGAGGATACCGGTCGCCAGCTCAAAGGCCTCTTTTAATATCCCGTTCATGCCATCGACGACGCGCGTCGCCATTTCCACCCCATAGTCGGCCTGCATACTGCCTTGTTGTAGAAAGTTGGGATTGCGTTGCTCAAGCGAGAGCATGCCAATATCGCCTGACATGCCATACTGCGTGACCATGGCTTTGGCAATGTCGGTGGCTTTCGCCAAATCGTCCGAGGCTCCCGTGGTAACCTCCTGAAAAATCAATTGCTCGGCCGCGCGGCCACCCAATAACATAGCGATGCGGTTTTGCAGGTCGTTCTGACTCATTAAAAAACGGTCTTCTGAGGGGCGTTGAATCGTATACCCTAAAGCCCCAATACCTCGTGGGATAATGGACACTTTTTGAATCGGTTGCTCTGGGTTGAGCGCCATCCCGACAAGGGCATGCCCCATTTCATGATGCGCCACCACCAGCTTCTCGTGGGGATGAATGAGCCGATTTTTCTTTTCCAAACCCGCGATGGTACGTTCAATCGCTGAGACAAAATCATCCATCGTGACAGACGCCGCATTGCGTCGGGTGGCAAGCAGTGCCGCTTCGTTCACTAAATTCGCGAGGTCCGCGCCGCTGAACCCGGTCGTCAAGGCAGCAATCGCTGAAATATTTAATCGTTCTTCATGCTGAATCTTGGCAAGATGCACCTGCAGGATTTGCTCCCGTCCCTGTTTGTCTGGACGATCCACCAAAACCTGCCGATCAAAACGCCCAGCTCGCAACAGTGCCGGATCGAGAATTTCCGGACGGTTAGTCGCGGCGAGAATAATGACCCCTTCCGAAGGGTTAAACCCATCGAGCTCGGTCAGCAATTGATTCAGGGTCTGTTCTCGTTCATCGTGACCTCCGGACATGGGGCCTGCACCACGCGCCCGTCCCAGCGCATCGAGTTCATCGATAAAAATAATGGCGGGGGCATGCTGTTTGGCTTGCTCAAATAGGTCACGTACGCGCGCCGCACCAACACCGACAAACATCTCAATAAATTCTGAACCACTGATATAGAAAAAAGGCACGCCTGCCTCGCCGGCAACGGCTTTTGCGATAAGTGTTTTGCCTGTTCCCGGCGGCCCCACCAGTAATACACCTTTGGGCACATGCGCCCCCAACGTTGCATACCGTTCGGGCGTATTCAAAAAGTCCACCACTTCAACCAGCTCTTCCTTTGCCTCATCCACACCCGCAACATCCGCAAACGTCACACCGGTATCTTTCTCCACCAACACTTTGGCTTTGGATTTACCGATATTCATCATGCCGCCCATGCCTTGCTTATCGGCAAATTTTCGGAACAATAAAAACCACACGGCAAAAAATACTAGCGCAGGGGCTACCCATCCAATCAATGTTGAAAGCAAACCACCTTTGGGAGCGCCTGAATACTCTACTTCGTATTTTTCTAAGGTATCGACGAGCGCAGGATCCACACGCAAGGTGACAAAATGGTCTTTGCCTTCTTGAGGTTCTTTAAAGGTACCCCGAATCCTATTGTCATCGATGACAATTTCATCCAGCCAACCATTTTCTAAATACGCCTCAAATTGGCTGTAGCTGAGTTCAACTTGACTGGCGGTATGGCCGATAAACTGTTGAAAAAGTATGATCACCCAAAAAGCGACAATCACATACCCCATATTTAATTTGTGTTTTTGCTCCACACTGTCCCCCCTTTATAATATGGTGTTCGCCAATCTTGACGATGACGTCAATGACAACCGCCTTCTTTCGAAGGATGGGCTAAGTTTTCCAACTCACACTCTTCGGTGTAGTGAATCCAACCGCGTTTTACCTGTTCAATCATCGGCGAATGTATTTTTCCAAGGGTGAGTTCTATCGTTTTTTCTATATCTTCCAGCGAGACCTCCATCAGATCGTAAGTGACATAAAAAGCCTCACGATGGGCATTGAGACTTTTCACACCCATCATTACGCGCACGGCCTCCAATATTTCCGCCATACTTTGCGTTGATATCGGTTCAGAAAATAAGATTTTGTGGCGTTTTATTTGAACGCGACCTTTTTGCTTTTCCGAGGGTCCAGTTTTGGGATGCCCCGTATACAATCCAGGATGCGCAATGAAACGGTCGACACATTGCTGAGAACAAAAATAGTGTTTTATACCGAGATGCGCTCGCCATAAGGCTTCATGAACAGCCTTCATCCCACACACGGGACAAGGGCGATCTTCCTTTGCAAAAGGGCTGACCCGACTCATTTGACGTCTCCCGCCTCGGCCTCGCTGAGGATGCGATATAAGGCGCTGTCTGTTGTCAGTACCAGTGTTGTTTTCTCATCTACAACGTCTTGGTAGGTCTCCAGGGTTTTCACGAAATTGTATAGTGTGCGGGATGCTTTTGATTTGTTGTAAGCGTTAGCATAAATTTCGGTTGCCTTCGCATCTGCATCTCCCTGAATCGTTTGAATGGTTTTATAGGCTTCCGATTCGATTTCTTGCAGATCTTTTTCTTTGTTACCAATAATTTTATTGGCCTCACCCGCTCCTTCAGATCGAAATCGTTCAGCGATTTGTTGACGTTCACTGATCATACGCTGATAGATTTTTTGACGGACGCTATCGTTGTAGTTGATGCGCTTAAATCGAATATCCAACAACTCAATGCCAAATTCAGAAAGCTTGCTGGAGGCCGCAGCATAGATATCTTCCTCTACTTGGCGACGACCACGTGTAATAGGAAGTAAGGTGCTGATGTCAGCGCCTTCCAACAACGGATCGACGGCCGGTTGACGGCCTTTTGTCGTGCGTATAATTTCAATGAGTTCATGTTTGGCCACAGCATTGCGGGTTTCACTGCCTAAAATATCTTCCAGTCGGGACTGAGCGCTACGTTCATCGCGTAGGCGTAAAAAATATTGCAAGGGATCTTTTATTCGCCAGCGACCAAAGGTATCCACCGTGATATACAGCTTATCTTTGGTCGGCATGTCATTCGCGGATCCGTCCCACAACAAAATACGTTTCTCAATTCGATTCACCGTTTGGATAAAGGGCACTTTCAGTTTCAAGCCCGAGTCTGTAATGATGTCGCCCACAGGTTTACCAAATTGCGTAATGATGACTTGTTCTGTTTCGTTGACACGATAAAAGGATTGGAAACCAACTATCACAAGGGGGAAAATTAATAGCGCTAATACACTCAATATCTTGTTCATTATCGGGCTCCGGATTGTCGATCTAAATTCAGTAGAGGAAGAACATTACTGGCCTTGGCATCAAGCACGATTTTTTGATCGACCTTCGGCAAAACCGCCGCCATGGTTTCAAGGTACAAGCGACGCTCAGTTACTTCTGGGGCCTTAAGATATTCCGTGAGTAGAGCATTAAATTTTGCCGCGTCCCCTTCGGCTTGATTGACCCGCTGAATAGCGTAGCCCTCTGCCGACTGTATATTTTGGTCTGCGGTACCGCGTGCTCTCGGCACGGCTTTGTTGTATTCCCCTCGGGCCACATTGATCATGCGCTCGCGTTCTTGTTGCGCTTCATTCACCTCATCGAAAGAGGCTTGCACGGGCTTCGGTGGATTGACATTTTTCAACTGCACTTGATCGATACGTAAGCCCATTTCATACAAATTCACGACCTCCTGCATTTTCACTTGTGCGCTGGTCTCAATATCCTGGCGTCCAATGGTTAACACTTCATCCACGGTGCGATCACCCACCACCTCTCGCATCACAGATTCGGAAATGTCTCGCAAGGCCTCGCCGGGATCGCGAACCTTAAATAAAAAATCGTACGCCTCCTCAATACGGAATTGTATGACCCACTCCACCAGTGCCGTATTTAAATCACCCGTAACAATCGTGGTTTCCAAGTCCCACTGTTGCTTCGACCCAACTTGATCTTTAAACGTTGCTCCTGGCGTTCCAAAACCAAACTCCTCTTTTAGCTGACGTTTAATTGGCACTTGGGTCACCGTATCAACACCAAAAGGGACTTTAAAATGTAAACCCGGATCAACGACCTTGTGGTAGTGGCCAAAGCGCTGTAAGACACCAACGGATTCCGCTGAAACGGTGTAATAGCTGCTATAACCCACATACAGCAGGATCGCGGCGGCAATCGCGAGGCCAATGGTTTTTGGCGATAGGTTAATATCGGGTAACTCTTGTTGTGCTTGTGGCACGAGACACTCCTAACTGGTTTTATCGGTACCGATTTCCACGATACTGTTGTTGATATAATGATGAGGTGGCACGATGAGATTGGTCGGCGCGGGAACGCTCTTATACACACGACCCGCGAGATCAAATTTCGAACCATGACACGGACAAAAATACAGGCTATGAGACACATTGATCGTCCCGTTTTCGCGATACTCAGGCACACAGCCTAAATGCGTACAAATCCCAACCACCACCAAGATATCGGGGCGGATACTTCGAGCTGCATTTTTGGCGTACTCAGGTTGGTTATTCACATCCGAAGCGGGATCGCGTAACTGACTCAGATGCTCAGCAGTCGATAAGATGTCAAGAATGCCCACCGACCGGCGCAACACGAACACGGGTTTCCCCTGCCATGCCACACTCACCATTGCCCCTGGTTCAATTTTGTCGACATTGACTTGACGGGTGCACCAATGGCTTTTGCTTTAGCACTCGGCTGCCAGGAACCGATAAAAGGAACTGAGGCTCCGACCACGCCGGCGCCAGCGACAAAGCCTGTGGCAAGACTTAAAAAACGTCGTCGTTTTTCATTGGGAATGGTTTTATCCACACGATTCACCTTACTTTGTTAGAAAACGATGGGTTGCGATACTTATGGCGAAAACTCCACAATATCGTGTTTCTTAACACTTCCCTCTGTCACGTTTGCAACAGCAAAATGTTCGCCTGTTATGCGCGTAATTTTGACTTTGCCAACCGTTTCTCTGTCATAGATATCAGTACCTGAGGCATCTTGTCCCGATACAACGACCCGATAGACGTTCAGCTCATCAGATACTTCTGCGCCATCTTTTTTCCCAATGCAGACTCGAACTTGATCGTCGCTCACATTGACCACATGACCTCGCATAAAATGCTCGTGATAAAAAGGGTTCTGCGAACATGCAGCCAAAAAGAGTGAAGCGGTAACGAACACTAACAACACGATACTTTTCATCAAACCTTCCTCTATTAATTTCGTTTTTTAAACAATGTAAATCTACAAATAGGCCTCACAGACATAACGACGCATCATGCGATGACTATTAAAATAGGTACCGTTTTTCTGGATGCAGGTTTTCATCATTTGGACCCAGTCAAGCTTACGGTCGTAATACATTGGCAATACTTGCTGCTCTAGCTTTTGATATAGGCTCAATGCATCATTGCCATTTTCTGACGGGGAAACACCACCGATGGCCCACCCGGTTTTTCCTTCAACACAGCCTTCTATCCACCACCCATCGAGCACGCTCAAATTGGCTATACCGTTAATCGACGCTTTCATCCCGCTCGTTCCGGACGCCTCATAAGGCCGCAGTGGTGTGTTCAACCAAATATCGCAACCGCCGATCAATTGCCTGGCTTGAGCGATATCGTAATTTTCGAGAAATACAACAGGGAGTACGTTTTTCACGGTCTTTGCAACAATATGTAATTGTTGAATCAAATGCTTTCCTTCATGATCCTGTGGGTGGGCTTTCCCTCCCAGAACAATCTGAAAAGGATATCGCTCAGCAATCTGAACCAGTCGATCAATATCGGAAAATAGTAAGTCCGCACGTTTGTAGGATGTCATTCGGCGAGCAAACCCTAAGATCGGCAATTCCAATTGAAGTGTTGTTTTTTGTTGCTCTTGGATATGCGATATTAGGGATTTTTTCGCTAACTGATGCGCCTGCCAAAGCGCGTCATTTGGGATACCGTCAACGTTGCGTAACAGCTCAGGCTCGTGGCACCAACCCGGTAAATAGGTATCCAATACTTCCGCCAATGATGGGCTCACCCAGCGATGTGGGTGCACGCCGTTGGTAATTGCATGGATACGATAGCCTGGAAACATATCGCGTGACACGTCCGCATGTTTTTTGGCGACGCCATTGATATATTGACTTCCATTCAAAGCCAATTGCGTCATATTTAAACACTCGCTCCCAGCCAGTTTTTTTACAGTATTGAGGTCAACTTCTTCGCCCAATACCGCCTCGACCATCGCGTAGTCAAACCTATCGTGCCCGGCATCAACCGGTGTATGCGTGGTAAAACAGCACAATCTTTTTACACGTGGAATATCGGACGAATGTTCACTATTGCGCATATTCTCCGATGAAAAACGATACTGTTTCAGTAATTCAGAGATCAATAAGGCCGAATGGCCTTCGTTCATATGATAGCGAAAGATTGTAAAACCCAGCGCACGGAGCATTCGTTCACCACCAATGCCGAGCAACGCTTCCTGCTTTAAACGGTAGCGCGCATCGCCCCCATACAGGTGATGTGTCAAGGCCTGATTATCAGCCGAATTACCCTCAACAAAGGTATCCAATAAAATGATCGGGATACATCCATTCATATGCCCTTTCAATTCATAGAGCCACGCACCGATCCATACGGTTTCCCCCTGTAGTTGAATGGAGGTTTTCGCGGGCAAGCGCGTGGCATACTGTGAGGGATCCCACGTTTCGGGAGACTCCGTTTGACAGCCGTCACTATCAAGGTGCTGGCGAAAATAGCCCTCACGACTGACCAGCGTGACGCCGACCATCGGTAAATCCAAATCCGCGGCTGACAGCATCGAATCACCTGCGAGCACACCCAAGCCCCCCGAGTAGGTGGGCAAGTCTTCGTGAAAGGCGATCTCCATTGAGAGATAGGCAACACGTGGCGTGTGAGTAAAATGATCTAACATGTATTCCCCTCCCGCATCGACGCTCTATTTTTTTCGCTTCGGTGCTTGGTTCACGTTGCCATGACAGCTCCATGGTTCCGTTTTGGCGTTCTCTTTAATGTTGTCATCCACAAAGCGGTAATAGCCTTCTTTAAAGTGCGTCCACCAATCATGACTAATCTGTACCTGATATTTCTCGAGTACTTCCTCGACACAATCAATGCAAATACGTGTCGCATCATAGGCAACATTCAGCACATGTGATTTTTCATCAAAGGACACGGAATCAAGGCCGTATATTTCATCAATGTCAGCCACGGCTTTGGCAACGCTATCGTTTTCGGCCGTTTCTAATTTCAGATGACGCACAACGAGATTAACCTCGGACACACCGAGCCGATGCTCTTTATTACTCATAATGAAACTCCTCGTTTATTCATTTTGTCTCAGCCTGACATTTATAGTCTTGCTGCACATAAGATAAAATTAATTACTCAGGTCAGCTTCCCTTATGTTCGTGAGCCATGGGCGACTCGCCCATCATTTTTTCCATCATGCCCATACACGTTTGCATGTCAGCCATTTGTTCTTGCATCAATACTTCGCGTTTTTTTACGTCTTTTTCTGACTGTATTTTTTTCATCGTTAACTTCATTTTCTTCATACGCTGCTGCATCGCCACTTTCTGTTCATGACTCATCTTCTCCATCATTCCGCATTGCATAGCATGCGCTTGATTGTGTTCGTCAATTGAGCTGTCTCCATGCAAATGACCACCTTGTGCGTAGGTATAAGCGCTAACCAATAAGGCTAACGAAAAAGTTGTAATAAATTTCATGTTATCTCCTCAAGCTGTTTTAATTTTTTCGCTGTTAAATTTTGGCAGCCAAGCTGGCGTCACTTGCATGTACGCGCGATACTCATCACCAAATTCATTGAGCGCAATAGCCTCTTCGCGCTTAGCCAAGCGCACATACACCACGACAAGTATTGGGAACATGACAACCGTTGGAATCGTCGGCCACTGCAATAGAAATCCAAACATAATCATGATAAATGCGATGTATTGCGGGTGACGGCAGCGCGCGTACCAGCCGGTAGATGCCAGTGACCGCGTCTGTTGGGCTTTGTGTAAGACCGACCACGCCGAGGAAAGCAAAATGAATCCCAGGAAAATAAGCACATTGCTGGCAATATGCAGTGGATCAAAATGCGCATTCCCCTCAAATCCAAACAGTGTATGGAGAAGATGGCCGTTCTCATGCGCTAGAAAATCCACGCCAGGATAATTTTCTGCCAGCCACCCGGATAAAAAATAAATGGTCAGTGGGAATCCATACATTTCTGTGAATAACGCTACGATAAAAGCAGAAAATGCGGTAAGGCTCCGCCAGTCCGTTTTCGTTTTTGGTTTTACAAAACTAAACGCGAAAAAAATAAAAATGGCCGAGTTTAAAATGACTAAAACCCATAGGCCGTAAGAAGAGTCGCCGTGCATAACCCACCTCCTAATGTGAATGATGTTGGTTGGAATTTTTCTGGCCATCTTTTAGGCCACGCTTGTATGCTTCCGATTCATTTTCCGAATTTTCGTCATGATCCCCATGGCCACTGTGTCCGCCATGGCCATGTCCACCATGCATAAATATATGCATCAGCGGACACAACAAGATGATGAGAAACGGTAACCACTGAAAGAAGTGCTGACGATGCTCCATTAGTACAAAATAAGACACTGAGGCAATAAGCCCCATCGCAGCGAAGCCCTTAGGGCTCATCCAGAAAGATTGTTTTTGATCACTCATAAGTTGACCCTCCAAGCAAACGTTGATAAACAGTCACGATGCTCCACACCGTCACCCATGAAAAAAGTGTCCAGGCCAACAGGCCTACAACAAAAGTATCCAACGCCATATCCCAAGACCACTGAGAAAGGTCGAGATGCACCATGGCCCCCGATATCGTGCGCAACGCGTTCGGGGCAACGACAATAGCAACGGAACACAACACCCACACCGCGGCCACATAAACTGCCGTGACGGTTGCAAGTTTTACAGAGTTAATTCGCATGATTGCCCCCTAAAAAGTGGTTTTCATTGAAACTATCGAAAATCGCGACGACTTTGCATAGACTCATGATGGGCCTCCTTCCACCTTGATCGTGCCTTTGTACATTTGCATTTGACAATGAAAGGCGTATTCCCCTGTACTTAATGGTGGGATCTGGATTTTTGTTGGCTTGTTGAGCGGTAAGGTTTCGCTGATTTCTAACTCTGGAATCAAGAGTGTTTCCGCACAAGGTGAAGCATCTTTGCGTAAAAACGTTATGTCATGCGTATCGTTACCATCCATCAAAATATGAGACGGCTTATACACGCCGTTTTCGACAACAACTACCAAATCCTCATTACCCACCTGTTCTGCTTTGGGTTTGTACAACCAAAACCACCAAATAATAAGCGCAATTAAAATCACGCCGGCTATATTGATTATTAACATCTGAACGCTCCTCAGTGTTGCTGTGTATTAGTGTTCTTGGGCTTTAAATAAACGCAATCGATTGGCGTTGCTCACGACCGTGAGTGACGAGAACGCCATGGCCGCCCCAGCAATAACCGGGTTCATCAGAATGCCAAGCACGGGATAGAGAATACCGGCCGCTACCGGCACACCGGCGACGTTATAGACAAAGGCGCCGAACAAGTTTTGCTTGATGTTTCTCAGTGTGGCTTTACTCACAGCAATGGCATCCGCCAGCCCATGAAGTGAACCCCGCATCAGCGTGATATCAGCACTTTCAATGGCGACGTCAGTGCCAGTGCCGATGGCAAATCCCACATTGGCTAAGGCCAACGCTGGGGCATCATTGATACCGTCCCCCGTCATGCCCACGACTTCCCCGGCCATTTGAAGCTCTTGTACTTTCTTGGCTTTATCCTCCGGCAACACTTCGGCCACAAATTCTGTGATACCCACCTTTTTCGCTACAGCGTTGGCGGTATCGCGGTTATCCCCCGTGAGCATGATGACGCGAATACCGTTTTTCTGTAGTCGCTGAATTGCCGAGATGGAGTCTTCTTTGATGGGATCGGCGACCGCGATAATGCCAGCCAACTTGCCATCAATTGCGAAGTACATGGGCGTTTTCGCGTCAGCCGCCAACGACTGTGCCTTTTGAACAAAATCGTCTCCCGCCACATTCAACGTGACGTCTCGTTCATACATTAGCTTTTCATTACCAAATAACACACGACGACCGTCGACTTCAGCCTCGACACCTCTTGCGGTAATCGCGTTAAAGGACGACGCTTTACTTAACTCGATCGCTTTTTCTTGTGCGGTTTCCATAATGGCCAGCGCTAATGGGTGTTCCGAACCCGCTTCAACACTGGCGGCTAATTGCAGCACTTCGTGCTCCGTTCGCCCACTCACGACGACAACATCGGTTACCTTCGGTGAGCCCAGGGTAATCGTGCCGGTCTTATCGAGAATCATGGCGGTAATTTTGGAAGCGGTTTGCAAGGCTTCGCCATTACGAATTAATACTCCGGCCTCCGCCGCTTTACCTACACCGACCATCACCGACATGGGCGTCGCTAATCCCAAAGCACAAGGGCAGGCGATAATGAGTACCGTGGTTGCCGACACGATGGCAAAAGCGATGGCTGGCGTTGGGCCGAAATTGAGCCAGGCTAAGGCACTGATGACAGCAGTAATCATGACGACCGGCACAAAAAACGCTGAAATAACATCGGCTAATCGGCCAATCGGTGGCTTGGAATTTTGGGCGCGCTTCACCATATTGATGATCTGTGCCAACGCGGTGTCTTTTCCTACCCGGGTCGCCCTAAATACAATACTGCCGGTTTTATTGAGTGTGCCAGCGACCACTTCATCACCCTTAGCTTTTTCCACGGGCATGGGCTCACCCGTCAGCATGGACTCATCAATGGCAGTGTGTCCCTCGGCCACCTCGCCGTCGACGGGGATTTTTTCGCCGGGGCGGACGCGCACTAGGTCATCCAGCAGCACGTGCTCAATGGGCAAATCCATTTCTTTATCGTCACGAATGACGCGCGCTGTTTTCGCCTGTAAGCCGATCAAACGCTTAATGGCTTCACTGGTACGGCCTCTCGCTTTTATCTCTAGTGCCAGGCCTAAATCTATCAAGCCGATAATGATGGCGGTGGCTTCAAAATAGACGTGCCGGGCTTGCGCTGGCACCGCTTCCGGAAAAAACACCACCACCATGGAATACAGCCACGCTGTGCCAGTACCCAACGCAATCAATGTATCCATGTTCGCGGAGTGATTGAGAAATGACTTCCAAGCACCGACGAAGAAGTGACGTCCGCTGGCGAGTAGGACGCCTAGCGTCAGAATACCGATGATCAGCCACACGATTCGCTCAGTCGTGGTATTGACACTCATCTCGCCGGTGATCAGCGCATAGGCCATCAACGGCGCACCCAGAGCCAAGGCAATCCAGGTCTCTCGCATCAACTTTTTGTAGTACGCAAGATCGGCTTGTTCTTTTTCGTCTAGTTCATCACTATCTGACTCGGCGGAACTGACCTTGGCGTTGTACCCCGCGCGCTCTACTGCCTGAATCAATGCCTCATTGGGTGCCGTACCTGAAACACTGACGGTACGTTGCGCAAAGTTCATTTCAGCCTGCT
Organism: Oceanobacter sp.; assembly: GCA_002733645.1. Classification (GTDB taxonomy): domain Bacteria; phylum Pseudomonadota; class Gammaproteobacteria; order Pseudomonadales; family Oceanobacteraceae; genus Thalassolituus. Next base: position 24,749 of record NVWL01000059.1, read on the forward strand.
GCACCCCGGATACCGCTTTGAGCGCACCTTCGATTTTGCCGACACAACTAGCACATCCCGCACCGTCGATAATGAGTTCTGTAACAGCGGAGCTCACTGGTTGTGCCGCGCTTGGTTTTTCTGGGTGTTCGGAATGACAATGACTGTCAGTAAAAGTGGATTCACTCATTGCGTTCGCCTCCTGTGGTGTTTTTGGTAAAGTTTTCAATCAAATGGCAAATCATATGTCCGGTGGGTTCTTCATCCGGCAAACCACTCCACTCGCGCACAGCGGTGCGCATACGATTACGGAGTTCTTCGGTGGCTTTAAATTGCGCTTCGGTTTCCATCAGGCGTTGCTCAATCAGCATTCTCACTACTGGGCAAGGCGCGTTTTGTTTATCCGCCACCGCCAATATTTCGCCGATATCATTGACCGTAAAACCGAGTGCCCTCGCGCTCAAAATAAAACGCATACGAGCCTGATCTTTAGGGCCATACTCTTTGTAGCCGTTCGCTGGGCTCTTGGTCGGCGACAAATAGCCCTTCCGGGTATAGAACCGCACCGTTTCAGCGCTGACCTTAAGCATCTTGGCTAAATCTTTGACTCGCATGACGTCACCTGTTTAATCCAAATATTTCAGCTTAGACCCAAGTGTTAAACCTAGGTCTAATCGTTACCATTCACGATAAACCTGTGTCCAACACACAGGTCAAGCCTTATTGATTATGCTTTTCACCCTCCATAGTCATTTTGTGGTGTTTATGGCTCTTTTTTTCTTTGCTTGCATCGACAAGGTCCTCTTGTTTTTCACGGTTAGCGTGTTCACGATGGGTTTTCCCTTGCATCTGAACACCATTGCGCATGGAGTGTTTGCTGACCGTTTGCTTGTCGCTATCACTCGGTGCTGCTTCGTTTTTCTGTTTTTCCATGTATTGCTGGTGCGTCGCTTCCGGCATGGTGGCTTTATGGTGCTTATGCGTTGCTTTGTCTTCAGCAAACGCCAGCGAAGCGTACCCTACAGCCAACGTGGTCAATGACAGAATGGCGAAATGGTTAATGTGTTTTTTCATGATGCTTATTCCTGTATTTTTTTCGTTAATTAAGTGAATTAAAATGTTGATAGATAATCAGCCAAGGCTTCAATCTCTTCATCCGATAACGGCATTTTTGGCATCGGCGAGGCCGGATTATTAAATTGAGGGTTTTTTAATTTCTGAAGAAAAAACGTTTTTCCTTTATCCGCTATTGTCGTGTCCAAAGCAGGCCCCACTGTCCCACCTTTCCCGTTAACACTGTGGCAACCCTGGCAACTGTATTTGTTGAACAGTGCTTCACCATTTAAAACGTGGGCTCCCTCTTTAGCGCTAGCGCTTTTGGTCTCACCCTTTTTCACGAGAGTAATGAACGCCATCACGGCATCGGTTTCTTTGCCAGTTAAGTGCGCTTTTTCACGCATGTGCGGCATAATGACGGCCCACTCTTGCAATGAAAATTCATCAAGTGAACGTGCGTTATGGCATCGGGCACAATTGTTGTTGAACACTTCCGCGCCGTTGATCGGTGAGGGTTCAGCGCTTACCCAAGATGCGCTAAACATCAATAAAAACAGGATCGACCAGGAAGCTGGTGATAAAGGAGTGCGATTTATAAGTTGTTTCATAGTGGTCTCTCCTAGAAGCCATAGCTCAATTGAATGGCAAGGCGCTGATCATCTTCACCCTCTTCCACATCGGTGTCGTCATAAGCGATCTTGATAACCGCGCGGGCATCCAACCAATAATTAACGCCCACCATCCATCGGCTGGCTTCTGCCAATTTATTGGTTTCTGCGTATTCGAGAACCAAATCAGTTCCCGCTAACGATGACCAAATCTTTCCTGTTTGCAGAGTGCCTTGTAGATACCAACCATCTCGTTTAAAGGTGTGGATCTCGTTCTCACCTTCCTCTTCCTCAAGACCATCCGTTTGAGTTTCAATATACTCACCGCGCACCAAGTAGTGTGATCCAATCAGATTTATATCAAATCCTTGGGCCGTAATATCTAAGGTTTCATCGTCATCATACGTGGCGCTGTAATAGGAAGTGCCGACCTCAATACCCGGCAACATGGCATAAGCCACGCGCCCACCAAACGCCTTATTTTTATTGTTGTCACCACTACCAGCCTCGAACGCAAGCTCTGGAAGCTCTGCATGTCCATCTTCTTCCGTAGCTTCTTCTGCGAGATCCTCCTCATGCTCATCCGCTTCTATTCCTGGACCATTGGTGCTGTATAAATCGACAAAGATTTTTTGATAATTACCTATAACGAAGGTTTGCTGAATGGCAACCCCAACATCACTCAAAATGGGCAGCAATGCTTCCATTGCCTGGCTACTACCGTGAGAGCCATAAATTCCTGGCGTCCAAGGGGAACGATTGATCCAACTGGGGTGAATGTTTGGCCCGAATTGACCAAAAGGAACCAAAAACTTACCGGCCGTGAGCGTGGTGGTATCAGTAAGAAAATAATGCAAATCGGCGTATTCCAGTTCAACTTCGGTTTCGCCTTCTGCATTTAGACTGATCTCCGTTTCAGCTTCGACATGAATTTTGTCACTTAGACTAAATAAAAATATCGGCACGAAACGTGCGCTATAAGCACTACTGTCCTGAAGCTCGCTGGTTTCGTATTTCACGTCACCGTAACCGCTAAGTACGAATCGTGCGCTATCAATTTCACTGGCATTTGCAGCTGATAACGAAGACGCAGCGACGGTTATCGCCGCCAAATATTTAACAGGCATTGAATATCTCCCCTTACATGCCGGCGCAATATTGCACATGCACAAAAAAATGAAAAAAATGAAAAAAATAATATTGCTATAACGAGGGAGGGTAAAAATGTTGTCGCTTCAGCTTCACATGCCGCGGTAAACACATGCACGGGAAGAGGATTTATTTTCCAGATAACAAATTTGGAAACGACAGACGGATTTGCCCTAGGTTAGGCAAAAATGGGAGGACGAATAAGAGACTGATCGTGTGCAGCCAATACATAAGTGTAATGAACTGTAGGTTCAAAGACAGAAAAGCTTTTAAGCATTACCCCGAGCCCCATGTGCGTTACGGCATGGCACTGACAATGGCTCATATCTCCATTTAAACAAGGGCCGCAGTCATGCGTGGACATCACTTTTGTTGCCGTATGATGTTCATGAGCTGACGCTTCATCGGTGTCAATGTCTAGATGTGTATCTGATACTGCTTGAACTGCATCGTGCTCAATGGATGAATGGTCGTGAGAACTATGATCATGTGAATCACCCGTAGACGAGCTAGAGAACGCAAGCGATAGTAA
>NVWL01000060.1 GCA_002733645.1 Oceanobacter sp.
GAGAATTCTGCGTAGTTGACGCTGTCGTCACCGCTCTCAATATATAGGGCAAAGTTTTCGCTAATAAAACGGTAAAACAAGGTACCTAAGACATATTGTTTGAAGTCCCAGCCGTCAACGGCTCCGCGTACGTCGTTAGCAATCGCCCAAATCTGACGTTGTAAGGCGGCACGTTGCTGGCCTGAATTGGATTGAGCATGGGTCATTCGGTTGTTCCTGTTTATTTCGTTTCGCTTTTCGACTTTATATTCGTTTATATATTCGATTCGGTCGATATATTTAACAAATCCAATGCCACGGCTTCGGCGACTTTAATGCCGTCGATACCCGCTGAAAAAATACCGCCAGCGTAACCCGCGCCTTCCCCCGCAGGATACAGACCACGAGTATTGATGCTTTGGTAATCACCCCCGCGTTTAATACAAATAGGGGATGAGGTGCGAGTCTCGATCCCGGTCAGTATGGCGTCGTTCATGGCAAAGCCTTTGATTTTTTTATCGAACGCAGGAATGGCTTCACGAATCGCTTCGACTGCAAAGTCAGGCAGTGCGACGGATAAGTCCAGTAAGGTAACGCCGGGTTTATAGGACGGAATCACGGAGCCTAATTCAGTCGATGGTTTGCCTTTGAGGAAATCGCCGACAAGCTGCGCCGGAGCATTGTAATCTTGGCCGCCCAATTCGTAGGCTAACTTCTCTAACTTGCGCTGCAAGTCGATGCCTGCCAACACATGACCGGGATAATCACGCTCTGGGTCGATGCCGACTACAATCGCAGCATTGGCGTTGCGTTCGTTGCGTGAGTATTGCGACATGCCGTTAGTGACAACAGCGCCTTCTTCCGATGTGGCCGCCACCACCGTGCCCCCCGGACACATACAGAAGCTGTAGACGCTGCGGTCGTTTTTGCAGTGGTGTACTAATTTGTAATCCGCTGCGCCCAAAATTGGGTTACCGGCGTTATCGCCAAAGCGAGCTTGGTCAATAATGGACTGCGGGTGCTCGATGCGGAAACCCACCGAGAAGGGTTTTGGCTCAATGTAGACGCCTTCTTCTAATAGCATTTCGAAGCTGTCGCGGGCACTGTGGCCAATGGCGAGGACGATATGACGGCTGTGCAATACGTCGCCATTGCTTAACGTCAGGCCGGTCACTTGGCCTTGTTCGCTGCCGTTAGGGACTCGATGAATGCGCTCGACTTTTTGTTCAAAGCGTACTTCGCCGCCCAGCTCCGTGATTCTGGCGCGAATGTTCTCGACCATTTTCACCAGCTTAAACGTGCCAATATGCGGTTTACTGACGTACATGATTTCTTCCGGTGCACCGGCAGCGACAAACTCTTTAAGTACTTTACGACCTAAGTGGCGCTTGTCTTTTACTTGGCTGTAAAGCTTGCCATCAGAGAAGGTACCCGCACCGCCTTCGCCGTATTGCACATTCGATTCGGTATTCAGTTTACGCTCGCGCCATAAACCCCAAGTAGCTTTGGTGCGTTTACGCACGTCTTGGCCACGCTCTAATACAATCGGCTTTAAGCCCATCTCAGCCATGAGTAGCGCCGTGAGAATGCCACATGGCCCAAAACCAATAATAATTGGGCGCTGTTGTTGAGCATTTGGGAAATCACTGTTGGCATGAGCGACAAACTTGTATTCGGTATCTGGAGTGACGGTCACCAGCGAGTTTTTACCTTCGCGTGCTAACACGGCTTTTTCAGTCGCGTTCGGAACCTCAGCATCAATCTGATAAATCAGCAATATCTGACTTTTTTTACGAGCATCATAACTGCGCTTAAAGACGGTGTACTCCAACAGTTCGTCTGGAGTAATCCCAAGCCGCTGAATAATGGCGGAGGTAAGGTCGTCCTCAGTATGTTCGAGGGGCAGTTTTAGTTCGTTAAGTCGGAGCATGATTAAAATTTACTGGCTAGATGAGCGTGGTGTCACTCGGGGTGTATTGGCAATGCGTTGGCGGGGATTTTAGCATGACCCGCACGGTATGGGGTTAGTTAGTGTCAGGCTTGATACAATCTGCGATTGGAGTAAAACATGAGTCCAGCCAAGCAAAGTACTTAACTGGCTCTGCTCTTGTAGAAGCGTCTTGCTACGACCGTGGCATATCCAACCATTATGGATCCGAGAAAGAGTATCAACGACCTAATCGTTTCCATCTTGAGCATGTGTAAAGTCTGCTGCATTTCAACGTTCGTGCTTTCCATGTTACGCCGGTATTCAAGGTCCTCATCGGTTGGTTTATACACAACTATGTCGCCTTGAAGATTGGTTACCTCCATTTTCATACCGCTAAACTTAAAAGTCATTCGAGCGAATGTATTTGAAACTCTATTTTTATTCTCAATAGATTGATCCGAGGCATTAATCATCGACAAGCTTTTTTTATTCGACTCTAATATTTTTAACATTCCCTCATGATGAACATTATTCAGATGTAAAATACCAAAATAATGACTACCAACATAAAAAACAAGACTAATCCCTAGAAACATAGCAGCTATAACATTCATCTTTACTTTTCGTTTTTTTGGCTCAGATTCATACCGCCAAATATGCCAAATAATCGAAGAACCCACAAAGAAGTAAATTAAAATTGAACCAACCCGTTTCACAGAAAAGGCAAGAAAAATATCTTCTTCACAGATATTAGAGCAATCTAGATTTTTTATATAAACATGAAAAAAAGTAATAAATAAAACACCTAAAATTCCGCACACAGTAATAATTTTACTTACTAAATCGACGCCTAGAACAGCATTTAGAACACGCTTATAAATACTCATTTTTCAGTTTTTTCGAACCGCTGCGCATCACGGTTTTTCTGCACCTTGCCCGCTTCAAACACTTGGCCATTCATGGCGAGGTACACACCTACCGGTAATGTTTGCGTACTGGCGGCGGCAAATCCGACATTGAAGATGGCATCGGTATCGCGGAATCGCGCCGGTTGCATGGCTCCAGTCAGCACAATGGTTTTATCTGCTATATCGCTTAACTCAGAAGCCGTTTGCGCCATGGTATCGGTGCCGTGGGTAATGAGAATATGCTGAGCGTCAGAGGCCATCACCTTTGTGCGTATCAGCTCTCTATCTGCGTCGGTGATTTCGAGACTGTCTTTTTTCATCAGCGATTCAATGGCGTAATCAAATGAAACTCCGGCTTCAATAAGAATGCCACCCACCGTCGGCTCGCCAATTTGAAATTCGCTCAGGGCGTCAAAATAGACTTTGTCGATGGTGCCGCCAGTAGTAAATATTTGTAGAAACACAGAAACCTCTTTAACTCAGAACAACAGACATAAAACGAAAATCAGTCACAGAATCATGCCTGATTGGTGTCACAGGTCAATCATACTTGGCAGTGTGTCTCGAGAATAAAGAGGGGGAATACAGAAGGAAAAGGGAGTTGAGTAGGCTTACTGAGTAAGCCTACTCATCGACAACGCCGGTTTTAATTCTCGGACGTCGCCGTCAATTCAATAAAGTCGTCATGATCCCGCAAACGCTCAAAGCTCACATCCATTGCTGCCTGCTCGCGTAGTGCCTCTGCTTTTTCAATCGCTTCTGCTAGGTCACGTAAAGCTTCTTCAATGTAGCCACTTTCAGCATGAGCACAGGCGCGCTGATAGAGTGCGTGGCTGTTTTCAGGGTCGATGGATAAGGCGCGATTAGCAAGACTGTTCGCCCATTGCGCTTGGCCTAGTGATAGTGCGGCATCGGCTTTATAAGTGAGGGCTTCAACATCGTCAGGTCGCAATCCAAGAATCTGATCGTACACAACGATCTTGTTCTGAGCACTCGATTCCTGAGAGGCTTTTAGCCACAAGGAATGCACTTCGTTGGTTAAGCCAATCTCTTCTTGCGTGGCGGCAATATGTCGAGATTTACGATTAAGCTCGTGCTCTAGAGCATCAAGGCGTTCTTCATAGGAGTTGGTAATACGTTTGATTTCATCGTTGGCGAGACGACTTGCGCGTTCTTTAATTTCGCGCATGGAGTTCCAACCAATCAATACCAGCAAGGTCGATGCACCCGCAATAAGGTAAAAGAAGTAAGTCACTGTATCTGTTGCGTACATCAGCGCCTTATCGGCCACGCCCAATTCACGATCAACAATTTTTTCCGTCAATTCTACGTGTGTATCGGCGACGATTTGACGAAGGTTTTTTACTTCGTCTAAGAGGTAGCGTTCGGTAAATGCAGAGTATAACGGCGCATTAAGCGCGTTTATGGTTTGCTCTGCAATTCGATCTGATTTTGCGGTTTCTTCTGCAGTGCGTATTTCATGCTCTGCACTTACTGAGGCCTTATTCGCATCAATATCTTCAGCATTCACCCGTTCTGGAAGAAAAAATAAAGCAGATACAAATGCGAACATCGACAACAACATTTGCCAGACGGTTTTTATCATGCCGTTTGCACCGTTTCCCAATCTGAATTACTTTCAATCAGACCGGTGTGCAATGCTTTAACGGCGGCAGCGTAATCACCCTCAGCTACGATAAACATCATGTCTACTTGACGCATGGCTTGGTGTACCGCAAGCACATTAACGCCCGCTTCAGATAATGAAGTTGCCGCTGAAGTTAACAAGCCTGGTACTTTCATGTCGCTGCCAATTGCACTGACCATCGCCAGCTTTTCAGCTCGAATGTCCGCCGTTGTGTATGACGCTTGTAAGCGATCCATCAACCAGTTAATACGACGCTTGGTACCTTTTAAATAGAAGGTCACGGTGTTCGCATTAAAGTCTTTAGTTAATACACGTACGCCAGATTCAAACACGAGGTCATTCATTTTTTGACCATAGGTAGGATCACCGACCATGTCTTGGTCGAATAATTCGAGCGCCCAGACATTACGAGTACCCGCAATAATTTCAACTTTTGGTGTGCTACTGCTGTAATCATTGCGAATTTCTGTACCGCGATGCTCAGGTTCAAACGTGTTTTTCACACGCAATACGATATTGCGTTTACGCAAACCTGCTGCCGCACGAGGGTGGATCGCCTCCATCCCTAAGTTAGCCAGCTGATCTGCCACGTCGTAGTTGGTTAAACCAATCGGGTGAACATTGTCAGCGCCGACCATTTCTGGGTCAGCCGTGCTTAGGTGATATTCTTTATGGATTACTGCTTCGGCAGCGCCAGTCACAGTAGCAACACGCGAGAAGGTCATTTCGCTGTAACCACGATCGTAGGTTTTCATCAGGCCTTCACGACACTGGGTGTAACCCGTGACAATCGGCATTTCTTTGCTGAAATCTACGCCTTCAAAGGCATGGCGAATGTGATCTTCTAAGCCATGTTGAGAATCAGAGCGCCAGTTGGTCAAGTCAATAAAACGGCCGTTGACGTCATTCAATTGTAATAACTGAACTGAGTTGTATGCGCTGTGAGCTTCGCCCAGCGCGCTCAACATTTCACGTACACGATGTAAGTGATCATCAAGCTGGAAGTGGCCAAACGAACAAACACTAGCAAGATGTTCGAGACACTGCTGTACATCTTTAATACGGCCAGAAATAAATTGATCGGCGCGTTTACGAACCAGCGAGTGTTCGCCAAACATGTCGTCGTTGATCGCTAGCATAGCAGCCTCAACTTCATACAGCTTTTGCTGCCACCGATTGTTATCGTCCATTTCAGCAAAAAGCGCATAAACACCGGGTTCACCACTCTTTTTATGTTCGAGCAGACCATTGGTCATGCCAGAGTATGCTGAAACAACAAATATTCGTTCGTAGATGGTTTTATCTGAACCGTCTGCGGGGGTTTCTGGACGCAACCATATGTTTTGCAGTACGTCGTCGTAACTGCTCATGGAGGTGCCGCCAATTTTTTCTACGCTATGATTCTTTTTCATTCTCAACTCGCTGGTTTTTATCGTTTCTTTTACTGATTTTCTCTTAGGAAAGAGGACTCATCAGTCAGCGATTTTTTCAGCTTCTAGCGCGTAAACACCGTCTTTATCGTGGACTTCTTTACCGTTAAGTGGCGGATTAAATACACACGCCAGTTCCATGTCTTTGGTCGCACGAAGTAAGTGCTTGTCGTTTTTATCCAAAATGTACAAGGTACCCTTTTTAATAGGGTAAATTTTACCGTCGTCACAGGTTTCGATTTCACCTTCTCCCGCCATACAGTACACAGACTCAAGGTGATTCTGATAGTGAATCGGGGTTTCCGTGCCAGCAAAAATAGTGGTGATATGGAAAGAGAAACCCATGTTGTCATCTTTTAATAACATGCGCACACTTTCCCAGTTACCGCCATTTACCGCGCGTTCACTGTTTTTACATTCTTCTAATGTTCTTACGATCATTTCTTTTTCCTTAATTCTTTTCTATTGCACTCATTTCTAATGCAATTTTTACCGCTGAAAGCTAATTAGCTTGAGCGCTTGATTCATGCGAGTGTCGTTAAACGAAGCAATATTAAGATGCTTCTGACACTTGCTCAGCCATGACCTCTGCCACGCATTTTTCTAGAATATCAAGGCCCGCACTCAGTGTGCTTTCTTCAATCGTAAGCGGCGTAAGGATTTTTACGACTTGGCTATCTGAACCACTAGTCTCGATCACAAGTCCTTTGGTAAAGGCCAACTCTGTAATTGCGCCTGCAATTTCACCATTAGCAAATGCTAGACCTTGCATGATGCCGCGACCTTTATGCTGCATGACAGACGTACCGCCATTTTCAGCTTGTATTTCTTTCAAGCGACGGCGAATAACACTGGCTTTATGCTGAACGCTTTCGGCAAAACGATAGTCGCTCCAGTACTCTTCTAGCGCACGGCGTGCAGTCACAAACGCGTGGTTATTCCCACGAAAAGTACCGTTGTGCTCACCTGGATTCCAGATATCTAATTCTTCTTTAAGCAATACAACGGCCATCGGTAAACCATAACCACTCAGTGATTTTGATAGTGTAATAATGTCAGGCTCAATACCAAATTCTTCAAAACTAAAGAAGGTGCCCGAACGGCCACAACCGGCTTGAATATCATCAACAATCAGCAACATGTCATTGCGCTTACAGATTTCTTGCAAGCCTTGCATCCATTCTTTCGAGGCGACATTCAAACCACCCTCACCTTGAATACACTCAACAATGACTGCAGCAGGGTGACCTAAACCAGAGGAGTCATCTGACATGGCTTTATCGAAGTACTCCAACGTGTTGAAGTCGCCTAAATAACCATCGTATGGCAAAAATTGAACGCCGGTTGTTGGTAATCCACTTGCTCGTTTGTAGTAGCTGTTTGCCGTTACTGCCGCAGAACCTTGAGTTACGCCATGAAAGCCATTGGTAAATGATACAATGGTTTGTCGGCCGGTATTTTTACGCGCAATCTTCAATGCAGCTTCAACCGCGTTAGTACCGGTTGGGCCAGTAAACTGAACTTTGTAGTCCATGTTTCGTGGTTCTAGAATTAAATCACGGAACGCTTCTAAAAATTGCTCTTTGGCATCCGTGTGCATATCTAAGCCGTGGGTCATACCATCGGACTCAATGTATTCAATCAAGGCTTGTTTAAACGCCGGGTTGTTGTGGCCGTAATTTAGCGTTCCAGCACCGCCTAAAAAATCGATATATTCATTGCCTTCGCTATCTGTGATCGTCGCATTCTGCGCCTTAACAAAGGTCACCGGGAATGCACGGCAGTAGCCACGTACATTTGATTCTAGATCTTTAAAAATACCCATAATAATATTCCTCGAATGTGGTTGGCGCGTTGCGCTTAATTCTGTCAATGCTCGCCGAGTTGCAACGAGCCATTTTATTTAATGTGTTCAGTGACTCAGTTGAACGGGCCGATATGCACCAACATCTCTGTGTCGTGCTGGCCGCCGAAGTGCTGTTCTTTATCGAACATCACTCGTTCATTGAGCGGTGAGTTCAGCGTCTTGGCTAAACGTTTGAATGTGTTCCAACTAGCGTCATTGCCCCGCGTGATACTGGTGTGTAAATGACGAATTTTTGAAGATCGACCAGTCAGTTCAAGAAGCATCTTGCTAGCCAAACCTAAACCGCGAGCCTTCTCGCTCACAGCTACTTGCCATACGAATAAGGTATCAGGCTGCTCGGGCAGCAAATAGCCTGAGATAAAACCAACCACGTCTCCGTTTTCTTCAGCGATCACTGCCGTGTCGCGAAAGTGAGAGCACTGCAATAAGTTGCAGTACATTGAGTTGGTGTCTAACGGCTTGCAGCGCTCAACAAGAGCGTGCACAACTGAGCCGTCTTCTGGATTAGGTTTACGTAGAGTAATAATGCGCTGCGACTTGTCTTTCGCATCAGGCATGGCTTCCGCCAAAATCTGGTTCATGTCCTTGTTAGGGTCCGCGTACCGACACTGAGTGCCATTACGTCCCTAATAGTTGTGAGCTGAGTAGTTAATTTGAACTCTATGCATTATAGCCTCAAAAAATTTATTTACAACTCTATGTATTTTCAACACACATCCGATGCGCATTGTTGATCATTTACACGACAATATTGCTATTTTTTTGATCAACACTTCCTTAAAGGGCCAAAAAACGGCACTATAACGACAAATAGCGTCAAGAATTACTTTGAACTCAATATATCGACGTCTAAACATTAGCTCGACAGACTCGCTGAATAATTGTGCATGAGGGACTAAATGAATATTTCGTACTCTATCGATAAAGATCGGGGTAAACTGAGCCTTAAACAACAGGAAGATGCACAATCCATGAATCGTTACGACGAGGTACTGGTTGCCTTACGACGCATTATTCGCGCAACCGATCTACACTCTAAGCAGTTAAGTAAAACCTCAGGCCTCACATCGCCTCAGCTTTTGATCCTGCAAACACTGCATCACAATGGTGAACTTACCGTGGGAGATGTTGCCCGCCGAGTCAGCCTCTCACAAGCAACCGTCACGACCATTATTGATCGCTTAGAAAAGCGCGATTTTGTACGTCGAGAACGAGGCAGTAGCGATAAACGTAAGGTGTATGTGTTTCTTACAGAGAAAGCTCAAGAAGCATTAATCAATGCACCAAAGCCATTACAAGATAGTTTTGTGCAACAATTCCAAGACCTAAGGGATTGGGAGCAGACTCTGATCCTTACTTCCCTGGAACGCGTGGCACACATGATGGATGCTCAACATATTGATGCCTCTCCAGTACTGGATCTTGGTCAACTTGATCGTGGTGACCCCAACCACTGAGACAGCACGCGCCTGAAAGTTATTTCGGCTGGCAATGCTCAATGTTTTGTCGGCTTTGCTTCTCTATAAATGTAAAATCCCCTGCCTTATTTGGATCCACGCTATACCTTAACGTTACGCATTAAGAGCGCGGGTCTCTAACTTGAAGAAGACCGCCCGTTATGGGCACCCATCATTTACTGAAACGGAGATCGTTATGACTGACGTCGTTATTGTTGCTGCTACCCGAACCGCTATTGGTAGCTTTGGTGGTTCCCTTGCCAGCGTGTCTGCAGTTGATTTAGGCGCGGTGGTCATCAGAGCCTTGCTGGAGAAAACCTGTGTTGCTCCTGAATCAGTGGGTGAAGTATTGATGGGCCAAGTGCTGACGGCGGCATCAGGCCAAAACCCTGCTCGCCAAGCAGCGATCAAGGGTGGTTTACCAGCGAGTGTTCCGGCAATGACCATCAACAAAGTCTGTGGTTCAGGCCTTAAAGCGGTGCATCTTGCTGCCCAAGCTATCGCCTGCGGTGATGCTGACATCGTCATCGCTGGGGGCCAAGAATCCATGTCAAACTCGCCTCACGCGATGCCTAATTCACGCACTGGCCAGCGTATGGGGCCTATCACTATGGTCGATACCATGGTCGTAGACGGCCTGTGGGATGCGTTCAACGATTACCACATGGGCATCACCGCAGAGAATATCGCGTGTGATTACAACATCAGCCGAGAAGAACAAGACGCGTTCGCCGCAAGCTCTCAAAGCAAAGCACTGGCAGCCATCGAGTCTGGTACGTTCGAGGAAGAAATCACCCCGGTTGAAATCCCGCAGCGTAAAGGTGACCCCCTAGTATTTAAGGTCGATGAAGGCCCGCGCGCTGGCACGACAGCGGAAAAACTGGCCGGGATGCGCCCTGCATTCTCCAAAGACGGCACCGTTACCGCAGGCAATGCGTCATCGCTCAACGATGGCGCGGCTGCTGTGATGCTCATGAGTAAAGCCAAAGCCGACGAACTCGGTTTACCGGTATTGGCCACTATCAAAGGCTACGCCAATGCAGGTGTTGAACCGCGCATTATGGGCACCGGCCCAATTCCAGCGACTAAAAAATGCTTGAAGAAAGCAGGCTGGTCTGTCACAGATTTAGATTTGATAGAAGCCAATGAAGCCTTTGCGGTACAGGCCTTATCTGTTAATAAAGGACTCGAATGGGATGCCGATAAAATCAATGTGAATGGTGGAGCCATTGCACTAGGCCACCCTATTGGTGCTTCAGGTTGCCGAATTTTGGTGACACTCCTGCACGAAATGAAACGTCGTGATGTGAAGAAGGGATTAGCCACACTATGTATTGGCGGTGGTATGGGCGTAGCGTTGGCGGTAGAGCGTTAGGTTAACAACTTTTAAGCCTGATAATTTAAATCGAACAGCCCCGCATGCGGGGCTGTTTTCTTTACGTCAGAAGTATCAAACTTCACCGGCTGAGTAAACCTTAGACTGAGTAAATATAACCTCACCTAACGCATTTTTTGCAGTGAGTATCACGGTTAATCCACCCGATTTTGTCACTGTGTAATCACCGGCAGGGTCATAGTAATAATAGCCATCACCACCCTCACCCTGGTTAAAGTCAGCAACTCCAGCCTCCTCCAGCAAGTAAGTACCATCGCTAGTTTCTAGCTCAAGCATCAAGGTTGCGACATCATCACCCTGCCAGTTCACAACGGCCTCAAATGTATACTCACTGCCTGCGTTTAGCCAAGAGGATTCAGGGTATATATCAGCAGTCATCGAGAACTCCAAATCTACAGGCGGCTCAGGGTCTACAACTATTTCAGCATCTGACAAAGGGAATGTTCCCTGCGTGGAGGTTATAACTACATTGTCGACCATCCAACCGCGGAAGCCGTTGTACAGCTCATCCTGCGTTCTAAAAGCAAATCGAAGCAATACAACATTACCAATTAGGGAATCTAAAGAAATAGGCTCTTGCTGCAACCATTGAGGCGAACTATTAAACCCTGTATTTGAATACGGAATAGGAGCACGAGGGTGGATGCTTTCAGCCTCTGTTTCACCTGGCACCCAATCTTCATCTCCTGATATAGGGTCAGTATAAGGGTTCAGTCGTGCCAACGTACTCCAGCTTTCTCCGTTATCTGTGCTGTATTCCACAGCCATAATATCGAAACCAAGCTCATTTGGATTAACCGATTCAATTTCCCACCATGTATCAAAGCTCAGAGCGACTGGCGCTTCTAATCCTGTCAGATCAATTTGAGGAGAGACAATAGCTGCGCCATTAGCAACCAGAGACTCACCACCGTTTAATGGATTGTCGTCATTGAATTCAGTATCTGGCTCCCCAATAAAATTACCGGTGCTTTGTGTGCCAGTGACATCATTGCCATACCAGCAAGCTGCATTAGATTGTGGATCAACAACCACCCCCTCAGAAGCATCATTTGGAGCAAGAAAAACCAAACCATCTAAGTACGCTTGATTGTAAATAGAACGCCCCACTGAATGCGAGTTCCACAATAATAGAGGCTCTACAACCGCTTGGGCAGAGACTACTGAGGCAGCGACCAACTCTTCAGAAACGACACACTCAAAACAACTATCCAATTCTAATGTGCTAGCGACGTATTCTTCCGTCCATGTACCACACACCGCACCCTCGGCTGTCTGTTCGAAATTCTCAGAGTAATACACTTCAGGGGGATCAACTTCTGGTGCTAGCATAAAGTTCAGACCGGCCGAAGCGCCGCTAGTGGTCACATCGATATCAGAATTTGCCGACACTGTAAGTGTTTTGTAGCCTTGAGCGGACACACGAATCGTTCCACTCTCAAGAGCCTCTTTTCGTTCATTGCCAATATTAATGACGACAACATATGAACCATTTTCATCAGTCACTGCGGAAGTGATAGCACCATTAGTACCCTCTCCCCCGGACACACTTACTTGAGCGCCAGCAATTGGCCCTGCTTCACCATAAACCAGGCCGGAAACAGAAATGATCAAGCCGCTATTAGTCAAATCAATGGCGGTAACAAATCCAGCACCATCCGTACTGACCTTTACTGGAACAGCGGCGATCATTCCTTCCTCTGAGTTGTTCTCAGTGACAGTTAATTGCATCGTGACTGTCACACCAGCGATAGTGACCGTTAATTCATAATCACCAGGGCTAAGGTCATTAACAACAAGGTTACCTTCAGCATCAGTTATAAGAACATCCGCCACCGCTTGGGCTGAAAAACTACTGGAAGCCAGCACTCGACTAACAGTGACTTCGGCATTCGGGATAGATTGTCCTGACGCATCCAGTAAACGTAGCGACGAAACGGACTTTTTCTCAGGGGAATAAATATCGACAGGAACAGGAGCAGGAGCAGTAACCGTTATAGGTACCGTTGCCCCCTCATTGTCATTGTCATTGTCACCTCCACCGCCTCCACCACCACAGGCTGTGATGAAAACAGCCATCGAGGCTAATGTTAAAAATTGCTTCATTTGAAGTTCCTTTTCAGTATAGAGATGGGACGAGTCCCGAAATAATTCGTTTCATGATACCTAATTACACACCGTAAATGGAGAGCATGAACATTAACCTGAATGTCTTTTTTACAATCACACCACCGGCAGTGGCGAGACTCCAATTAACACCTTATGTAGATACATCGCAAACGCACCGTAAGCGCCCACCCCCACAACCAGTACAGCGAGATCTCTTACGATGCCAGCCGATGGGTATGACGTACCGGCTTCTCTATCCTCTCGACGACTCAACCGAAACAAACTCACCGCCCAAACTAAAAACAAACCAAACAAAAGTAAGTCAGCTGTCGTTGGGTTGCTCAACAAGTGAGCAAAGGCCCAAAGCTTCACCGCAATTAACATCGGGTGCCCTACTTTGGCTTTTAAGCGGTTTCCCGGAATGTAGGTCGCGGCAAGAAAAATAAAAGAGAAAAGCATCAGCAGCATGGTCACATGGTTCATCCACATCGGTGGATACCACAACCACACCGGGCTCATGCGGGCTTCTCCATAGCCTATAACAATAAGCACGAGACCTATCGCAGACACTGTGGCGTAAAGCCCTTTCCATGCCAACGGGCCAAAGCCTGCGACCATTTTTCGCTTAAGGTCAGCGAAAAAAATACGCGACGAATGTACACCCAGAAAGATCAGCAGTCCTGCCGTCAAAAAACCCATCTAATACTTTTCCCTTAGTTAATATGTCTTAACCAATACTAAAGCATTAATACTCAGCGGAGTAACACTAATAATGAATCTATCAGGCACTTAAGGGACATAAACAGTCAGTCGCGTGATTTATTAAATCAAGGGCATGGAACTCCGGACAAACTTCCCATTCCAAGCAACAAAATGCATGTTTATAGTGGCGAACTTGCTCGCACACTCTTAAGCTAAATTTCATACTTTTCGCCAAGGATTGTCGCCATGACGAGCGCGCCCGAAACAGCCGACCTATCAGCCTCAGGTCAGATGATGACCCAGCCTCTCATTATTAGTGATCTGCTCGAATACGCAGCCGCGCATCACGGCTCTCATGAAATTATTAGCCGCCGTTTAGAAGGTGACATCCACCGCTATACGTACAAAGAGGCGTTACGACGAAGCAAGCAGTTAGCGCACGGGTTAATTGCTCTTGGCGTGCAGCCAGGAGATAGAGTCGCCACGCTGGCTTGGAATGGATATCGCCATTTTGAATGTTATTACGGCATATCAGGCATCGGAGCTATTTGTCATACCGTGAACCCGCGCTTATACAGCGAACAAGTCGAATATATTATTAATCACGCCGAGGATTGCTACGTCTTTCTAGATGCGTGCTTTGCACCACTGCTGGAACCCATCGCAGAACAACTGACGTCGGTAAAAGGCTTTATTTTGATGATCGATGAAGATCAGATGCCTGAGACCAGCTTACCCAATGTGTACAACTACGAGCATTTATTAGCCGCCCAGCCGGATATGTTTGAATGGCCTCGCTTGGATGCGGATACCGCCGCCTGTCTGTGTTACACCTCAGGAACGACGGGAAACCCTAAAGGCGTTTTATACTCTCATGGCTCCAGTGTTTTGCACGCCTACGCCAGCCGCAACCCCGATGCTCTGAGTATCTCAGCGGATTCCGTGGTCATGCCAGTAGTGCCTATGTACCACGTCTGCGCGTGGGGAATGCCCTACATCGCACCTATGTCTGGAGCGACCTTAGTTCTTCCCGGCGAAGGCATGAACGGCGCCAGCCTGTATGAAATGATTGATGTCGCCAAGGTCGACTTAATGCTCGGTGTCCCCACAGTTTGGCTGAGTTTAATTGATTACTTAAAAGCCAACGACCTCACTATTCCGTCAGTAAAAACCGTAGGCGTTGGCGGCTCTGCCTCACCTCGCTCATTGGTAGAGACGCTGGATAAAGATTTTGGTATTTATCTTCTGCCGATTTGGGGCATGACCGAAACTTCGCCACTGGCCACATTAGGCGCTCCAACTAAAGCGATGGCCACAATGAGTGATGACGAACGTTATCGCCTGCAGACCACCGCAGGCAAACCCATGTTTGGCGTTGAGCTAGAAATATTTAACGATGACGATCAGCCCCTCCCTCACGATGGCACGAGTCGTGGTTATTTGCGCGTGCGTGGGCCTTGGGTACTAAGCAGCTATTACAAGGTCGATAAGCCCGATGCGTTTTTTATCGATGCACAGGGTCGTCAATGGTTTGATACTGGCGATATTGCCGTCATTGATGCGGATAGCTATTTGCAAATTGTGGATCGCGCCAAAGACGTTGTTAAATCTGGTGGCGAATGGATTTCATCCATTGATTTAGAGAACGCCGCCGTTGGTCATCCAGAACTGAAAGAAGCCTGCGTGATTGGAGTGAAACACCCAAAGTGGGATGAGCGGCCTTTGCTATTTGTCGTCCCCGTTGATGGTACTGAGGTAACTAAAGAAAGTGTTTATGCCTACTTAGAAGATAAAATAGCAAAATGGTGGATGCCGGACGACATACTTATCGTAAAAGACCTTCCGCATACGGCAACAGGCAAACTCCAAAAGCGCACATTAAGAGACGAGTACATTAATTATTTAATTGAGAAATAAGCGGCATTCATTGCTGGACAATTTTTCTCGACACTTTTCTCGACACTATTATTTCTGGACATTTTTTTCGATATTATGATTTCTCGACCAATCTAGGCGCTATTGTGAGCGCCTAGATTTTTTCCACTTCTGGTAAGCGTGTTGCCATCCAGCTCCCGACAAACCCCATCCCAGATAAAACACATATCACTCCACTAATACCGATCAATGGCTCTAACGAACTCACAAACCCCATGAGAAGTAAGACCACACCAATCAAGGTATTCCCCACAGAGACATAATCCGTACGCTTGTTCCCCTCGGCCATATTAACCACATAGGTTTTACGCCCTAAGCGGACGCCTTGATGGGCAATACTCAACACAAAATACAGCAAAGGCAACAGCCATATTTGCGACAGCCAATCTGTAGCAAACATAGCAATAACAAAGACCAACACCCCGACCATCGCCGCCATCATACCTGCACGTATCATCACCAACCGGCTAGACACATCCGCAAAACGGCCCCAAAAAGGTCCAGACACTAAACTAGCCAGCCCACTTGCGGCCATAAACAGAGCTAATAAGCTAATCATCGCATCCATTTCTTGCTGTGCCAGCACCACCACAAACGGGGCACTCAATGCCGAGCAAAGCATCATCGAACGAGCAATCAAAAAGTGACGAAAATGCATGTCTGTTTTTAACAAAGTCACTCGACTAAAGGCTTCTAATAACCCATTTCGGCCTCCCTCTGTGTCTCCAGGTTGCTCACTGATCGTTGCATAAATCACAGCTGCCACTAACCAAAGCAATGCAGCCCCAGCAAAGCCAAACGCATACAGTGCTGTATCCCCACCGTCACCCTGTACAAAGATCAGCCCAGAGATCAGCAGTACCGCAACCACCAAGGTAATTAATCCTGCGCCACTTTCTGCCCAGCCATTTAAAATACCTCGACGATGCTTTGGGATCGTTTTACCTAACACGTCTTTCGATGACACTGAACTTAAACCACGGGATAAACTGAACACCACCAGCAGTGCAAGAATACTCCAGCCTGCGAAGACCCCTTCTAATGTAAAAGCGGCCAGGGCGATTAATGCAATACACACAGCCTGAATAACACTCCCCAGCACCCACATCCACTTACGTACCTCCATACGCCGAACAGCGCTGGCTATAGCAAGCTGAGGCAACATAGAGCCTGATTCTCGAATAGGCACCAGCCAACCCAGCATCCACATAGGTGCCCCCAACGACTGCAAAAGCCAAGGTAATGTGATTTTGGGATTTACTAACGCATCACCTAGCTTCGTTAAAAATAAAGTGATTAATGTTTTTAGAAAGTTACCCGGAACTTCTTTGCAAGCGCCATCGGGAATGGAATCGCATGCACGGGCATCTTCATCATTAACGAGTTTGTCGTAAATGTTTTCGGTAAGGGGATGTTTCGACATGAATAAAATCCGGATAAGACTACCCGAATAATACAGAGGTAGCGGCTATGTGACAGCCGCCATCTTTAGAAATACACTCACGAGTTCTTTTGCATAAAGGCTTTCACCTGAGGGGCGATACTTTCTCGGAACTTGCGGCCATTAAAAATACCGTAATGACCCACACCCGGCTCTTCGAGATGCAGTTTTTTCGTTTTCGGAATACTACTGCAAAGATCGAGCGCAACAGATGTCTGACCACGCCCTGTAATGTCATCAAGCTCGCCTTCCACTGTCATTAAAGCCATTTTTTTAATGGCCGTAAGATCAATGGTTTTACCACGATAATCCATCGTGCCATCGGCTAGCTGACACTCAAGGAATACCTTACGAATGGTATCGAGGTAATATCGAGCAGGCATATCCATCACGGCCAGATATTCGTTGTAAAAATCACGGTGCGCTTCAGCACTTTCTCCGTCGCCCTTTACTAGGTCAGCGTAAAATTTAAAGTGCTTATTCACGTGTGAATCCATGTTCATCGACATAAAGCCCGACAATTGGATAAAGCCGGGATACACTGATTGTCCACGCCCGGGGAAGCCATCAGGGACATGACAGATCACGTTATCTTCAAACCACTCAACATCCTTACCCGATGCGTAATCGTTCACCTCAGTTGGACTGATGCGCACATCAATCGGGCCACCCATCAAGGTCATAGATTTAGGCAAATTGGGATCATCACGATCTGCCATCACACTTGCCGCGACCAAGGCAGGAATACATGGCTGGCACACGGCCATCACATGAGTATCAGGGCCGAGATGCTCCATAAACTCAAGAAGGTAATCTACGTAGTCATCAAAGCTAAATTCGCCTTTAGAGCGCGGCACCTCTCGGGCGTTGATCCAATCAGTGATATAAACTTCATGATCAGGTAAGAACTCAGCAACGGTACCACGCAGCAAGCTTGCATAATGGCCGGATAGCGGCGCGACAATCATCACTTTGGGCTGCTCAAGGCCACGTTTGCGACGACGAAAATGCACCAAGTTGCAATAAGGCTTTTCAACCACATTGCAATATTCAATGCCCACTTCGCGGCCATCAATTTTCGTGGTGTCTAATTGCCACTCCGGCTTTTCATAAAAATCGGTCAGCCGTTCAGTCAACTCAAGAGTGGCTCGCATGGTGCGCATATACCACCCTTCATTTAAGGGGTTCCAAGGCATATACATAACCTGCCGAGTAAAACGGGCGGCAACATGCATAGGTAGCATTGCTTTCATCATCTGAGCATTCAGTGTGTAGAGCATCTCATTCCACCTCGTTTCTGTACCTAAATCGGTAGACCACCAGCTTAGCGCAACGTTCCTAACTTGCCGCATTAGAATCAAGATAAACGAGAAACCAAAGCGACGTTCAGGACGTTTAGTTGATCCGCCGCGAGTTTGTCTATAATGTCATGCAAACGCTAATAACAAGAACAATGGTGAACGCATGTCAGATAAACGTGAAATTCAAACTGAAAACTTCACCAGCTTTAGTGAGTTTTATCCTTATTACCTATCTGAACATAAGAACCCAACCTGCCGTGTGCTTCATTACATAGGGTCAGCCATTGCTCTGGGCATTATCCTTTACGCACTCACCAGCGGGAAATTAGCCGTGCTGCCCCTTGCCCTTGTTTCTGGTTATGCGTTTGCATGGATTGGGCATTTTTTCTTCGAGCATAACCGCCCGGCTACCTTCCAACACCCTTTGTGGAGCTTTTGGGGAGATTGGGTGATGCTGAAGGATTTCCTTACCGGTCAAATATCCAACAAGCTTTAGACACCTCTGATTAACTAGTGAAAGCCTTATCGGTAAAACTCTCGGCGCCGCAACGTTGTTTATAAATTCTTAAGTGCGCCTTAGTGACGAATCCTCTCCTCTGCACCCGCCAGAACCTCTCTCACTTGCGCCTGTCAGACCCTATGGGTATTCTGGCCCAGCGATCAATAATACTTAGATGAGAGGACGTCATGCTTACTCGCAACACACTACTGGCAGCACTACTAATCACCCCTCTAACGGCGATGGCTGCCGAAGATTCTGCGTGGAGCGGTGGTGCCGAACTGGGGACTATTTTCACATCCGGTAATACCGACACTCAAAGCATTAACGGTAATTTCAACGCTAAACATACCGGTGATGTTTGGGATTCTATGGTTAAGCTAGAAGCGTTAACCAGCAAAGAAGACGATGTGACCTCGAAAGAGAAATACAGCGTATTCACTCAGTTTGACCGTAATTTCACTGAGCGTTCTTACCTAGCGATTGTGGCTCAACAAGAGCGCGCACGCTTTAGCGGTTATACCTACCAGACCAGCGCCTCGGTCAACTATGGTTACCGCGCAATCAAGCAAGACAATATGGAGCTAGACCTCGAAGCTGGTCCGGGTTTCCGTCGCGACAAACTGAAAGAAACCGATGAAATTGAAGAAGGCGCCATCGCGCGCTTGGCCCTGAACTACAGCTGGACAATTTCTGAAGGCGTAAAGTTTATTGAAATATTTTCGGCAGAAATGGGGTCTGATCAATCGGTTTACAAATCTGAAACAGGCTTACAAAGCCAGCTGAGCGGCAGCCTTGCCACCAAGCTGACTTACAAGGTGAAGTACGTTGAAGAAGTACCGGCTGAAACTGAAAACACAGACAGCGAATTCGGCGTGACACTGGTGTATAGCTTCTAAACACGAAGCAACAACGCTTAATAAAAAAGGGGGAGCACCAACAAGTGCTCCCCCTTTTTTGTGACTAATACGTTTTAGCCTATGTTTTCTAACTGTGTTTTGCGCCCCATCTCAGGCCGCCACAGTGGATATTATAAGCCTGCTCTAATGGCCAATTAGTCTTTAGTCTCATGCATCGGGTGCGGCTTACGCTTGCCTTTGTCTTCTGCCAGCTTATCCATACCGTGCTGACTCCACTTATCTCGACGCTTTTCACGCAACGCTTTCCACTGCTCTTTTTGTTCATCAGTTAACACAGACGTTACCGTTTTCTCGAAGTATCCACGGTCCGCATCGCGCTGAGCCTTATCAACGGGCCATTCTTCTTTTTTACACTGAGATAGTTTTTCATCTAGCTGCGCGCGCTGATCTTCCGACAAAGATAGCTCTCGTGCCAACTTGTCTAAGTGATCTTCACGACTGTTGCTCTCTCGTCTACGAACTTGCTCTTCGGCTAACGCCTGTTGCTCATCAGAAAGAACACCACGAATTTCTTCACGCATTTGCACATACAAGGTTTCGCGCTTCTCACGGCGATCTTTCATCGCTGCCTCGCTCGGCTTCAACTCTTTGAAGCTATCCCGGTAGCGATCTTCGATCGCATCAATTTGCTTCTGCTGCTCTTCAGTCAACTGTAGGGAGTCTTCCCAGTTTGTTTTTTGTTGGCGCTCATCGAAGCCCCACGCTTGGGCCGTCGTCATCAATACGCCGCAAGCCACTAAGCTCAATGAACGTTGGAAATGTGAAATTACGCCGGGCAGTCTCATATTTACATCCTTAGGCAACACAAGTTGTACAATTCAGAGGTTATAATACGCTTGCCGTGAGCAATTTGTGTCCGGCAATGCAAAGATTTGTCACACCGACCAAGAACAGAAAAACCGGTGAGGTACGAGGTCACACTATGAGCGATGAAGACGATCTATTCCTACAAGAAATGCAGGGCGTTGAGCGCATCAAGGTGCCGGAAAAAATTACGATCATAAAAACAACGCCGACAGCCAGTACAGCTACACGCCGTGCGGCGGCCACCAGCGAGACTGACGTTAAAGACGGCAATCACTTGCGCAGTACCGAGGTGCCTAGAGTAGGCCCCCACGATGTGATTGGGTTCAAACGCCCCGGAATTCAGGATGGTGTTTTTAGAAAGCTGCGATTAGGCAAGTACGCCACAGAAGCTCGCCTTGACCTCCACCGCCGCACCATCGAAGACGCACGGCGTGAGGTCTACCGCTTTGTTAATGATTGCCTCACAGCTGATATTCGTAGCGTACTGATTTTACCCGGCAAAGGTGATCGCAATATTGGCGACCCTGCGGTACTCAAAAGCTATCTGGTGTTTTGGTTAGAAGAGTTAGATGACGTACAGGCGTTTCATACCGCCCAGCCTCATCACGGTGGCTCCGGCGCGGTGTATGTTCTGCTCAGAAAGAGTGATAAAAAGAAACAAGAAGCGAGAGAGAAGTTCAGCAAAGGACGTCTGTGAACTTATCCTTTAAGCTTGAAGCTTGAACCGTGCTCGGTAACACTCGAGCACAACCCATTGGGTGCTTACCCCCGGCCTTCGTCTTGCGCAATTTCAGTATCCATCAAATCAATACGCGCTTTCATCTGCGCTTGCACTTGCTGCGCGAGCGCTTTTGCATCAGCGCGAGTTAAACCCTCGGTACTGATCGGTGGCAGCTGCTCAATCCGGCATTCACCCGCATTCCAGCGATTAAGGTTGATATTCTTATGCGTACTGCTGGCACAGAGAGGCACAATCGGTAATCCCGCCTCAATGGCTAAAATAAATGCACCGGCTTTAAACGGCAATAAACCACGGCCATTGCTACGTGTACCTTCAGGAAAGATATACACACTACAGCCTTTATCTTTAACAATATCCGCCGCTACTTGCATGGCTCCATGCGCTTTCGACTTGTCGCCTCGATTGATAAAGATATTCCCGGCTAGCCAAAAAATCAGACCAAACAAGGGGATATAGCCCAAACTGTGTTTGCCTAATATCGCCATGTTGTCAGGTAGGCTTTCACCATACAAAAACATATCCAACGTACTTTGATGGTTGGTGACATAGATGGCTTGAATGCTTTCGGGCTGAGGCCCTATAGTTAGCCTAACGCCCATAATGAAACGGGCATACCCAAACAACATGGCAATTAAACGACTGTTGTTACGGTTAAACGGTCGAAATAAGCAAATGACCAAGCCAACCAAACAGACGACAGGGAAATAAAGCGCTAGGAACACAGTGCGAAAAATCAATAACATAAGGTCGCCGCTAAGAGCTAAAAAATAGGCCGCTATTCTCGTGAATAGCAACCTGAGACTCAAGGTGCTTGCTCAGCACCTTTCAGGTATTTCAACGCAAAAAACGCTGATAAACCGTGTTATCCGTCTCATCCCAATAACGATAGCCCAGCTCTTCAAGGTACCCTTGGAGTTGCTCGCGCTCGTCAGCCGTAATTTGTAAGCCCACTAATACACGGCCGTACGCGGCACCATGGTTACGGTAATGGAATAGAGAAATATTAAAGCTCTTGCCGAGCTTACGCAGAAACTTCAATAAAGCCCCGGGACGTTCAGGAAATTCAAAACGATAGACTCGCTCATCCGCCACACTCTTAGGCGCATGACCACCCACCATATGGCGGATATGATATTTAGCGATTTCGTCATCTGTGATATCAAGCACCGGATACCCTTCGGCACTCAGTCCTGCGACCAGCTCTTGCCGTGCGTTTGGCTCATCAGCCACTTTCACACCCACGTATATCTGCGCGTCTGTATCGTCGCTATAACGATAATTAAATTCAGTAATCGGACTTTTGCCCAATAAGCCGCAGAAACGCTGAAAACTCCCAGGCTGCTCTGGGATCGTGACGGCAAGAATGATCTCACGACCTTCACCGATTTCAGCCACTTCCGAGATATACCGAAGGCGATCGAAATTCACATTCGCACCACTCAGGATCGCCACCAAGTTTTGATCCTTGCATTGCTCACGCTCAACGTATTTTTTCAAACCGGCAACAGACAGCGCCCCGGCGGGTTCACACACCGCTCGGGTATCATCAAATACATCTTTAATGGCTGCACAGATTTCATCCGGCGTACAAGTAATCACATCATCGATATGATCTTTGCAGATTTCCCACGTATTTTTACCAATTTGAGCAACCGCCACACCGTCGGCAAAAATTCCGACCTCTGGCAAAATCACACGCTTACCGGCCTTCATGGCGGCGGCTAAACACGCGGACTCTGTGCTTTCAACGCCAATGACTTTGACTTCTGGGTGCAAGGCCTTCACATAAGCCGCGACACCGGCAGCCAAACCACCACCACCGACGGGGACAAATATGGCATCAGGCAGTGTCGGCATTTGACGGATAATTTCCATCCCTATCGTCCCTTGGCCAGCAATGGTGTCAGGGTCGTCGTAGGGGTGAATGTAGGTATACCCTTTTTCTTCTACCAGCTTTTGCGAATGTTCAAAGGCTTCATCATAGGCATCGCCGTGCAAAATAACGCGAGCACCTCGTGCTTTGACAGACTTCACTTTAATTTCTGGTGTCGTTCTTGGCATCACAATCACGGCTTTAATACCGAGTTTCTTTGCGGCCAGCGCCAAACCTTGAGCGTGATTCCCTGCTGATGCAGCAATCACACCTTTGGCTTTTTCTTCTTCTGTGAGCTGCACAACTTTGTTGTACGCGCCCCGAATTTTGAAAGAGTAAACAGGCTGTTCATCTTCGCGTTTCACCCAAATTTGGTTACCCAAACGCTCGCTTAAAAAATTAGCGGTATGCAGCGGCGATTCAATCGCGACGTCGTATACGCGGGCGGCAAGGATCTTTTTGAGGTAATCGTTCAACATACCCATCTTCCAAAACGGTGAATTCTGTTCAGTGCGGACGCGCATTGTAGCGCATGAAGGCATATAATTCCCTGAAAGCTTAATACTGAGACTTACCCCGTTATGAACCAGGATGAACTGAAACGCGCTGTTGGCCAGGCAGCAGTCGATTACATCAAACCAAAGCTCGACGATAACAGCATTGTTGGTGTGGGCACCGGCTCTACCGCGAACTGTTTTATTGATGCCTTAGCAGAGATAAAACACCTGTTCGATGGTGCGGTCGCCAGCTCTGAAGCCTCAGCTGAACGTTTACGTAGCCACGGTATTCATGTGTACGATCTTAATGGCGTGCCTAGCCTAGATTTTTATATCGATGGTGCCGATGAAATTAACGATCGCCTTGAAATGATCAAGGGCGGCGGTGCCGCTCTAACGCGTGAAAAGATAGTCGCAGCGGTCGCTAAAACCTTTATCTGTGTCGCTGACGAAAGCAAGCAAGTGGATTTACTGGGAGCGTTTCCGTTACCGGTTGAAGTCGTGCCAATGGCGCGCTCTCACGTTGCCCGAGAGCTAGTCAAACTAGGGGGTGATCCGGTATACCGCGAAGGCGTGGTCACGGATAACGGCGGTCACATTATCGATGTGCATAATATGCGCATTCAATCGCCGATAACCCTAGAAGCAGAGATCAACCAAATTACTGGGGTCATTACTAACGGTTTATTCGCACAACGTGCAGCCGATGTCTTACTCCTAGGCACCCAAGACGGCGTTAAAACCTTAAGTCAATAATGGTTGTTATTGTTTGATGTCTGAGAGCAAGGAACCGCCCACGACCAAACCCAAAGGGCTGCTGCGTTCATTACTGTGGACAGTAATCAGCAGCCGCTGGGTTCAAGGCCTGCTGATCGCGCTATTTGTTGTCGTGACGTTACTTAGCGCCTTGTATTTGTCCATTGTGCCTTTGCTCAATAATTGGCTGCCACCCCTACTTGATCGTGTTGTTGCACCCGGTAGCCAAGTTCATATACGCAGCCTGACACGGCAGCAGTTTTCGGTCGACTCGATAGACCTTCAGCCCAGTCCGGGCGTGTTACTGCAATTGAGTAATGCCACGCTGTCGTATCGTGGCGCCGGATTACTGCAAGGCCATGCGGATCGCCTGTATGCCGAGTCGGTTAAAGTTATTCTCAGCGACGACAGCGCCAACCAAACCGGTAGCTCCAGCTTACCGGGCAATTCACAGATCAATGCACAGATCAATAGTGAACCGCTCTCTGTCAGCCTTCCCTTGATGAACGACCTTATGTCGTTGCCCGTCAATGAGATTGTCCTTGATACTCTTGCTATTGAGACCCCAGAAATATCAGCCCAGCTCAGTGCCAACGTCACTCCAGATCATTGGCTGTTTACTGGCACCGCTCGACTGCCGCATATTCCTGGCGCAATTGACGTGCACCTGCAATTACAACGCAACGAAAGTGAGCGCTCTGATTTATTAATGATGTTGTCCCAGCAAGAGGTTTTATTGGCGCAGCTCTGGGCCGTTATCGAACAACAGCAAGAACAAACCTCGGTGCAATTACGATTAGAAAGTGATTTAGAAGCTCTACAATCGAGCTTGCCTGATCTCGCCGCATTACCAGTAAAATTTCAGCGTATTATTGTTGATGGCTCTCTCACTAGTGCAAATGAAAGCGAGTGGCCGGCAGGATTAACCACTGACCTTAATGCCACACTACAGGTTAACCCGTCGACACTTGGCGACGGCCTGACACTGCAAGCGACCGGCTTCAAGGCGCGTCTTCAACACGTCGCTAGCCAAACAGAAAATTCCGTTTCCAAGAGCGATGATAGCTGGCACTTAAACGTCGACTTACAAAAGATTGTGAGTGCGATCGACTTACCTGATGTCGGCCGTTGGCGCGCTAGCATGCCTGCTCAATCATTAACAGCAAGCTGCAACAATTTGATCACAGAGTGTTCAGCCAGCTCCGACCTCAAAGCCGTATTGAAAGGTTTGACGAATGCTGAATTGGCTCTCGCGCCAAATATTCAATGGCAACAAAACGGCAGCTCAACCCTGACGCTACCGGTAAACATCCTCTACCAACAAGATACTCAAGACGGCTTGCCCGGATGGGCACTTAAATCAAACGGGCAATTGCTCGCCAACTTAAACGTGCAAGGCGACTGGCAGCTCACCTCGACCGAAGGCTTAGTCACAACGATAAACGCTGATCCTTATGAAGGTTGGAAAAGCAGCCCCATTAAGGGCGTGTTATTTAATGATCTCGCGCTCTCGGGCAACATCAACGATACCCGCTTGCTACACACTACACCGGTGAAAGTCAGCTTATCTCCATTGACCCTTCACTCTAGTGAAGGGAAGCTCAGCTTTGCCCCCTCTCGCATTTCTTGTGACCCCGGCGAGATCAACACCAATGATCTCACCAACGGGCTGCTCGGAAATTGCAGCGTATCGTTACGATTAAATGATTCCAAGTGGGGCTTGTGGCCGGTACCGGATGTGAGCCTTTTCGGCCCCATTTCCTTCACTATGGATGACATACGCGAACGCGTAACCGCCAGTCTTGAATTGAAAGCCGCCAATAGCCAGATTCATTTTCGAACACGCTTTGAACATGACCTGATGAACAATATCGGCAGCCTACAATGGCACCTCCTTGATGCTCAACTTGATTGGTTTGCACTGGGCATGAGCGACATGGAAAACCTCACCAGTACACAGCTACTCAACGGACAAATGTCAGGGCAGGGCTGGATTGACTGGGAACTCATCAATGCCGCCACGCCAAACGAAACATGGCAAATCATCCCAGACATTATGTTGCGCGCCGATGGCTTAGGGGCCGTATACGACAACAGCCTGACCCTCGAAGATTGGAACGCTATGCTGGCGCTACGCCGCCCCGCCAGTAACGGGCAATTGGGCGATTACGTGTTAGATGCACAAATATCCGGCAGCAAACTCAACAGCGGTATTCCATTGAAAAATTTACTCGCCAGAAGCCAAACACGTATTCCCGCAGACTTCAGTTACTTTGATCTTGCCATTCATGAAATTCATATGGATCTGCTAGGAGGCCGTGTTTATGCGCCTCTGATCAACTACGACAGCCGCAAAGACATTAACTCGTTTGGCATTCGCCTTGACCACCTACAACTCAGCCAAATTGCGGCAATTGAAGAAGGCGCGGGGATCTCTGCCAGTGGCTTACTGGATGGCATGTTACCTATTATTTTAACCAAAGATGGCCCTATGGTGCCGGGAGGGAATTTATTTGCCCGCGATCCGGGCGGAGTCATCAAATACCAAGACGAAAGTGCCGATGCTCTTTCACAAGCCGATCAAAGTGTGGGCATGGCGATGAAGCTATTACAGAACTTTCAATACGACCAACTGCAATCCGGCGTGCTATACCAGCCTGACGGCAAACTCGATCTGGCATTGCAATTTGAAGGCAAGAACCCAGATTTCTTTGGCGGCCAAGCAACGCACTTGAACGTCAATTTAGAATACAACCTACTCGATTTACTCGAAAGCCTACGGGTTGCCAACGACGTTATTGAGCAGGTGGAAGCAAAATATAAATAATCGTTTGATGATACGGCTGTCCCATTGCTAGGAGTGACATTTCGTCACTCCTGCGGCTGAATTCATTTAAGCGCGTTTTTAAAGCTAAGCTTTTAAATTCAACCATCAAACTCAGTTCTCAAATTCAACTCCCTTTCGGGGCTCCGCCCTGCCATATTTCAAATCAAGCGGTGCTAGAGACATGTAGGACGGAAATGCCGAGGGGCAAACCATGATGACTGCCATGCTGCTTTTTAAATTAAATACCTGATCTGCTATTTCAAATCTCTTGCACCGCTTGATTTGAAATGCGGTTGAGCGGATTTTCTTTTCATCGGCGTGCGTGCGGCGCCAGACAACCAAGTGATTCTGCGGCCTTTAGAGCAAAACCTTGCCCCGGAGCGGCACACAAATATGGGTACTTAAAGAGGTCGCTCCGGGGCGAGTAAATGGCAGGAGCCATTTCAACAGCCGCAGGCTGGCCCGGAGGGTGAAGGGCATGGATGCCCGTAGTCATTGTTTTGCGTGCCGCATAAT
>NVWL01000061.1 GCA_002733645.1 Oceanobacter sp.
CTTTGCTCGGGCTGAACAAAAGCGTGAAGTCATTGATCTGATAGAAACCGAACAGCTGAACGATGAGGCTGCTAAGCGGTATATTCTCAATTCGCTGAAGCGAGAATATGCAACTGATGCAGGTACAGAGCTTAATTCAATTTTGCCTAAGATGAGCCCGTTGAATCCACAGTACCTGACCAAGAAGCAGAGCGTCTTCCAGAAAATCTCGTCATTCATTGAAAAGTTTAAGGGTGTTGGTGGGAAGCTTTAAATGTCAATGGGCTTGAATGGTCATTTATTCAGTTAAAAACAACCCAAGTAATTCGTTTAAATACTGCTGCCCACGCTCGGTTGCGCGGATGCAGTCATCAATCTCCAATAGGCCTAATTGAATCGCTTTCTCAGTGGTTTCGCTGACGCTAGCCAGTGTCTGGCCGGTACGCACTTCAAAGTCGCTCACACGAATGCCCTGATGCAGTCGTAGGGCATTCATTAAGCACTCTAAGCCGATGTCTTCTGGACTAATAATCTCATTACCCGCAATAAAGGGTTTTTCAGGATTCAAATAATCCTTTGGCAAACGAGTTTTCCACGTGCGGAAGGTGTTGGTTTTGTCTGGCCCTTGCAGGGTGATTTTTCCGTGTGCCCCTGCGCCAATACCGAGGTAGTCGCCAAACTGCCAGTAGTTCACATTGTGTTTGGCGGTTTTATTCGGCTGTGAATAGGCGGATATTTCGTAATGCTGAAAATCGGCTTTGGCCAATAAGGCTTGGCCTGCTTCCTGAATATCCCAAAGGTCGTCATCTTCGGGTAATACCGGCGGGTATTTATAAAACTCGGTATTCGGCTCAATAGTGAGTTGATACCAAGATAAATGCGGCGGATTAAAGGTTAGGGCGGTATTTAAATCGTCGAGGGCTTGCTCAATCGTTTGCCCCGGAAGGCCATGCATTAAATCGATATTAAAGTTTTCAAAGCCAACGTCTTTTGCCATTTGAATAGCGCGCTTTGCTTGCTCGCCATCGTGTATACGGCCAAGTGCTTTTAGATGCTCAGGTTGAAAACTTTGTATGCCCATAGAAAGGCGATTAATACCCAGCTGTCGATAGGCGGCAAACTTATCGGCTTCGAATGTTCCGGGGTTGGCTTCGAGGGTAATTTCAATATCGGCTGCAAACGTCAGACGTTTTTTTAATCCATCAAATAACGTTTGATACGCGCTCGCAGAAAATAAACTAGGGGTGCCGCCACCAAAGAATATGGTCTGAATTTCACGACCTTGTACCCAAGGTAGGTCTTGGTCTAAATCATCCAGTAGCGCTTTTATGTAAGCGGCTTCAGGTAATTCTGCATCGGCCTTGTGTGAATTAAAATCACAGTAAGGACATTTGCGGATGCACCACGGTATGTGGATGTACAGGCTTAGTGGTGGCAGGCTGGGGCGAAGGTGGGACATCAGCCTTTCATGCCGTTACTGACTGCTCAATGGTTTCCATTAAGGCGGTGACTTTGACTTCCCAATCGTTTTTCTCGTGGGTCAAGCGAGTGCTTTCTTTTTTCGCCAATTCGTACTGGTGTTGTAATGCCGCTATAGCGATGTCGCGATGTTCAAGGCGTTGATTAGCTTCAGCCAGTTGTTGCTTTAATGTTTCGATTTCAGAGCTTGCTGTATTGTTTCCTTCTTTCAGCTTGTCTGTTTCTTCACGCAGGCTTGAGCATTCATCACGGAAGGTCATCGATTCTTTTCGAGCATCATCCAATGCTGATACTGTGTTTAAGATTTTTTGTTCAAGCTGCTCAAGAATATCCACGATGGTTTTCCTGTAAATATAAAAATGATGGTGTTAATGAATCAGTATTACGGGTGCCAGCGCGCCAGTAGTTGCTGAATGGCTTGGCCACGATGAGAGATCTTGTTTTTTTGTTCCTTACTTAAATCGGCGGCGCTGCACTTTTCTGATGGCACATAAAATACGGGGTCGTAACCAAAGCCTTCACTGCCGGATGGTTCGCTAAGTATTTTTCCTTCCCAGCTACCTTGAAATACTTGTGGTGTTGGGTCTTTGGCGTGGCGCATGTAAACCAGTACGCACTGAAAACGTGCGGTGCGTAGCTCTGTCGGTACATCGGTTAACTCACGTAGCAGTTTTGCATTATTGCCATGATCTCCATCATTTGAGTAACGGGCACTGTAGATGCCAGGGGCACCTTGTAATGCATCAACTTCAATACCGGAATCATCGGCTAACGCGGGCAGCCCCGTTACTTCACAAGCATGGCGTGCTTTGATAATGGCGTTTTCAACGAAGCTTAAGCCGGTTTCGTCGGCGTCGCTGACCCCAAGCTCTGTTTGCGGAATCAGCTCTACGCCAGCGTCCGAAAAGTGCTCGGTAAACATGGCTGAAAACTCGCGCAGTTTACCTTGGTTGCCGCTCGCTAATACGATTTTCGTCATTACTTTTCTTACCTTACTCTTGATAGAATTTCTGACTGAATTTCACATCAAATGTACGTTTTTGGCCTTCTGGGGTTGCTTGCAGAGTTAGGCGATATATTTCACTTTTATCAAAGCGGAAAGTAGACACGTAATACACGGCATTGGTTTCTTTAATTTCACGAAACTCTATGTCGCGGCTTTGCCCTATGAGGTTTTTAATTTGGCCGGTCAGTTTGGCGGAGACTGGTCGTGGTAAGTCTCCTTCGTCTGTTTTTAATACTGAGACGCTTAGGTAAGCCAACGAACGCGAACGTGGAATGTCGTAAGCTTCAGCAACGTCTTCAGGTAAGAAGCTGGAGTTCAGTCCAATGTAGTGAACTTCGTAGTTACCGAAAACTTGTTTTTTTTCTCCGCGATCGGCGTTGGCTTGAAGTGATACCACTGCAAAAAAAGCCAACACGGCGATAGTCATTGTACGAGTATAAATACGCATGGTTATTTCCTCTTAATGTGGTAAACCGCGAACTCACCCAGCAGGCCCGGCCATAAACCAATACTCCAGCGCTGCTGGTGTTTGTCATTCATCACGGTGCGGTTGAGTATTTTAATGCCTTTCTCATGACACAGTATTTCAAAGTCGCGGAAGGTGCACATATGAATGTTGGGTGTGTCATACCAGTTGTATGGCAAGGTCTCTGACATCGGCATACGACCTTTTAATAATAGATAAAAACGTGTGCGCCAGTAACCAAAATTTGGAAAGGTAACAATGGCTTCGCCGCCAATGCGTAGCATTTCATCAAGCAATAAATCTGGGCGTTTAACCGCCTGTAGTGCTTGGGTCATAATCACGGTATCGATGCACTGATCTTCAAAATTGCTGAGGCCGTTATCGAGGTTTTGCTCTATCACGTTAACGCCATTGCGAATGCAGGCGGTTAAATTTTCTGGGTTGATTTCTAAGCCGTAACCGCGGACATTTTTGTTTTCTTTGAGGTATTTAAGCAGCTTGCCGTCACCGCAGCCAAGGTCGAGCACGAGGCTACCGGGTTTGACCCATTTTTGAATGATCGAAAGATCGGCGCGTAATTCACTCATGCCTTACCTCCACTCGTCAGTCCACAGGTGGCGGCAACACCATCCATGTAGGCACCAAATACATCGAGATAACGTGGGATGGGTAATAAGAAGGCGTCATGGCCGCTGGTTGATTCTATACAGGCGTAGGTAACGTCCTTATCTGCATGTACGAGGGCGTTGACGATTTCTTCTGAGCGCTCTGGTGCAAAACGCCAGTCGGTGGTGAAGGACACCACTAAAAAGCGACATTTAGATTCGCTTAAGCACGCGACTAAATCATCACCATAAGCGGCGGCGGGGTCGAAGTAATCCAGCGCCTTGGTCATTAGCATGTAGGTGTTGGCATCAAAGCGCGTACTGAATTTTTCGCCTTGGTAGTGCAAATAACTTTCTACTTGGAACTCGGGTTCAAAGCTGAAGTTAAATTTTTCTTCGCGCAGTTCACGGCCAAATTTCACTTTCATAGCGTCGTCTGAAAGATACGTCAGGTGGCCAAGCATACGCGCTTGCATCAAACCATATTTGGGGATGGTGCCGTGTTCGTGATACCAGCCGTCGTGGAAGCCGGGATCTTTGGCGATGGCTTGTCGTGCGACTTCGTTGAAGGCAATGTTCTGCGCCGATAGTTTAGGCGCTGAGGCAATGACGACGGCGTGTTTGATACGATCAGGGAACTGAATCGACCAACGTAATACCTGCATCCCGCCCAAGGAGCCGCCAATCACTGCCGACCACACATCAATGCCGAGTACGTCTGCGAGGCGAGCTTGGCTATTAACCCAATCGCGTACCGCCAAAATAGGAAACTCAGGGCCGTAAACTTTGCCTGTGTCTGGATTGATGCTGGTCGGGCCGGTCGATCCTGAGCAACCGCCCAGATTATTCAGAGACACCACGAAGAAAATATTGGTATCAATGACCTTTCCCGGCCCAATGCAGTTATCCCACCAACCTGGCTTTTTCTCATCCATGCTGTGGTAGCCCGCTGCATGGTGGTCGCCACTCAGCGCGTGGCAGATCAGGATCGCATTGCTGCGATCAGCATTGAGTTCGCCGTAGGTTTCGTAAATAAGGTCGTACTCGTTCAGCACGCGCCCACTGCGTAGTGTGAGGGGCTCGTCAAAATGCTGAATTTTCGGGGTCACCAGACCAACTGAATTCTCAGGAATGACTTCCGGCATCAGGGGTGAGTATCCATTGCAAATTGTATTGCGCGGAGTTTATCAGGCTTGTGCTGAGGATGGCAGCGCGAGGGTGGCACTAGATGCTACCACCCAAGGCATAGTGCTGGTTTTATAGGCCCAGAAGAATACCTGAAGGAATGCCGAGCACGGTTGTTAGCGGATACAGCACCAATATCTCAATGACTTTAATGCCTAGCATTAGCACCATTGGTGAAAGATCCAAACCACCCAGGTCGGGCATTCTAGTGCGGATAGGACGCATGACAGGGTCGATAATTTGGTTGATTAAAATCAGTGCTGGGTTGTACGAGTTAGGTGCAATCCACGACGCGATGATGACGATTAACAATCCCCAAAAATAGATGTTTAGCAGCAAGCTGCCTAAGCCAACTGCAGCCCAGCCAATCATGGCAACAAATGGGAGGTTCATGCCAAAGCCTGCAATCATCAATACCAGAACGATGAGTAGATATTGTGCGGCGAGGGCCAGCACTAAAGAAGCCACATCTAATCCGCCAAAGCCCGGAATAATACGACGTAACGGGATAAGTAATGGGTTAGTGAACTTCACAATCATCTGCGACATGGGGTTGTAGAAGTCGGCTCGTACGAGCTGCAGTAGAAAACGCAGGACGATAACCAGCAACACTAGGCTGCCAATAGAGTTAATAAGTAGCAGTCCGGCTTGGCTCAAAGGTGACATGATTGCTCCGCTTTCATTCAGGTTCAGGCTGTATCAAAGTTATACATCGGCTGGCAGATTGCCAGTCATCAGTAGAAATGGGGGCGAAGTATCAGTTTTTCTAGTCAATATTCGCCCTTTTTAAACGATTACTAGGTCTTAGTCTGCTTTACCTAGTTCGTTACTGAGTTCGGCGGCACGCTTTGCCGCGGCATCCATCGCCGCCTCCACGATGTCTCGCAGGTGTGCGCCTTCAAAGGTAGCTATGGCTTGCTCTGTGGTGCCGCCGGGTGAAGTTACTCGGCGGCGTAATTCTGCAGGCCCAACGTCCGAAGCTATGGCCATTTGGCCAGCTCCTAACGCGGTTTGTAGAGTGAGCTTGGTCGCGGTTTCCTCACTTAAGCCTAGTTTTTGACCGGCGTTGATCATGGCTTCCATCATTAAAAAATAGTAAGCCGGGCCACTGCCTGAAAGAGCGGTAACGGCATCAATCTCGGCTTCTGTTTTGACCCAAACCGTGAGCCCCGTGGCAGCCATTAAACTGTCAGTGAGGTTTCGCTGCTCAATCGAGACGGCTTCGCTGGCGTAGAGGCCCATAGCTCCGTGCCCGGTTAGGGATGGCGTGTTCGGCATGCTACGCACGATGGCATTGCAGCCGCTCCATTGCGATAAAGATGGCAGGCTAATACCGGCAGCAATGGAGATAAGTAAAGGCTGGCGAGTATTGAGAGTTTCTTTTAATGGCTCAAGTACGGCTTTCATCATCTGCGGTTTTACCGCCAAAATGACGACACCAGCATTTGCGATGGCGTCTAAATTATCGTCATGTGTAACAACATTGAACTTACTTTGGAGGGCGTCGCGTTGCTCTGAGCCCGGATCACTCACATGAATAAGATCTGCGCGTACTGACCCTTCACGGATCAAACCACCAATAATGCTAGTGGCCATGTTGCCACCACCAATGAACGCGATTTGTGTCATTAACTTTTTCCTTTTAGCAGGCCTTTTTGAGGCTTACCTAAACACTGGCCTCGCTTAATCGCGAGCGCCGAAAATATCTGTACCAATTCTGACTTCTGTGGTGCCACAAGCCACCGCCAACTCCATGTCTGATGACATGCCCATGGATAGCGTGGTTGCTTCAGGATAATGCGAGATTAACGTTTGGCTAAGGTCTCGCATGTGTTCAAATTGTTGCTGCAACCTCGCAGGATCATCCGTCGCTTCAGGGATGCACATCAGACCACGCAGTTTCAGTCTAGGCAAGGATGAGAGGGTCTGCGCAAAACTCATTAAATCCGTCGCTGAAATACCGCTTTTTTGGTATTCATTGCTAATATTTATTTGAATCAACACATTGAGTGCAGGCATATGTTCTGGGCGTTGATCATTCAGACGTTGAGCAATTTTTTCGCGATCAAGCGTTTCCAACCAATGGAAGTTCTCTGCTACTGGGCGTGTTTTGTTCGACTGAAGAGGCCCAATAAAGTGCCACTCTAAATCAGACAAGTCAGCCAGAGCGTCGATTTTATCGAGGCCGTCTTGAAGATAGTTTTCGCCAAAGGCACGCTGGCCTAATTCATAGCACTCGCGCACCAGTTCGGCGGGTTTCGTTTTGCTGACCGCGAGCAATTGAACGCTGTGAGGTTCTCGCCCAGCATTTTGGCAGGCTTGATGCAGTCGGTTAACAACGGTTTTATAGTGTGTTGAGACAGTAGACATTGCGCTTGCTTGGTTTAGGATGTGAATTCAGTGACTTTGTTCAACGATTTTTAGTGTTAACTCGTTAAATTACACACTCTTAGCGACATGATACACCATACTCTGTAACGATAGCGGAACAGGGTTTGGCACATTGATGATACCTCGCGGGCCGTAAGTTAATTTTTGGCGCACGATGACAATAGAGAGAAAGCAATGGATATAACTGAGTTATTGGCCTTTAGCGCGAAACAGGGCGCGTCGGATTTACACCTGTCGGCTGACATGCCCCCAATGATTCGTGTGGATGGTGATGTACGTCGCATCAACTTGCCGGCACTGGCGCATAAAGATGTTCACGCGCTGGTTTACGACATTATGAACGATAAACAGCGCAAAGATTTTGAAGAGTTTTTAGAGACTGATTTCTCCTTCGAAGTGCCAGGTGTCGCACGTTTCCGTGTCAACGCGTTTAACCACAACCGTGGTGCGGGTGCCGTGTTCCGTACGATTCCGGCAAAAGTAGTGACCATGGATCAGCTGGGCATGGGCCAAGTATTCAAAGATTTGGCCATGATCAATCGCGGGATGGTCTTGGTGACAGGGCCGACAGGTTCCGGTAAGTCGACCACGCTCGCCGCCATGGTTGATTACATTAATGAGACCAAGTTCGATCATATTTTAACGGTTGAAGATCCGATCGAATTTGTCCACGAATCAAAAAAGAGCTTGGTTAACCAGCGAGAAGTACATAGAGATACTCTTGGTTTTAACGAAGCACTGCGCTCGGCGTTGCGTGAAGATCCGGATGTGATTCTGGTGGGGGAATTACGAGATCTTGAGACCATTCGCTTGGCGCTAACGGCAGCAGAAACCGGCCACGTGGTGTTTGGTACCTTGCACACCAGCTCTGCGGCAAAAACCATTGACCGTATTGTGGATGTATTTCCGGCGGAAGAAAAAGCAATGGTGCGCTCTATGCTCTCGGAGTCATTGCAAGGCGTTGTTTCTCAAGCGCTACTGAAAAAGAATGGCGGCGGTCGAATTGCCGCACATGAGATTATGATCGGAACCCCAGCGATTCGTAACTTGATTCGTGAAGACAAAGTCGCGCAGATGTACTCGTCGATACAAACTGGCGCATCGCATGGTATGCAGACGATGGATCAGTGCTTGCAAAACTTATTGAGTAAGGGGTTAATTAGTCGTGAAATGGCGCGTGAGAAAGCTAAGACGCCAGAGAATTTCTGAGGTAAGTTGCTGTGTCGATGGATAAATTTCTGCGGTTAATGGTTGAAAAAACCGCATCGGATCTCTTTATTACGGCGGGTGTTCCGCCGTCCATGAAGGTGCACGGTAAGCTCGTCCCGCTGAATAAAACCGTATTGGGTGCTGAACAAGCAAGAGAGATTGTGTTTGGTTTGATGAATGATCGTCAGCAAGCCGAATTTGAAGAAAAGAAAGAGCTAAATTTCGCGATCAATGCCACCGGTATTGGTCGTTTCCGCGCAAGTGCATTTTACCAGCGCAACGTCACGGGCATGGTGTTGCGTCGTATCGAAACGCGCATCCCGAGTGTTGATCAGCTTGGCTTGCCTGAGATCATTAAAGAACTCTCAATGACTAAGCGTGGTCTTGTGTTGTTTGTTGGTGCGACAGGGGCAGGTAAGTCGACCTCATTGGCTTCCATGATTGGCTACCGCAATCGCAACAGTAAGGGGCATATTCTTAGTATTGAAGACCCTATCGAATTTATTCATCAGCATGAGAGCTGTATCGTAACTCAGCGCGAAGTGGGTTTGGATACCGAGACGTTTGAGGTAGCACTAAAAAACTGCCTGCGTCAGGCACCAGATGTGATCATGATTGGTGAGGTTCGTTCAGCTGAGACTATGCAGCATGCGATTACTTTCGCCGAGACCGGCCATCTGTGTTTAGCCACCTTGCACGCCAACAACGCTAACCAAGCGCTGGATCGAATTATTCACTTCTTTCCTACTGAGCGACACTCGCAAATCTGGATGGATTTGTCTTTGAATTTACGTGCAATTGTTGCACAGCAGTTGATTCCAACCCCAGATGGCCGTGGCCGTCGTGCCGTGGTTGAAGTGTTGCTGAATACGCCGTTGGTGTCTGATTTGATTCGTAAAGGTGATGTGCATGAGCTGAAAGGCTTAATGGCGCGTTCAACAGAGCAAGGAATGCAGACGTTCGATCAGGCCTTGTATGCGCTGTACGATCAAAGCGAAATTACCTACGAAGATGCCATCGCGCATGCGGATTCGCCAAACGACCTACGTTTGATGATTAAGCTTGGAAACGATACCAATCCTGATCGCTTGGATGGTGCAACACGGAACTTACGCCTTCAAGATTAAGGCGTTTTTTTATGTATTGCTGTTCTATAGGTTTTAATCAGCGTTTTTAATATTTAGGTCCAATAACTCCAAGGGGAAATTATCCCTTTGCCCTTGAGTCTTTTGCTTTAAAACTAGCACGCTTGATTTGAAATGCGGCTTCGAGGATTTTCCTTTAATCGGCATGCGTGCGGCGCCAGGCAACAAAGTTATTCTGCGGCCTTTAGAGCAAAACCGTGCCCCGGAGCGATACAATAAATATGGATACTTTAAGGGGTCGCTCCGGGGCGGATTGTTTTGCGTGCCGCATAATGACTGCCGTTGGCTGGATGAAGCCGAATGCGCCGAGAAGAGAGGATCGTAAGGAGAAACCTCTCCTTGCATGGGCCGGGGGCGGAGCCCCGAAAGGGAATTGAGTTTGAGAGCTGAGTTTGAGAACTTAGTTTAAGAGTTGAGCTTTAAACAAACGCGATTAAATAAATTAAGCAGTTTGGATTGATGCAATGTCACTCCAAGCTATGGGACAGCAGTGCATTGTTAGACTATTTCTTGTTAGTAGTATCCCAATGCTCCCTTGCTCTTTGATCTTTCTCCCGTGCTTCGACCCACACTTCGCCATCCGGCGTGATTTCCTTTTTCCAGAAGGGCGCTTCCGTTTTTAAATAATCCATAATAAAGCGGCACGCTTCAAAGGCTGACTCTCTGTGTGCGCTACTGACGCCTACATAGACGATGTTGTCTTCTACAGTCAGTGTACCGATGCGATGAATCACACTGACTCGTTCTAATGACCAGCGAGCTTTGGCGGTATCAATAATTTTGGCAAGTGATTTTTCCGTCATGCCTGGATAATGCTCAAGCATCAAACCCGTGACATTATCTTGCTCACTAAACTCTCTTACACGACCAATAAAATTAACAACAGCTCCGCTAGAGGGTGAATTTTTCGTGAGAAAATAATATTCATCGTTTAACGAAAAATCGTCATTCTGTATTTTAATTTTAATCATTTTAAAATCGATTTACCCTCCGGTCACTGGAGGAAAAAAAGCCACTTCATCATTTTGATTTATCATAATATTTTCAGTGATTATTTCTTGATTTACCGCCACCAAAGAATTTTTAGGTAAGAATAAACTTTTATTTTCTATAAATTCACAAAAAAGCGAATTACGAATCTCTTCAATTGAAGTGGGAGTGGTTAATTTTAAGTCAATAAAATTAACACCGAGTGATTCTTTGATTTTGGCAAAAAATAAAACACGAATAGTCATTTACGCCTCCCAGTGACCGGTCTTTCCGCCGATTTTTTCTAGTACACGAATGCCCGTAATGACCATGCCGGGATCGGCGGCTTTGCACATATCAAATAAAGTCAGGGCAGCCACTGAGGCGGCGGTTAAGGCTTCCATTTCGACGCCGGTTTGGCCTGTCAGTTTACACAGACTTAAAATACGCACTCGATGGTTAGTCTGGTCTATCTCAAAATCAACGCCTACCTTACTCAGCATCAGTGGGTGGCATAGTGGAATGAGTTGGCTGCATTGCTTCGCCGCTTGAATACCAGCAATACGAGCGACACCAAAGACATCCCCCTTGTGGTGATTGCCCTCAATAATGGCCTGTAAGGTGTCGGGCTTCATGGTGATGTAGCCTTCAGCGCGAGCCTCACGGATACTGGCTACTTTGCCCGATACATCGACCATAGAGGCCTCTCCGCGTTCATTGATATGGGAGAACTCACTCATGGCTATCTACCTTTTTAAGGCGCAATGCGAAGTTGCAGGGTTTATGGCGGCTATCTAGCTGAGTTTTAATGATCTCGTCCCAAGCTTGGCGGCAGGCATTGGTGGAACCTGGGATGCAGAAGATCAAAGTATCGTTAGCAAGCCCAGCCACAGCACGGCTCTGAATCGTCGATGTGCCTATGGTCTTGAAGGATACTTGGCGGAATAACTCTCCAAACCCATCAATGGTTTTATCAAATAAAGGAGTCATGGCTTCGGGTGTTGAATCGCGTTCAGTAAAGCCCGTTCCTCCGGTGATGATGATAACTTGTGTCTGATTATCTGCGATCCATCGAGAAGCAATTTCTCTGATTTTATAAATGCTATCGATGACAATTTTTTTTTCTAAATTTTTGTGGCCGGCTTCATTAATAGCATCGACTAAAAAATCACCACTGGTATCATTTTTATTGGTTCGTGTATCAGATACGGTGACGACGGAAATATTCAGTTTAATAAAGTCATCGGTAAACATTTTAGCCACGAAAGTATCTCCAAATAAATCATTTTATGTTGGCGGTTAAATTATTCCACATGTCGATTGTGTTTGCGCTTTCTGTTGATTTTTTATGGGTATTTTTTTTCCACTCGACATGGCAGAAATGTAATAAATTTTTCACTGAAAAATTCGATTTTTCTATTGATTTATTATTTTCTAATGTTGAATTTAAGTGTTGTTTTAATTTTTCAGTGACTTGTAATAAACACGGTAAAAAAGAATCTTTGTAAGCGGTAGATTTTGTACTCGAGAGTAACGGTGCTAACGCATCCGACGTTAAAAGCGGTAGATCGCAGGGCACCACTAATAGGGCATCACCCTCGCTAAGCTTTTCTACGGCGGCATGAATGCCTGATAGCGGCCCTAGCTCTGGGTACACGTCAGGCAAATCAGGACTGCCGCTGATCATAATGAATGAGGGGTTTAGCTGGGCTACTTGTGCTTGTGTGTGCTCAAGTTGGGTTAAGCCATCAGGGCGGAGCATCTGCGCTTTGTCTTGCCCCATTCTGCTGGACTTCCCTCCGGCTAAAATCACCGCTGCGAATGTTGTTTTCATTTCGATCTAACCGCCTATCATGGCGAAGTGGCTAATGGCACCGCTTTCGCCGTCGTGTAAAAAGTGCGTCGCTTTTTTCTCGCTAAGGCTCATTCGAATCTCCTG
This sequence comes from Oceanobacter sp., assembly GCA_002733645.1. Taxonomy (GTDB): domain Bacteria; phylum Pseudomonadota; class Gammaproteobacteria; order Pseudomonadales; family Oceanobacteraceae; genus Thalassolituus. Next base: position 12,374 of record NVWL01000061.1, read on the forward strand.
CTTGAGTTGATCACTTTTTTGCTCTGAAAGTAGCGGGCGTAGATCGTATCCGTGCTCGCCAAACAAACATAAATGTAATTTTCCTACCGATGAAATTCGTAAGCGATTGCAGGTCGAGCAAAAATCTTTGCTGTACGGCATGATTAAACCAATGCGTCCGGCATAGTCTGGATGCCAAAATTCTTGTGCCGGGCCATCGTCAGGTTTGCGCAGCGCCGGTTGCCAACCTTGGCTCAATAATTGTTTTTTGATGTCGTCGCCGCTGACATGATTCGCAGCAAAAAACTCTTTATTTTCTCCAGTTTGCATTAACTCAATAAAGCGCAGAGAAATGGGTGTGTCGCGTAGCCAATGTAAAAACTGCGGTAATTGGTCGGCGTTATGTTCACGCATTAGTACCGCATTTACCTTGATGTTGTTGAAACCAAGTTCGTGGGCCAACTCTAAACCTTTAAGCAAATCTTGCAGACGATCATGTCCAGTGATGGCTTGAAATTGACGTGTGTCGAGGCTATCTATGCTGACATTGAGCTTGGTCAGCCCAGCGTCGATCCAACTAGGTAAAAACTCAGGCAGGCGATAACCATTCGTGGTAATCGCGACTTCAGTAATGCCAGGGGTGTCGGCAACAATGCGGATGATGTCTGGTAAATCGCGGCGCACAGAAGGCTCTCCGCCTGTGATGCGAATTTTGCGAGTGCCGAGTTTGGCAAATGTTATGGCGAGTTGGCGAATCTCGTCGAGGGTTAAGGGCTCTGTTTTATCCGTGCACTGATAGCCGTCGGGCAAGCAGTAGTTGCAACTGAAATTACAGACGTCCGTAACCGATAGGCGCAAATAGCTGAAGCGCCGGCCATGGGAGTCTTGAAGCATTGTCTTTACACCTTTCCAAGCACGGGAGACCCATCAATTTCTTCATGGACCCGGCGATTCATCTGCATGCTTACGGTATGCAAGGGCAGGATCGCGGCCAGACAGCCCTATCATAATGACTTAGGCAGCAAGGCTTCGGCGTATGTAGTCGAAAGTGTACGAGTTTTAAGGCAACTGGCCAAGTGTTGATCAGCAGGAGCGTAGTGGTTGGTGCTGGAATAGACTGACAATCAGGTCTATGGATCAATAATTGAGTGACGCGTCAAGACACTGATGGCTGGTTTTCCTTATAGGTCATGTCAGTTGGCTTTCTTTATGTGCTCTCTGTTTAGTGTGGGACTCGATCCGCAATAAGAAAACAGTAGGTCGCAAAATGTCTAATTATAAAGTGGCCACTTATGCGTTTGCTCTGTCGGTCAGAATGCGTCGTTGACATCACTGTGCCAGACGCGTTGGATATACCTTCTTTGATAATTATTCGTACAAGGACGCCGTGCATGACTGACTTGAGCTTAGCCACTAGAAATTTAGCCACTATTAATTTAGCCACTGTCAGTAAATTAGTGGGTGAAAACGTGAGTGTAAGTGATAACCAGCAGAATCAAGTCATGCTGAAAGTGACGAGTGTTAAGCCGGCCCCATTGCACGGCGATGAGTGGGAAGCGTTTTCTATCGAGTTTGAAGGCGATGAAAGTTTTCAGATAGCGCAGGGTACCTATGTTGTGTCGCATGAAGCGATGGGTGAGCAAGAATTATTTATTACTGCTCATGGCCCCACTGAATATGGAACAGTCATCAGCCAAAAGCGGCAGTAATTTAATCAACGGTTCTTATTTAAACAGCCCCATTTAAATAGCCCCTTTAAATAGCCCCTTTAAATAGCCCAATGAAACAGCAAGGATGCTTATATATGACGTATTTTTTAAGCGACACATTCCATCAAAATATAAACGTCATTGAAACGGCTTTTTTCTTTAAAGCCCAAACGTTCGTAAAGTCGGCGTGCCGGGTTTTGCTCTTCCACATGAATCGTGACTGGCTTGTCTTGGGCTTGGCCTTCTTTCAATATTTTTTTCATCAAGTAAGTACCGAGTCCAGAATTTTGAAATTTTGGCAGCAGGGCAATATCGACAATACGAATTTCGTTACTCCAGTAATCTACAAAAAAACGTCCAGCATTATTTTCATCGACTTCAATAATATTAAAAAAATCGCTGCAGTAGTTGGTGTGGTAGTGCTGAGTTTGTGCCGCAAATTGTTGCTGAATAAAACGATCTTTTTCTTGCGCAGTAAAAGGAGTCATTGCTAATTCGGCTTCGCGGCCAACACGATATAAAGATTCTAGAAAAGAATAATCGTTTGTTGTCGCTTTGCGCAGGGAGGTACGACTTTCCCAGTCTTGGTTGGTCATTGTTGATTCTCTGAATTTTAATTTTTTGAATTAAGGGATGAGCAATCTGGGAATAAATTGTGAGGCCACTCACACATAAAGTAAACCGGAGGAGAGAGAAATGGCAGAACCCTTTTTGAGCGAAATCCGTATATTCGGATTTGGTTGGCCGCCACGCGGCTGGGCACAGTGTGATGGGCAGATCTTACCGATCAATCAAAACCAATCTTTGTATTCGTTATTGGGTACGACTTACGGCGGTGATGGTCGCACATCCTTTGCGTTACCCGATATGCGCAGTCGAACGCCAGCGGGCGATGATGCGCAATTACCGCAAGGTGCGAAGCCTGGTGTTGAGTATGTCACGCTGACAGCGGCTGAAATGCCACCACACTCGCACACTGTCAAAGCAACAACTGCAGACGGCACGACTAAGAATTTTGGTGGTGGTGTTCTAGCGACAGCTTTTGACAAAAAAAGCTCGACACAGACCAATATGTACGCACCTGCGACATCTTTGGTTGCGCTTGCTCCTGCGTCTGTTTCTACGGCGGGTGCTGGGATGGCTCATGATAATAATCAGCCTTCTATTGCCGTCAATTTCTGTATTGCTCTGCAAGGGCTTTTCCCTTCACGCAGCTGAAGTAATACATAAATTTATCAAATTAAGGAGTCTGTTATGTCAGAACCATTTGTTGGCGAAATTCGTATGTTCGCTGGAAATTTCGCACCGCGTGGCTGGGCATTTTGTGATGGTCAGTTGATGGCGGTGAGTCAGAATGACGCATTGTTTTCATTATTGGGCACCACTTATGGTGGTGATGGTCGTACAACGTTTGGCTTGCCAGATATGCGAGGTCGTCTTCCTGTGCATCAGGGTCAAGGTCCGGGGTTGTCGATGCGTCGTCTTGGCGCTCGCTACGGAGAAGAAAACGTGACGTTAACCGTCAATGAGATTCCTCCGCATAGTCATGGCCTAATGGCGTCAACCAGCGAGGCGTCGTCGCCTAATCCTGCTAACGATGTATTGGCCAGTCATACTGATGGCGATCAAACATACGCTGAAGCGACACAACCTGTTAATGGGCTGAGTAGTAATACGGTTGCGACCAGTGGTGGCTCTCGAAGTCATACCAATCTTATGCCTACGTTGTGTGTTAACTACATTATTGCGCTGTTCGGTATTTATCCGTCGCGTCACTAAGGAGTCAGAATTATGTCAGAACCATTTATCGGAGAAATTAGAATAATGGGCTGTAATTTTGCCCCGCGTGGCTGGGCGACGTGTGATGGGCAGTTATTGCCAATATCGCAAAATACAGCATTATTTTCTCTTTTGGGCACTGTGTATGGCGGTGATGGCCGATCTACTTTTGGTTTGCCTAACCTGCAAGGTCGAGCCGCTATGCATCCGGGGCGAGGCCCGGGTCTAACGGCGCGTCGCTTAGGCGAAGTAACGGGTGTTGCGTCTGTGTCCTTAAGTGAAGCTCAGCTTCCGGCTCATAAGCACATTGTGAATGGTGTTCAAGGGGCTCGAGATTCTGGCTCACCTGCACCAACGAAAATGATGGCTGCAGACGCTGGCACCACTGGGGACAATGTTGTTTATGTGGAAGCTTCAGAAACGGTTAATACGACGATGGCTGCAGAGGCTTTATCAACGACAGGTGGTGGGCAACCACATGAAAATCGCCAGCCGATGATAGGCATGAACTATTGCATCGCATTAGTAGGTTTGTACCCTAGCCGCAGTTAATGCGGCTTGGCCAAGGATGGCCAATCTTTTATGAAGAAGATAATAATTCAGGTTTTCATGCCAGCTTTTATTAAAAGGCTATTTTGGTTTTTAAGTTTATTGTGGTCCAGCAACGCTTTCGCCTGCGACATCCCTTTTCAAAATTTTAATAAAACCTACTGTTTAACGCCTATTGCTACTGGCGCTAATCAGAGGAGTGACGTTTATCAGGTGTCTGGTAAATCGCTGCAGGTGTCGTTGAACAATCGTCTTATTGTCCGTGCATCAGGATTTACGAAGCTCTCTTTACAGGCACTCGATTCGCGTATCGCCTCCGTGAGTGAGCTGTATCTTATGCCCGAGGCGAGTTATTACTCAGTGACTTTGCATGCCCGCGATCAGCTCCCCGGTGTGTTGAAGGTATTGAATAACACGCCTGATATTTCTTTGGTGCAGCCGGATATATTGCAACTGAGTGTTCGTACGAACGTTGATCTAACAGAAACGGGTCTTACAGATACTGAAGATCGACAGCCGACGCGGAATCCCGCCCCCTATTTATCGCAATTAGATATTCCCGCTCTTTGGCAAACGACAAAAGGACGTGATGTAAAAGTCGCAGTGATTGATGACGGCTTTGCGCTAAGCCACGAAGAGTTACGTTTCACTGATGTTGTGTTTTCTTACGACGCCGAACGCAGGGTTCAGGATGTCAGCCCAAAGAGCGAGCTTGATATTCATGGTACTAAGGTAATCGGGACAATATTTGCTGCCCATGATGGCCGTGGTATTGATGGCATTGCGCCAGAAGCAAGCTTGATTGCAATTCGTCAGCCGAGTACATGGACGAGTAGTACGCTGCTTAGTTTTTACCTCTCTAAGCTGTCAGATGCCGACATTGTTAACGCAAGTTGGAACTCGCAATGGTTATTGGAGCCTTTGGCTGATATTGTAACCGACTTGGCGCGAAATGGCCGGGGCGGAAAAGGCACGGCTGTGGTATTTTCCGCCGGCAATAATGGAACCGAGCAAACGTCACTTCTAGGGATTCATAGCAATGAAGCCTCGTTGCTAGATGCTGTTGTGATTGGTTCGGATGACGGAATAGGACATAGGATGAGGTTCAGTAATTATGGAAGCTCAGTGGACGCCTACATCTATGGTAAGCCTGCACCAGCCCTGGTGTCGGGGGGCTATGGGCGTTTCAGTGGAACATCACTCTCTACCGCTGTGGCCAGTGGCTATTTTGCTCTCCTGCTTTCAAATAATCCGTCGCTTACTCTTGATCAGCTTGTGGTGCAGCTCTCTGCTCAACTTCACATTGCCAAACTTCGCTCTTCTGAAGTTCGCAAGGAGAGATGAGTTGTGACTGATGATCAAGCCCAAGCGCCCGCCGATTTTTCATACACCTATTCGGATAACTTGCCGGCGATCTTTAAGCACCTAAATTTATCCTTGGCGTTCACTTCCTATCAGGCTGGGCGCTTGATGCTAGTGCGTACCGACGGCGAATCGCTTGAAATTAATTTTAAAGAGTTCCCACGCCCTATGGGCCTGACCGTGACGGATCAGGGGCTGATTCTTGGAACCTTTACTCAGATTATTCATTTTCAGCGTGAAGATAGATTACTTACTCAAATTAAACATCCTCTTCCGGATATTCATAAAGATGTCACTGCCCCTCGTGTGTTTAACGATGATGAGGCAAAACAGGAAGACATTGAGATTCGTGCCAAAGACGAAGAGTATCAACGTAAATTGCAGCCTGTAGACGCGCGTGTTGATGCGTGTTTTATCACTCGATCCTCACATTACACCGGCATGATTAACATTCACGATATTGAATGGGGCAATGCTGGATTGTGGGTGGTTAATTCCAGTTTTTCTTGTTTGTCCACGGTTGACCCAGCGTACAGTTTTGTCCCTCAGTGGAAGCCGCCTTTTATTGACAAGCTGACTCCGGAAGATCGCTGCCATTTAAACGGCATGACTCTGCGTGACGGCGAGCCCGCTTATGTGACGACCTTTTCTCAATTTGAGAATGCCAAACAGTGGCGTGACAGCGATAAACGTACAGGCACGTTAATTGATGTTAAACGC
>NVWL01000062.1 GCA_002733645.1 Oceanobacter sp.
CCCAATGATGCTTTAGGCAGTTCAGCGCCATTATATCTTTGTAAAACAGAGATTGGGGGGCGCCAGGTTCGTAGGGCGCTCCATGCAATAGAGTGGGGCTGTGTTGTCTGACGCTAGCGCCTAAAGGTTCTGCCTGTATAGGTCCCCCCAGCTCTGTCAGACGTAAAGCGAACTCTGTTCGTGCACTCATGAGAATCTCTTTATGGCCCTTCGTTAATAAAGCTCATGGTTAGCCGTCTCCGGTCATATTCGATCGGCCTCTCCTGCGTGTCCGCAAACCAGAGATCATCTAGCGAAAAAAGTATTTTTCTTCTTCTGCGTTTCTGGCGAAGCTATCGAGGACAACAACTGCTTTACCCTGAGGTCTGCGGTGGCTAAAGTGATGTTCATCACAATTTACCGCAGGTCTCAGGGATGGGCCGTTCGATGATCACGCCTCCCTCCTTCTTCATCTGCCATTGGTAACTTGATTCTGTTAGAGCCCCCCGCCGGGGGGGGCCTGCTGGAGTTCCAAGATGCATAATCACACGGGCTTGACCCAGGGCTTGCTGGCGTTAGTGCCAGCCGATGGCTCCAGTATTGGTAACCAGACTTTGTTCGAGCGACTCAGGAGTCAGTTTCCGGAGTTAACAAACGAGCTCTATTGGGAGGTACGCGACGCTCTTGTGGAGCAGGGAGTACTCAAGCTTGGAAAAGGTCGTGGGGGCTCCGTGCAGCTTGCAGGTGTTGAGGTTCCTCCCGCTAGTGCTTGGGTTCATTTCTTGCGCAGCTACGGACCATCTTCTGCGAATTTGGCAATGTTCGATGAGCATATTTCGAGGGCGTTGGATCAGGCCGGAGTTCAACCTATAAATCTGTCGGCGCCACTTCTGGAAGGCATGGTGAGCCACGTCGAGTCGAATGCGCCTGGCGCAATGCTGATTGCAGGAACAGCAGGTGATGGCAAGACCTACCACTGTCGAGCCTTGTGGGCGCGCATTGGCGGAGATCCCCTTCATTGGGCGGCTAAAGGGAACGTGAAAGAGCTGTGTCTGGCGGATGGGCGTACAGCAGTTTTTATCAAGGATCTTTCCGAGCTTAATGGGAAGGAGAGCGATCTTCCGCTGCAGCGGTTAGAGAGCGTGGTACTAGGTGGCGATAACTCTGAAATAATTATCTTAGCGGCAAATCATGGTCAGATTCTCGACCGTCTTCGCGACTTGGGTCGGCGGCAGGGGCGAGACCACCCACTACGAAAACCGCTGCAAGAGCGGTTCTTGCAAGCCGGTCCGGCGCCGGAGCGTCTTGCGGTTTTCGATTTGAGTCGTTCCACGAGCCGTCAAACCTTGGCCGAGGTGGCTGAAGCTGTAGCAGGGCATCCTGAGTGGGAAAACTGTCAACGTTGTTCACTACGGTCCGACGGAAAAATTTGTCCAATCGACGAAAATCGGCGACGACTTTTGGGAGAAGCTGATCAAGGGCAATTAGCGCATCGTTTAGGTGATTTGGTAGAAATTGCCCGGCACAACGGCTTGCACCTTCCTATCCGCGACCTGCTTGCGCTTTGCTCTAACATGATTCTCGGGTGTTCCAACAAACAATATGCGAAGGATAATCTTTTAACCTGCGCGGATGTCGCCAAAATTCAGCAGGGCGGCGATATTGGTAAAGCGAGTATTTATGCTAACGCCTTTGGATCTAACCTCCCTAAAAGAAGGGCCTCTGGGCGCCCTGTTTTCAAGGCGATGTCAAGTTTCGGCGTAGGCCAGGAATCATCCAACGCTGTTGATGGACTGTTGGTATATGGCAAAGACGATGCACGCTTGAAGAGCGACTTTGATTGCTTTGTTGCTTGCGACCGGATCTATGGTGGAACCGCTGCCTTTTATTCGGCTCAAGACGCTTATTTGGAAGGCTATGAAGGGGCCCGTTTAGAAGGTGGGGCCTCTGAGTTTCTTGCAATGCTTGAGGACCAGCGGCGCAGATTGTTTTTTACTCTGCCGAAGGGCGAACTCGGATATCCACACTGGTCGATGACAGTCTTTTGCTTCGCCGGTGATTACTTAGAAATAATTGAGGCGCTAAAGCAGCAAAAACCTGTGAGCGACACTGTTCGCGGCCGCCTTGTTAGAGGTCTAAATCGAGTTTTAACAGGTCTTCTGTTGGAAAATGAGGACCGAATCTTTATTGCTAGTTCGGGAGGTTTTACTCAAAGCAGAGTAAGTGTGCTTTGTGACTTCGAAACCGCATCTCGGCGCCAGGGCGGTATAGGCATGGCGATCAAGCTTGATGAGGAGACGGGTCAGCCTCGCCTCGACGTTTCCCTTGCCGTTGGTTCGGGTAATTCCGTCATCTATGACTTAACCCCCATCCGTCATGAGTTTCTTTCGCGCGTTGCGGGTGGAGCTATGCCTGCTAGCTTTTCGAATGAATGCCTCCAAGATCTTTTGGCGTTCAAAGCCAAGCTCTTGCGCCAGACTGAGATAATCAAGAGCGCTTGTGCGGTGGCCGATGACGATGAAGTCGGTGTTGAATCCTCGGGATTAAGCCTGAATTTTATAGATGTAGAGCCGGGGGGGCATGGATTCTCGCGTCCCATGACCGTGAGGATCACTGAATGATTGCAACCATCCAAAGACCTGAAATTAGGAGCGTCGACTTTTGCGTCGACGAGAATATTTGGGGACATCGTCTTTACGACGAGCAATTGCCTCATCTGGCTGTGCTGGAGTTCTTGGGCATACTAGGTTCAAACGTGGATAGGCCGTTGAGGCCGCAGCCAGAGCATGGCGGGGCCGTGACGTTTAAACCTCAGCGACAGATACGGTTACGTGGGTTGCTGTTCAACAATCCCTATGTGGAGTCGATTGCTGAAAGCGCTGTATCGGACGACGAGAAATGGAAGCGGTGGTTCGAGTGCTTCAGACAGGGCGCTACTGGCAACGGTGACGAAGACATGGGCTATCTTCGCCGCTCTTTCAGCAGCTTTGATGACTTTGCAAAGACAATTGAGCTTCTTCGTTCGTCTGCATTTGAATCGCGCAGCAACAAGCGCTGGAGTTCTAAATTTGTTTTCCCATTCGGCCCCGACGCGCTTTACGAGGACTTGGCGATTAATGCGAAGGGGAGCATGAGCAACGATCGCCGTTTCTTCGCGCGCACGGGCGAATTGTTGTATCTAATGCTCACAAGAGCTCAGAGCGGAGCGGAGCTCGGAGATAGCCTTGTAGAGCGCTTATTTGATAGTAATGCACCGATGAATCGGTTGGTTAGGGTCTTGCAGGGCGCACCTCAGCGGGTAGAGGAGCCAAAGCTAACTGGATATTTGCCAGAGGCAAGAAATAGCCGATTTGACCGAATCTGCGACGACTGGCTGTCAATCCTTAATAGGGATATGCCGATTTATGATGCATTAGAGCATCTGATCGCAATCACTGGTCTTAACATGCTTCTCTACTTTTTAGAGCGAGCTAAGCTGGTAGCTGGCGATGACGATCCCGTCGAAATAGTCTGCGAAATCGTTTCTAAAGAGCGCACGAAAATTCGAGCGCTATCCGGCGACAGCTATCAAGTCAATCAAGGATTGCCTGCAAAGGCCGTAAGGGTTCATGTCGAGTCTGTTAGGTTGGATGCGAGATGGTCTACGAATTCTCAATCTTGTGAGCTACAGGATGTGGAGCGCTTGAAGCTGATGCGTGAGCGCTTCCAATGGCCACCCGTTGATGGCGTCGATGAGGAAGACTTCACCAATAAAAAGCCTGAGGAGTTGGTTGATGAGCTCGTTGTAAATGCTCTCGCGCGTCATGCTCAGCATGTCGGAAAAATCCACGCGTCATGGTCGCGAGCAATAGGTCTTAGCTCCCGAAGGCTCTCTAGGCGCACACGCTACGCGCCTAACGATAAACTGCTCAAGTCAATCGTAGTTTCCATAGTGAAAGACCGAATGCAGTTTGACGAGTTTCTTGCTGAAGTTAAGTCTCGATACGGTCTGATTATCGGTGATGCAGAGGGTACGCGTCTTGTCAGTGACAAGCTTGTCGATCAAGAAGAACTAAGCGAGAACCGCAATAATCTTGAAACCCGTTTAGTTAGTTTGGGCTTGGTTCGCAGGCTCTCTGACTCATGCTCGTTTGTAGAAAATCCGTTCGCTTTGCAGGGAGATATTGAATGCTGACCGATCGCATTATTGGGCGCGTCGGCGCGAATATCCTTGCTGACCGCATAACAAATTCGGGTCAGTCTGGCGATCTGGCCGCGCTTTTCAGGTTAGATAAGCTTTCACCCAGTCAAATCGCCGCAGTCGCGCGGGCGATCCTTGCCAATCAGGACTTGCTCTCGCTGGTAGATCTCAGAATTCCGGAGGTCTTAGTGGTAGGCCAAGACCTACCTCAAGATATCCTAATCCCGCACAACGCTGGGTACGTGCGAAACAACGTTGACACCAAAAAGGCCGCGATCCTTACAGCTAATGGTAACGAACACAATATCGCGGATACTTTAGGCCACGTTATGGCGATAGGGGCAAAGGAGATGCGTGATGACCCTGCGCCATGGGTCGAGGCTACCCTTCATTCGGGTGGAATCTCACCTGTTGCCGAAGACAAATCTGTGTTTCATGCCGCTCTTGGCGGATTACTAGCCTCATCGGAGCTTTCTTTGGTGCAGCTGGGTGAGTTTTGCGCTGCGATCGTCGAAGGTATCTCCCAGAAAGGATTTCCTATTCGCGATGCGATTGGTTTCGCTTTGCCTTGTGCGGGCTTGCCCAGAGACAGTGGCTTCTTCTCTAATGCTAGAACTTTTACAGCGACACGAAAGCTTTGGTTGAGAGCTTTTAGCAAGCTTTTTGCACAGCGCGCACCACTCCTCAAAAAAGTTCGTCAGAATGGGCAACCAATTGATTCAGATGAAATTATAGATCGAATAGGTGCTAACGCCTCAGATATTTCGGAGGGCGCCCGCCAGGCCCTTGAAGCCTTTGCTGCAGCTTCTGCAGGAGATCAAGATGCTTCCAATGCTCTCGCCCAATTCGAGTGGGAGGCCGATGGAGTATATCTCGCTTTTGATAAGCCTAAAGAGAAGCAGCTCGGCCTAGCGGAATCCACGATCCGCTTCTTCGATCTTGAATGTGAGCAGGAAGATGCTCTTGATTCTGAGGGTCGCATTTTATTGGAAGATTTGAAGGGGCGTGAGCGGCGCTCAGACTTCACGGAAGAGGATGAAGAGTTTTTTATTAGGCAGCGTAGGCTTCTAGAGCAAGACATTAAGCTATGCGCACGCTGGGAGAAGGCTCTTTACGGCAAGCCCATTGATTGCATCGATTTTTTTGAGGGTTTTGCTCGAGTTGTTAATAACCTGCATGCCGGCTTACGAGATGCGGACGGCGAGCGGATCCTGCGTTTTACTGTAACCAAAGGGCGCAAGGAATGGCGTGAGCGCTTTAATTATGACGCAGGCAGCTATTTTTCGGCTATGTACCGTGGGTTGAAGGAGCTAATGGGCTCCAGAGTCGAATGGAAGGTTGAGCGACTGGGCAACACTAATTTACCTGACCCGCTTTTTGACTATGAAGCTTTTTTTTCTAAGGAAGAGGAGCTTCGTAATGATAAGAAGAAAAAAATACGTCCCAGTCAGTCCGTATCACGTAAGGCCTTGCAGATAAAGTTCGACGTAGCCTTAATTCAGTTGGGGCAGGACAAAGAAATAATCCTCGCTAAGACACAGCTACTTTGGAGTTACAAGCCCTCAGTGATTGGCTTGTCGCTCACCGGAGATATGCGACGGCTCCTTGAGAAGGGAGCTGTTGGCTGCACGGAGGTCCCTCGCAAACTTGTGAGCAAAAAGGGTGGCGTGCAAAGTGTCTCTCTGCTTGATACAGGAACTTTAGAAGCGACTTACTCCAACGACGCGGGATCATTGGTGCCCGCGGCCAGTAAGCTCCAAAGCCTCCGCCACCTTATTAAAACCCAGATCAAAGAGCTCGCTGCCGAAGGCCGGCTAACGGCCCACCAGCAAAGTGAGGTTAGAAGTTCTTGGGATAAATTCGAAGAAGATTACATCGAGGCGATGAGAGATTTCTTAGCTACTGGATTGCACGGTGACGCAGTTATGCGGCAGTCCGAGTCATACGCCGAGCTTTTGAATGCGTTGAGCGTTCATGCTCGCGGAGACCTCTGCCGTTCGCGACTTGTCTCCGAGATTTTATCCGTAGGCACAGTACGTGTTGCTGGCGATAATCCTGCAGTGATTATCCCACCTTGGCATCCAGAGCGAATGAAAGCCCTTGCCGTAAAAACCCACCGTGTCGCTAGTTTCGCTACTCATCTTCTGCTTAGCGATAGCATTCTGTATGGTGATCGCGAGATTTTCATGCGGGAATTGTCGGACGAAATTGCTCATCCGTTCTACCCTGAGATAGCTGTGCTTAAGCGGGACGGCGCCTTAGAGCTTGTGTCTGAGAGCAGTACGGTTAACGGTTATAGCTTGCTTGAGAAACCCACCCGTGGCGCCATGGACGCCATGAGTGATGTTGACCCTACGGCTGCAGCCAAACAAGTGCGCGAGCTTTTAGAACGTTATGTCGGGCTGCAACCACACGAGGCGAGTAACCTCAGTGTTGTTCTTTATAACGCTGATGCAGCGGAGTTGCCGTTAGCCACCGTACGAGAACTGTCCTCAATACAGGAGGATGGTAAATTTCAATGTAGCGTTTCTGTGCGGCACTCAGAACCCAGTAAGCTGAGACGAGTATATGGGGAGCTTGTGAATAAAGCAGGCGAAGATCCTGATCTACCGGTTGTAAGCGAAACTAGTGATAACTTCGTCTCTAAGCTCCGAATTTCGGTCATGCCTATCTCGGCGACCCCATCTGAGTCTGCAAAAGGTTTTAAGGTTTTCGATGTGGCGTTCCTGCATGATGTGTTCGCGCGTGAGGCTCAGACAGAGTGGCTTCCCGTGCCGTGGAGTAAAGATCGAGACAGCTTCGATCACGCCCCGTCCCGTTGGTCTTACCGAAGCGTTTCCGGCGAGAACGAGTTGAAATCTACAACCTTCCTTACCTGTCCTTGGCAGACGGAATCAGGTTGGGCATATGTGTCGTCCGTCGCCGATGTTTGTCGCCATACCGACGCTAAGCCAGAGGAGCGATTCTTGCCAGCTAGACGAACCTCTCTGCAAACGCCTGCGTTGGCTGCAATGATCAAGGACGCGCACGACCTTGCAGAGTGGGTTGCTACTTATGACGAGTTACTTGATAAGCGGCAGCTCCAACATAACGGAATAACAGTGGTGCGGTACCGCCGAGGTACGACCAACGGCCGTAATATGATAGTGAGCTCGACTTCGGAACTTAGATTGCTGGGGGTGTTAGTCCGTAGAAGATTGGACGAATTAAAACTCCAGCTCGGGTCTGATGAGCTTCAAGCAGCGGTCGATAAGGCGAATCGAGATGCTCTCTCAGTCTCCGGAGATATAGTCCTGCGAGCGGCTAAACGGGGTGTTTCTGCGGGGGAAATGCTAGGTCTGGTCTTTAGTCGTTATTTAATCGCCGAGGAGTTTCGGGCTGCTGCGAAGTCAGGGCAGACCTTAACTGCCTATTTCCTGCTCGATGATTACGCTAGCTGGTTATCTCAACCGGAAAGCCGTATCGCAGATATATTGGCGATAAACGTTGAGGAGCACGAAGATAGTCCACGAGTCGTTATTTCAATTGTTGAATCTAAATATGTCAGTGCTGATGGGTTGGCTCAAGCCAAGCGAGGCTCAACAGATCAATTGCTGGCGACATTAAGCATTTTTCGTGAGGCTCTTTTTGGCGATCCGGGCCGTCTCGATCGGGATATATGGTTAGCCCGTATGGCTGATATGCTTTTGGACGCCGATGTTCCACCTGGTATGACGGCATTGATGGAGCTCGCTCGAGCAAAAATGCGGGAGGGTGATATAGAAATCTCCTTGCGCGGCTACTCACATGTTTTCGTTCACACATCGGATGCAGGAGCAACCTCATTCTCTGAACAAGAGTTGCTGGACGATTCCATGGGGGTAAAGGCATGGCAAGAGGTATTCGATCGACCTGATTTGCGAAAGCTTGCAGAAGCCTATGCTAAGGAAACTAGCGGTCTGGAGGTTCGGTCTCGTCTGGGAGCTCAGCGTCCTTGGGATGGGCATATCTTTAAGCTACCTGCTCCGCGGGTAGGATGGTTGGCCGCGCTGGGTCAGCTGTCGAATGGCCATGCAGAAACCTTTGCTGGGGAAGATGCTGCTCCGTTGGATGACAATGAGAAGGTCGCTACATCTGATTGCCCTACCAATGCAGCTCAAGTAGCAACCGGGAAACTTGAAAGCTCCCCCGAAGACAATGCCAAGTTGGTATCTTCAGAGTTTGTTGACGCGACAGTCGGCGTCGGTTGTGGATTGCTTAGTCTGGTCGCATCTAAAGTTTCCGGTGATGCGGAAGCTGATGCTGAGAGAGAAGAGTGGGCACAGGCGGTTACCAACAAACTAAAGTCTGCGCTAAATGGCTACGGGCTGCAGGCGTTGGTGTTAGGGACACGTTTGACTCCGAATGGTTGCCTTGTGCGTTTAGCAGGCTCTGATCGGTTGCGTGTTGAAGATGTTGAGAACAAGCGCATGCAGCTTCTCACCACTCATGCCATAAATCTTGTAACTGTTCAGCCAAAGCCTGGTGAAATCGTGGTGACGGTCGCTGGAGCAAAGAGGCAGGCAGTATCGCTTTGGGAGCTTTGGGCGCGCCGAGAACTCAATAGAAACGTCGCGGGTGTTAACACCTCATTCCTTTTAGGGCTTCAAGAAATTAATGGTGCGCTGTTGTATTTGAATTTAGGCGCTGAGTTCGGTGGGCTTTCATCCCATGAACCTCACTCACTAGTGGCCGGGACAACTGGCAGCGGCAAGTCGGTTCTGATCCAGGCACTTATACTGGATATTGCTGCCACCAATACAAAGGAGCTGGCACAAATCATCCTCATCGATCCGAAGATGGGTGTGGACTATGCGCCGCTAGCCGACTTGCCACACATGCGAGATGAAATTGTCACCACCAAAGAGAAGGCTGCCGAAGTCCTCGGCGCGTTGGTAGAGGAGATGGAGGATCGCTACCGTGCTTTTGCCAAAGCAAGGGCTCGCGATTTGCCTACCTACAATGCGAAGGTTCCGATCGAAGAGCGACTGCCTATGGTTTTTTTGGTGCATGACGAATTCGCCGATTGGATGCTTGATGATTCTTATAAATCAGCGGTAGGGGCGGCAGTTCAGCGTTTGGGAGTAAAGGCCCGAGCTGCTGGCATCCATCTTGTTTTCGCGGCTCAGCGTCCTGACAAAGATGTAATGCCTATGCAGCTAAGAGAAAATTTAGGAAACCGATTAATTTTGAAGGTCTCCAGCGAGGCAACCTCAAAGATTGCTCTTGATAGAGGCGGCGCAGAGTTGCTTTTAGGTAGAGGGCATCTTGCAGCGAAGCTCAATGGCGAGCAGGGCTTGGTCTTCGCGCAAGCTCCATTTTTGTCGGACCAAGAGATTGAAATGGCAGTTGAGGCGATTCGCGCTGACGATCTTCAAGGTCCGAATCATGAAGCTTGATGATGGAATTGATACAATAACAAAGTTTTTCAATGATCTTATCGGTGCGCTGGTTCCGGGATTAGTGCTTGCTATTGGGTTGGCCGCAATGCATGGGGGGCCCGGCCATATCAAGTTAATAGGTGGGCTGGGTGAAGGAGCTGCAACGGCTTTTACCCTAACAGGAGTGCTCTTCGCATTAGGGCACCTTTTACTGGCAATACATGAGATTGCTGTGAAGCCATTACTAAGGAAATTGAAAATAACCCGCGCTTTTGACGAACAAAAGGCCAGTGCTCGTCAGTCCTGTGTGATGTTTAATGAGCTCATTACTCCTGGGTCAAATAGCAGTAAGCCTGTATGGGACTATCGTGACTTGCGAAGCGTTGCGTTGTCAGTCTCTGATGAGGCTGCTTCGCTAGGTAGAAGATTCATGTTTATCTCGCTGTTATGTAACGGTGTAGGTACAGCATTGCTTCTAGTGGGGCTTAATTACTTAATATGCTTGCTATTTTTTCCCGGCCTTTTATTTATATACGACCAGGCTGCTCCTTGGTGGCTTCAGGTTGTGTTACTGTTCAGCGCAGCTTATTTTCTTTTTAAGCAGGCTGATTTATTTTATGAGCGAGCTATGACCACACCATTTTCGGTGGCTGTTGCAGAGTTGAAATTTAAGAGAAATCATAATGCAAGTAACCCGTAAGAGAATCTACCTTGCAGGCGGCTTCCACTCCGGTTGGCAATCAATCGTAAAGGATAAGCTAAAAGGATTTGAATATTTAGATCCGGCGGTACACGGTATCGAGAATCCCACAGAATATACGCGCTGGGATTTAGAGGCAGTCAAGGGAGCGGATGTTATATTAGCTAACATGGAAGCCTCGAATCCCGCCGGATACTCCTTGGCGTTAGAGGTCGGATATGCAAAGGCACTTGGGAAAAAGATTTATTTTGTTGATCAAATCGAGAATGAATCAATCAGCCGATATTTTGACATGGTAAGGGAGTGTTCTGACCGAGTGTTCGGAAGCTTAGGTGAAGCGGTTGATTACATTGCGATTGCTGAGTCTTACTAGATTTCAGAAAATGTAGCGGATAATCCATTGAGGCTGCAGGTGCCGGGCCAACCCGCTATGTGTTGTTGACACAAAACATATTACTTAGATTGAGCTCGAACGCCTGGTTAATTATTTTAGAATCCAGTTCTACCGAATTTAGGAAAGCAAATATCTATTCTGAGTTCACGAAATTTCTGATGAATGTGAGCGGCGTTACTTATGGCATATTAGACAAGAGCCATTTCCTTCGTCTTCGCCATATACATCATCAATATCTTCGGGTCCTGATTTTGCGGGTCGCAGAGGGTTCACAGGGATATTCTTGCGAAGACGCGCCCGACGGGTTTCATACTCTTTCTTGATTGCTGCGATACGCTCGGGCTGCTCCAGGTCTCGCAACGACTCTCCTTTAGACCAAGTAAAAGGTGATCCATGTTCTAACGCGTCTTTCTCCAATTCTTTGGCTTTCTCATAATCTTCAGGGTGACGCTCTTTAAGACGGACCCATTCAATTTTCTGCTGGAAAAAACAAAATGTGCAGCCGCTGCGAGAGCGCCACTCATAATACTTTGGGTATCCAAGCCCAGAGGACACCAGTATGTCTATTACTCCCGCTTTATCAATTCCTGCTTCGCGAAACGGGAATTTGACGGTCATATTATCTGACTTGGCTGAGTACCCTTCGCGGTGCTCTTCATCAGCTCGTATCGCGACATATGAAATAACTTTGTCGCCAGCGGCTAACCATGGTTTCACCCACTGTTCAAAAGGTGCCAATTTGAGTTGACGGGTACACCAACGCGTTTGGGGACTTGGAAGGAAGTGATTGAATTCCCGTAGCCAAAACCGAAAGTCGCGACGGGGATTTAGCCGCTCGATAGGCTTACCGAGATACCCTTCGAGCCTTCCAAGGAATTCATAAACCTCAGGGAGTTCTTCGCCCGTATCAGTAAAGAAGTAGTCAATATTCAATTCGGGGCGGTGGTCCCGCATCCAAACAGCCAAGGCAGCGCTGTCTTTTCCTCCTGACAAGCCTAGTACATGTCGTTCAGTCATCTGCCGTCTCCTTTTCGTTAGCTAGGCTCATTCCGGCTTTGGCGAGAATAGCTAGCAAGATGTCGGTATCAAGGCCTTGCCCGTGAAGCATTGAGGTCAGCTCTGAGGCCTTCTCTTCGACCGTTTTGCGGTGCTGCTCAGAAATCGAGAATGATCTTGATAACGTAGTAGTTTCGGCACCAGTTCCAAAAACTACCGCGATGGCGTCGCTCCGCGCGGGACGGTTTTTGACTGAGACGAAAGCTTCTGCTTCTCGGAAGCGACGTGCAAATTGAGTGAGCTCAAGGACCGCTGCATCGATGTGACGATCAACCCAGTCACGCGGCGGCTTTTCGGCGGCTAAGCTCAAAATACCCTCCAGCACCGAGCGACTCCCGTCGTAGGACGATAGCCGTGTTGAGAATGCATCGAGTCGGAAGTCGCCAGATACCCCTGCTACGGTTGTTGCCCTATTACGGAGTGATTGCAAGTTGCTCGGAGAAGCGTCGAGCGCTTGAAGCATCTTGGTTTCAACTTCGGAGAGCATTCTTGTGTAGGCTTCTGCAATCTCATGTAGTGGGGCTCGTAGCGCTTCCACATATGTTACGCCATCCTCAGCGCCTAGCAGTGAGGGCAAGTCTACGAATAAGACTTTGTGGGGGTCGCTAGCCTTTAGCAGCATGTCGCGTATCCCTTTCGCAGTCTCACTTAAGCGCTGCGTTCTGCGTGCCCAGTCTGGTAGGCCAAAGATCAACGCCACCAGGCCGCGAGCAGCTTCAAGGGGCTCTGAAGGTCCGGTTTTTTCGCCTACCTCTTCTAAAAGGGTGGAAATACCCTCCAAGATTTGGACTTTATCTTCGTCAATTGCGATCCATCTGAGTGTGAACCGCTTTGGATCCTGAAGACACTCGTCGATATCCGCATCGGTCAGGCGAGGGATAAACATACTGTCTTTGTAGACAGCGATGTTTGCTTTGTGCGCCAGCAAGAATGCAGTTAAAAAAACAGGCAGGATGCCCTTCTTCATTCCAATTGGAGGTGTTCGCCAGCGGTCATAGATCGATTCGACACTCATTGGTACGCGCGCGTCGAGGAGAAGTTTTTGCGTGAATTGCCAGAGCTGGTAAAAGTTTTCTCGCGAAGCTTCTGGTGGGCAGCCGAACTGCCAGGCTCCCCCTTTCTTTTGATAGATGTCTGATGCGATGAGCAGCGTTTCGAATAATCCCCGTTCTGCCGGGAAGCCTTCTATACCGAGCTGTTCTGTACCCTCGGAATTGATCATCGCATGTAACAAATCTCGTCTAGCTTTGACGCTGTTGCTAGAAAGGCTATCGCGATTAACCAACTCACTCCAGACAGGTGGGCATGCGTCATAAAGCTCATCAGCAAGCTCCGAAGCTTTCGGAGAGAGCTTTGTGCCTGGCTCGATGGTGGTGTCGCCCCCATCGTGCCATTTGCAAAGCGATATGGCCGCCTGTAGCTGGTCTTCGAGGTCAGACTTGGTAGCGGCCAGGCGTGCGAACACTTCGCGCCGTGCTACAGGATCACCGCTGAGTTCGTGGCGCTCTTTTACCTGTTCTAACGCAACCAGTTCAGTAGAAAGCTCTTCGATGCGTGCATGGTTCGACGGAATGCCCACAAGAACCGGCCAAGGCTCTTCGTACGCACAAGCTTGAGCTCGCTTGCGCGCTTCTCCCTCCGACATAAAGCGTCCTGGGAGCGCCAAAATAAACTGACCGAATTCGTCTTGTTGAGGCGTGTAGCTCTTGGCGATTTTTTCGGCTTGCTCGATGCTCTGCAGCGAGAGCTCCATCCAGCGCATGGCGCCTACCTTATGGTAGTGCCGCTTGGCGACTATAGGGCGTATCCCCATCAGCTGGGAAAGCTGAGCGTAATCGACTCCGGGTGATGAACTTAATGCTTGAGCGATAGCAGCATCGATATCAAAATCGCTTCCCTCAAACACTGACCACGAGCCGGTGTAGGTCTTGTAAAGAGCAACTTTGAGCGTTGAGAGCTCTTTCAGGGAGCTTTCAATTTCCTCAATAGGCACGTGGGGGAATAGAGCTGCGATCACCGGAAGATCCGCAGAAAGTCCCGATCCATTGCGAAATAGATCAATTACAGCGATGTTCTTGATAATCGCCACGAGTAAAGAATCACTAGACTTCGCTTCGGCCCGCTCTACGGCCTCCACTGCTTGAGACCAGCGGTGGCCATCAGGTGAGGCAAGGATTGCAGGCTCAAGGTTTGCTCTCAAGTAGTCCCAATAGTCACTGGGGCGATACCAGGTCGTGTGCTCTAAATCTAAAGTAGTGGACTGAATGTATGCGCGGAAACCATACGGCTCCACGGACGATAGAAAACCAAAGGTGCTTCGTTCATTTTGTCCGAACTGGCGCTTAGAAATCGGCCCGAGCAGGGCAGCCATGGCCGGATGCAGTGGCCAGCAACGTTCTAGCGCTTTAGAAAAGTCTTTCCCAATCGCAGGCCGACGAGACCGGATCGCGTCAGCGATAGTATTTGAAGTCTCTCCTGCCCACTCAGGCCGCTGTTTAGCCTCGATAGCGCTACCGATAAGCTCAACAATTTCGTCGCTCGCAGCTACAAAAGGAAGGTCCAAATATCGACCTTGAACCTTGCCCCAGTCATCTCGGGTGTCTATGCCAAGACGATTTGAATATTGCGCGAAAGATTGATGTAAAACGCCAATCACAACTAATCGACCGTTGACTCGCGCAGAGGCTTCTGCGAGCTCTTGGAAGAAGTAGACGTCGTCACCGGAGCCTAACGCTGAGGCTTCCAGAAACTTTCCCATTTCATCTATAAAGACCAATACCCCATCGTTAGGACGACTCTGAGATTCGCTTGTCAGATCTGCGATGACGCTCTGAGCTGTAGGCTTGGTTTTATCATCATCGGCAGTGCCTCGGCTTTTTCGAATTGCGGCGTCTATCTCTTTTATGACGCTGCCACGCCGACCAACGACAGGCACAACCATCCACCCTTCATCTACAGGGAATGCTTGATCGAAATCTGGTTTTGACTCGAGTTTAAGAGCGGATCGAGCTTTCTTTCTCAAGTCTTTATCGTGATGAAGTGCGCTTGCCAGCGCTACTGCTAACGAGGACTTTCCACCGCCAAATGGTCCGGTCCACGTAAAGCTTCGTTGATTTGTGCTCGCGAGTTGCCTACACATTCCATCTACTACCGACGCTGCGGTGGCGTGAAAGATGTATCCATCCAATGCGTCTGGCCGGCCAATATCAGCATCAATTCTGATTGATCTCTGATATTGGTGCGAAATTTTGACAAAGTCCGAGAGCATTGACTCTTTTTTTTCAGTCATATGCACGTCTGACCATAGCGTTTTGATCTTCATTAGAAAGGGCTTTTCGGTGTACTTGGCGGAGGCCAGCGGAGTCTGTCCAAGCAAGCTTGCCTCGAGTTAAGTCGGACAGCGCAATCAATCTTTGTGCGATTGATTCCTCGTCTAACTTAAAAACTCGGCCGGGAGACCCCTCTGCATAGGCGATGGTTTCAAACGCGATTGAGCTTTGGTTTTCTGCAGTTCTGTCCCAAAAGTCGATGAGCGCATAGGCAAAAATACCGTCGTGCAAAGATGCTTTCGGACCTCGCCGGAATGCGTATTGCCCTTTGTGCACCTCTTGAAGAAGACTCAACTCACTTAGCAATGGCTCAGCATAATCTTCAGGAGAGGACGCGGAAGCTTTGGGGGCATAGCCGCGTAAACAGGTTTCCAAGTCTCGTGAGATGGTCGCATTCGCAATTCTGTGCTTTGGGTCACGGCTGCGCGCATATTGAGCTAATGGGTCTTCAAGTTCTTGGCGAGTGAAGGTTGGGGCGGTAACGTGGTTAAACAGCCAATACCAAGTTGTCGAGCGAAAGCCCCGCCCGGCTAGGTGCCAATGAGCAAGCCACGCTGTGGAAGGGTTTTCTGCAAACGGATCGAGCCCTTCATCTCTCAGTATTTCCATCGGGAGGCTTGGTACGCGGAATACTTGGCCCTCGTCAATCATTAGTTCGCAAGCTAAAGCCCAATGCCTGATTGACGAGACCATGTTTTTGCCAACGCCAAAAGACGCGATTGCACCTTCGTGTGTGAAAATGCTTTTGGCAATCAGGCCATCATCGTCCGCTTTGTCAAACGCCTTTTTGAGCCACATTTGGCGCAGAGGGAACGTTTCGTGCCCAGATAAGTGAACGGATGGACCACTTTTAGAGGAGGGGGTGGTTTTCTTCATAATCGGCAGCTTAACCTGAACTGGTGGTTTTCACCAGTCTGACAACCTACAACTTTAAACTGTTTGTTTATCCAGTGCTTTATGAGCCATATGCAGTGCCATGTCTAGAGCAATACTCAAACTGGTCATAATGCCGACTGAGCATCGAACCTAACTGGGCGCGATCTGGGCACGATCTGGGCACTGGAGATTTTGAAAGGGTTGGTCGTGATTTGAGCTAAATGTCATGAGTTCGACATTCGCGCGGCGAGTATTTGAGTACTGGCTGGGTGGAGCAGAGATCAATGCTTGAATGTGTCGATTTCGACGACATGTAAAGCACTGATTTTAAAGAAGATGGCGCACCCGACAGGATTCGAACCTGTGACCACCGCCTTCGGAGGGCGGTACTCTATCCAGCTGAGCTACGGGTGCATATAGGTAAAGCGCGGTCATTTTGACCTTTAGCCGCATCGTGGCACAAGTGACTGAGTATTGCCTTCGGAGGGCAGTACTCTATCCAGCTGAGCTACGGGTGCGTTTCAGGGGCGCAATAATACCCATTGATTGGCGCGGCGTCCATGCTT
>NVWL01000063.1 GCA_002733645.1 Oceanobacter sp.
TTGCTTTCATCTTCGTTCCTTACAGTCACTGCGATGAAACCAAAACACTCACTTATTTTATGCAGCCAGTCTGTCTATTGAATGCTGACGGGGGACAGGTTCGTCGGATGCAACGGAAATACCTTTACGACGAACGATGGATCGTACCCGTGTGTGGGTATGGGTGGTTTACCTGCTACTTTTGGGAACAGCGTTCCTCGGCAACATCAAACCGTTTTGAATGGCCTGAAAAATCGACAATCTGCATCATCGGAGATCTGATCAATGAACGACTCAAACGGACTAAGCCCGCCGCGCGGATCGAATATCGCGGTTGTCGGGGCCTGCGGCGGAATCGGTAGTGATATTGTGCAAAAACTGGTCGCGGCTGACTGTAATGTAGTAGCGATTGATTTGGAAAAATCCATCACCGAAGCCCCCTCACCGGCCGCTCATAGTATCTCTTTCGATGGCAGAAACGCGAAATCCGTCGACGAGATGGCTGAGCAGCTAAAGAAGGTTATGCCACAACTAGACGGACTGGTCATCGCCTCGGGATTCGCCGGACAGAGAATGCCAATCACAGAATGGCCGATCGAGGCGATCGACGAGATCATCTCCGGCAACCTGCGCCTCATGACTTTGTGTTTACGGGCACTGGTGCCGCTTCTTCAACATGGAGAGGCTGCCAGCGTGGTTCTAATCACCAGCGATATGGCCTATATTCCTCAGCCTGGTTATGCGCCCTATGTTGCAGCGAAGGCTGGACTGGTGGCGATGGGACAAAGCGTATCGAGGGAGGTCGCACCGAACGTGCGGATAAATTTTGTGTCCCCCGGTGCGGTTGATACGCCGTTCCTGCGCGGCGGACGCGGCCGGACTGTGGACCCCGACGCGCCTTTGCGGTTTGATATGAAGGAATATTTGACAAAAATCCCGCTCGCGCGACTAGCCGTCGCCGAAGACGTGACCGGACCTGTATTGTTTCTGCTCGGTCCCGGATCATCGTATATGACCGGAAATATCCTGCATATAAGCGGCGGAGCATACATGGGTTAGTCGTGAGAATGGTGCAAAAGGAGCCGTCCAAGCGGCGCCTTAATCAAACTCCAACTCGACATCCGGCGCGCTATTGTCCATGTCCCGCCAGAGACGCCACATTCCATCGGTGCCCCGGCGATAGACCAGAAAAGTGCGCCCCTTTATGTGGGTCAACTTGCCGTCCGGTGATTTAATCCGCATTGCATATTGGGTTACCAGATAAGCACGATCACCTTCTATCACCAGATTTTCAGGTTCGGACCGGAACGTCACTTCATTGCCAGAACGCCGGTTGCGGGCGAAGAAATCGACGGTCTCGTCTGAACCCCGGAGCAGAGGGGAGCCGTTTGGCATAACCAAGGCATCGTCCTCGTAGAGATCCCGCATCTTTTCGATCTCTCCTGCTTGATAGTAGGTAATCCAGCGCTCTCCATTCGAGCGAATGGCGACGCGATCTGCATCCTGTGTTGAGGTCACAATATTGTTTCGTGCGAGAGGAGCGACAGCACATGCGTTAAGGCCTGCTGCAACAGTCACGAAAAATATCCCCTTGAGAACCGAACGTGCGATGAGAGAACTACCGTCGTACATATTCCAATTTCCTCTTGTAAGGTCTAAATCGGCTTTACAGCGCCAAAAAACCCGGCGGCAAGGATTGTGATCCAATAGGTGAAGGCAACCCTCCTGGACGCGCGGATTGATTTTGCGAGCTGCATTTCGGCTTTGGCATCTGGCCCCTTCATCAAGGTCGCAAAAATGCCAACCCAGCTATGTAGAAAATACCGAAGAACCAATCCGATGATAATCGCTACGCCGAATATAATCAGTTTGACCGAATACCATTTCTGTCCTTCGCCAGCTTCAAGCGGCCCCATTCCCAACAAAGAAGTGCTCCCGACAACAAGCAAGGCAGGGATCAGGGCGTAACGCGACCAATCTTCCAAATGACCGAATATTGTTTTGTTTTTCGCCATTTTGTCGCGAAACGCCAGAAGCGTGATGGCAATCCAAAGCACCCACAAGATCCACACAACCATTAAAAATGTACCGCCATATGGCTGCAGCCCCCACAAATATCCCATATGTAGACCAAGCGGCAAGAGCGAGACAATGCCGACCCGCGCCAAGACATCGATACGGAAAACTGTATCGAGATGTCTCAGTCTCTCGGGAGCCGTCAGCTCAGAATTGACTACCTTATAAGAGGTTTGAAACACTCCCCATTCCCCGCCAAGCCAGAAAACCATAGCGAGGATATGGAGGTACCTCAGGATGGCGAGTTCGTGTGAGGTGAAAAACTCTATCACAGCGTCACTTCAGTCCTTTGGTTCTGAACTGAACATCGATTTTATTACGAGGCCGATAACGGCCGGACGAATCAGCTTTCCCATCAGGCGCACAAGCTCGTGGCCCCCGATCTCGACGGTGCAAGGCATCGCATTTGCCACGCCTGACAAAATCAATCGTCCGTCCTCGGTGTTACTCTCGCGAACTTCTACGCCTAGCTTTATCGCCGGTGTTTTGACTAACATGGCTTATTCCGCTGCTTCGAGAAGTGTTGCAGGTTCAAGTGCCAATGCCGAACGGGCTGCACCGCGTCCGGTAATCATTGCTTCGGTGAGATAGGAACCGTTCTGATAAAGATCGGAAATGAATGAGCCCAACTCTCCCACTTCGAACAGCCTCGGAATAACATTGCCTTGGTGATCAAACACATGACCTTCCATATCACGTTTGGCACCGCCGCCCGTGCAGACAATCGCAGGCGTGATCGGAAGTGCATAGAAAGGACCATTGGCCACCGGCAATAATGTGTCGGCACTGCGCCCATGCACCTCATCTTGTCCGGCCGCGCAAGATGCGTTGTAATGCTCCACCTCTTGCTCGAATACGGACGGATCAACACCAATTTGCTGCGCGAGTGATGCGAAATCATCCGCTCTCTTGATGAAACCAGAATCCACTTCCGCACTATTGTCTTCGCTCCACGGCTCGGCGGTCACAACTGCACTCCACGTCATGACTTCGAGGACCAGCTTGCCAGCCTGACGCGTGGTTTCGTCAAAAATCATATAGACAGGATAAGCTTCGTTGAGGGGCACATCGACCCACCTGCCATGTTTCTTCTCTTTGTAGTGGGTTAGTTGAAGCTCGTTTGCTTCATTGTAGAAACGCCGTCCGGTGTTATCGATATCAAACCAACTAAATGCCGGTAGCATGAAGTTGCGCAGATAGGCGGTTTCCTGATGCGGAAGGTGAACGCCCGGCCAGATGCCACCGGACTGACCCTGATTGCGCAAATGCCACATTTCCGCACCCGCTTTTTGCAGAATGCGGATACCGTCACCCTGATTATATGGTGTGCCTAGCGGCGTTACATTGGACAATCCGTAATAATCGCGCTGCATCTGTTTGTCAGACTCATAACCGCCAACTGCCATGATTACGGCACGTTCGGCGCGAACCGCCTTGCGCGTTCCATCATGGGTGACCCACGCGCCGAATACTTCGAGCGTGTCAGGGTCTTGAATAAGATCCACCAGCGGGGCATCGAACCAGACAGGAATATTGCGTTTTTCGACATTGGATTTGAGCGCCAGCCAGACGCCTGAAGGAATCGGAAGGATTGTCGAGGTATAAGCGACCGCATCGCGTGCACCAAACTCTGGAAACTCAAGGACCGCATCACGCTCGGTAAAGCCGGTTCCCCGAAGAAATTCAGCACCCGCGTCTTGTGCAATTTTCTGGATCCATGGCTCCAGATTGACCATTTTGTCGGCCCACTCATCCAGAAACTCTTCTGTCACGGGATTGGCTTCGCTCATTTTTCTCTGATAGTCTTTGAGCGCTTCTTTGTTCTTTGAAATCAGCAAGGACTGGCCGGAGACACGGCAATTTCCGCCTGCAAATTGTTCTGGTGCTTTTTCGATTACGAGGATTCTTGCGTCAGGCTCAACGTCATAAGCTTCGATTGCGGCAGATGCTCCGGCACAGCCATAGCCGCAAATCAATACATCAACAGTTTCATCCCACCGTGTGACACTCTTAAGACTAGCCATATCATATCTCCGCATTAAGTTTGTTTTAGTTGAACCCAATATAATGGTCATCTGACGGACGCATAACAAAAGGTTGTCAAAAACCACAAACTATGGTTGTATAGTATTATGGAACACCGGCAACTTGTTCACTTTCTTGCTGTTCTTGATTCAGGCAGCCTGACCGCAGCAGCCCAGCGAGTAGGGCTTACGCAGCAGGCGCTATCAAAGAGTTTGTCGCGGCTTGAAAACGAGCTTGGTGGCAAATTATTCGAGCGCGGCACTCGCGGCATGACAGCAACGAGGCTTGGCGAATCCATTTCTGAATATGCCCGTGACATTATTGCAAGCGCCGGAAAGCTTCGCCACACGGCTAGCGCTGCATTAGGACTAGAGCGCGGTAGGCTGGTGGTTGGACTGAGTCCGATTTCAGCCGCCAGCTTACTCGGTAAGCGACTAACCCAATTTGCGCAGAATTATCCCAATGTGCGGATCGATGTCGAAGGAGGAATAGACCGAGACTTCGTCGCCGCGCTTCATCGCGGCGAACTCGACATCGCGCTGTCCTCACAGGTTGGCGGACAATATGACGGAATTCTTTTGGAGCAGGTATTTAGCGAGCCGTGGGGCGTCGGCGGTTGCGTAAACAACCAGGCATTGCAAGATGCGCAATCCATTTCCGATCTCGCCGATGGAAAATGGATTATCGGCCGCAACACTGACCTGCTTGATGACATTATCGCAGAAACATTCTCGAACGCCGGACTGCCCATGCCCAAACCCGGTATCATGACAACATCGGTATTATTTTCGCTCCATGCACTTTCGCAGTCAGATTTCCTCGCAATTTTGCCGCAGTCACTTTGCCGTGACTTTAATGGCATATTATGGCGAGATCTGAGCGATGGTGCGTGGATTAGTCCCATTTACATGATGCGGCGCAGACGTGCGCATATGGATGAGCTTGTCAGCGTGTTGCTGCGAGAACTCAAAGGCTGAGTTAAGCCAGCTTACCAGGGTTTACCGCCAACCCAGCTACCAGCGGTCACGCCGACACGGTCAATCTTAATTGATTCCCAGATATCAGAGTTATAATAAGGGTCGCCCTCGATAAACGCGCGGGCGTCAGCCATGTCTGTGGCGCTTATCACCAGCATGGAGCCTGCAAAGCCGCCTTCTTCGTCGTGCAAGGGACAAGCGATTGAAACGCGATCAAAAACTTCATCCATATGCGCGAGGTGAGCCTTGAGACCCGCCATGCGTTTCTCTTTTGAATTAGGTTTGTCGCGACAATTGATTGCGTAAAGAACAGCCATGTTGTTAATATCTCCTATGTTTCCGTCTGATTATTGACTGGGAATTCGAGCACACCGGGGTTCATAAGCCCTTTCGGATCAAGATGGTTCTTGAGCGTCAATAGCAGCTCGCGCGGTTCGTTCGACAACGCAGAAAGAAACGGATAGACACGCCCGATCTGGTTAGAAGCCGCCGCAAAGTCACGAAACAGGTTGACTGTTTTACGACGCAAAATATTGACGAGTTCGCGCGCCTCTGGATTGGCATCTGGCTCTTGATACTTACGCACATGCGACGGATCCGGTGCATTTCGGTGCAGCGGAAGCCAGATATCTTTCCAATGGAACACCGGCTCAAAACTGTAACAATGGTTCGAAAGCGCCGATGCCAGCCGGGTCACGCGCACGCCCTTGGAACTCATTTCATCAGCATATGGTTCAATCATTGCATTGAAAGTTTTCAAAAGCTTCTGCGCATCGGAAAGAGCAACCTTCGCGTTTAGCGCTGCCCATCGTCCGCCGTCCTGCCCCATGACACCATTGAGATTGGCGAACGGATCGGCTCGTGCAGCCATGGGAATGGTCGCAGTGACTTGTTTGCCACCGGCCGCTTTTTGTATCTGGATAATGGATTTCATGTCCGCAGCTACAGCTTCGCGTGAAAGACCTGCCGCAGTGACGTGGAGCGAATAATGTCCTTTTGGAATGACGGAAACCCCCGCCTTACCCATAGCGAGCAACGACTTCGCTGCTGCCAAAGGGTTATCAGCAGATCTCGCTACCGCACTGGCTGAGCGGAGCATCTCGGCGGCATCAATGTCGAGATGGTCGGTGGCCGCAGGGTCCATAACATATGCTTCTTCAGCCACTCCCGCACGGGCAAGCTCGCATAGCGCGTCGCTCGCAGCCTCAAGTGTTGGATAGGCAAAGCTGGCGTAATCAAGCCGCTCTGGCATACGAATGAGGCGAAGCGTTGCGCGTAGCTTTAAACCTAACGTGCCGCCATCGTGCACGAATAAGCCCGTGAGATCCGGACCAAAACTCCGGAGAAAGCTTTTGCCTTCGACCTTAAGTGCGCCCTGCCCCGTACGGAGCACGGACCCATTAGCACAGGCGACATCTATCCCTAGGACCATTTCCGCCGCAGAGCCGTGTCGTGCCGAGCCAAAGAAAAGTGCCCCGTGGCTCAGTCCGCCACCAACTGTTGCGCCCTTACCGGAAAATGTTCCGAAAAACGGAAGCCGCAGCTTATATTGTGCGAGCGCGTCGTAAATCTGCTTCCACGTAACACCGCATTCGACCGTAATCGTCATGTCATTCAAATTAATATCGATGATACGATTTAACGCCGCAGTATCTATCAGGACAGTCCGGTCGGATTGCGGAATATAGGCTGCCGTGTAGCTCAGTCCTCCGCCGCGCGGTGCAATAGCATAACCATGACGCGAAATTTCAGCGATGGCATCGAGAAGAGTATCGGCAACTGTCGGCTTCAATATTATGGCTGGTGCACATCCAGTTTCGTGAACATCGTAACGTGCATCATCAAGCTTTTCTGCCTCGACAATGACTGTATCAGCGCCGCAAATTTCTCGTAGCCGTTTGACTAGTTCTGCATCCATTATACCGGCTTCCAGATGCTAACGATAACCACTGTAGCGATGAAAACCCAAAGGAGACCGAGAACTGATGTTGCCTTTACATAAGTGCGCTTGATGACATCATTACGCGCATCGGTAACACCTTCGGTTGCCATGGTTTTCCAAGTCCGGAAATGTTCGATCAGCGCAAATCTTATCCCAACGCCACATAAAATTATGCCCGCGAAAAGACCAAATTTAACTCGCAGCCATAAAGGCGCAGGCCAACTGCCGCCGATCAATTGAAAAGCTAGCGCAAGAAAAATCGCGATAAGCACATAGCGAGAAGCGCGGTCAATCGATGCAAATGCCATGCCCGTATTATTGTGACGCAAGCGATGTACGGCTTCTACAAAACCAAGCCAGAGGAACATGGCTATGCCCGCTGCCCAAAACGCAGTGTCGCCACCAGGTATGAAACCATATGCTATCGCAAGCATAAAGCCGAGACCAGCTTGCAGCACTAAAGCATAGCGCACGTGCTGATCGACGTGCATGACGTGATCCATTAGCCGGGCACGCTCGTCAAAATCCATATCACCGCGATGGCTGACATACTTATAGGTTGAATTTATGACTAGTTCGGAACCCAACCAGTAACCAAGCACAGCGATATGCGCGACTAGCAACCATATGGTCATGCGTTGTCATGCCGCACGTGACTAAGTGATCCAAGCTCGTAGCGAGTTTGCATATACCCCCCAACGGCAGCTTTCAGCAAAATATAATGATCATCCGTCGTACACCACAGATCATATTCTGGATGCTCCTCTAGCAAGCCCGGTACGTCGGGATAGGAGAATTTATGCGCTTCAAAACGTCCTGCCTCAACTTCTATTTCCTCACGGCCATGATATTGAATAGCCAATTTTATCGGAAAAAACATTGGTCCCGTTGCTCCCCGATGATCAGGAGAAGATAGATACATATGCTCGATCAGCTGGATCCCGGGGCCCTGTGACAAATCGTAAAGGCTCAGCAGAAAACCATCATTTATTATCGCGTGGTTTCCGAATGCGACCAGCGGGCTGTCGAGCTCCATGCGCTGGGAAATCCGCCCTTCAATGGTCGTCATTGATTCACATTCGGCGATATTCTTGCCGAAACGAAACCATCCGCTGCCACGGAATTTGCCGCCCACGGCAATACGCACGAAACTGTCCTCGGGCCTGCCGTCGGGACCGATCCGCTGGTTGACATCGCGAACGACGGAC
This sequence comes from Oceanobacter sp., assembly GCA_002733645.1. GTDB lineage: Bacteria > Pseudomonadota > Gammaproteobacteria > Pseudomonadales > Oceanobacteraceae > Thalassolituus. Next base: position 8,208 of record NVWL01000063.1, read on the forward strand.
GGCGCATCGTCGATTTCTGCATGTGCAGCGAGGACGCGAGAACCGTCCCGGTGAATGTCGATCCGGAAACTCTCGCGGCCACGCTCTGCGCCGCGCCGGCCCTCTGCATTACTTGTGTAACGAAGCTCGCCGGTAAAAGTCTCTAACACTCCGCCCATCATTCGATCCGATCTTTCTTAATTGGCCCAACCTTCACCGGCGGGAGCCTGCTGAAGCGCACGGATTTCATCCATGTCAGCGGGCGGGACTAACCACATTGGCATTTCCGCTTTTGCCCATTCGAGCAGCTTGGGGGGAAACTCGCTTTCATGCTCGACGCGCCACGACAGCAAGTGATAAATCGCCTTGCCGGTTCCGGCCCACGTCGGGAGTCCCCCATAGCGCTGCCAACTCATTTGATGCGGTTCTTCGACTTTATTATTTCTATGCAGAAAAAAATCATAATTCTCCCAGGCTTCATAGCGTGCGCCGTTCGGAAGCGGCATATCGAGAAAGATCGGGGCGGAGACAACCAATGTATCGCGTCCTAACCAGCGCATCCCCATACCGTCTTGCATCTTTATCTGCTGTATCGCGGCGCCTGCACCCTGTTCAACATCGCCAAAAATCTTGCCTTCTTCGACACGGTAGGTGATCACCTGATACGGGTAGGCGATAGGAGTAACCGGTTGGCCGTTATATTCCGTCAATATTTCATCTGTGACCGGGTCGGTATAGGCAAAAGTCTTGCGCGTCAGATGTATGACGGGATCACCTTTTTTCGTCGGCCAGATTACACGGGAACTATCGAACCCGACCATCCCAAAAAGTTTTTTACCTGTAGGATACTCAAAAACGCCGCCACTGGCGATCCAGTGAACAGGCTTGCCGGTTCCAGCCCTCGCATCGACCCAGAGACGCAATTCTTCCGAAACATCATCGTCGACCACTTCTCGTCTGTCCTGTCGTCCCTCTTCAGCCGCCGCTGTTCCTGTAAACACCAACCCTGCCAGTAAAAAACCGATAATGCTAATCCGCATACCCACTCCTTCTCATGGACATCATCTTCATCGGACATCCTCGAAACTTACTAGATAATTTGTCCGGACATTGTCGAGCAACTTCAACTAGATTAACGACAACCAAAGGTAGTAGCGCCGTGTCTTTCAGAAAAAATCTTGACCCATTCATACCGGAAGGCAACTGAAGAAATAGCATTCCGGCGTGGTCATCTCAAACGCTCCATCTTCTCTCAAAAAATTGAAGTTGTCCTCGCCCTTGTTGGTTCACGCGACGACCTGCCGAGTTACCTCGGCAGCATTCCGTTCCTGTTCAAAGCATCGGCCATGGTGCTGTTAGCGGGAGGCTGCGCGATCCTTGTTCGTGCAGCAGCTATTCCTGGATTTAGAGCAAGGCCGATTGTCGCGCTTTGGCCAACCATACTGTTCCTACTCACCGCAGTGGTGCTCGACCAATCTGGGTTGCCCCTGACGGGTGTTCACCCACCTCTCTCGGCAACGGCCTGCGTAGGCACAATTATTGCGGCGTCGCTGCCAGCAATTGGACTGATTGTCGCTGCGCTGCGGCGAGGAACCCCAACCAAATTGCGGCAGGCGGGCTTCTTCGCTGGCCTCCTCGCCGGTGCTCTTGGAGCGATGGTCTATTCGGTTTTTTGTGAAAACGACGGCGCCGCATTTGTAGCGCTTTGGTATTCGCTCGCCGTGGTAATCGTGGGGTGCATAGGTGCAGTTCTTGGTCCCAAGTGGCTCGCTTGGTAGTGTCAGCCGAATGGCGGTGGACAACGCTGCGCCGATTTTGAAGCGAAGCTGTTGGAGGCGTGGAGTCCAGCCTGCTCGGGCCGAATTGTTCGCGCAATGCGACCTGTCGGAACTGGCAATCCGGAGTACTGATATTCAGGTTATCCGAGGAAAATGAGACATTGTCCGCTTCCAAGCAAACGGCGGCAGGGCTTCAATGACTGGAAGTGGGGCGCGAAGCTGCCGAGAATTTGGGGCTTAAAGTAAGCGACGGCGTTTGAAACGGCTAAATTGGGCCGGTTCCGAACAACGATGCCAGCCGGGTTGGCAATTGGCTGGCGCATGTTTTCCAGTAATTCCAACGTCCTGCACCCCAACCGACGGCGCGTCTTTTATCTTGCCAGCCAAGTCCCTCCAGTAACGGTCCGCTCCTGACACCTAAATTCGGGGATGCAATATCGTTCCATATGGGGTTCCTTCGTAGATTGGAGGTCTCCTGGTGGCATCGCGATATTATGATAATCGGGACAAGCATGAATGGTGGTAAGTGCATCTCGAGGCGTGGCAGCGCAGCGACCTTTCGCAGGTCAAATATTGCAACGTCCGCGGTCTGGAACGAGGAACATTCGCGCGCTGGCTGAACGTACTGACCGGCGCAAAAATGGCCAAGATACGCGTCGAGCGCGTGGCTTTGGAGCGCGAGCGAGTGGTCACCAAGAAGGGTAGGAAGCTGACCACCGACCGTCGCAACCGGGCAGCCAAGGCGTTCTGGGCGATGCATGTGGAAGCCTTAAACTGGCGCGGAATGAGCGTCCGGGAGTATGCAAAAGCGCTCGGAATATCGCAGTTCAGCCTGCGCAGATGGCGCGATCTGATTGCCGACGAGGAGCTCGTGATCGACTGGCGTGCGCAGCTCCATGCCAGCGCGTGACCGCAAATAAGCACTAGTGCTAGCAGCGCTGCTATCGGTGATGCTGTCGGTTTCGGCTTGAATGAGGCACCGAGAGGTGAGCGGCGCGGCGCTAAATACTTGCTTCAAGCTTGCCGATGCGCTCGGTACAAATTGTGTGAACGGCGCGACCGAGCTCCTCAATACATGCTCCAAGCCAAGCCAGCTCTTCCTCGCTGATGCGGTAATGCTTCGAGTAACGCGCCTTCACATAAGCTTCCTTGAGCTTCTCGAACATCGCGCGATCACGGCGGCTGTCGCGTGGCCAAGCTTCGACCAGCCGCATGTCGATGCGCTCGGCTTGCGTGCGCAGGAAGCCGAGATTGTGAACATGCGGGGTATAGAAAGTGCAGACGAGCAGCACGCAATGGTAAAGGCGCTCGGTGGTTTGATGCAGAAGAAATGCAGCAAGCTTGCTATCTTTGTCGGTGATTGCGTAACCGGCATTGCGTTGGAAGCCCATTGCGGTTGGCATCCACTCCTCAAAATACTCTTTTGCCATGGCCAGCGCCTGCTCGGGCGTTTTCGGCTTAGGGACATGAAGTTGCCGGTCATCGGCTTCGTATAGTGCAATTCCGTCCTTGGCGACGTCCATGAAGAAGTAGCGGCCATGCGCCAGGCCGTCATTCACCTCACCGAGCGTGTGTACGATGAAGTTGACCGGCGTGCGCAATGTTTTGTCGATGGCCAGCTCGCGCATCAATCGGTTGTCGAGCTTCAACCAGTAATCGACCTTGTCCGTTAGCCGTTTGTCATTGACGATGATGAGAATGTCGAAGTCGGAGCGATAGCCCTTGGCCGTGTGCGGCTCATCAACCCAGCCACCTCTTGCGTAGCTTCCATAGAGGATGATCTTCTCGATCTTCCCTTTCTTCTTCCACTCGTGCTGCGCGAGCGCCAGCATGTCTTCGAACTCTTCGAAAATGATCGCCTTCACGCGTTCGATCTCGCGTTGCTTGGCTGCCGGAAGGTGATCGAGGTCGGTGCGCATGGTGCTGCTCACTCTTAAAGTTTGATGCGGTGTTGGCAAGCATCAACGCGCAGTGATGACGCGCTTGGCGCTAGCGCGTCATCACTGCGCTCGTCAAACGGGCGATTCTGATCCTGTCTATACCAATATATGGGGATGGCTTGGTTTCGGGCAATCGCAACGGCGGGATGATCTGACGACACATTGCTCACCCTGCGCAGTCCGAGCGCTGCGGCACCTGATCGGTGAACGCCAATAGATAATCCGCTGCCTTGCTGGCCTGACTGGCGGCTTTGAAAATGGCGCGATTGTCCTGCCGCAATACCGCCAGCCAAGAGCCGAGATAATCGGCATGGCGTACGGTCGGCACGATACCTAGCGCAGCGCAGAGGAAAGCCGAGGCCAGTTCGGCGCAAAGTTCCTCCCGCGCATAAAGCGCGGTCCCGAAATTGCCCGACTGATCGCGGTCAAGGCGGGTCTTGTGGCCCGTCCAGTGACCGAGTTCATGCAAGGCTGTGCGGTAATAGTCGATCTGATGGGTGAATGCGGGTTGCGGGGGAACCTCCACATAATCCTCGGCAGGGCTGTAAAAGGCTTTCGTTCCGCCCGTCCGATAATCCGCCTCGGTTGCCGCGATCAAAGTCTCGGCCTCATCGTGCAACTCACGTTCGGGCAAGGGTGTGGGTTCGGCGGTCAGCCGCTTGGGCAAGCCATCGCATTGCGCGGCATTAAAAACGGTAAAGCGCTTGAGAAACGGAATCGAGCGCGGTGCATCGCCCTCGCCTTCCTGATTCCGGTCATCATCAGGCGTGAAGCGGTCAGCATAGAAAATCGTACTGCCCTTCTCTCCCTTGCGGACGCATCCGCCAGCGGCCAAGGCTTGCCGGAATGTCAGCCAGTCCTGCGATGGATAATCGCCGTCAATGACCGCTCCCCAGAGAATAAGAATATCGATGCCTGAATAATGCCGCCCCGAAATCGCGTTGCGCGGCAAACCGGTCACGGCGTTGCCAGCATTCCAAGGCTTCACCCAGGGAAAAATCCCTTCCTCCAATTGCGCGATAATCTGCGCGGTCACTTCATCATAAAGCGATACTCTCTGCGCAGCATTACCGCCCTGGCGGGTCTTCCGCGCTGCGCGCGAAGTGCGCTTCGTCTTCGCTGCCCTGCCCTTGCCGCTATCCAGAACCCTAGCATTTTCATGCAACATAACCGCCTCCATCGCCCCAAAAACTGCCGCAACCGGCCCCGGAGAGGCGGGGTGGGCGGCAAGAGCGACCAGAAAGGCCCACGTCAAGCGGTCAGGCGCACCTGCAAGGCTGTAACGAAGTGGAAGACCCGGTCCTGAAAGGCCGGGTTGCGCCTGAGCGCGGCGGGCCTAGCCGGGAGCGCCGCCCACCCCGACTCTCTGGTGCCGGAAAACAACGCCGGCGCATCCGCGCCGTCCGCAGCAACCTGCTCGCGCCCGGTCACCCGAGCGGCTAGCGAGATTACAACAACCAAATAATCGCACCCTGGAAGGAGGTGCAAATTGTAATCATCGCAATCGCAAGCAGCCTGTCGGGGCCTGTCGTTCGGCCGACTTGCGCTTCAAATGATGACCACCGGTCCAGAGTGCGTGCGGGGCCGTAAACAAAACGCCGCGCCCTTAGGAGCAGGCCGCACGGCCTGCGGGACAGAGCGCGTCATCAGCCCCGCTCATCATCTTGGGGCGTTGCGGGGCTTCCCCGCAGATGGGCTAGCCGGAGACAGCGCAGCGGCTCAGGCTCAGAGGAAGGCTTTCCCTTCAAATATTTGCAACAGAAGAGCACGCACTGCAGCCACACGCATGTTTCGACTCCATTTCCGCGAAGAAACGGATGCAATGTGACCTGTCATGTATCTCGATGCAGATTTATCCATATGGCAAAACAAGAACGAATCTGTCATGGTTGAGAATTACTTATACTTAGTATCTTCGTATAATTTGATCCGGAACTGAATATCGATTGTTAGAAATGCAGAGTCTCTCGCCCCTTAGAAAGAAGACCGACGAAGGAGTGCTCTATAAACGGAGAACTCAGACGGAAGCCCTTATTCGCACATGTCATCAAATGACCTTCGATGAGCTTTGCAACCGAGCGGAAATTAACGGCCGAAAACATCCCGACTATATTCCATCTGAAGTGCTGGTATATTTTCTCAGGCAAACAAAAACACATAATAGCGATGCCCAATTCGCAGCGCTCTATCAGCTTCTACAAAAACGCATAAAAAGAGTTTGCCCTCGTGAAGACGTCCATCTGGGCACAAAAGATGCGGCGGCTGCACATTTGCTGGATTTTCAAGATTTCGTACTCGATGATTTTGCAGAGCGGGTAATGTGTGATCGTCAAGCATATGAAGAGAATCTTGACGGATTCGAAGTCGCATTTGATCGGATGATTGCCCGACGGAAATATGATGCGATGCGAAAAATGTATCGGCGGGATAAACCCAAAACCCAAATCGAATTTGGTGAAGATGGAGACATTTCTGCTGAAGTGGAGGAGAGTCTTGCCCTTCTAAATCCCTCTATAGGCAGTATTGAAGAAGACATCACTTACCGGTTTCAACTGCAGCGAGCGATTGACACCCTTCCAGAAGATGAAAGGCGAGTGATCATTATGATTTTAGCAGAAATTCCAAACGAGAGCTCAGATCCAGCGGATCAAACGATATCGAAACTTCTTGGATGCGGACCGCAGACAGTTAGGAACCGCCGAGATCGAGCAGTCAAAAAGTTACAAGAGATGTTGGGAACGGAGGTGAGAAATGTCAGCTAAGATAGACAAAGATGGCATACTCGACGACTTCGCCTTAGAATCCTCACTCGGCCCAGAGACGCTACAAAGCTATATTAAAAAATTCCCGTCGCTCGCTGTGGAGCTTACTGATTTATATCACGAGTTGCTCTTGGTTGATCTATCTGTAGCAGATGTAATGCCACTAGAAACAAAATCAGTAGAGGAGCGTTCGCAATTCAGCGCAACCCTCATCGCAGATGCTCTGTCAGGACGTAACCTGCGTAGCGTGGCTCGGAATTTGGGACTTCCAAGAGACTTCATTGCGGGATTTCGAGATAGAAAAATCCGAGCCGGTTCAATCCCTGGCACCTTAGTCGCAAATCTCGCGCGAGCCGCTAAAATCAGTATTCATCAGTTAATCATTCATCTGCAGGACACGTCGCGGCCTAATCCGCGAATGGCCTTCAAGGCAGATGCAAAACCTCAAGGCTCTGATGCTGTTGACTTTGATGATTTCGTAGCGGGGTTGGGCTTGGATGAAAGTGAATTGGATGCTTTAAACAAACTTTCTGCATCAGATGGATCAGATTGAGTTCGCTCGGCAGAAGGCTGCCAAACTACACGCAGATATTGTTGCAAAGGGTGGAAACCCCGAAGATCCTATCGCGTTTGTGCTTCAAGAAGCAAAGAGGCGCGATATTGAGGTACGTTCCTATCCAAAAGGCCATGCTCAACTGGAAGGTGGCAAGGCACTTTTCGATGCCGATGCCTTTTCCATTCGTCATGAAAACACGGGCAGTACTTTCCTTGACGCGTTTCTGATTGCTCATGAAATAGGTCACGCCGAGTTCGACAGTATCGGCAATGCCTCGCCTGCAATGGAGATTGATCCGGCCCGTTCGGCCGATCCGTCCGCAACAGGCGCAGAGCGTTTGGTCGATTATAGTCACAAAGGACGTCAAGAGGTATTGATGGATCTGTTTGCGCGTGAACTGCTTTTTCCCAGGTCATTGGCGAAAAAATGGTATCTCGACGAACGTCTTTCAGCAAAACAGATAGCGGAACGGCTTGGCGCGCCATATAATATGGTCGCCGTCCAGCTTTTCGATGCGCTCCTGCTTCCGGAAGTTGAATTGGTATCACCTAAGCTGTCGAAACCAAAACTGCTTAACTGCGAACAAAAGAAAGCCGCAATGCACACTGGCAGCGCTTTGTTGCTCAGAGCGGGGCCAGGCACAGGAAAGACACAAACGCTAATTGGGCGGCTCGAGTATCTAAGAGACAAAGGTGTCGATCCAGCGTCAATTCTCGTTCTCACATTTTCAAACAAGGCAGCCGGTGAACTCTCAGAAAGAGCGTTGGCGTTGTGGCCGGAAGCAGCCGGAGCGATCTGGATCGGCACTTTTCATTCCTTTGGACTCGATCTTGTTCGCCGATTTCATGACAGTTTGGATCTTCCCATTGATCCAACGCCGCTTGATACAACCGACGCAATCGCTTTGCTCGAAAATGAATTTGTGCGGTTGTCCTTGTCTCATTTCAAGGATCTGTGGGATCCCACCGAAAAACTCAAAGACTGTCCCCCGTCAGCATTCAATAGACAGACTGGCTGCATAAAATAAGTGAGTGTTTTGGTTTCATCGCAGTGACTGTAAGGAACGAAGATGAAAGCA
>NVWL01000024.1 GCA_002733645.1 Oceanobacter sp.
GCCTGTAGACACTTTATATCTTTGTTGTTGACCTTATTAAGGACCCGCCATTAACTTCGATCAACGCCTCGATCTAAAGCGTTACAGGACTCACGCGCACGACTGCATGGATGCAGGAGGTAGGGCGACGCAGGAAGCCAAAGCCGAGCACTACTGCATTAATCAGAGGTACCCTAGGGCAATGGCAGCCCCCCTAAAGCCTAATTATTCGTTTTTTCACAAGCCGATGTGCTTTATAGTGTGTAGCTTTGGTGTACAGGCGCTAGGTTTCTGCCTGTTTGACATGTTTCAGAGGTTATAGAGTAGACACAATGCGTCGTGTAGTAGTCACAGGGTTAGGAATTGTCAGTTGTTTAGGTAACGACAAAGAAGCCGTTCTGAAGTCTCTTCAGGAGCAAAAGTCCGGTATTGGCTATGTTCCAGAGTATGAAGAACTCGGTTTCCGAAGCCATATTGCAGGCCGTCCTGATATTGACCTTGATGAGCATATTGATCGCAAGATCAAACGTTTCATGGGTCCCTCTGCGGCATACTCCTACCTCTCTCTACAACAAGCAATTAAAGATGCTGGTTTAACTGATGACCTCGTCAGCAACCCACGCACTGGTTTGATTGCCGGCTCTGGCGGCGCAAGCAGCAGTGACATTGTTGAAGCCGTCGATATTTTACGTGAGAAAGGCATTCGCCGTGTCGGCCCTTACCGGGTAACTCGCAGCATGGGCAGCACAGTTTCGGCGAACCTCGCCACCCCATTTGCAATCAAGGGTGTGAACTACTCGTTAACATCCGCCTGCGCCACAAGCTCACATTGTATTGGTAATGCCATGGAGCTAATCCAATGGGGCAAACAAGATATTATGTTTGCCGGCGGCGGCGAAGAAGAACACTGGTCGTTAACCATGCAATTCGACGCCATGGGCGCGTTATCGACTAAATACAACGACACCCCGGCCAATGCCTCTCGTGCCTATGATGCAAACCGCGATGGTTTTGTCATCGCCGGTGGCGGTGGTGTTATTGTGCTTGAAGAATACGAACACGCCGTCGCCCGAGGCGCGCACATCTATGCTGAAATCATTGGCTACAGTGCGACTTCAGACGGTGTAGACATGGTTGCTCCATCAGGAGAAGGGGCTGAGCGCTGTATGCGCGATGCCCTCACTATGGCAGGTTCACCAACCATCGATTATTTGAATACCCACGGTACCAGCACCCCTGCTGGCGATATATGCGAGCTTAAGGCAGTGTCACGCGCCTTTGATGGCAAGATGCCACCACTCAGCTCGACCAAGTCGCTAACAGGGCACTCGCTCGGAGCCGCGGGCGTTCAGGAAGCCATTTACTGCTTGTTAATGCAGCAACATGGTTTTATCACCGGCAGCGCCAATATTACTGAGCGCGACCCGGACGCCGCAGATATGCCGATTGTGACGGAAAACCGCGACGCCAACCTTGAGACTGTTATGTCGAATAGCTTTGGCTTCGGTGGCACCAATGCCACTCTGATATTCAGACGCGTATAGCCGTAACATAAACGGATCACTGACGAGCGCACTTAATAAACGCTTGGGGTTTAACCCCCAAAAGATAAGAAAAATTCCGGTGGCATACCGGACAACTGCACAAACAAAGGCCAATTCATCCAGTGACATCGGATAATGTTTAACGGCCCGAGTGAGTACCAATGGAATCATACGCATGACAAAACAAGAATTACCAAATCATACGGATCCGTTGTTTCAGATTGCTGAAAAGCTTTCTGCCGACTTCTCATTTTTTCCGGAATACGAAGACAACGCAGTCGACCACAAAGTAAAAGGCCTGATCAGCCCAGAGCAATGCGGTATTGAGCTAGACCGCCTGCGTAAATTAAATATCGATGACTACATCGACCACGTTGTATCCCCCAGTGAAAGTACTCAACGTGCCTCTGCGAAAACCGTGGTTCAACACCTCGTTGTACGCATCATTACTGAAGTCGATGACGGCCCACTGTATTGCGCAGAAGCTGACCTCGATTTTGGCGGCCATATTCGCCGTGTTGGTTTTATCTGTCAAAACCGTGAACACTCGAATGGTGCTTGGGGGCCTGCTCACCACAACCGTGCGGCGCAGCAAGCGCGTCATTACTCTAGCCGCGCGATGCCAATTATTACCTTTATCGACACCCCAGGAGCAGACGCTGGCGAGCAAGCTAACTCGCAAAATCAAGCGCACTCCATCAGCCATTTAATCACTGAAATGGCCAATAACGATGTACCGACTCTAGGTATTATTTGGGGGGCGGGTTATTCCGGTGGTGCTATTCCCCTAGCCTCCACCAATATTCTGCTTTCCGTGCGCGATGGTATTTTTAATACCATTCAGCCTCAAGGCTTAGCCAGCATTGCTCGTAAGTACAATTTATCTTGGCAGGAATGTGCTAAGTACGTGGGAGTATCCGGGTATCAACTGCGTGAGTCGGGTGTGATTGATGGCATCGTTGATTACGCGCCGACGGATGCGGATGAAAAACGTGTCAACCTGCATCGTGCGATTACTTCGGGTATCGAATCAATCGAAGAAGGCGCAAAAGACTTCACACGTAAAAACAAATATTTAATGGATCACTACCAGCGCAGTATTGAGCGCTTTTTAAATCCATCGGATAAACTGTTAACACTACAAAAAGACGCCAACTTCTTTCTGGCGAACAACCCGACTGAACACATCAACATTTTCGGTCTGTGTTACCGCTACACCCGCTACTTAACGCTGCGTCGCCGTATTCATTCCACCACGGTGGAAAACTATGGCCGCCTAGCTGAAAAAGAAGTCCCGACAGGACAGCTTGATCAGCGCGTACAACGCGAACAAAACAAGAAGTTCCAGAACTGGCTCCAAGCCCCTGAAAAGATTGTCTACGACGACAATCTACAAAAATTCTGGAAAAACTTCTGGAGTAAATACGAAGAGCGTGGTGAAAGCCGCAACACCTTCGCACGTTTATTTTTTGGCGAGCCAAAAAACAACTACCTTAAAGCCAAGCAAGAGCTTTGCTTTAACTTAGGTTTGTATTTATTCAATCGTTGGAAGTCAGACGCGACGGTTAACTTCCAAGGTTTGCTTAACTACCTAGACGATTATCGCCAGAGCCGTTTTTTGTTACGCTCGACGGATATCTTAGATTCATCAGCGGTTGTCGACTTTATTGAAGACAACCCGCACCCATTGGCAATTTATATTCGTGAGCAACTGCCCCACGAAACTCGTCAAGAGTTAAATAAACAACGCCACGGTGAAAACACCAAAGGGGCATTGCGTCAGTCGCTTGCGACCGCGCTGAATACCATTCTCTCGGACAACTTGTTACCTGCAGATATTCGCGCTGAATTAAAACTGTCTACCCGTACCGATGCACTGTGCAATGACGAAATGACACAAGCGACGGAAGCCAATCGCCGCATTATTGAAGAAGCATTAGCACCCTACATTCAGTTTCGCCAAGAGAATATTCAAAACCCATCGCATCCTGACATCACTATCCTTGATGCCATTTTGCACGATGAGTTACGTGAAGAATTTACTCACGTCTGTCAAAACATGTTGGTATTTGGTGGTCTTTACGACAACTTCATTCACAACCTAGCCAGTGTGGCGAAGGAAGCGAATGAAACTCGTGCACTGTCTCGCGAATCCGTTAAAACGTTATTAGATAAATCATTATCAGAAGCAACCGACGGTGAAAGCTACACCATGAAAGATCTTGAATCTTTCAACTATTGGCTGAGCTACTTCGTTAAGAGCTCTCAACGTGGCGATTTTTTGAAGTCGGTTGAAGAGTGGAAAAAACTTGCCTTCCCACGACTGTCTGAATCGTTATTCGTCGTTATAACCTTTATCTTCGAAAAACTGTTATCAGAGTATTACAACGCAGAGCAAGCGGGAAAAAATTACAACGGTCGTATTAATCCGGTATCCATTGGTCGTCGTAAAGACTTTTGGAACCGCCTAACGATGGGGTATCACGACCTTCAAATTCAAGAAGTACTTGATGATGCCAAGCGTGCCAAACGTGCGTCGCCATCTACCATCATTGATGCCTTCTTTACGGATTTTGAAGAGCTGTATCCTAACCTGATGTCCGCCGACCCTGTGTCTTTTCCTGGGTTCCGCTCTTCGATTGAAAGTGCGCTAAAACGCAATATTCAACCGTGTGGCGTAGTAACAGGTTTGGCAACCATTACCGTCGGAGGGCGTACACAGCGTGTTGGGGCGTTAATTTCTAATCTTGATTTCCAAGCCGGCGCTTTTGATATGGCCAGCGCTGAGAAATTTTGTAAATTATTAGTAGAATGTGCGCGCAATCAATTACCCGTCGTATGTTTCGTATCATCCGGGGGTATGCAAACGAAAGAAGGGGCAGCGGCACTTTTCTCTATGTCAGTCGTTAACGACCGCATTACCCGCTTTGTTCGTGATAACGATTTACCCCTTGTGGTATTTGGATTTGGGGATTGTACCGGTGGCGCGCAAGCGAGTTTCGTGACTCACCCTCTTGCACAAACCTATTATTTCTCAGGTACCAACATGCCATTTGCTGGCCAAATTGTTGTACCAAGCTACTTACCAAGCACGTGTACGTTATCGAATTACCTATCGGTCTCATCAGAATCAATGGATGGCCTAGTGGCTCATCCTTTTTACACTGAAATGGATGATCGCTTACGTGCGATTGATCCAGACGTACCGGTTGCACGCCACACAATTAACGACGTACTTGAGCGTGTACTTGAAGGGTATGTTACCGCAGAGCGCATGGCTCCCGCGACCGCCGAAGAAGCAGAGCAACAAAAGAAATACGGTAAAATCGATAAAATCATGATTCATGCTCGTGGCTGTACTGCCGTGAAGCTGATTCGTAAAGCACAAGAAAACGACATTAAAGTGGTATTAATCCAGTCAGACCCTGACATGGAATCTGTGCCCGTAGATATGCTTGGGCCAAAAGACCGCGTGGTGTGTATCGGTGGTAATACCCCGGATGAAAGCTACCTGAATGCTAAATCTGTATTACGTATTGCCCATCATGAAGGCGTTGATGCACTGCACCCGGGCATTGGCTTCTTATCAGAGAGCAGTCAGTTTGCAGCGCTGTGTGGTAATCACGATATTAATTTTGTTGGCCCCCCGGTGTCATCCATGGAAACCATGGGCAACAAATCCAACGCGATTAATACCGCGATGCAAGTGAATGTACCTGTTGTTCCGGGTTCACACGGTATTTTGACCAGCTCCGCGAATGCTGCCAGCGTTGCGGACGAAATTGGCTACCCGGTTCTGCTTAAAGCCGTTCACGGTGGTGGCGGAAAAGGCATCCAAGTGGTTGAGTCTGCGGACCGTATTCACGCCCTCTTCCATCAGATTTCTACCGAAGCAAAAGCGGCCTTTGGTAATGGTGATGTGTACCTCGAAAAATACGTTACCTCATTACGCCATATTGAAGTTCAAGTGCTACGTGATTCTCACGGCAACACCAAAATTCTAGGGCTACGTGACTGTTCGGTGCAGCGTAACAACCAGAAAATTTTTGAAGAATCTGGTTCTACTATGCTTCCAAAAGAACTGGAAGACAGTGCTTACGATTTTGCCGAAAAATTATCAGATGCTGTGGAATACGTGGGCGCTGGTACGGTTGAATTTATTTTCGATCTAGATCATATGTCGATCTACTTCATGGAAATGAATACCCGACTTCAGGTTGAACACCCAGTGACTGAGTTAGTGTCTGGTATTGATATTGTTTCTACGCAGTTCAAAATTGCGGAAGGCGGCAATATTCAAGACCTAACCCCGGAACACAAAGGCTACGCAATTGAAGTCCGAATCAATGCGGAAAAAGCCGTATTAAAAGGTGACAACGTAGAGTTTGTACCAACCCCAGGAACCATTCGCGAATGCACATTACCTAAATACGATCACATTGAATTAATTTCAATGGCCGCCAGTGGCAAACAAGTCTCACCTTTCTACGACAGCATGGTCGCACAGGTTATTTGTTACGGTGAAAACCGTGAAGACACCATCGCCAAACTGCGTAAATACTTAGACGAAGTAAAAATCACCGGCGTATGCACAAACATTCCGCTGCTAAAACGTGTATTGGATGACTCGGTATTTAATGATGGCGTGTACGATACGACTTACCTACCGAAATTCCTTGATCGTATTAATGTCAGCGACTTGATTAAAGACATCGAAGACGCTGCAGATATGCTAGCCGATGCCGTTGATGCCTCTCAGCTTAAAATCGAAGGATCAGATGAACTGAAAGTATTGTCGCCATCGACCTGTATTTTCTACGGTTCATCGTCTCCAAGCGAACCTGCCTTTGCTAAAGAAGGTGACATCATCAGCGTTGATCAAACTCTGTGTTTGATGGAAGCCATGAAGATGTTTACGCCTTTAAGCTTGAAGCAGTTTAATCGCGCAGGCACAGAGCTGTACCCAGCGAAGCAGAAGTTCAAAGTCACTCGTATTTTGAACTCAGATGGCCAACAGGTAAATCAAGGCGATTTATTGTTTGTGGTAAAACCAGTTGCGGTTAAATCAGCCTCTGGTGCTTAGGTTTGATTAAAGCGTTGGTTGATACACTGTGAATTAAGTGCAGCACAAAAAAACCCGGTAGAGATACCGGGTTTTTATTTGCTAAGTAAGAATATGGTTAACTGTTCTGAATCATTTTTTCTTTCATCGAGTGCAATAGATCGCGTAAGCTGGCCGCTTTCTCGAAGTCCAAATCTTTAGCCGCTTTAAACATATCATCTTCCACTTTGATAATACGCTTACCCAACTCGCTTGAGCTTAAGTGCTTCCAGTCATCCGTTGCGTAATCAGCGCCTTTTTCTGCAACTTTCTGCTTACCACGACCACTATTTTTACCTCGATGGCCCGGAGCAGGCGCTGCGCCAAGAATATCTTCCACCGACTTCATAATACCCGTAGGGGTAATACCATTTTCTTCGTTAAATAAAACCTGCTTTTCTCGACGACGATCTGTTTCATCCATCGCACGTTGCATAGAATCGGTAATTCTATCTGCATACAGAATCGCCTTGCCGTTAAGGTTTCGAGCAGCACGACCAATGGTCTGAATTAACGCTCGCTCGGAGCGTAAGAAACCTTCTTTATCAGCATCAAAAATAGCAACTAGAGACGCTTCAGGAATATCCAAACCTTCTCGTAATAAGTTGATACCCACCAACACATCAAATTCGCCCAAACGTAAATCACGAATTATCTCCACACGTTCAACCGTATCGATATCACTGTGTAAATAACGCACACGAACTTTTTGATCATGTAAAAAATCAGTAAGATCCTCAGCCATACGTTTAGTTAACACGGTAATTAAAATTCGCTCGCCTTTTGCAGTACGCTCAATTAACTCATGTAATACATCATCGACCTGTCCAGTAGCTGGTCGAACTTCAATAAGTGGATCAATCAACCCCGTTGGACGAACGACCTGCTCAACCACATTATCTTGATGTTCTTTTTCATAGTTTCCCGGTGTCGCCGACACAAAAATACATTGCGGAACAATCGACTCCCACTCTTCAAATTGCATCGGACGGTTATCCAATGCGGAAGGCAAACGGAAACCAAATTGCACGAGCGTTTCTTTACGTGAACGGTCACCGCGATACATGCCGCCAATTTGAGGAATCGTCACGTGCGACTCATCAACAAACACCAGTGCATCTTTGGGGATGTAGTCAAACAATGTAGGAGGTGCTGCACCCGGCTCACGCCCTGATAAATAACGAGAGTAGTTTTCAATACCGGAGCAATAACCCAGCTCTTGCATCATTTCGATATCGTATCGTGTACGTTGCTCAAGCCGTTGAGCTTCCACTAATAAGTTTTCTTCCCGGTAATATTCGAGACGCTCATCAAGTTCAGTTTTAATGCCTTCGATGGCTTCCAGAATTTTTTCTCGGGGCGTGACATAGTGTGTTTTAGGGTAAATAGTCACACGATCAAAGCGATTATAGATACGCCCCGTTAGCGGATCAAAACTGCTTATTTGTTCAATTTCATCATCGAACAATTCCACCCGCATTGCTTCGTCATCGCTTTCCGCGGGAAAAATATCAATCACTTCGCCCCGAACTCGATAAGTACCACGATGAAAATCCGCATCATTGCGCGTGTATTGCAGCTCAGCTAAACGACGTAAAATGTCACGTTGGTTAATGTGTTCACCACGCACCATGTGCAGCATCATTTTCAGGTACGAATCAGGATCACCTAAACCATAAATCGCAGAAACGGTACACACAATAACGGCATCACGCCGTTCCATCAGTGCTTTGGTCGCCGATAAACGCATTTGTTCGATGTGTTCGTTAACGGATGCATCTTTATCAATAAAAGTGTCCGACGACGGTACATAAGCTTCTGGCTGGTAGTAGTCGTAATAAGAAACGAAGTATTCAACTGCGTTATTCGGGAAAAATTCTTTAAACTCACCGTACAACTGCGCCGCTAATGTTTTATTGTGCGCCATAATAATAGCTGGGCGGCCAGACTGAGCAATCACATTGGCCATCGTGTACGTCTTACCCGACCCCGTCACACCAAGCAGTGTTTGTTTCAGAAGGCCAGCATTGATGCCTTTTAGTAGACCCGCGATAGCCGTTGGCTGATCACCTGCCGGTGAATATTTCGAGGTTAGCTCGAATGGCTTGTTCATGAGGATTCCAGTTATCTCCTAAATCTAGTAAGATTATACGTTGTTTATTGCCCATTTTGAGGCCCGTTTTTAGGCCCCCTTTAACGAGGAAAGATACTTTGGATCTGAAATTGTCTGATCGCGTTCAACTGATCAAGCCATCCCCTACTCTGGCAGTTACTAACCGTGCTGCAGAACTCAGAGCCGAAGGCAAAGACATCATTGGCCTTGGCGCCGGTGAGCCTGACTTCGATACCCCAGAGCACATCAAAAAAGCTGCCACTGAAGCCATTGCAAACGGCTTTACTAAGTATACGGCAGTTGATGGCACACCTGGCCTGAAATCAGCCATTATTGATAAGCTGAAAAAAGACAACGACCTTGAGTATCAAGCAAACCAAGTTCTTGTGTCTTGCGGTGGCAAGCAAAGCTTCTTTAATTTGTCTCTTGCCCTGATCAATCCAGGTGATGAAGTCGTTATCCCTGCGCCATATTGGGTATCTTACCCAGATATGGTCAAAATTGCCGAAGGCGAACCAGTGATCATCGAGACAGATGAAAGCACTCGTTTTAAAATCACACCAGCACAACTAGATGATGCGATTACCAGCAAAACTCGCCTAGTGGTATTGAACAGCCCATCGAACCCATCTGGCGTTGCCTACACACTTGATGAGCTAAAAGCTCTGGGCGAAGTATTACGCAAATACCCAGACGTACTGATCGCCACCGACGACATGTACGAATACATCTGGTGGGCAGATTTTAGCTTCGAAAACATTGTGACTGCGTGCCCTGACCTATACGACCGCACTGTCGTTTTGAACGGTGTATCCAAAGCCTACAGCATGACAGGCTGGCGTATTGGTTACGCAGCTGGCCCTGCCAAGCTAATTGGCGCCATGAAAAAAATTCAGTCACAAAGTACTTCAAATCCAACATCGATCTCACAGGTCGCTGCAGAAGCGGCACTGCGTGGTGGTCGTGATTGTGTAACACCAATGGTTGAAGCGTTCAAAAAGCGTCACGATTACTTGATCGATGCACTTAACGGTATTCCGGGGTTCAGTGCCATTGCTGGCGATGGTGCCTTTTATGCATACCCATGCGTTAAAGACGCGATGGCTAATGTTGGCATTAGTGACGATGTAGAGTTTGCAGAAAAAATGCTAAACGAAGCGGGCGTTGCTATGGTGCCGGGTTCTGCTTTTGGTACGCCAGGTTATATGCGTTTATCCTTTGCAACCAGCATGGAAACGTTGGAAGACGCGGTGGCGCGTTTAACCAAAGCTCTCAGCTAAACTTGAGTTAGCGAGTCAGGTTAAAATAAACTGATTACTCACCATAGTCTGGAGTGACATGCGTCACTCCAGACTGTTCAAATTTTTTAATCGCTTTGATTTAAAGACTGTTCTTAAACTCAACTTCCTTACGGGGCTCCGCCCCCGGCCCCATGCAAGGAGAGGTTTCTCCTTACGATCCTCTCTTCTCGGCGCATTCGGCTTAATCCAGCCAACGGCAGTCATTATGCGGCACGCAAAACAACCCGCCCCGGAGCAACCTCTTGGAGTATCCATTTTTAGCGTCGCTCCGGGGCAAGGTTTTGCTCTAAAGGCCACAGAATAACTTTGTTGTCTGGCGCCGCACGCATGCCGATTAAAAGAAAGTCCGCGAAGCCCTATTTCAAATCAAGCGGCGCTAATTTCAAAGCAGAAGGCTCTAGGAATATAGGATAGAAAATTAGATATTTGATCAAAAATCCGGACAAGCAGCGACTATGGTTTAGCGTCCCTGCGCCGCCGAAGAAACTGACGAGATGGCTGCACCTGCAAAAAAGACATTTCCGCCATCCATGGCAGTCAGATACAGTACTACTTAAAAATTATAGAAAAATAATGCGTTGTGATCAGGCTATTTTTGTTTGCGTAAACATCACACGCCTAAATAACCACGTAATTCTGGATCACTGAAGATGTATTCCCACAAACGATCCAATACACCGTTCATCCACTTTTCGTTGTATTCCTTCACCGGGGCAGCAGCTACACGACGAGATTCTGTCAACCCGTACGGTTTAGTGAAAGTTGTATCACCATTCATCAAGGTGACACCCAACCGTATTTTCACACTACAAGAGGTCACTAAAAAACCATCGTTACAACTGTAATCAAATTTGTTAATCAACATCTCAACGTGCCGCATAATGACTGTCGTTGGCTGGATTAAGCCGGATGCGCCGAGAAGAGAGGATCGTAAGGAGAAACCTCTCCTTGCATGGGGCCGGGGGCGGAGCCCCGTAAGGGAGTTGAGTTCGAGAACTGACTTTCAATAAAAACATATCTGATTTGCTATTCCATCTCCCAAAAAACCTTTTATTTGGAATTAACACTGTTAGTTTTAAAATACGGTTGAGCGGACTTTCTTTTAATCGGCGTGCGTGCGGCGCCAGACGACAATGCCATTCTGCGGCCTTTAGAGCAAAACCTTGCCCCGGAGCAATACAAATATATGGATACTCTAACAGGTCGCTCCGGGGCGGATTGTTTTGCGTGCCGCATAATGACTGCCGTTGGCTGGATTAAGCCGGATGCGCCGAGAAGAGAGGATCGTAAGGAGAAACCTCTCCTTGCATGGGGCTGGGGGCGTAGCCCCGAAAGGGAGTGGAGTTTGAATATTTAGTTTTAAAGTTGAAATGGAGAGTTGAGCTTTAAATAAACTAGATAGTTTGCGTTAACGCGCCCCTTTCCGGTGTTTTTTAATAACGCTGTACGCCATTTGGACTTCTTGAGCTTTTTCTTTGGCGCGATTAACTTGCGCGTCACTGGCACCACTCGCTGATAATTTATCAGGATGATACTCGCTCATTAAACGACGAAAAGTACGCTTTAGTTCAACATCAGAAACGTCGGGAGTTAATCCTAATGTCACGTAAGCTCGGCGCACTTCTGTGCTCATTTTTGACGTTGTCGCACCCATTTCAGGCCCCGACGACTTGCGCTCTCGCCCCTGCCACCCACGCTCTGACTTCACTCGATTGCACAGCCAAATAAAGCGCAATGGCGCGATCCCAAACGCCGAGGTTAGCGTTTTAATAACCGCTTTTTTGTCTTTGTTTAAGCCCCCATCTGCATAGGCTACTTGCAGAAGCAACTCGACAAACCCTTCCTGTTGAGCCTCAGGTAAACTGCGTTCCAGCCTTTGAACTTCAGGTACTAACCGATAACTATTCAGCTTGCCTTCACTGAATAAGCGCACCGCCATTTGACGACGATCACCTGTTAGATTTAAGCCATTCATGACCTTGCCGGCCGCGCTGATTTCGTCTTCACTGACGCGACCATCGGCTTTGGCAAGATGCCCCATAATGCGAAACAACGCGCTGATATGCTCTTGTTGTAAATCGCCTCTCGGAGCGGCTTTCGCCTTCGCCGCAACCCGATCAAACAAGTGCCCGGTAATTGCTCCGACCACCAAACCAAACGGGCCGCCAAACATAAACCCTAACGCAGCCCCCACGGCTTTTCCCGCCCACGTCTGATTCCGATCAATCAACTGCTTCACGCTGATGAACCTCCGCACAACCGCTGCTCAAGATCATATAAACGCTGCGGTGTTCCCACATCGACCCAATCTGCATTAAGTTTTGAACCAATAATTTGTTGTTGCAGCATGGCCGAACGCAACATAGGCGCGAGAGGGTAAGCACCGCTCGTCCATTCGGCCCACAACGTTGGAGATAACAGGCTTATGCCACTAAAAGTGAGCGCCTTTTCATTCTGAAGCGTTGCATCCAATACCTTGCCTTCATCCAAGCAGAAATCCCCTTGAGGATTATGCGTCGGGTTATCAATCAACCATA
This sequence comes from Oceanobacter sp., assembly GCA_002733645.1. Taxonomy (GTDB): domain Bacteria; phylum Pseudomonadota; class Gammaproteobacteria; order Pseudomonadales; family Oceanobacteraceae; genus Thalassolituus. The sequence goes on from NVWL01000024.1 coordinate 12,576, forward strand.
AATGCCCAAGCTCCCCTTCTTGCAAAGAGGTATTCATGACTTCGCTGTAATCCCAGTTTGTCCACACATCGCCATTGATCAATAAAAAAGCATCTTCACCTAAAAGCGGTAGCGCTTGATATACACCACCGCCGGTTTCTAACGCTTCATTTTCTGGTGAATATTGAATCTTTATTCCCCAACTTGAGCCATTACCTAACGCCTGTTCAAGTTGTTCACCTAGCCACGCATGATTGATCACAATATCCGTGATGCCTGCCGCCGCAAGTTTCTCTAAATGATGAACAATCAGCGGCTTACCACACAAAGGAATCAACGGTTTGGGGCAGGTGTCTGTTAATGGAGCCATTCGCGTGCCCCGACCTGCCGCCAAGATCATGGCTTTCATGTCTGTGACCCCGTTAACTTGTTGGCCAACACAGGTAAAAATTCGGTGTCTAACCAAGTACAAAGCTCAGCAAACTCAGGATAACGACCGGCAACATCGCGCAAATAACGACAAGTATTCGGAATGTCTTTCATATACCCAGCTTTCCCATCGCGCAAATTCAAACGCGCAAATATTCCAGCGGCTTTTAAATGGCGCTGCATCCCCATTAAATCAAAGGCTCTCTGCAACGCTTCCAGGGAGTCATTCCAAATGCCAGCACCAGTGGCCGCCTGCCAATAGGATGTGACCAAGTCAGACACGAGTTCGTCCGGCCAGCGGACGTAACAGTCTCTTAGTATCGAAACAAGATCGTAAGTCACAGGCCCAGCGACAGCGTCTTGAAAATCAATCACACCAATCTTGTTATCGGCGCACAACATCAAGTTGCGAGAGTGAAAGTCACGATGCACCACCACCGTTGGTTGAGACAAGGCGGCATCCACCAGCACTTGCTCTACTCGCTTGAGCATCTCTCTTGTGGTTTCACTCAACAACAATCCCAATTGGCGCTCACACAACCAATCAGAAAATAACGCCATTTCTTGTCGCAACAATGCATCGTCATAAGCCGGTAAGTCATCATGACGTAATTTTTGTAACGCAATCAATTCATCGATTGAGCGTTGGTACAACGAACGAACATCGTCTGCGGTTGTGCTATCGGCATGCAGAGCTGGCCATAATATTTCATCGCCAAAGTCTTCAAGCAACATAAACCCTTGTTCATACTCAGTGGCAATCACTTCAGGCACATGCACCCCGTGAGCGCGCCAAGACTGGGCGATGCGCACAAATTTAGGGTTATCTTCTTTATCCGCTGGAGCATCAACACACACCCAACTTTTGCCCTGAAGGCGTAGGCGAAAGTATCGGCGAAAGCTCGCATCGCCAGATACCATCTCGATTTCTGCAGGTACATCAACGCCGGTTAAACGTGAAATCTGCGAAGCTGCCCATACTGCGAGGGAATCCCGTCGCTGATCCATGCTGGCCTCTCGGTGTCAGTCGTTCTACAATTTGGCCCCTAAAATACTACTGAGGCGTCCGTTATCAAAAGGTCGCTAAAGATAACACACTTCAAATTGGAATCGCGCTTGTCGCTGACCATGACTGCAGACGCAAATCACAACTTAAATCAGAGCCGTAACGACGCTTTAAATAATGGTGTTCGTCGCCGCATGAGAAAACCCTCAAGCCGCTACCGCTTGGGGCTGCTTGGCTGTATCTCATGGGTTAGCGGCTCCATAATAAGCCTGTTTCTAGCGCTAGTCGTACATGCCGATGATACCACTGCCTCTGACGATTATGTCGTTGATTACTCAACCCTTGGCTGGGTCCCGCGTTCACAACTGAGCATAGAAGAGCAAAAAACCTTGCCGGCGTTCTGCCGAGGAATGTATCGCGATAGCGATATCATTCCCTTAAAAGATAAACGAATTGAAGCCGAAGCCGACGAAGCGACACTGCAAAAAAGTGGTGAAATGGCACTACAGGGCGATGTGATTTTTCGCCAAGAAGGGCAAATACTCAACAGCGACTACGCAAACTGGGCGCCTGAATCTCGGGTCGCGAACTTTCGCGGCAACGTTTCTATTCAAAGCGCGGGCATGATGTTGGGGGGCGATTCGGCCAGTTTTAACGACTCCACCGGCGACATCACCTTAAATCGCAGCGCTTATGTGATTACAAACAAGCATCTACGCGGCTTGGCGGGCAACATTCATTCGCCACAAGATAACGAATTAATAATGACTGACGCCACTCTCACCTTTTGTGAGCCGGGCCGTAACGACTGGGACTTTGCAACTAGCGAATTATCCTTAAATCAAGACGCCGGATTTGGCACCGCATGGCACGCGCGTTTGCGGGTAAAAGAAGTCCCTGTTTTTTACATACCTTACTACCGTTTCCCGATCGATGATCGACGATTAACCGGTTTCCTTGACCCAGGAATTGCTTTAAATGGCATGGGCCAAGCCGAAGACATTCAGATTCCATTTTATCTAAATCTAGCGCCCAATCTTGATGCCACGATCATTGCTCACCACGTGTTGGATCACGGTGTTCTTTGGGAAAACCAGCTGCGTCACAAAACAGCACTCCTTGGCGATGGCGAGCTCAATTACGGTATTTTAGGGACGGACAAGGAAACCAAAGAAGAACGGTCTCTGCTGAATTATCAACAATCAGGCACATGGGGTAGCCGCTGGAGCCACAACTGGGTTTACAGCAAGGTCAGCGATAACGATTACTTTAGCGATATGAACTCAAGCGCGGCGGTTGATCGAACCACACACTTACCACGACGCGGCACAATTCAATACCAAGCGCCTCAGGTCAACGGTAATGTACTGATCGAAAGCTTTCAGACCACAGACGAAACCATCGCCCTGTCTAATCGTCCTTACCGTCGCTTACCGCAATTAAACTTAATACTAACACCGGCCACTGAAAGCACATGGACTTTAAAGCAAACACTACAAGCCACCCGCTTTAACCGCGAAAGCTCAGCCATTATCAACGAGAGTGAGCAAACCCTCAGTGGCTTTGCGGCATTTAATGGCGACCGCTTGGTGTCTGATAGCAGCATCTCGTATCCGCTTCGCCGTCCGTATGGATTTCTAACGCCCACCCTTGAATATCGCCACCGTGCCTATCGTTTATATGACTCAAGTGCCGAAGATGATATAGCGACTGAGCCAAGTTTTGGCGCATCTCGTATGAGCCTTGACGGGAGCTTAGTATTTGAACGCGAAACCAGCGCATTTTCGCAAAGCTACACACAAACGCTCGAACCACGTTTATTTTACGTACACAGCCCCTACAAAGAAAACCAAGAAGACATTCCCGCTTTCGATACCAAAGCGACCAGTGTTACTTTTAATAGCCTATTTACCGGCGATCGTTTTACCGGCGGCGACCGCTTAGCCGATTTGAATCAACTCAGCACAGGCTTAACCACGCGTTATATACGTGACGACGGTCTAGAGCAGTTTCGTGTGAGTGCAGGCAGTATCTGGTACTTCAAAGATCGCGAGGTCACTCTCAGTGGGGCCGAAAGCAGTTATCAAGAGCGTCACACCTCCAGCATATTGGCAGAATCGGAATGGAACCCAACCAGCGACTGGTCTGTCTTCTCTTTTGTAGAATGGGACCCATATCAAGATTATTCACGCCAAGAGCGTCATGGCGTACGCTTTAGTGATGACATGAACCATATGTTAAGTGTTAGCAGTACTAAGTTGGATAATCGCGACCCTGATACCGGGACAGAGAGTAACTCTCACCAGTTAGATGTGGGTTTATACTGGGCCTTAAGTGATCACTGGGCCATATTTGGACGTCAGTTACGAGATTTACGTGCGTACGAAACCAATGAATTACGCCCAGAAGATAAAGTGCTCGAATCACTTGCTGGACTGGAATATCAAAGCTGTTGCTGGCGGGCACAACTGATGTACCGTGAGACATCACCGCGCAGCACCGACACAGAATTTACCACCGAAAAACGCTTCGGCTGGATGCTTAGCATTCAGCTGAAAGGTCTTACAACGCTGGGCAGTGGCACTGATGAGCTGCTTTCTGACAGCATTTATGGATACTCAAGACGTCTTTATCATGATTATTAAAAAGCTAGTAACTCTATCCACCACCCTGCTTCTGAGCATCACGCTCAGTGCCAACACCTACGCCGCGCCTGAATTATTGGATCAAGTCATGGCGGTGGTTGATGACGACGTCATTATGGCCAGCGAGCTGACCAAACGCATGGATACCGTGCGGGTGCAAAACAGCGACAAAGATCTCCCAGATTCTTCGGCATTACGCGAGCAAGTACTTGAGCGCATGATCACCGAAAGCGTGCAGCTGCAAATGGCTGACCGTGCCGGCATTCGGATTAGCGAGTCACAACTTGATGACGCCATGACCCGTATTGCGGCACAAAATAATATGAGCCTGCCTGAATTCCAGCAAGCGATGGCCAGCGAAGGCGTGTCCTTCAGCTACGCCCGCCAGCAAATTCGCAATGAAATGCGCGTCAGTCGAGTACAGCAATATCAGGTTGGCGAGCGCATTCAAATCACCGATCAAGATATCGATTACTTTCTCGCGTCCGACATAGGCCGTATGGCCTCTGCGGCTGAATATCGCCTGCGCCACATCCTCATTGCCGTTAGCTCAGGTTCAAACGCAGAGCAATACCAAGCCGCCGAAGCAAAAGCCAACAACCTAGTAGAAGAGCTACGCAACGGCTCAGAATTTGGTCGCGTCGCCATGGCCGAATCCAGTGGTGGTACTGCCCTCAATGGTGGAGACATGGGCTGGCGCAAAGAAGGCCAACTGCCATCTATTTTTGCTGAAGTCGCCCCAGCGATGGAAATTGGCGAAATATCATCGCCAATCCGAACGGCGAGCGGTTTTCACATCATTAAATTAGAAGAAAAACGTGGTGGCAGCTCAAAACTCATTGAGCAGGCAAAAGTGCGTCACATCTTAATTCAAACCAACGAAGTTCGTGACGAGGACCAAGCCAAAGAGCTCATTGATAAACTCTATGAGCGCATCGTTGCCGGTGCTGATTTTGCCGAGCTGGCGAAAGAATTCAGTGACGATCCGGGCAGTGGCGCAGGTGGTGGTGATCTCGGCTGGGTATCTCCCGGCGATATGGTGCCAGAGTTTGAAAGCACCATGGCTAGCACTGAAACCGGTAAATACAGTCAGCCTATTCGCAGTCAATTTGGCTGGCATATTTTAGAAGTGACCGATCGTCGTAAAACCGATATCGGTGAAGAAGTGCAGCGTAATCAAGTTCGCCAAATGCTGTACTCCCGTCGTTTCGACGAAGAGCTGCCAATCTGGTTGCGTAAAATTCGCTCCGAAGCCTATGTCGATATCAAGGACGCTTCGTGAGCTTGAATGCCAAGACATTACGCCTAGCCATCACCGCCGGAGAACCTGCCGGCATTGGCCCCGATCTATGCATTCAAATAGCACAGCATACGCACGATGCAGAACTGGTCATCATTGCTGATCCAATGCTCATAGAACAAAGGGCACAAGCGCTAAATTTACCCATTACGCTCAGCCACTTTGATGCAGAAAGATCAGCAACCCCCTCTCAAGCAGGCCAGCTAACGATATATCCAGTTCCTCTCAATGCCGACGTTCGCAGCGGTGAATTGAACAGTGCAAACGGCGCTTACGTCATTGAGACCCTACGCATTGCCGCCGAGGGGACTATGGATGGCCGCTGGGATGCCATTGTTACTGCCCCTGTGCACAAAGGCGTAATCAACGATGCAGGCGTCCCGTTTACCGGACACACCGAGTATTTCCGTGATTATTGTGGTGTTGAAGAGGTTGTTATGATGCTCGCCACAGAAGACTTACGCGTGGCCCTAGTGACGACTCACTTGCCATTAAAAGAGGTCGCTGAGGCCTGTACAAGTGATCGTATCAAGCGCGTAAGCCGTATTCTTAACCACGATTTAAAGCACTACTTTGGGGTAGCCCAACCATACATATTGGTTGCAGGATTAAACCCACACGCAGGGGAAGACGGTCACTTAGGCCGAGAGGAAATTGACACCATTATTCCTGCGCTGAACGAACTCAGAAACGAAGGTTTACACCTGACCGGACCATTACCCGCCGACACCTTATTTACGCCAAAGCACTTAGCACATGCCGACGCCGCGTTAGCCATGTATCACGACCAAGGCCTACCCGTGCTTAAATTCCACGGCTTTGGCCGCGCCGCAAACATTACCTTAGGCATGCCGATTATTCGCACCTCGGTTGATCACGGCACCGCGCTTGATTTAGCCGGGACGGGTACAGCAGACAGTGGCAGCCTACTTACCGCCATCCGAGTTGCCACACAGATGGCTCATCACAAATTGCAGGACACGTCCCACCATGAGTAAAAAAGCCCCACTGGCACACGGCCACAAAGCCCGTAAGCGTTTTGGTCAGAACTTCCTGCACGATCAACACGTGATCGGAAAAATTGTTAAAGCCATCCACCCAAAGCCAACCGATTGCTTGGTTGAAATTGGACCGGGCATGGGCGCGCTTACCGAACCTTTATTAGAAGCCTCTGGTAAGTTAGATGTTGTTGAGCTGGACCGCGATTTAATTCCAATTCTGCGCACCAAGTTTTTTAATTACCCGAATTTTAATATTCATCAGGGTGATGCCCTTAAATTCGACTTCAGCACCTTACTTCAAGAAGGCCAACAACTACGCATTGTCGGCAACCTGCCCTACAATATTTCAACGCCATTAATCTTCCACTTCTTAAAGCATTACGCCATGGTGCAAGACATGCACTTTATGCTGCAAAAAGAAGTGGTCGAGCGTTTAGCAGCCGCTCCAGGTTCTGGGGATTATGGTCGTTTGAGCATCATGGCGCAGTATTTCTGCCGCGTAGAGCCTTTATTTGTGGTTGGCCCCGGAGCATTTAATCCGCCACCTAAAGTCGAGTCTGCCATTGTACGCATGCGACCTTACGACGAATTACCTTTCCCGGCCAAAGATCACAAAGTGCTGGAGCACGTTGTTCGTGAAGCATTTAGCATGCGCCGTAAAACATTGCGAAATACATTAAAACGATTAATTGATTCCGACACCCTTGAGAGCATTGGAATTAATACGGGGTTACGCCCTGAAAACTTAACCCTTGAAGAATATGTTCGTATCGCTGATAAAGTAGCAGAGTTGCAGCAAGCACAAACCGAGCAAGAACAAATCAATCAAGACGACAGCCCAACAGGTGAAAAATAATGAAGCTTGAAGACAGTGTCATAGTCACAGTGAAAACTGAATATCTGGATGAGCAATCATTGCCAGAAGATGACCGCTACGTCTTTGCTTACCACATCAATATTCGCAATGACGGCGACCAAGCTGCCACATTACGCACCCGCCATTGGTTTATCGCCAATGGCAACGCTGACGTACAAGAAGTAAAAGGGGAAGGCGTGATTGGTGAACAGCCGACCATAGAGCCAGGAGAAACCTATCGCTACTCATCAGGTTCCGTATTAAGCACTCGAGTTGGCAGTATGCGTGGCTACTACGTTATGGAAGCGGACGACGGCACCTTATTCCATGCCACCATTCCGGTGTTCACGCTGTCGCTACCTAACGCTCTGAATTAATGGCTACGTACGTCATTGGCGACTTGCAGGGATGTTACGAACCCCTGCAACGGTTACTCAAAAAGATCGCCTTCGACCCAAAACAAGATCACCTCTGGTTTGCTGGTGACTTGGTCAATCGTGGGCCGGAGTCGCTTGAGTGCCTGCGCTTTATTCGCCATTTAGCGCACCGTGCTACCGTCGTATTAGGGAATCATGATTTGCACTTATTGGCGACGTACTACGGCGCTGCTAAAAACAGAAAAAACGATACGTTAGAAGAGGTACTCAACGCACCTGATTGTGTCGGTTTGATGGATTGGCTGCGTCATCAGCCCCTAGTACATTACGATGCCGCTAACAACTGGTGTATGACTCATGCGGGCCTGCCACCCATGTGGAGTGCGCGTAAAGCGCATTCACTGGCACAAGAAGTTGAAAGCGTATTACGCGGCGATTGTGCGCCGTTTTTCGCACAGATGTACGGCAACCAACCCGACCTATGGGACAACAGTTTAACCGGCCAGGATAGACTCCGAGTGATCGTTAATTACCTCACTCGTATGCGTTTTGTCGATGTCGACGGTCGACTAGACTTAGTCACAAAAGAAGGCGAAGGCTCACGACCCAATGGGTTTGTGCCGTGGTTTGAACACCCACAGCGGAAATCCGTAAACACACGTATCGTCTTTGGTCATTGGGCAGCCCTAGAGGGTAAAGCCGATGTTGCCAATGTCTGGGCATTAGACACCGGGTGCGTTTGGGGTGGAAAACTCACCGCTTTGCGTCTTGAAGATAAGAGAAGATTCAGCGTACCCGCTAAAAAATAACACGGAGACCACACATGGCTTACGAACGTATCACTATCGCCGATGCAAAACCCCTTTTTGATAACGAAAGTCTACGAGTTGCCGATATTCGCGATGCAATGAGCTACGAATCCAGTCACATCAAAGGCGCCATCAACCTTAATAACGACAACCTGCCTGCATTCATGCAGCAGACACCGAAAGACGCACCAATTTTGGTCTGCTGCTACCACGGCAACTCTAGCCAAGGAGCAGCGCAATTTCTTGCCGCTCAAGGTTACGACACCGTATATAGCTTAGATGGCGGCTTTGAAATGTGGAAAATGGCCGTTCCTGAGCTGTGTGAGCAATAATCACGACCTTCATACATCGCCCATAAATTCCGGCTGGCAGGAATGCATAGTGCATTTTTGCCGCCTCCTCTGATTTACTCTGTCATTTTCATCGAAAACGCGCATTTGATCACATTGGTCAGCAGATAATGCTGCATCTCGGCACAAGCCGTGCATACTAATATTTACAGGTTCAAGAAGCGTCAGAATTTTGGAAAGACTCTGGCCAAGCGTGATCGAACCGGGCCATACTGGTCAAAAGCATATGGAATTTATCCGTGATGCTTGGTGCGTACCATTGTTTAACTCATGGTTTAACTCGTGCCTTAACTAACACATTTATGTCAGGTTTTTATGTAACTAATTAATAAACAAAGAATCAGCCAGAAGGGGTGAACCATGAGCGTATTCAGCCGTTTTCAAGAACGCTATCGCGAAACGCAGGAAGAGGTAATCAGTCTCCAAGACTACCTTGATTTGTGTAAACAAGATCCCACCGTTTATGCCTCGGCCGCAGAACGAATGCTCATGGCCATCGGCGAACCGGAAGTTATTGATACCTCCAAAGACCTACGTCTCAGTCGCATATTTTCCAATAAAGTCATCAAATCTTACCCCGCCTTTTCCGAGTTTTATGGCATGGAAGAAGCCGTCGAAAATATCGTCTCGTACTTTCGTCATGCCGCTCAAGGCTTGGAAGAGCGTAAACAAATTCTTTATTTATTAGGCCCTGTAGGCGGCGGTAAATCTTCTCTGGCTGAACGGCTCAAAGCGCTCATACAAGACATCCCCTTCTATGCGATTAAAGGTTCCCCCGTTTTCGAGTCACCGCTGGGCTTATTCGACGCCATCGAAGACGGCGCGATTCTCGAAGAAGATTACGGCATCCCGAAACGCTACTTAGGCCGGGTCATGTCACCCTGGGCAGTCAAACGTCTGCATGAACTGGGCGGCGATATCAGCAAGTTCGAAGTGGTGAAATTATACCCCTCCACACTCGATCAAATTGGCGTTGCTAAAACCGAACCCGGTGACGAAAACAACCAAGATATTTCAGCACTCGTAGGTAAGGTCGATATTCGTAAACTCGAAGACTTCGCCCAAGACGACCCCGATGCGTATTCTTATTCCGGATCATTGTGCCGTGCTAACCAAGGCTTGATGGAATTTGTGGAGATGTTTAAAGCACCAATTAAAGTGCTGCATCCTCTATTAACGGCCACCCAAGAAGGCAATTACAACGGTACAGAAGGCATGGGAGCGATGCCTTTTGAAGGCGTCATCCTCGCGCACTCAAACGAATCCGAGTGGCAAGCCTTCCGCAATAACAAAAACAACGAAGCATTTCTCGACCGCGTATATATCGTCAAAGTGCCATATTGCTTACGCGTGGATGAAGAAATTAATATTTATCACAAGCTACTTGAGCACAGCTCGCTATCACAAGCGCCATGCGCCCCTGATACGCTCTCTATGTTGGCTAAGTTCACCGTACTGTCTCGTTTAAAAGTGCCTGAAAATTCGAGTGTCTACTCGAAGATGCGTATCTATAACGGCGAGAATATGAAAGACACCGACCCCAAAGCGAAATCCATTCAGGAGTATCGCGATGGTGCTGGTGTGGATGAAGGCATGAACGGTATTTCAACACGCTTTGCCTTTAAGATTTTGTCTAAAGTATTTAACTTCGACTCTACTGAAGTGGCGGCCAATCCGGTACATCTGATGTATGTATTGGAACAAGCCATTGAACAAGAGCAATTCCCTGAGGAAACTCACAACCGTTACCTCAACTATTTGAAAGAATACATTTCTTCTGAATACGTTGATTTTATCGGTAAAGAAATCCAAACGGCTTATCTCGAATCGTATGCAGAATATGGCCAAAATATATTTGATCGCTACGTTACCTACGCAGACTTTTGGATACAAGATCAAGAATACCGTGACCCGGAAACCGGAGAAATTCTTGATCGCGTTTCAATTAACGAGGAGTTAGAAAAAATAGAAAAATCCGCGGGAATTAGTAATCCAAAAGATTTCCGTAACGAGATCGTGAACTTTGTATTACGTGCTCGCGCTAACAATAATGGCAACAACCCAAGCTGGCAGTCGTACGAGAAAATGCGCTCCGTCATTGAGAAAAAAATGTTCTCAAATACCGAAGACCTCCTGCCTGTTATTTCGTTCTCGGCTAAATCTTCTAATGAAGACACCAAGAAACACGACGATTTCGTCGCCAGAATGACAGAGCGTGGTTATACCGAGAAACAGGTTCGCCTGCTCTCAGAATGGTATCTGCGAGTGCGTAAGTCTCAGTAATCCTGATCAGTGTTGCGCCTTCTCACGTTCGTTTATGGGAAGCGCAACCACTTAAGCGAGGGTGTATGTCCTACATTATTGATCGACGCCTGAATGGAAAGAATAAAAGCACAGTTAACCGACAGCGTTTTTTACGGCGTTATCGCGCCCATATTAAAGACGCCGTAAAAGATGCTGTTAACCGCCGCTCGATCACCGACATGGATCGCGGCGAGCAAATCAGCATTCCAACTCGAAATACCAATGAGCCAAGTATTTCCCATGGCCAAGGTGGTAAACAAAACCGTGTTTATCCCGGTAACAAAGAATTTCATACCGGTGATGAGCTGGAAAAACCACAACAAGGTGGTGGTGGGCAAGGCAGCGGCCAAGCCAGTGATCAAGGGGAAGGCGAAGAAGATTTTACCTTCGCGATCACGCGTGATGAGTTTTTAAATTATCTCTTCGATGATTTAGCACTGCCCAATATGATTAAAAAGTCACTAGCACAAACCAAAAATTTCCAAACACGCCGAGCAGGATTTGTCTCTGAAGGCACACCCAACAACCTCTCGGTTGTAAAATCTATGCGCAATGCCCATGCTCGACGCATCGGTATGGGGGCAGGTAAACGACGTAAATTAAAAGAACTGCAATCCCAGTTGGAAACTGCCGAGCACGTAGGTAATACGGCCATTATCCCGACACTAAAGAGTGAGATTGAAGATCTTGAGCGTCGTCTAAAATTGATTCCTTTCCTTGATGACATCGACCTCAGATACCGTAACCAAGTCAAAGTCCCGATGCCCACCAGCAAGGCCGTGATGTTTTGCTTAATGGATGTCTCTGGATCAATGACACAAGATGTGAAAGACCTTGCTAAGCGTTTTTATCTTTTGTTGTATCTGTTCTTAGAACGTAACTACGAACAAATAGACATTGTATTTATTCGCCATCACACCAGTGCTAAAGAAGTCGACGAGCAAGAGTTTTTTTATTCGCGTGAGACCGGCGGCACCATAGTGTCCAGCGCATTAAAGCTGATGGATGAGATTATTCAATCTCGCTACGACGGCGGCGATTGGAATATATACGCGGCTCAAGCCTCTGACGGTGATAACTGGGATGACGACTCCCCGCTATGCGCCGAGCTACTGAGTAAAAAAATTCTGCCTGCGGTACAGTACTTCTCTTATATTGAAATTACTCCCAATGACCATCAAGCCTTATGGGATGCTTACAAGCATGTTGGTAAGTCATTTGATAAGCAGTTCGCGATGGCACAAATTCGTGGCCCAGAAGATATATTCCCTGTATTCCGTGAGCTGTTTGCACGTGATCAGTACGAGGAGGCAATATGAGCGACGAGAACCCAAGCAGTAAAAACAACTACATTTCGACCGGCTCAGATTGGACCTTTGATCTACTAGAAACGTATGACAGCGAAATCGCCAGAGTCGCAGCAATCTATGGCCTTGATACCTACCCGAATCAAATTGAGGTCATCAGTGCCGAACAGATGATGGATGCCTACTCCTCTGTAGGTATGCCTATTGGCTATAATCACTGGTCGTATGGAAAGCAATTTTTATCTACGCAAAAAGGCTATCAACGCGGTCAAATGGGTCTAGCCTATGAAATTGTGATCAATTCTAATCCATGCATCGCGTACCTCATGGAAGAAAACACCCTTCCCATGCAGGCCTTAGTGATTGCTCATGCGTGTTACGGACACAATTCCTTTTTTAAGAATAATTACCTCTTCCGTACATGGACAGATGCAGGATCAATCATTGATTACCTAGTATTTGCCAAAAATTATATTCGTAAATGCGAAGAGCGCTACGGCCAAGATGAGGTGGAGCAAATGCTCGACTCATGTCACGCATTACAAAACTACGGCGTTGATCGTTACCGCCGCCCAAAACCTATCTCTGCTGCCGAAGAGCGAATGCGCCAAGAAGAACGCGAAACTATATTGCAGCAACAGCTCAATGATCTCTGGCGAACCTTGCCAGTACAAAAAAAAGACGAAGCGCCTAAAGCTCGTCGGCAGTTTCCATCAGAGCCGCAAGAAAACCTGCTCTACTTTGTTGAAAAAAATGCGCCCCTGTTAGCCCCTTGGCAACGAGAGGTGATTCGCATAGTGCGGAAAATCTCGCAGTATTTTTATCCGCAGCGCCAAACCCAAGTTATGAATGAGGGCTGGGCTACGTTTTGGCATTACACTTTGCTAAATCATTTGTACGATGAGGGCAAAGTTACCGACGGCTTTATGATGGAGTTTTTAACCTCACATACTAATGTGGTCGCACAACCCGGATTTGACTCCCCTTACTTCAATGGCATCAACCCCTACGCTTTGGGTTTTAATATGTTCCGCGATATTCGTCGTATCTGTGAAAACCCGACCGATGAGGATCGTGAATGGTTTCCTGATATTGCCGGTAAAGACTGGCTAGAAACCTTGCACTTTGCGATGCGAGATTTCAAAGACGAAAGCTTTATTCAGCAATATTTATCGCCGCATTTGATGCGAGAATTTCATTTATTCTCAATTTATGATGACGAATCAGCCGAGCACTATCGCGTAGATGCCATTCACAATGAGCAAGGGTATCGAAAACTACGAGAAACACTGGCTCGCCAGTATGATTTATCGGTACGTGAACCTAACATTCAAGTCACCAACGTCGATGTCGAGGGAGACCGCTCAATCACCCTAAAACACACCCAACAAGATGGAAAGCCTCTGTCTGGCGATACCTTTGAAGTACTCAAACACTTGCATACGTTATGGGGCTTTGATGTTCATTTAGAAAGCTGGGATGGCGATACGATGCTAAAGCGCATGAGCTGCCCTTCAATTTCTGTGGAGCTGTAAATTGCGCCTATAAATAACAAAAACAAATAACAACAATGAATAACCAACAATAAATAAGCATAAAAAACGGAGCAAATTAACGCTCCGTTTTTTTATGCTTTGCTCAATTTAAAGCACTTTCTAAACAATCACCAAGCAATCACCATATCATCACGCTGAATGGCCAAATGCTCTGCTGATTGTTTTAAATCAGCCACAATAAACTGTGGTTGCACGTGTTTTACCACCGCTTCAGCGGCCATGTCCGTTAGCTCTGTACGAGGTTCCAGATCAAGGTTATACAGCGTACCTGTGCGGTACACCTTAAACGTATCACCTGGTCTGATTCCAGCGCCGGCACTGGCTTCAATATGCAAACGATTACCGCGAGCTTTAACAATACGCGCCATAAATGGCTGACAACGTAGGGTTTGATTTAAATCATCAGCCGCTTTCTCTAATAACGAGCTTACTTCGCCGCCATAGTTGGTGTCCCAAAAATCAGGTGTCGCAAAACCAACATAATCATTTTTACGCACATTCCACTCTCCTTGAGTACGATATGTACGCTGCGACAACATAGCGCCACTTAAGCCATCATGAATAAATACATCCATCACAAATTCACGTTGGCGTGCTTTACTCATCCCTGCCAATCGAGATAAAGCAAAGCCACTCTGTTTTTGTTCTTTCGCCAAAGAAAGATCCCTCACGACGCCCGATACGACATACTGCGCACCCAACTGCGTCGCCAAAGCAACTGAGGTGGTCAAACGCTGCTGTGCGGTTTCTGCCGATGGCGCACGACGAGGGTCTTGATACAAGCTAATGCGAGTAGCATCTAGGGCATGCACTAGTCCTTGGCCGTTTAATTCAGAGGCTAACCAACGTGGCAGTGCTTGTTCAATATTCTCTAGACGACCATAGGTTGCATGTTGAGGGCGAGCTAAGCCAAATCCAGTGACCGCAATTGCTTTACGATATTCCTGAGTTTGCCCAGGACACAGAGATTGCTCATTCACATCCGCGCGTACCGACACTAGGTACACACCGTCGACAACGTTTTCCCACAGCACTTCAACATTACGCACATCCGCGCCGGTCGATACTGCTACTTCATCTTTAGAAATTACGCCCTCTTTCATCAGCTGCATTCCCGAGACTTGCGCCCCTGCCTGCAAGCTTGCTTGATAAAGGGCGTCTTTCATTGCCTCCGCTCGGGCGTAAGATGGTGCGCCATCAATAGGCGCACGCCCAACCACTTCAACAACCTGGGCATTAACAAGCGATGTCTGAAAAGGTAATAACAAAGTTACTAGTAGCAATGACCAACGCATAACGACCTCCAATCATTCTATGAAATAAAAGCCGCTTTCAGGCATGGATGATTCACCCTTCACACGAGTACGTTGGCTCGCAGCAAAGTGTTGTGCATCTCGACCACCCAAAGGCACACGACAATCCACATTAAAGCGCTGGCTATCCATGGTTTGTAGACAGTTTCGGAAACCTTGATCAATGATCATTTCGAGCATGGTTTCTGCGCTGCCATCAGGCAATACATCGGTTGAAACCACGCGCGCGCCGTGCATAAAAGTTTCTACATAACTGGCAAAGCGATCATTCTGCACCACCATATCGCGCACGGTGGTACTGCCTTGTACTGAGGTACCGTACACACGTTCGGCCATGGCTCGATACGCGTCCATCTTTGATGCGCGAATAGCCATTAAACGTTTCTGCACATCCGATTTTTTACTCGCCGTATCCGTCGCACCGTAACCCACGACTCTAAGCACCATCGGAGCAACGGGGTCTATTTCCTGCTGAACCGGTGTGAAGAATTCTTCCGGGGGGGAACTCGCATTTGGCTGATCCAATACCGGGCCAGCACACGCAGATAAAATACCTGCCGCCAGCAAGACGCTGGCAGCAGTGGTTAACTTAAATTTCATATCTGAACTCCAAACAGACAGGCTTATGTCAGTGTCTATCGGCCGACTGACAGAAAATTTAAGATGTTTTATCCAATGTTTTTTGTATCGCCTTTGTAAGTGAGCCGTTAAACAAGGATTTAAGGGCTCTGTCTGGGCCTCGGTGCCATTGATACAAGCACAAAGCCGACAACAATAATGCCGCGCCTACCGCACTCGACAACTGCAAACGTTCATCACGCAGCAAGTACCCCCACATCACCGCTAATACCGGGGCAATTAAGGTAATGAGTGTCACTCTTGAGGTCGGTAAATGCTTGAGAATATAAAAATACAAAACAAACGCCAGTAGCGACCCAAATAAAATCAGATAACTCAACGAAAAAAGCGCAACAGGACTCCAAACTTCAGGTAAATGAATGCCAAATATGGGAACCGTGAGCAAATACATCAACGACGACATCCACAGTGTGCCGCTGGTTTGCACCATAGGATGCAATTGCGCATTCGCTTGCTTTGTCCATACCGCGCTCACCACAAAGAAAATCACCGAGAGCAAACTGCCCACAATGCCACGCCACGCTAAACCGTCCAACATTAAGCGCCCAGAGACCACTAAGGTTAAGCCACTTAAGGCAATCAATAATGCCAACACCCTAATTGGCGTTAATTCCCGCTCGCGCAACCACACGTAAGCTAGTGCGCCGGTCAGCATCGGTGCTAATCCATAAATGACAGAGATTAAGCCTGATGGAATGTAATGCGCACCCCAATACACCGACATCATGGCACCGTAAATGCCTACACTCCCGGCAAAATAACTTTGTAACGCTCGCGCACTCAAGGCCAGCTTCTGTCGCATGATCCACACCAATATCAGTGATAAACACGCGCTAATCCACATACGCAAACTCACTGATGTAAAAAAATCCAAGCCCGTTTGGCTAAACTGGATTGCGATGGGGGTAGACGACCAAATAACGATCACCAACAGATATGCCAATAAGATTTTCATGTTTCACCTTTCGTACGATTCATTGCCTCAAACCGATGATTTCCATCAAGAACCTCCAATCCGCAGCCACAAAAAAGGCCGCATCATGTGCGGCCTTTGAGAATTATTTTTGAGTTGTCTGCTCTTAATCCCGGGGCCGCATCAGTGGCATACGTGCACGCACAACACAGCGCACAACAGCTTGCACAGGGGCAGAAGCAATTGCGATGATAATGGCTGAGTGTTGCAGTTGTGAGTAGCTCATATTGATGGGGCTATTTCATATATTGGGAAAACAGGCCATTAGATTACGCCTAGCACCTGACATTTACAACAGGCACTCACACTGTCTTAAAAAGCGTCTAATCTGAATACATAATCAACCTCTGTGATAAACAGGAACTGCACCATGATGAAACGAACGCTTCTTGCTTGCGCTGTTAGCGCCATTTGCTCTCACACTTACGCAACGCCGTTTATGCCAATGGATGCCCGAGGCCTCGCAATGGGGAGCACTGGGGTAGCAAGCGCAAAAATGGCACACATTCCTCATTACAACCCGTCACTGTTATCGCAAAAAACATCCGATGCTAAATTTGGCATTATCTTTCCGCAGTTTGGCGTAAACATCGCCGACGAAGATGAAATGATTGATGCCGCCGATGAGATTGGCGACGAGGTCATGCCGCGCTTCGCTGATGTCTTTGATAGCAGTGTGGCGGGCAACCTTCCTGATGCCGTTGATAACTTAACCGATGCCGCAGACGACCTCGTCACCGAAATTGATAAAGCCAGCGCAAACGATCCAACCTCCGATGTCGCCGGAGCCAGCGAAGCGTTTGGCAATGAAATCGATAACACACGCAGCTCGGTAGACACTCTAAGCAGCGCTTCAACCGATTTAAACAGCGCCTTAGATGCCATTACCGGTAGCCCATTAAGAGCCCGAGCTGGCCTCGCCTCTTCCATTGCATTTACGGGTGAAAAAATTCAGGCGGCGTTAATGGCCAAAGCGGACGTTAACGTGTCTGCCCGCACGCTCTTTTCAGGCAATGATCAACGCATGATCAGTTCCTACAGCGAAGCCGCCTCTGATTACTTAGGCGCAGCTTCCGAAGCCAATAGCTCGGTGGCCGGCATCAGCGATACCAGTACAAATGATGAGTTAGCCGCGGCCAAAACAGCGCTGCAAAATTTCTCTAGCTTTACCTCCGATGAAGTACAAACCGCCAACGGGAATATTCGTGTCTTCGAAGACGGTAAAATCACCAATGACGCAGAAGACCCTAAATTTGACTCAACGTACGAGATAGCCGCCATCGGTATCGCCGAAATCGGAGCCAGCTTTGCACATGAATTTGTGGTCGATGGTCGTGCATTTTCCGTAGGGGTAACGCCAAAATTACAATCTATTAAAACCTACCACTATGTTGGTCAGATGGATGAAGACGATAACGGTGTTGAAGCTGAAATCGAAGATTCTGAACTCAGCTACAACCATTTCAACTTAGACATTGGTGCTTCTTTTTACGTTGACCCTAAGCGCAACTTCCTCGTTGGCGTGGTTATTAAAGACCTGATTGGAAAAGACTTTGAAACCGCCGAAGTACTGATTGATGGCAACGGCTTTGGTGCCACCGCTGCAGGCCAAACCATCAGTTTAAGCCCGAAAATTCGCGCCGGTGTCGCTTATCAAAGCGATTGGTTTAATGTGGCTGCTGATTTAGATATCACAAAAAATGAACCCACTGCCTACGAAAAAGCCACACAATACGCATCCGTCGGTGCTGAGTTTGATGCCGCCGGTTGGGTACAACTACGAGCGGGTTTGCGCAGTAATCTCGTGAGTGAAAGCAATGTTGTTTCTCTAGGCGCTGGAGTTTCCCCCTTTGGCCTACACATGGATCTCGCATTAATGGCGGATATTGCTGATCCCGAAAAGGAAGTTGGCGTTGCATTTGAAACCGGCTTCTATTTTTAACCAAGAATTTCAAACAGTATTTTAAAGCAAAAGTTCTATGTCGTGATGCTAAGCGTTACACTTGAATGATCGCCCACAAAACCATCGCCTCGGCGGTGGTTTTTTGTTTCTTGTTAAATTTTTAGAGCAGCGGAGAGTCATCATGCACACGTATTTAGTTGGCGGCGCTGTTCGCGACGCATTACTCAACCGCTCTTTTAAAGATCATGACTGGGTCGTTATTGGTGCTACCCCTGACGACATGCTCGCTCAAGGTTTTCAGCAAGTAGGGGCCGACTTCCCAGTATTTTTGCATCCTAAAACTCAAGAGGAATATGCCCTTGCGCGCACCGAACGTAAAAGCGGCAAAGGCTACCAAGGTTTTATCTGTGATTTTTCTCCTGACGTCACCCTCGAAGACGATCTACTCCGCCGTGACCTCACCATTAATGCCATGGCTCAGGATGACGATGGCAATATCATTGATCCATTTAATGGTCAGCGAGACTTAAACGACCGTCTATTGCGTCATGTGTCCCCTGCGTTTAAAGAAGACCCGTTACGCGTTCTTCGTGTTGCCCGATTTGCCGCGCGTTTTGCCAGCTTAGGTTTTAACGTAGCCGAAGAAACCATGGCACTCATGAAAGCGATGGTAAATGACGGCGAACTAGAGCACTTGGTTGCAGAACGGGTATGGGTAGAAACCCAACGTGCATTGGGAGAAAGCCATCCGGAGGTCTATTTCCAGATACTCAGAGAATGCGGTGCGCTGGCCGCGTGGTTTCCTGAATTAGATACCCTGTTCGGCGTACCCCAACCGGAACAACACCATCCTGAAATAGACACCGGCATCCACGCGCTGATGTCATTACAGGCGGCTGTTTTGATGAGTGATAACATCGCCATCCGCTGGGCTGCTCTCGTGCATGACCTAGGTAAAGGGCTCACACCAGAAAGTGAGTGGCCGCGTCACATTGCCCACGAAAAACGTGGAATCAAACCGATCAAAGCGCTATGCAAACGTTTAAAAGCGCCGAACGATGCAACCACACTCGCTATACTCACAAGTGAGTTCCATACTCACACACATCGTGCGCTTGAATTAAAAGCAGAAACAATATTAAAACTATTCGACCAACTTGATGTGTGGCGCAGAGCGGAGCGTTTTGAAGGGTTCCTAACCGTTTGCACCGCAGATGCAAGAGGCCGTACCGGGCTAGAAAACAGTCCTTATCCGCAAGCAGACTATCTTCGTGAGGCACTCGTCGAAGCTCATAAAATAACGGCGAAAGAAATGATCGAACAAGGGTTTCAAGGCGCAGACATTCGAGAGGCTTTATTTAAAGCGCGAGCTAGCCACCTGAAACATTGGAAGTCGGAAAAAGCGAATGCGCCAGTCTAGAGTGTAACCAATACGCATCGCGCTCTTGTAATTCTTGGTCAGCAACCTTCGGTAAATATTCATGTAAAGGACGACCACTTTTGGGGCATATACCGTGCGGATACAAGTCTAATAAAGGCCGTAAAACAAAAGCAAACTTCCACACGTCTGATCGAGGCAGGCTGATTCCTGAGTAGATGCCACACAAATCATCCAGCAATAAAATATCGATATCTAACGCACGAGAAGAGTATTTCTCCGTATTCGGTAAACGTCCAAATTCTGCTTCAATGGTTTTTAGTTTTTGATTTAACTCACTGATAGAGAAGTCAGTACGTATCTCTACAACCAAATTAATAAAATCAGGCCCATCGAATCCGACCGCCGGTGATCGATAACACGGCGATACTGACATTAGTTCAACATCATCGGCGAGACGTGTTAAACCGGCCAAGATATTATCTTCAGGATTAAGGTTTGCACCGACACCAAGATACACACGAGACATTAATTCCCGCCTCGTTCAATAGATAAGCCCACAGCACGCGCTTGCGGTACAACGGCGGGTTTTTCAACGTCTATTTTTAGCCAAGGCATTCCAAATTCTTTTAACAATCCCTCGGCTAAACGCTCAAGTAATGATTCGAGTAACTGGAAATTTTGCTCACGTACAAACGTTTCGATGTATTCCGTCACCGCTTGATAATCCAGCGCATGAATTAAATCATCCGTTTGCGCGGCCACACGAATATCCCATGCCATTTCGAGATCAAATACCAGAGGCTGCCTAACTTGCTTTTCCCAGTCGTAAACACCAATCACGGCATCGACGTTAAGCGCCCGGATAAATACTTTATCCATCTATTGGCGCTCCTCGACTACAACGTCATCCAAAGAGACAGCTTGCAGCTCAGTCATTGGCCAACGCGGCACACAAGATACTCCAAGCTCGGCTGATTCACCCGCCAACAACCGTTGAGCCCCCGCGTAGGCAATCATGGCGCCATTGTCCGTACACAGTTCAGGGCGTGGATAAAAGACCTTACCGCCCATCTCTTCCGTCATTTCTCGCAAGCGGCGGCGCAACAGACTATTAGCCCCCACTCCACCGGCAATAATTAAACGATGCACGCCGGTTTGTTTCATGGCGCGTTTGCATTTAATCGCTAAGGTATCCACCACGGCGAGTTGAAAGCCCGCCGCAATGTCTTTTTGATCTTGTTCGCTCAACACACCATCCTCTGCGCACTGCAAAATGGTGGTACGGGTAAATGTTTTTAAGCCGCTAAAGCTAAAATCTAGCCCCGGACGATCCGTCATTGGGCGAGGAAAACGAAACCGCGTCGCATTACCTTCATCTGCCAAACGACTCAACTGCGGGCCACCGGGGTACGGCAACCCCATCATCTTTGCCGCTTTATCAAATGCTTCACCAGCGGCGTCATCAAGGGATTCGCCTAACAGCTCATATTCACCAATACCGGTAACCAAGACCAGCTGAGTATGTCCACCAGACACAAGTAAAGCGATAAAAGGAAACTCAGGGGCATCGTCTTCCAGCATAGGCGCAAGAAGATGGCCTTCCATATGATGAACGCCTACCGCCGGTATTTGTAGAGACCAGGCTAATGTGCGTCCTAAACACGCTCCCACCAACAAAGCGCCCACTAAACCCGGCCCTCGCGTGTAAGCAACGCCATCAAGATCACTGAGTGCGTACCCGCTCTCAGCCATTGCCTCGCGAATCAAAGGTAAACTTTTGCGCACATGATCACGTGATGCCAGCTCTGGCACCACACCGCCATATTCAGCGTGAACCGCTATTTGCGAGTAAATGCGATGTGCCAGTAGGCCTTTCTCAGTATCGTAAAGTGCAATACCTGTCTCATCGCAGGATGTTTCCAGCCCTAGTACCAGCATACTTACCTCTGTAATGTCCGGACGACCGCTCCCAATAATTCCAACAAGGAAGCCGTACTTAGGCGCATGATACTGCCCTAAAAGGGCGCTTGCCAGCTCTTACGAACGCTACCTTTGCAATTTAAATCCAAAGGCTATAGAATGCCCGCCCTCTGTATGGGGCCGTGATTCCCCCAAACCTAATTGACGAAACACGTAGGTGATTGGATGCCAGCTGTAAAAGTTAAAGAAAACGAACCATTTGATGTAGCACTTCGCCGCTTCAAACGCTCTTGCGAAAAAGCAGGCGTATTGTCTGAAGTACGTCGTCGTGAGCACTACGAAAAGCCAACTTGGGTACGCAAGCGTAAAGCTGCTGCTGCTGTAAAACGCCACCTTAAAAAGGTCCAGCGTGAACAGCGTAAGATGGTTCGCCTGTACTAATATAGTACTGACGTCTATCAAGTACCGACGTCTTAGCGAGGAGTATTAAATGAGCTTAACTGCAACCATTAAAGACGCTGTTAAAGCGGCTATGCGAGCAAAAGATAAACAGCGTCTTGGTACGCTGCGTCTTGTTACAGCTGAGTTTAAACGAGTAGAAGTGGACGAACGCATCGAAATTGATGACGACCGCGCACTGATCATCCTCGATAAGATGGGCAAGCAACGCCGTGACTCCATTGCACAGTATACCGATGCAGGACGTGAGGATTTGGCAGCCGTTGAACAGTTGGAAATCGACGTGATCAGCGAGTTTTTGCCAGAAGCCCTCGGCGAGGAAGAGTTAGCCCAACTGGTGGCTGATGCCGTTGCACAATCCGGTGCTGCAAGTATGCAGGACATGGGTAAAGTTATGGGCATCCTCAAACCACAGGTGCAGGGTCGTGCTGATATGGCACAAATCAGTCAACTGGTGAAATCACACCTAGGCTGATTCTTCCCGACGGCGATTGCTATAAAGCGCTAATAATGAAAATTATTAGCGCTTTTGTCGTTTCTGGTAATAATAACGACAACCTCCTGAGCGGATACCCATGGCTGGCCGGATACCTCAAAGCTTTATTGACGAGTTACTTTCCCGGGTCGATGTTATCGACGTGGTGGACAGTCGCGTCAAATTAAAAAAGACCGGCAAAAACTACTCAGCCTGCTGTCCGTTCCATAATGAGAATACCCCCTCTTTTACCGTTAGCCCTGACAAACAGTTTTATTACTGCTTTGGTTGTGGCGCTTCGGGCACCGCTCTGCGCTTTATTATGGAGTTTGATGGCCTCAATTTTCCTGATGCTGTTGATAAGCTCGCCGAACAACTCAATATGGAAGTCCCGCGTGAAGCATCAAGCCAGCGCGATATAGAGCAAGAGCAACAACATCAATCGTTATTCAAACGCATGGAAGCCGCCAGCCAGTTTTTTGAAAAACAGCTGCGCGAGCACGACCAAAAAGACAAAGCGGTTGGGTATTTAAAAAATCGCGGCTTGTCCGGCAAAGCCGCCAAGTTCTTTGGTATTGGCTATGCGCCTCCCGGTTGGGATGGTTTGCAAAGCGAACTGGGCACTGACAAAAATGCCATCAAAGAATTAATTGCCTGCGGCATGTTGATAGAAAAAGAAGATGGTCGCACTTATGACCGCTTCCGTGATCGCATCATGTTTCCTATTCGCGATGCTCGCGGTCGTTTTATTGCCTTTGGTGGGCGGGTACTTGGGGATGAAAAACCAAAATACCTGAACTCGCCCGAAACCCCAATATTCCAAAAAGGCCGTGAACTTTACGGACTTTACGAAGCACGAAAAATACGCCAAAAACTCACACGTTTCGTCATAGTGGAAGGCTATATGGATGTTGTCGCGTTAGCAGAGTTTGGTATTCATTACGCCGTCGCAACCTTAGGAACATCAACCAGCGAACACCATTTACGTCGTTTATTTAAAATCGTGCCGGAAGTGATTTTTTGTTTCGATGGTGACAACGCCGGACGCCAAGCCGCCTCGCGTGCAATGGAAACCGTACTGCCAGTACTTTCTGACGGCATACAAGCTCGCTTCTTATTTTTACCCGACGGTGAAGACCCGGATACCTTAGTGCGTCAAGAAGGCAAAGACGGGTTTGAAAAACGACTAAATGAATCACTCCATTTGCCCGAATTTTTATTCGAACACGTCAAACAACAAGTGGATTTCGACACCTTAGATGGCAAAGCAAGATTCGATAAATTGGCTGCCCCACTAATTTCTAAAATGTCAGGTAGCACTCTTAAGAATCTTATGAAAGGTAAATTAGAGTCCATTATTGGAACTAGCAGCACCGCTCTGAATAGTGAACGTATTATTGGCGAAAAAGATCAAGATTTTGAGTTTCATGAAACTTTGGCAATTCCAACACATGCTACCTCAACTCGCCTGCCTCGAAACGAACGAGACTTGAAGGGGTCAATTTCAGGTCTTAGTTTACTAGTTGATAAAGCAATTTTCAGCTTAATAAACAATCCAAGCTTTTGCACCCAAATCGACAATATCGAATTTGACCCAACAACTGAAAAAGAAGAATTGCTTCAAGCTTTACTTACAAAATTAAAAGAAAGCCCACAATCTACTTCTACAGGACTTCTAACTGTAATACTTCCATGGAACTCGTCAGCAGAGCTTAAACACCTATGGGAACAAGTACATAGCATTGCAAACCTTTCATCAGATAGCCAAGCATCAGCAGCAGAAATAAAGGAGGCCTTAAAGCTTATCCATTTAAGACCTCTAATGAAGAAAAGGTACGCGCTAGAACAGTTAAATCAAAATAAGGTCACTCGGAGCAAAATGACGACAGAGCAAAGAGCTAGCCTAAAGGAGTTAGATAGAAAATTTTCGAAGCTAGGTCGCGGAAGAGTCACTTTGCTTATGGAAGACCTTAAGATTAATGAACAACTTACTTGAAAAAACACGTTTCAGCCCCAAACTTAGCAACTATGACCAGCCCAGTTACCTCTGAATATCAACACCTTCCGTGCCATTACGGAACATTCGCTCAGAACACTGGCCTAACGACAGCTGAAAAGATATAATTCGCGGTTTTCTTCCGCCTTAAAATACGGAAACAGGGCTTCTATGTCGACCAGTACGAAACAATCCCGTCTTAAAGAACTTATTGCCAAGGGTAAAGAGCAGGGTTACCTGACTCACACTCAGGTAAACGACCATCTGCCCGATGATATTGCTAACCCAGAGCAGGTAGAAGATATCATCCGCATGATCAACGATATTGGTATTCCAGTATCTGACGTCGCGCCTGAAGGTGAATCCCTATTTACGTCTGAGACAGCGGATGATGCAGCAGCTGAAGAAGCGGCGGCGGCACTAGCCTCTGTAGAGTCAGATGTCGGTCGTACTACTGACCCAGTGCGCATGTACATGCGTGAAATGGGCACCGTAGAGCTACTAACACGCGAAGGCGAAATCGTCATCGCGAAACGCATTGAAGAAGGCATTCGCGAAGTGATGTCTGCCCTTGCGTACTTCCCTGGCGCGGTCGATCGCATCATGACCGTGTTCCAAGATGCAGAAGAAGATCCAAACCGCGTTGGCGACATCTTCAGTGGTTTTATCGACCCAACCACCGCCGAAGAAGATCTCAAGCCAGCAGCAAATGTTGCCGCCGCCGCTGCAGCCGCAAGTGCCAACAAAGATAAAGACGGCGACGACGATGATGATGATGACGAAGAAGAAAGCGGCATCGACATGGGCGAAGTGGTACGCCGCTTTACCGAAATCAACGACGCCAAGATTGCCGCCGACAAAGCCATCGAAAAACACGGCCGTGCGAGCAAGCAAGCTGAAAAAGCCCTGCTAGAAGTTGCCGGTCTGTTTGCACCTATCAAACTAACGCCTAAGCATTTCGAAGCTTTGGTTTCCAATGCGCGCGCCGCACTGGATGCTATTCGCACGCAAGAACGTCAAATCATGGTACTCATGACACGTAAGTGCAGCATGAGCCGTAAAGACTTCATCTCTGGCTTCCCTGGCAATGAAGTCAACAACGACTGGATTGAAGGCCTGATCGCAGCGAACAAGCCATTCTCTGAAAAGCTCGATACCTACAAGCTTGAAATCTTCCGTTGTCAGAAAAAGATCAAAGCCGTTGCCGATAAAGTTGGTCTCAGCATCCCAGAGGTTAAAGAAGTAAACCGTCGTGTTTCTATCGGTGAAGCTCGCGCCCGCCGTGCTAAGAAAGAAATGGTGGAAGCCAACCTACGCTTGGTTATCTCGATCGCGAAAAAATACACCAACCGTGGTTTGCAGTTCCTTGATTTGATTCAGGAAGGCAACATCGGCTTGATGAAAGCGGTAGATAAATTTGAATACCGTCGCGGTTACAAATTCTCGACCTACGCGACATGGTGGATTCGTCAGGCAATCACCCGCTCTATTGCTGACCAAGCACGTACCATTCGTATTCCGGTACACATGATAGAGACCATCAACAAACTGAACCGTATCTCACGTCAGATGCTTCAGGAGATGGGCCGTGAAGCAACGCCAGAAGAATTGGCCGAGCGCATGGAAATGCCAGAAGATAAAATTCGCAAAGTCCTCAAGATCGCCAAAGAGCCGATCTCAATGGAAACGCCAATTGGTGACGATGAAGATTCACACTTGGGCGACTTCATTGAAGACAGCATGTCTGACTCACCATTGGATACTGCGACCACCGACGGACTAACAGAAGCGACTCGCTCTGTATTGTCTGGCCTAACGGCTCGTGAATCCAAAGTACTGCGTATGCGCTTCGGTATCGACATGAACACCGACCACACGTTAGAAGAAGTAGGCAAACAGTTTGACGTAACACGTGAACGTATTCGTCAGATTGAAGCGAAGGCACTGCGCAAACTGCGCCACCCTACCCGCTCAGAACACCTACGCAGCTTTATCGACGAGTAAAACATCACTCATCGCAGCGCTCAAAAATAACCCGGCCACGCCGGGTTATTTTTTGACCAAAATCTTTTAAAATCAAAGCAGTGGAACTCATCGCAATAGCTGCTTATAATGCAAACCTGCTAACGGAAGGCTGCTTCAACAAAGCCCACCCGAATGCAAAATTAACCTGTAACACCGCCAAAGCGTAGCGATTGAAATAAAGAAAGAGTGTAGTTTTTCTTACACGACTGAAGTATTTTGAGTTACAACGACGCCAAAGCGATGCAGGTGCAGTGTTTATTTACAAGCTCTGCAAGTGCTGGCA
>NVWL01000064.1 GCA_002733645.1 Oceanobacter sp.
ATTATGCGGCACGCAAAACAATGACTACGGGCATCCATGCCCTTCACCCTCCGGGCCAGCCTGCGGCTGTTGAAATGGCTCCTGCCATTTACTCGCCCCCGAGCGACCTCTAAGTATCCATATTCATTGTATCGCTCCGGGGCAAGGTTTTGCTCTAAAGGCCGCAGAATAACTTTGTTGTCTGGCGCCGTACGCACGCCGATTAAAGGAAAGCCCGCAAAGCCGAATTTCAAATCAAACGATGCTAATTTTAAAGCAAAAGATTCTAGGGATATAAAATCTCAAATTAGGTATTTGATCTGAAAAGGTGTATGGCAGCCATCATAATATTGCGCATATGGGATCGTCGCAGAAACTAATAAAATGTATAGCCCTGCCCGCAGGGTCGGTTAATACTCCTGCAAAACATGCATTTCCTCCATCCATGGCGGTCAGTTAAAGTGCTGCCATAAAAACTATGAATCGTCGCGGCCCTAGGTTCCTTTTCATACTCAATACATACTGCACTCAACCCGAGCGAACGGATAAATAGCGGCGCTTCATATTGAACGGACTGTTGACGTGCTTTGCCAACCAATCCTGAACCTCATCGCGCGCTACAGGTTCAGAAAAGAAATAGCCTTGAATCTCTTCACCGCCTAAGCGCAGCACCGAATCTAGCTGAGCACGAGTCTCCACACCTTCAACAATGATTGACAGATCTAACCCTTGAGCCAGTGTCACAATACTACTAAAAATACCTTCTCCCGCTTGATCAAGAGATACGACAAACGAGCGATCAATTTTTAACGTATCCAGCGGGAAATCGCGTAAATAACTGATGGATGAGTAACCCGTACCGAAGTCATCAATTGAAATACGAATTCCCTGCTCACGTAACTTCATTAAGGTTTCGCGAATACGATCTACATCCCCGGCTAACACACTTTCTGTCATTTCTAATTCCAAACGCTCTGGCGACATTCCGGTATCACGTAACGTATCCATGACGTTGCTGAAAAAATCAGGCGACAACAACTGCACCACAGAAATATTCACAGCCACACGTAAGTTCGGATCGTCGGACACCTCACATAAGGTCTCACAAGCGCGACGCAACACCCAACGCCCTAAATCAGAAATCAAACCACACTCTTCCGCTAAGGGAATAAACAACTCCGGACTCACTCGAGTCCCATCCGTTTTTGTCCAACGAGCTAATGCTTCAAAACCAGCGATGCGTCCGTCTCCAGCACCAATAAACGGCTGCATAGCCAAGTCTAAAGATTCTGTTTCAATGGCGACACGCAGTGCTTGCGCGAGTTGATGACGATCCGCGGCCTGTTCCCCCCATTGAGCATCATAAATAGCGATACTTTCTTTAGTGCATTTAGCGCGATATACCGCGATGTCTGCATGCTCAAGTAATTGATCCGCTACAGAGCCATGCTCTGGGCAGCGAGCAACCCCAATACTGGCGCCAATGATCACCTGACCACTCTCGAGCGCAATGGGTACCTGCAGGGCTTGAACTATTTGCTCGGCAAAACCATAAATATCCGCATCAGTTGTGCAATTTTTTTGCAAAATCACAAACTCATCGCCCCCCCAGCGGGCACAATAGTTTGTCTCACCACACACATCAGAAATACGTCGAGCGGCCTCACATAACACTTGATCACCGGCAATATGACCAAGGCCGTCATTAATTTCTTTAAAACGATTTAAGTCGAGAAGATGAATAGCAAAACTCGGATCCGCTTCGTGATGACCAGCCAATGCTTCAGACACAACCCGAGAGAAATAATAACGATTACCTAATCCCGTGAGCATATCGTGACGGGCTTGAAAGTTGAGTTCCTCAGTACGTTCTAACACTTGGCTTTCAAGAGATGAATTTGTATCAGTCAGATTTTTACGTGCTTCATGCAAGTCTGCATTCACTTCTCGTAATTGCAACGCTCGATATTCCGCCAACTTTTGCAGTAAACGAGCCTTCAATGACTGCAACGCAGAGCGATGAATAGTCTCAATTACCAGCAATGCAGCGATCAGGCTCACGGCTCCGAAGGCTATTAAAGACCAAAAATTTGAAGAGTTAACTGCCATAAATATCGGAATACCTAAGCTCAATATGGCATTCAAATATAAGATTGGGCGATCAACCGTCAGCCCCAAGGTACTTAACACCAAAACCACAATGAAGAGAGCACTGATCACACCTAAACTAAAACCACTCAACACATCTTGGAATATGAAGGGAAACGCGAACCAAGCAAGTTGGTTAAGTACAACACCCGCACTAAACTGCAAACGCCAACCACGAATTCGATGTTTCTTAGGATTGCTTAGGTAGCTAATAAATCCACTGCCTCGCAGCACTTGGATCGACATATAACCCAAATACCAACTCCACATAGTTAATGCAGTATCATCGGTATGCAAAGTGATCACTAATACGAAGGCTAGCGCGGTTTGTAACACAATCGGTTGCGCCCCTTGAGCATGCAAAAAATTCACACGCTGTTTATGCATGCCCACCTCTGACATGTCCGGTTCTCGTGTCGCGCCTTCTCGGTTTTGTTCAATTAAGTTAGTGATGTCCGCACGGTACAACCAAGCCACCACCGCAATTTCTAAAAAAGGTAATATCAATCCCGTCATGCCTAACGGCACCATGTTGGAATCGCCTAATAATGCCAATTGAATAGAAAGAGGTACCAAGCTCGCGAAGCCAATAAAAATGGCCCGGTAAGGAAAAATAGTGAAAGGAGCAAAATGCGAAAACACCACTGCGAGGAAAATACAAATAGCCAGTAAGCGCGAATCAACGCCCAGCTCTGGCAAAATTAAAGCAGCAACCACCTCCCAAAAAACAAGAATTACTAAAAACTGCCGCCATATCCACCTCAATGCTTTCGCCTGAGCTTCTTCGCTGTCAGGAGGCGATTTCACGTATTTGCAGGCTGAATATATAGGCAACGCATAAAACGCGACACAGGGAAGGAGCGCATACCACCAACTCAGCGCATCGGTTGAATACAACATTCCGATCATCGCTAAACTGCAGATAGCCGCTAAGGAGAAGCCGATAACAATGCGCTTCATTAATATCAGGGTTCTCTCAGACTGAAATAGCCCGGTATCAGCAAATAGTGGCGGTAAAAATGGAGAGCTGATCATAAAGCATGGCGTACCTTATTATTTTTATGGGACGTCCTTATTTCACTCGATGATTCGTAAATCAACATGCGTATACCAGAGCCTAGGCTCTAGCGGGAAAATACCCAGTCCTTCTTAGCACAACGTCTATGGTAACGCTGTGGGTTGAAGAATCTGTGAGCCAGTTGGCAGTTATTTTTTTCTGGCCGGATTAGCGCCAGCCAAGTCCGACTAAAGTGACTATGAAGCATCTAATGACTATCCCCACCTTTATAAACAAAGGGGTTGGCCGTCTCAGTACCTCCACCTATGCTTTGGAATAAGGCCTTTTAAAGCCATCTCGACTTTACTCTACCCATTGTTCCTCTATTGACGCCAATTACAGTTCAAAAAACACTAATGAATCAAAATCAGTATCAAAGAGTAATTATTATCAAATAGTGTTGCATTTGATAATGGTTCGTATTTATAATTGTTTCAGTTGTTCAGTGACCCCCAGTAAAAGAAACAAATATTTATTCGAGGACCTCTTATGTTCGTATGTATTTGCAAAGGCGTAACCGACCGTGACATCGTCGCTGTTGCTGAGCAAGGGGCTACCCGTATGAGTGAGCTAAAAGAGTGCACTGGCTTAGCTAGCCAATGTGGTAAGTGCGCACGAGATGCCAAAGCGATTTTTAATGACGCAAAACGCCAAGCTCGCCAAATGGAAGGGATGTTCAGCGCCGCATAAACTTTCCTCGGCATACCCATACCACCGGTGTGCCATCGCTCCCCCTTCGATGAATCAACGCTTTCAATACGCACCCTCCCTCTTATGCCCCTCTGACTCTATAAGATCACGCTAACCAGGCAATTTTTATTTGACCTGTCCCGCATGTAATCACCACAATGAGACATACGCTTAAACCAAGTAAGGAATGCATAATGAAAGGCGACGCTAAAGTCATTGAACACCTAAACATCACGCTGGGTAACGAACTCGTTGCGATCAACCAATACTTCTTGCATGCGCGCATGTACAAAGATTGGGGCCTAAAAAAGCTAGCGGACTATGAATATCATGAGTCCATCGACGAGATGAAACATGCGGACTGGCTCATTGAACGCATCCTGTTTTTAGAAGGCCTACCAAACCTACAAGACCTCGGCCGCTTGGCCATTGGTGAAAACACCAAAGAGATGTTGGAATGTGACCTCAAGCTTGAGCACAAAGCCGTTCCAGACCTCAAAGAAGCCATCGCTTACTGCGACAGCATCAAAGATTACGTAAGCCGTGATTTGTTCAACAAAATTCTAGAAGCCGAAGAAGAGCACATTGATTGGCTTGAAACTCAGCTTGGTTTGATCGACAAGGTAGGTATTCAAAATTACCTGCAGTCGCAAATGAGTGATGACGAAGCATCATAATGCAGACTATTAATAGCCATACCAGTTAAGTCTGAGAGAATGGTTTTAATTTGAAATCTCAGACATTAGCTAAAAAACCCGCAAAATGCGGGTTTTTTTCATAATATCCCGAGTCTAATTACTAACGTTTAACTTTACTGGATTGCTGAGGTGGAAATAAAAACACATGACCAATGTGCTTTGGTATCCACTCCTCCAGTTCAATATGCATCATCGGCTTAGCAAAGTAATAGCCTTGAATTTCATCTCCCCCTAAACGTAACACCGTTTCCAGTTCATCATCCGTTTCAACACCTTCAACAATCACCGATAGTTCCAAGCCGTATGCCAAGGCAACAATACTACTAAAAATACCTTCACCACCCTGTTTTAAAGCCGTAACAAAGGAGCGATCAATTTTTAAGGTATCCAGAGGAAAATCCCGTAAATAACTAATGGATGAGTAGCCTGTGCCAAAGTCATCAATCGAGACACGTACCCTTTTCTCACGCAAGGTATAGAGAACTCCCCGTATTTGCTCAACATCACTGGCAAATACATTTTCAGTCATTTCTACTTCAAGTCGGTCAGGTGCAATACCGGTGTCTTCCAATATGGTAAACACCTCATTAGCAAATTCAGGATCACGTAACTGCATAACGGAGATATTCACTGCGACACGCAGTGACGAGTCAGAGCAATATTCTTTGAGCATTTCACAAGCGCGACGTAATACACTTCTGCCTAATAACGGCATCAAGCCATATTCTTCCGCGAGAGGAATAAAGATACTAGGGCTAATGGGGCGCCCTTCTTTTTGCGGCCATCTCGCGAGGGCTTCAAACCCTTTGATGTGCCCATCACTCGAAGATACAAACGGCTGCAAGGCAACCTCTATTTCGTGAGAGTGAATAGCCGCCCTTAACGCTTGAGCAAGTCGTACACGCTCGGCGGCTTCTTTGCCCCAATTATCGTTATAAATAGACACACCATCTTTCATGTATTTAGCACGATATACGGCGATGTCAGCGTGCTCCAGTAGCTCATCTGCACTAACTCCATGTTCTGGGCACAAAGAAATACCAATGCTGGCACCGAGAATCACCGGGCCATTGTCCAATTCGATAGGCTCACGAATACCATGGATCAACTTATCTGCAAACCTGTGTATTTCTTCACGACTTGAAACGGACGGCTGAAAAATCACAAATTCATCGCCTCCCCAGCGCGCACATACTCGATTATCGCCACTGATACGTTGAATACGCTGAGCCGTCTCACGCAATACATGATCACCAGCAAAGTGGCCTAAACCATCGTTAATTTCTTTAAATCGATTTAAATCCAACATATAAACAGCAAAACTGGACTCATCACGCTTAAAATCCGACAGTGCTTCTTGCACAACAAATGCAAAACGATAACGATTACCTAGGCCAGTGAGCATGTCATGATCGGCTTGATGCTTAAGCTCTGAAGTACGCTCTTGTATTTGTATCTCTAACGATTGATTCACTTCTGTCAGACGTTGACGAGCATTGGTCAAATCAACATTTAACTCTTCCATTTTAGCAGCACGATATTCCGCCAGCTTTTGTATCAAGATGCCTTTTAATGAGCGCGTTGATGATTGATAAATATTC
This sequence comes from Oceanobacter sp., assembly GCA_002733645.1. Lineage (GTDB taxonomy): Bacteria > Pseudomonadota > Gammaproteobacteria > Pseudomonadales > Oceanobacteraceae > Thalassolituus. The sequence continues at coordinate 6,174 of NVWL01000064.1, forward strand.
TCAACCACAACCAATAAACTCAATCCCCCCAGCACTGCCAATGCTGAAACCAACCACAAGTTAACATCAGAATTTAATATCAAGACGAGAGGCGCAAGGCATAAAAAACTGTTGAGGTAGAGCATGGCTCTATCTGCGGCTAAGCCGATAGTACTAAGACCAGCAACAACAATTAATATCCCACTTACTAAGCCTAAACTAACTCCGTTTAAGGTCTCATGAAAAACAACAAGGTAGATAAACCAAACAAAAAGACTGGCGAGCATGCCAGCACCAAACATTAAGCGCCACTGGTGCAGTGGCCTTCCCTCTGGTTTATTCATATAACTCACAAACCCGGCTGCACGCATTCCTTGAACAGAAATAAATCCAAGGAACCAGCACCACATCAATGCTTCGGTTTCAGTCGTTCTCATGGTAATAACAAGAAAAAAAGCCGTAGCCAACTGTAAAATAATCGACTGCGTACTTTGAAAGTGCAGTGTCGAAACACGGATACTTCTAAGGCCCACTTCTGAAATATCAGGTTCTTGTAGGATATGTTCGTCTTTATTTTTTTCTCGACGAATAATATCCATATCGGTTCTAAACAGCCACGCCACCAGCATGACCTCCATGCTCGCAAAGACAATCCCCGACATACCTAAAGCCACAACCCCTTCGTCGCCGAGAAATAAAAGTCGTACAGATAAAGGCAAAAAATTAATCAGCAAGATCAACAAGGCACTGCGAGGAAATAACGTGAAAGGTAAAAAATGAGCTATCACTGTCGAAACAAAAAGACAGATAGTGATCAAGCGCGTTTCAGGATCTAGCTGCGGGAGAATATACATCGCAAAGCTTGTCCAGCCCACAACAATGCATATAAGTAATCCCATTAACCAACGTACTATTCTTTTGCAAACATGAATATCATTGGGTTTGATCTTTATATGCTTGATGCACAACGCAACCGGAACAAAGTAAAAAAGTAAACCAAGAAGAGTGAAGTGCCAAAAAGTAGGCATTTGGCGAATAGAGATAAGTACAATAGCAGCCACGGTGCACACTAAAGCCACCATAATTCCCGCCACAACACGATACATCAGCAAAGAAGTTCGTTCGACGTAAAACTCATCAGTGTCCGAAAAAATATCGGGTAAGAAACTGGTACTACTCATATATTGTATACGTCCTGAGTATTCATTAGGAATACATCAATCCTGGATCATAGCCATCAAATGAACCAAGTTTTCCCTAGTTACTCATTAGCCTAGTCCATATACCGATACTCACTGTTAACTCAATCATAAATATTGATAGCAAATGTTACTGAAATTGATGGTGCTTCAAACATTCACAGGAACTTGACCTACTAGAATAAGAAGCATAAATACTCAACCACAAAAAAGCCCGCGATTAACGCAGGCCCTTTTTTGGTTGCTTGAGCTACCTCTAGAGCACCCTCTTTATGATGCACTCCTAGGTAGTTGATAGGTCACTCAGTAAAGAGAGTTCCAGTCCGTTTTTAACATGCCTTCACGGATACGCTGAGGGTGGTTGCCCACATCAATACGACGGATCTCTTCACGCGAGTCGTAATTGATTACAGATACTTGGTCTGTACCACTCCAAGAGATCAAGCAGTTTTCACCCGAGCGATCTGTCACCGCCCAGTAAGCCTTCTCACCTAGCCCTTCAAGAACGGTGTAATCAAATGTTTCACGATCTACAATCGCTGCGTAATCAGACATAGTCCCGGCAACACACAATTCACCATCATCCCCACTCATGGCGATACCGTGATGCGCGGAGTCATTCACGTAATACACTTTAGGAAGGTATGGCACTAGGTTAGGCAGTTCAGCTAAACGAGTGACTGTGTCTGTTTCCATATCGTACTCAACAAAGCCATGCAAGAAAGAGAGCTGGAAGTAGAAGTAGCGATAATCATGAGTATGTGCCATAGGGCGAATAGATGGGCTTAAATCTTCAAAACCTGCTTCTTCAAGCTTGGTTTTCATATCGATGTCTTTCACGATCTCATCGTTGATACGATCATAGACGATGAACTTACGCTCACCGCGAGTCGAGTCACGTAAGACCTTGCCATCAAACGGCATAAACACATAACCAATACTAGAATGGTAAATGTACTGTCCATCATCTGAGTAAAGGTTTTCATGCGGCGAGTTGCCTGTTGGAAAACGACCCACTTCTTCACCGGTATACACATTCAACAAATGCACAACACTCCCGGTAGAAGCCGATACCGCGACTTCAGTGCCATCTGGCGACAACGCCATGTGATCTGAACGCACACCGTCAACTTCAAAACGCCATACAACGGCACCTGTTTCCAAGTTTAGAGCGACCACATCACCAAAACTAGGGCGTGAAGCAATCAATAGTTCACCATCATTAGTGCTGTACATATCATCGACGAATTGATCGTTGCCTTCACCAATCAACTGACGAATCCCCAAGAAAATGGTGTAGCGCCAAAAGTCATCTTTGATTTCTTCCATACGCTCTTCGTAATCAGGAATGGCATTGATACGACCTAGAATGTCGTAATTATCACCGTCGATCACATCAATAGTGCCATCCCAATTATTTCCAACAAAAATAGCAGGACGTAGGCCGTCACTGTAATCAGGAGTAGAATCCTCAACGACAACCTCATCTTCTACTGGTTTCTCTGGAAACAACCAATCAAACCAACCCGCAGAGGCGGGAGCAGATAACAAAGTAAGGCTAGAAACTAGCGCCGCGCCTAAAGAGGCTTTACGCAAAGAAATCATAATGTTGTCCTATATTTATTCTTATATGGAGCCTATGCGCCCTAAATTACATAGAAACGCTTCCTCGTGATGCAAAGTAGCTCAGAGCTAGGCATTGCTTGCAGATTATAACAGCCCCCCAAAAGCCGCAATGGGATGCGGTTCTGCCACAAAATTAACCACGACATTGGCCCACAAAGCCGTCATATATTGCCACAAAATAACGATTCTGGCCGCATATGACCCGACTCAATAAACCAAGCCCTTCAGTGAAAACGCACACACATGACACACGGCGCACCACGAACACGCAGGTTACGAATAAAATATATATTTGAGGCGAATGACTTTACTCGCCATAAAAAAAAATAGACTTAATAAAATTTCATTAACCGATTGAATTATAAAGACTTTACTGTCCCGTTTTAAAAACTAAAAAATATTTCGGACTCTAAATAACTTTATTTTTGGAACAGCCATTGCAAAAGCTAAGTTAGTCTCAGTGTATATGAGGCTAATACTTCCATGACAGGACAGGAGACTTTATGTCGAACGACTGGCAGGACACATTAGAATTTGCGCGGGATTTTCGTCACCAGCTTCACGCTCAGCCCGAGCTAAGCTGGCAAGAAAACAACACCACTGAAGCAATTCGTACTGAACTTAATCGTCTGGCTATTCGTTGGAGGACGTGTACCAAAACCGGTACTGTCGCACTCATTAACGAATCCGGCACCACCCCTGCCATTGCCTTACGCGCCGATATAGACGCCCTCCCCATTCACGAAACCAGTGGCGTCGCTTGGGCATCGGAAACTGAAGGTTGTATGCATGCTTGTGGTCACGACGGTCATACCGCTGCCCTTATCGCGACGGCACGTTGGTTAAAACTCCACGAACATGAATTAGAGCGACAAGTCATTCTGATTTTCCAGCCTGCCGAAGAAGGCGGACACGGCGCGCGCGAAATGATTAAAGCGGGCGCACTCGAAGGCGTAGGAGAAATATACGGCTGGCATAATTGGCCAGCACTGCCATATGGCACCATGGCCTGCCCTGACGATTTGGTCATGTGCGGCAACGGCACCTTCACCATTGAAGTCCACGGTCGTGGTGGTCACGCAAGTCAGCCTGAAGCTTGCAATGATGTTGTGCTTGCCTCCAGTGCCATCATCATGGCCTTGCAACAAATAGTCAGCCGCCGCTTAGCACCACAAACCAATGCCGTCATTAGCGTTACTCAAATAGAGGCTGGCACCGCCCCTACCGTAATGTCAGATAAAGCGCTCATTAGCGGCAGTATTCGCATTCCGAACGAAAATACTCGTTCATTATTAAACGCCCTTATCACAGAGACCGCCCATCATACGGCCGTCGCCTACGGTGTTGAATGCAGCATTACCCACAAAACTCGTTATCAAGCGACCATTAACCACCCAGAGCAAGCCACCAACGCTCGTGCTACATGGGCAGAGCTGTATGGTGATAGCGCCATGCAGCACGGACAACCCATGCCCGTCATGGCCTCTGAAGATTTTAGTTATTACCTACGTGAAATCCCAGGTGCCTTTGCCTTAATTGGCAGCCACGACGGTATTCATGACCCACACCCTTGTCACAGCCCACGTTACGACTTTAACGATCGCCTGATTGGTGAAGTCTGTCGTTGGTTTTGTAGGCTCACAGGAATGCGCACGCCACCCTGAGATTCGTTTTGATTTAACAACCATTTAAATTAAATCTAAAAGGATCATCCTTATGACTATTTTCGAACAGCGCGAATCGAATATTCGCGCTTATAGCCGCGTATACCCGGTTACTTTTAAAACCGCTAAAAATGCCCGTCAAATTGATGAAAACGGCAAAGAATATATCGACTTTTTTGCCGGCGCTGGCGTCTTAAATTTTGGCCACAATAATCCACTCATGATTAAAGCTATGGTTGATTATTTACAGTCGGATGGCGTACTTCATTCGCTGGATATGCAAACCACAGCCAAGGCTGAATTTATGCAAGCCTTCACTGATGTCATTCTCAAACCCCGTGGCATGAAACATAAAATGCAGTTTATGGGGCCAACAGGAACGAATGCTGTTGAAGCGGCAATGAAACTAGCCCGCCGCGCCACAGGACGCACTGATATTTTAGCCTTCAGTAAAGGCTTTCACGGTATGACCTTAGGTGCTCTCGCCGCCACGGCCAATCAATATTTTCGTGGTGCAGCTGGCGTGCCACTCAACCATGTTACACACGCAGCGTTTGGCTGTGAAAAACCCTGTATGAATTGCGTGCAAGGTTGTGGCTTGGCTAATTTAAAAGCATTACGAGCACGGTACTTAGATCCATCCAGCGGCTTGCAAGCCCCGGCTGCGATTTTATTAGAAACCATTCAAGCAGAAGGCGGCGTTAATGTTGCCAGCAAAGAATGGATACAGAATTTAGCATCATTCGCGAAAGAACTTGGTGCTGTGTTAATTATTGATGATATTCAAGTCGGCTGTGGTCGCACGGGAAACTACTTTAGTTTTGAAGATTTAGGCATAGAGCCAGATATTATTTGTCTTGCCAAAGGCATTGGCGGCGCAGGTACACCGTTAGCCATGAACTTAGTGTCTCCAGAGTTAGATAAACACTGGTCGCCGGGGGAGCATACAGGAACCTTTAGAGGCCAGAGTCTCTCATTTGTGGCGGGCAAAGTGGCTCTCGATTACTTCCGCAACGAAGATTTAATGGAGCAAGTATTTATTCAAGCGGACGCCGTTAAAAGTGCTATTCAACCCCTATTAGACAGCGACAATTCTCTTCAACTTCGCGGTAAAGGTATGATCTTTGGCTTGGATGTCGGCGACGGTGAACGCGCGGCTGCCATCGTACAAACCTGCTTTAAAAAAGGCTTAATTATTGCTGCCTGTGGTACCGGGGGGCGTGTCTTAAAAATCATTCCACCGCTCACCATTCCACAAGAAGATTTAATCAGTGGCTTGACCATTCTCACCGATGCCGTACGTAATGTTATGGAGGAAGCCGCATGATTGAACGCGATGATATGACTTTTCCACACACTGAATACGTTCGTCGAATTGAAGAATTACGCCAACGAATTCAAGAACGTCATTTAGATGCAGTCGTAATTTCTGACCCAGAAAATATTATGTATCTGACGGACTACCAAACCACCGGCTACTCCTTTTTTCAGGCCTTAGTTGTGCCACTCGAAAAAGAACCGTTTATGATTACAAGGGCGCTGGAAGAGTCCAACGTAATACACCGCACCTGGGTCGATCTCACTCGTCCCTACCCCGATACCGGCGACGCCATGCAAATGCTGGTTGATGCCCTGCGTGAGTTTGGTTTAGCCGATAAACGCATTGGCTATGAACGTAATAGCTACTTCTTCCCGGCCTACCACCAAGACGTAATTCACACCTCATTAAAAGACGGGAAATTACTCGACTGCTTCGGCATCGTTGAAGAAGGCCGAGTATGTAAATCGCCAGTTGAAATCGAACTGATGAAACGCGCAGCAAAGGCGACCGAAGCCGGTATGATTGCCGGTATTGATGCGTGTAAAGCCGGAGCCACTGAAAATGAAATAGGCGCAGCGATTAGTGCGGGAATGTTCCGTGCCGGCGGTGAAGTGCCAGCGGTGATGCCTTATGTTACGTCAGGCCCAAGAACCATGATCGGCCACGCCACATGGGAAGGACGAATAGTACAACCCAATGAGCACGTATTTTTAGAAGTGGGCGGCTGCTACCGTCGTTACCACACCGCCATGATGCGCACAGTGATGCTAGGTGACATGCAAGATTCTATGTACGAAGCACAAGAAACCATGAAGCGTGCTCTCGCTGCTGTTCACCATATGGTGCAACCCGGCATGACGGTATCCGATGTCGATAATCTGGTGCGTAATATTATTAGCGACAACACCGTAGGTGGTCGCTTAATAACTCGCTCAGGCTATTCCATTGGTATTGCCTTCCCACCCAGTTGGGATGAAGGCTATATCGTCAGCCTTAAACAAGGCGATGGCACGGTATTAAAAGAAGGCATGACCTTCCATGTGATTCCTTGGATGTGGGGCGTGGATGGCGATAAGACCTGCGGGATTTCCGACACGATTCATATCACCGAAGACGGTTGCGAGTCTTTCTTCTCTCTCGATCAAGACTTTACGGTCAAACCTGAAGAAAGCAATGCATCACCAAAAGGTGAATTTATAGACCTTGATATTGCGCGCGAGAAAACAGCAACAGCGGAAGTAAAATTAACCGCCCCAAAAACCAAACGCAAAGTCACTGCGTAAGGAGAGTGAGCATGTTAACGCCAATGAACCCTACGACAGGAAGTGCATTAACTGAGGTGCCTTCCCTATCCTCTGAACAAGCCAGTGCCTTAATTGATAGCGCCGTTGCAGCTGCACCGGCTTGGGCAATCTTATCCTATAAAGAGCGTGGACAATACTTACTGAATATCGCTGAATTAATGCGTAAAAATAAAGACGAACTCGCCCGTTTGATGGCCGAAGAAATGGGCAAGCCACTGCGAGAAGGCTTAGGCGAAGTCGAAAAGGCGGCCTCTTGTGCTGAATATTACGCCGACAATGGCGAGGCATTTTTAGCCTCGGAGTTTCTGCAATCGGATGCACGAGACAGTTACGTCTGTCATCAGCCATTAGGCACCGTTCTTGGAATTTTACCTTGGAACGCGCCAGTTTGGTTGGCCTTACGATTTTTAGGGCCAGCACTGATGTCTGGCAACACCTGCGTCATGAAACCCGACCCCAATGTACCAGCGACTGCCACCTTACTGACCCAAGTATTTCAGCAAGTATTACCCGCCGGAGTTATGGAGAATTTAATGGTAAAAACCGAGTTAGTCGGGGAAGCCATTGATCATCCCGGTATTAAAGCAATTTCATTTACTGGATCAAGCCAAGCCGGAAGAAAAGTCGCTGCTCGTGCCGCCTCAGGTATTAAGCCAGCCGTGTTAGAGCTAGGTGGCTCCGACCCCTGCATTGTTTTAGCGGATGCAGACATCGGCAAAGCCTGCGATGTCATTACACTGTCTCGCTTAATTAATGCTGGGCAATCCTGCATTGCCGTTAAACGTGTGATTGTTGAAGCCAATATTTATGAGCAAGTGTGTGAAGAATTAACTCAGCGCTTTAATGCTTTAGAACTGGGAGATCCTCGTGAAGATAATCTATGCATAGGGCCAATCGCCCGTAAAGATTTACGCGACCAATTGCACGACCAAGTCATGCGCACCGTCAATGCAGGCGCACGATGTTTAACCGGCGGCGAACGCCCGAATATGCCAGGTTACTATTACCCCCCTACGTTATTAGTGGACGTCACCCCCGGCATGGCTGCTTTTGAAGAAGAAACCTTTGGCCCTGTACTAGCGATCTGCAAAGCGGATGATATTGACGACGCTTTTGCTCTCGCCAACAACACAGAATATGGCTTAGGGGCAAGCATCTGGACAAGCAATGATATCAGCGCCAAGCGCGCTGCCATTGAACTTCAAGCCGGACAAGTGGCCATTAATGGCATCGTTAAAACGGACCCGCGCTTACCAAGCGGCGGCATAGGAAAGTCTGGGTATGGGCGTGAGTTAGGGCCACATGGCATTCGCGAATTTGTGAATATCAAGCAAATTTGGGCCGCCTAAATGATGAATTAATAGGTAGAACATGCGTCTTTTTTATCTTTTAGCCAACCGACTTAGGACACTGCTGTCTCATAGTTTGGAGTGATATTCGTCATTCCAAACTGCTCAATTTATGTGATAGTTATTATTTAAAGCTTAACTCTCGAACTCAACTATTAAACTCAACTATTAAACTCAATTCTCAAACTCAACTCCCTTTCGGGGCTCCGCCCCCAGCCCCATGCAAGGAGAGGTTTCTCCTTACGATCCTCTCTTCTCGGCGCATCCGGCTTCATCCAGCCAACGGCAGT
>NVWL01000065.1 GCA_002733645.1 Oceanobacter sp.
AGATACCGACGATGATGGCGATGGCTACTCTGACAGCGACGAAATTACGGCTGGCTCTGATCCACTGGATGCATTAAGCCTTCCAGATGATTTAGATAACGACGGTACTCCGGATGTATTAGACACGGATATAGATGGTGACGGTTACTTAAACGCTGAAGATTCACATCCTTATGACGCCAGTTTGCCAGTGGATGATAATGCAGGGGAGCCTTCAGAGCTTGACCAAGAATTACTGACACTACTCTCGAATATTGGTTTTAATCCTGCTGAATTAACCGGTCGCGAATTGCCAGTGCCGGGCGATCCGTTGGTTGAATTAGGCAAAGAACTTTTCTTTTCTCGCTCGTTAAGTTTTGGCGATGATGTTGCTTGCGCTAGCTGTCATGACCCACGTTTAGCGGGTACTGATAATTTAAGTTTGTCGGTGGGAGTGGGGGCGCATGATCCTATGATTGTGGGTCCTGGGCGTCGCCATGATGGTAATTTCTATTTAGACCCCGAAGCAGATTTTGGGCCTAACGTTCCGCGCAATAGTCCAACGACATTCAATATCGCTTTTTACGATAAAGCGATGTTCTGGGATGGGCGAGTTGAAACGGTGGAATACAGCACAAGTCGCGGTTACTACGAGCCTGTATTAACAGAATTTGAAAATGGCTCCGGTGCTCAAATACGTACACCAGATAGTCACTTTGGTGGTCCTGACCCTCTAGCAGGCCCGAACTTGACGGTAGCTCAGGCTCGCTTTCCTGTTACCTCTGTGGATGAAATGCGCGGCTTCAGCCCTGATGCAGGTGCGACAGGTCGAGATATTCGCGCTCGTATAGCCAACAAGTTGATAGATCGTGGTTGGGAAGCTTATTTTCGAGAAGCGTTTAATGATTACGTGAGTGATAGTGCAGAGCTGGTTAGCTTTAATAATATTACATTAGCGTTAGGTGAATATCAGCGCTCGCAAGTAGCGCTAGACAATCCTTTCTTCCGGTTTGTAGCAGGTGACTACACAGCGATCACAGAAACGGCAAAGCAAGGGGCGCTTCTATTCTTCAATCAAGGCTCATTGTCTTGTGCTAGTTGTCATTCCAGTTCTCACTTCTCAGATGAAGAATATTATCCATTGGCCACGCCACAAATTGGTCGTGGTAAAAATGTATTTAGTCAAGATTTAGGGCGATACAATGTGTCCGTGAATCCGAACGATAAACATCAATTTAGAACGCCAAGCTTGTTAAATGCTGAATTAACAGAGCCCTACATGCATGCAGGGAGTATCAGTACGCTTGAGGAGGCAGTTCGTTGGCACTTCAACCCTGTGGAAGAAATTATTAACTATGATTATACGCTTCAATCGTTAGATCAGTTCTTGGGTTTAGATATTGATACAACTGAACATCAAGAACGTATTCCAGAAATTTTAGAGTCTTTGACTACCTGGAATACAAATAATTCAGCTAAAAATTATGCATTTAACGGTGATGTTAACGAGGATAATATTCCAGCGTACGTGGCTTTTATTAAAACGCTAACGAGTGATTGTTTAATCGATATGGTTTGCGTTAGTCAGTGGATGCCAGACTTCACTGAACTATCTCCCGATAATATGCGCTTAGACCCCGTGTTGAGTTACTTTGATAATTCAGAACTATTCACTATTACACCGCCTGAGCCGGGTGAAGTAATACCGGGTAGTTTTCCTAATTTGGATAATGTAGAACCATACGACGTAAGTGCTTGTGCTCAAGCTGATGTTGCTTCTCCAACCGAGCTAACTTTTTCCGGGTTTAGAAAAGTCTATGGAGATGATTTCACATTAGAGCACTCGGTCGGAGAGCAAATTTTAGCTAGGGTGAGTACTGTTGGTGAAAGTGCAATGACTATTGGTTCTATAGGAGCCGCTGACTTAAATGGCGACTGTGAGATTGATTTGGTTGTCGGCTTGGGTAGTGAATACGGTGTTAAAATTTATTTAAACAATACAAATGGTTTTGATGAAGCTCCCGGTAACTTCGGCTTGAATACACTAGGAGATATTGCATCATTTTCCGTGACTGATATTAATGGCGATGGCTGGGCTGATTTATTAATAGGCCACCTTTATGAGCCAGATTCAAAGTTATGGATAAATAACGGTGGGAGTGGCTTCGTTTTAATCTCTAATTTCGGTGTAGATACTGTGAGGGCGACTCACTCTCCATCCTTCTCTGATGTTGATCAAGATGGTGATCTCGATATGTTTACAACACATTGGGATTTTTTGAAAACCAGTGAAGAAATACATTTGTGGGAAAATGATGGAAAAGGTTTTTTCAGTCCTATAGAAGAATCCGGTTTGATGGGGAATTTTGGCAGCAGAGATTATTCCTTTACCGCTAACTTTGCAGATATAAACGCTGATAATATTCCTGATCTATTAGTTGCATCTGATTTTCAAACAGCTCAGGTATATGAAGGCAATAGCAATGGAATTTTTACCCCCATCTCTGATATTTCCAATATCACAGGGTTTAATGCAATGGGGAGTGCTCTTGGTGATATCGATAATGATGGTGATTTGGATTGGTTTGTTACCGATATAGACGTTCCATATGGAAATTACCCTAGCAGAGGGAATAGATTGTACAGAAATAATAGTACCAGGCTCGGAGATATCGTTTTTGAAGATGTAGCATTAGAGGTTGGTGTTCGTTATGGACTTTGGGGGTGGGGGGCTTGTATGAAGGACTTTAACAATGATGGCTGGTTGGATATTTTTCATGTAAATGGTTTTGGGTATAAAGGTGAGGGGATAAACCAGCCTATTTTAAATAGCCTTTCTTTAATTGGTATAAATAGTATCTATGATTTGATCGAAAGTGATTATAATGAAGCAGCTGAAATTATAGAGGCTCTCATGAACTTTCTTGGAATCACAAACTATGCAAGCTTAAATAATTATTTTGGCTGGGGATATGAGTCCTTAGATGCATTGGAAAGTGAATTAAATGCTCTGAAGTCATCTGCAGAAATATTAGATTATAGGTTAGGCCCAGGCTCTGGACTTATTGAACACTTTTACGGAACGCCCGCTAAATTATTTATGAACAACCAAGACGGCACCTTTACGGAACAAGCTTTTATGTTTGGTATTGATGACAGAGGTGAAGGCCGAGGTATTGTCTGTAATGATTTTGATCGTGATGGAGATATTGATATTACGATTATGAATCACAGTGATGTGCCTGTGTTCTACGAGAACCATTTCCGCAGACTGTCGGATTTCAGTGATAACTTCCTGAATATTCGATTACACGGAGTTGGCGGTAATCAAAATGCCTTTGGTGCAAAAGTCACTGTGAGTGCAGGCGACTTAACTCAATACCGTGAAATGCGTTTTGAAAATAACTATATGTCTAACAATGCACCAGAACTTCACTTTGGTTTAGCTGCTGAATCTGTCATTGATGAAATACGTGTCGAATGGCCAGACGGTCAAGTTACTCTATTCACGGACATAGACGTTAACCAGTTTATGGTGATTGAGCATCCTTCCTATCTTCATTGATCTTTCGCCTCGTAGTATCTGTCTGTAACAAGACTGTCATTTAATTGTAGTAACTTCGCCCCCGTTTACGTATCTCGGGGCTTTGCCCCTGTTTGTCTATTGGGGGAATCATGAAGTCAAAGAGCCTGCTGCTCAGCGTTGCGGCCATCTCATTATCTTGCGTACATTGGGCTGCTCAGGCGGGCAGTGCCGTGTTTTATATCACTGAAGATGGAAGTGTCGCTGAAGGTGTTTCTGTAGACGTTAACGGCAAGCGTCAGTTAGTGGACGCTCAGGGTTTTACTCGCTTTGAACTTGATGCCGGCTCATACAGCGCAGAGCTATCACAATACGGCACCTTTATTGGTGAGGCTGAATTCTCCATCGATAGTCAATCAGATACCTCGGATGTTTTTGTTGAAATTCTTGGCGGCGAAGCTATCGCAGAAGAAGTTAGCAGTGATACCACAAATGGTGTAATCAGTGGTCAGTTGAGCTCACGCGAAACCGGTGGCAGTGTATCTGGCGCGCGTGTTTCGGTGGTTGGAACAGACATTGGCGCGATGACCAATGACGATGGTAGCTTCAGCTTTGAACTGCCGCGCGGTGAGTATGAAATCACTATTGCCCATCCAAGTTACGAACGTAAAACCTTATCTGGCGTTTACGCTATACCTGGCGTACCTGTCTCAATCTCTCCTGAGGTCGGGATGTCTGGCTCCGGTGTAATTGAAGAAGTGGTCGCTGTAGGAACGTACATTCCCGATTCAGCGACCAGCCAAGAGCGTGACTCTAGCGCGGTATTGGACTCCATTGGTGCTGAACAGATGTCTCAGTTTGGGGACTCTAGTGCAGCATCAGCGTTAAAGCGTGTTGCTGGTGTATCTGTCGTAGGTGGTCAGTTTGCTGTAGTCCGAGGTCTTCAGGGGCGATATATCTCATCGACCTTAAATGGCGGCTTGATGCCAAGTACTGACCCAATGAAGCGCGACGTTCCACTCGATTTATTTCCGGCGTCAGTTCTTGGCAGTATCAGTATTCAAAAATCATTCACACCTAATTTACCGGGGGATACCACTGGCGGAGTGATTATGATGGCGACTAAAGATCTTCCGGATGGTCCTACCCAAAAAATTAGCGCTACTTTAGGTATGAACACACGCACGACAGGAAGTGATGTTGCTTATTACGATGGGGGATCAACCGATTTTTTAGGTATAGATGATGGTGGGCGTGATATTCCAGCAAGTATTTTGAACGTATCGGAAGATGGCCAAACGAAGGTTTTATATGTTGAGAATTCGGATCAAGGTTTTTGTAATGATTTTGGGTTGAATTGTGTTTTTCCTGAAAAATCCATCAATATTGCAAAAGACTTTGATCATAATTATAAAATTTCAGATGCAAGTGCTCGTCCAGAAATCGGATTTTCTTATCTCAAGGGAAATCTTATTGCTACCAGCTATGGTGATATAGGGTACTACGGTGCCATACAATATAAAGATAAATGGACGGCTCGCCACGATGCAGAAATAAATGATTTTGGTGTTGTAGGTTCTTATGAGAGAACTAAGCGGAGTATCGATACTACCGGTTATTTTGTTGTTGGCTTTGAAGATGAAAAAATGGTTTTAAATAGTAAGACTATATTACTTCGAAAAACGGATAATACAGTTAAAGTGGCAAACGAACGAGATGATGATGAAGGTATAGAAGAAGATCGCATTACATTACAGTGGGTAGAACGTCAGTTTTTAGCTCAGCATTTTTTAGGTGAATACTATTTTGATACAAACAATTGGATAGACTGGCGCATAAATCTAGGACAATCACGCAGAGATGAACCCGACAGAAGAAGCTATGCCTATCGTAATGATCTGTTTATTTCGTCGGACAGTGAACGTCGCTATTCCGAGTTGGTGGAGAATTCTTTAGATCTTGGTTTAGATTATACCCATGAGTATATGTTGAATAGCACGACCCTAATGACCTTTAAAATTGGTGCAATGGCATCAGAGAAAGATCGAGAAGTGAATCTAGTTCGTACAGAGATTGAGGTGATTCCCGGTGCAGGTGTTGACTTGACTTTACCTGTTGAGGACATTACGAGCGATGAAAATATTCAATCTGGTTCAGTACGCATGCAAACCAAAACAACCAATACTGACAGTTACACAGCCACAGATTCGATCAATGCGTTGTATACCTCACTGGGAATTGATTTTGGTTCAATACAGTTTATGGGTGGGGTTCGTTCTGAAAATTCTGAACAAATACTAAGTTACCCTAATGACGATGAATCGGTAGATAATGTTCTAGAGTCTAGTAATTTGATGCCGATGTTATCAGGTACATTTCGTGCAACAGAAGATCTTCAATTTCGAGCTGCAATCAGTCAAACAATATCTCGCCCTGGAATTACTGAACGTTCAGAGTCGCGACAGTATGACCCTGAAACAGACGAAGAAATTATTGGTGCTCCTGATTTAGAAATTTCAACAATCGATAATTTAGATGTGAGAGCAGAATACTACTTTTCTGAAAGCGAGAGTATTTCTCTTGCCTGGTTTAATAAATTGATTACTGCACCGATTGAACGAACGATACCAGATGGATCAGGCTCTGCAGCCAATGGCGTGACCTTCCGTAACGAAGATTCGGCGACTATTTCTGGTTTAGAACTGGATTTCAGTAAGGATCTAATAAGTATCAGAGATGTGGTTTTTTCGTCATCAGGAAACATATCCTTAATCGATGCTGAGGTAGTGCTAAGTGAAGGGTCAGCGAGGTTTGAAGGGCAAGACACCCGTCGTCTGCAAGGGCAGTCCGAAGTCTTAGGTAACTTTAGATTCGGTCTTGAGGATGAACTTTCTGGGCAATCACTCAATATATTAGTTAATCACTCCGGAGATCGTATAGCTGCAGCGAGTCGTTCATCAGCCCCCGAGTTTGAGGAAGCTAGAACCGTTATTGACTTAGTATACCGCTGGGATACGGGTGATTATCTAGAAGTGAAGGCAAAGTTGGGAAATCTCACAGATTCGCCCGTTGAGTATACTCGTGATAATAAAATTACTGAGAAATACTTTGAAGGAACAAATTTTAACTTATCATTAAGTTATGAATTTTAGATTATTTTTTTACTGTAATAATTTTGTCATTAAATGGGCTTAATCTTCGTCGCGTGAATTGATTTAAATAGTTTTATCTAATAGGGGAATATCATGGAATTCAATAAAAATTTAATCGCCGTTGCTATCGCAAGCGCTACTCTTGTTGGTTGTGGTGGTAGCAGTAGCAGTAGCAGTAGCAATGACGATGATAACGATACGGGTGTAACTCTACCTGATTTCGTTACCTGTAATGACGCAGGTGACACATGTACTATTAACGGCACGATTGATCAAGATTACACGTTGACCGATGATATTGATTGGGTTCTTAGCGGATTTGTAACAGTGGGTGCTGGTAATGTTGAGTTGGCCGACGCGGCAGCAGTACAAGCAGTAAAAGACGCTGGTGTGACATTAACAGTTGAGCCGGGTGTGCATGTTAAGGCACTGAACACAGGGGCACTATTGATTACTCGTGGTTCTAAATTGATGGCTGAAGGCACAGCTGCCGCACCAATCACTTTTAGTTCACAGGATGATAACTATGATGGTCTTGGTGAATGGGGTGGTGTAATCGTTCAAGGTTTTGCTCCACAGTACGGTCCAGGTAATACGGGTGCATGTTTTGGTGAAGGCACTGTATGTAATGTAGACGGTGAGGGTGGTAACGACGTTGCTAAGTTCGGCGGTAACGTTGAAGACGATAACAGTGGCATCATTAAATACGTTCGTATCGCAGAAGCTGGAAAGTCAGTGGGTGTTGATAATGAAATTAATGGTTTAACTCTTCAGGGGGTTGGTCATGCAACAACTGTTGAATACGTTCAGGTTCATAATAATTTGGATGATGGCGTTGAATGGTTCGGCGGTACTGTTAATGCCAAATACCTAGTATTAACAGGTAATGACGATGACGATATCGATTTCGATGAAGGTTATATGGGTAATATTCAGTTTGCGATCATACGCAAAGACCCTGATGCAACCGCTCCACAAGGTAGTAACGATCCTCGTGGTATCGAAGCGAACTCTTCTGATGAAGATTACGTGCCGCAAACGGCAGGTGCACTAGCTAACATTACTATTATTGGTTCTGAAGTTAACAAGGCAGTTAATAGTAAAGGCGACGGCTTGCAGCCTGGTATGCGTTTACGTGGTTCTTTAACGACTCGTATTTACAATACTGCAGTTGTAAATTTTGATGACTGTGTTCGTGTTGATGATTCAAATACGGATGGTGATGATGCAACGACTGGTGCCGGTATGCCAAGCGGAATCGACAGTGTTTCAGATGTGACGTTGGTAAATGTAATCGGTGCTTGCGATGATAAATTCTACGCTAAGCGTGATGCTGATACTGAAACTGGTGAGATCGGTATGGAAGGAACTATTACTCTGGACGCTGCAGTAGCCATTACCGAAGCTCTAGCTGCTGATCTGGCTGCAGTTACTTTCTCTCCGGTTGATAATGGTTCGGGATTCGCTTTTGAAGCTACGGATTACATCGGCGCTGTAGAGCCTGGAACTTCTGCAGCAAATGCTTGGTGGGCTAGCTGGACAATTCCTGGTTCACTAGATGATGTTGCAGAAGCATTTACTGGTAACGTACCAGAGTAACTGGTTAGATACTTTGCATAATAACGGCACCCTCGGGTGCCGTTTTTTATGTCTGCTTGAAACTGAGTAAAACGATAAAGCGAGCGATTGTTGTCATTTTTCTGTAGCTTTTTTGTCATCCAGCAATACCGTGTAACAGAACTGTCATCAAACCTCCGTATTCTTCTCACCGTCTTTTTACCGAATTCAGAAACGCCGGTTTCCGGCCATTCAAAATCAGGGTTTTATCATGGCAACAAATAAACGCCAGGTATCGCGACTGCTAAGCGCGATTGCTTTCGCTGGTATGAGCTTCACCGGTTCAGTAAGTGCAGCGTCTCTTGATGATGCTGTTGAGCAGGGAGTGGAGCGTGTTGAGAGAGCGCAGAAATCACAGCAGACCATCGACACCATCGACAAAGATATTCGTTCAACTGAGCGTGATTACCGCGCTTTAGTGAAAGAAGTTGAAGGATTGAATGTCTACATCGCTCAGCTGGATCGTCAGTTAGATGCACAAGCGAAAGAACAGGCGAATATTGAGAAGAGCATGGAGCAAGCGTCGCTTGTTGAGCGTCAGATTACTCCATTAATGTTGCGCATGATCGATTCTATCAATCAGTTTGTTGCTGCGGATGTTCCGTTTTTACATGACGAGCGTATGAAGCGTGTAACACGTTTAAATGATCTGATGGGACGTTCTGATGTAACAGCGGCAGAAAAATACCGCAAAGTGATGGAAGCGTACCAAGCGGAAATTGACTATGGCCGTACGATTGAATCGTACCGTGGCGAACTGGCAGGGGCGACTTCTCAAGAAAAGCCACGTGAAGTGGACTTCTTACGTATTGGTCGTATTGCTCTGATGTATCAATCACTGGATGGTCAAGAGCTAGGTGTATGGAATACAGCATCAAACACTTGGCAGCCTCTTGATCCTGAGTACAAGAGCAAAGTGATGGCGGGTATTCGTATTGCCCGTGAACAGTCGGCTCCGGATTTAATTAAGGTGCCTGTTGCTGCACCGGTTTCAATGTCCCTTGCTTCGGCACAACAGGAGACCAAATAATGAAACTTCGTCAATTATTACTAGGTGGCTTATTCGCTGTTGCTTTACCGTTTACGGCACAAGCTGAACCTGTTGATTTAGACCAGCTTCTAAATTTAGTTCAAGAAGGTCAAGCGCGTGATAACACTGAGTTTGAAAAGCGTTTGGCTGAATTTAATAGTTCTAAATCACGTCAAGAGCAGCTTCTAGCAGACGCTCGTGCTGATCGGGAACGTCTTGAAATTCTTAGTGCTGAAAAAGAATCTCTATTCCGTGAAAACGAACTAAGCATTGCTGATTCACAAGCACAGCTAAACGACCGCCTAGGTAGCCTAAAAGAACTCTTCGGTGTATTGCAGCAGGTTGCTGGCGATACGAAAGCCGTGTTTGAAGGGTCTGTTATTAGTTCAGAGCTTCCGGGTCGTGATGAGTTCCTTACTGATCTAATTCGTGTTGCTGGTGCCACCTCAGAACTTCCTTCGATTGAGCAGCTAGAACGTTTATGGTTCGAAATGCAGCGTGAAGCAACGTTAAGTGGTCGCATATCGTCTTACACCGCAGACGTAGTGGCACCGAGTGGCGAAACATCAGAACGCTCAGTGGTTCGAATCGGTGGGTTTAATGCAGTAGCTGACTCAGCTTACTTAAGCTGGGACATTGAATCGGCACGTTTGGTTGAGCTAGATAAGCAACCAGGAAGCCGCTACACGTCTTCTATTAATGACTTAACATCGGCATCAGGTGACACGTTAACCGGTTTTTGGATTGATCCTTCTCGCGGCCAGTTATTGAAAATTATGGGCCAGTCGCCAGAGCTAGGTGATCGCGTTGATCAAGGTGGTGTGGTTGGTTACATCATTCTGGTACTGGGTGCGATTGGTATTTTGTTAGCGTTATGGCGCATGGTTGTTCTTAACGGTGAAGCGAGCCGTATTAACAAACAAATGAAATCTGAGAGCGCGAACGAAAACAATGCCTTGGGTCGTGTTATGGCGGTATTTAATGCCAATAGTAAAAGCGATACCGAAACGCTTGAATTGCACTTAGGTGAAGCGATTGCCGCAGAAATTCCACGTCTAACGCGCGGCATTGGTTGGATTAAAATCATCTCAGTAGTTGCACCTCTGCTTGGTCTGTTAGGTACGGTTACCGGCATGATTGATGTATTCGAAACCATGTCTTTGTTCGGCACTGGCGACCCTAAATTAATGGCCGGTGGTATTTCTCAGGCATTGGTGACAACGGTACTCGGTTTGGTGGCAGCAATTCCTTGTGTGTTCCTGCATACCTTAACCAACAATCGTAGCCGTGGACTGATTATGATTTTAGAAGAACGCGCGACGGGCATACTTGCTCGTCAGTCTGAACAGCAACAGTCGAAAGCAGCCTAATCATGTTTTTTGGTGAACTTTACGAGCCGGTTTATTTGTTCATGGAGCGTGGAGGCGATGTCCTCTACGCCATCTTTGGACTCATCTTTCTGCTTTGGTTATTTGTTCTAGAACGCGGTGCTTACTTCGCATTTTCTCACCGTCGTGCCATGGCCGACGCCGTGAGCGAATGGGAAGGTCGAGCAGAGCGCAGTTCTTGGGTGGCGCATCAAATTCGTCAGGATTTAGTTGCCGGTCTTCGCTCTAATTTACAAGCGAATATGACGACAATAAAAATGCTGATCGGTATGGCGCCATTATTTGGTTTGCTGGGGACAGTGACCGGCATGATCGAAGTATTTGATGTGATGGCTTTTTTTGGAAACGGTAGCCCGAAAGCGATGGCTTCCGGGATTTCGAAAGCCACGATTCCAACCATGGCCGGCATGGTAGGGGCACTGACGGGTGTGTTCGCTCAGTCACT
The DNA here is from genome assembly GCA_002733645.1 of Oceanobacter sp. Lineage (GTDB taxonomy): Bacteria > Pseudomonadota > Gammaproteobacteria > Pseudomonadales > Oceanobacteraceae > Thalassolituus. Next base: position 11,135 of record NVWL01000065.1, read on the forward strand.
GCTTGAACGCCACATCAAACGCGAAAAAATTCGTATCGAAGATCGTTTGACCTTCGATCATTAATTACACGAACTCTTGCAAGAGATTATTGTTATGAGACGCAGTTTTTCAAATCTTAATGACGCAGAAGCGGATGGCGAAATTGATATCACGCCGATGCTCGACGTTGTTTTTATCATGCTTATTTTCTTTATTGTTACAGCTTCGTTTGTGAAGGAATCGGGTATTGAAGTTAATCGACCGGATGCAAGCACAGCGCAATCAAAGCCACGTGCAAATATCTTAATTGCGATTAATGCTAACGACGAAATTTGGATCAACAAGCGCCAAGTGGAAGAGAGTCAAGTGCGTGCCAATATCGAGCGAATGCATGCGGAAAACCCACAAGGTACCGTGGTGATTCAGGCAGATGAAGAAGCGCGCACTAAAAAATTAGTGGCGGTCATGGATGCAGCCCGCCAAGCGGGTGTGTATGACGTCTCGCTCGCGACAGAGGCTAGGTAAGATGTCAGTGGCTATGCAAACAGTAGCGCGTTTTTCAGGTGCGCTTTTGGTGGCCTTCGTGGCAACAATGGCTGTGTTTTGGATGATGCAAACCTTAATTAGCTCTGGTGGTTCAGTGCTTGAGCCTATTGATTATGGCCGCATTCAAAATTTTGTAATGAACGAACCCGATGAGGACGTTCAGACCAAAGAGCGTCAGCCTAAGAAGCCACCAGTGACAGCCAAAGAACCGCCAAAGCCTGACATGGCAAAGCCTGATTTTGCCGCTGACGGTGCTTCGGCCTTAGCGTTAGGGGCGCTCGATATATCCACAGATCTCAACCTGGATGCAGGCTTATCTGGCGCAGGCAGCGACGGTGAGTTTATGCCCATCGTGAAAGTTGCCCCAGCCTATCCTCGTCGGGCTGCTCAACGCGGTTTAGAAGGTTATGTCGTGGTTGAATTTACCGTCACTTCATTGGGAACAGTGATTAATCCTGTCGTGCTGGAAGCAGAGCCACCGGGCGTATTTGATAAAGCGGCACTTGATGCTGTTAAAAAATTCAAATACAAGCCTCAGGTTGTAGAAGGGCAGGCAGTCGAAGTTCCGGGAGTACGTAATATTATCCGCTTCGAGTTGGATAAATAACGGGAGTAATAGTTATGAAAAAGTTATCCGCCATTTTAGTTGCTGGTGTGCTGAGTGGAGTCTTACCAGTGGCTGTATCGTCTGTTTCTGCAGAAGACGCAGCAGCAGATGCAAACAGTGCAGCACAGCAAGAAGAAGCTAGCGCTTCACCTCGTGTTCGTCGTACGCAAACGTTACGTGAAGTCGTCTACGAAAAATTAGAGGATGCTCGTAATCTAGCAGACGAAGAGCAGTACTCAGACGCCTTAGACGTACTGGCTCGTTTAGAAAAGCGTAAACGTAATTCTTACGAGCGGGCGATGACTCATAACATGGTCGCTTACGTTTATACGGCGCAAGAAAAGTACGATGAAGCAATTACTGCTTACTCACAAGTGCTCGATATTGATAACGCGCCGGATTCATTAAAGCAAACGACTTTATTCACGCTAGCAAAATTGTACATGATGCAAGAGCGATACGGTGAGTCGTTGAATACGCTTAATTCCTGGATGGAAAGTTCAGATAAGGTCGGGGCGGACGCTTACCTCCTTCGCGCTCAAGTGCAGTATCAGCGTGAAGCATTTGGTTTAGCGAAAGACGATGTCACGACTGCGGTATCAATGCGTAAAGAATCCGGTTCAAGAGCCCCTGAAAGCTGGTTGTTATTACAACGAGCCGCGTTATTTCAACTCAAAGATTATCCGGGGTTAGCAGATAACCTAGAGTCTTTAGTCGCGGATTATTCAAAAGCTGAATACTGGATGCAGCTTGCGGCCGTTTACAATGAGTTAGGTCGTTCTGAGCAAGAGCTAGCTACGTTAGAAACTGCTTATGATATGAAGCTCATGACAAAAGAAGGTGAGTATTTGAATTTTGCTCAAGCGTTATTAGCGCGTGAAATTCCTTATAAAGCGGCGCACGTTCTTGAAGACGGTATGCAGGCTGACATTGTCGAAAAAAGTGCTCGTAACCTGTCGTTGTTAGGCGATGCGTGGATGATGGCGCGTGAATACGATCATGCGATTGTGAGTATGACAGCAGCAGCCTCAGAGTCTGGAAAAGGGTCCGATTACTTTAAATTGGCGCAAATTTATACTGAACGTCAAGAGTGGAATAAGGCGTTTGATTTTAGCCAAAAATCTCTGCAAGTTGGCGATTTAAAAGCACCGCATCAGGCACTGATTATTAAAGGGTTAGCGCAATATAATTTGAACCATCTTGAAGAAGCAGCGACCACGTTTTTTCAAGCAGCACGTTACCCAGCGGCTGAAAAAACAGCGCATCAATGGCAAGAATATATCGAAAGTGAACAACAACGTCGCGAATATATCGCAGCGTCTGAGGTTTGATTCAAATGCCCCGTTGATCGGGGCATTTTTTGTCTAGGGCACCTCTGAAAAATACAGTAGTGCTCGGCTTTGGCATCCTGCGTCGCCCTACCTCCTGCATCCATGCAGTCGTGCGCGTGAGTCTTGTAACGCTTTA
>NVWL01000066.1 GCA_002733645.1 Oceanobacter sp.
AAAACAGTCTTTACATTATTGCCCCAAGCGGAAACTGTTGAAGATATTGAAGCATTACTGCCTTGGAATATCAATAAGGTGGTAGGTTAGGTGCTTACGTTACAAGCGACACATTAGTCCACAAACTATTAATAAATTAAGTAGAGCTGTGGTGAAAAATCAATTAATGGAGCCGTGGAGCTGTCATGACTTTAGGCGTTCGCTCTCAACCATATTGTCCTCAAAAAAAGTAGAGTTACATGTAACTGAAAAAATGTTGGGACACTCATTAGCTGGTATTTTAGCTGTTTATAACAAACATGACTGGTTAGACGAACAGAGAGAAGCATATGAACTATGGGAAAAATTACTTTTAAATTTAGATAATTAACTTTTTTAAATTTTATCCGAAGAGGCAGGAAACATGGTATTCTCCTTAAAACGTTTCCTTCAATTGTATTTTTATTTTTTAGGACTCGCTACCTTTTGCAAAGTTTTCTTTTTCCCAATTTTCCACATCAGCTAGTCGCCATATAGGGCGTGTATTTTCAGGGGTTATAGAAGCTGGAAAACCAAGCTTTTTTCTCCATTCCCAAAATGCGAAACGGCTAATGTTATATCGCTTTAACAAATCTTTTAATTTTAAAAATTTCATGAGAAATTCCTTATTTAATAGTTGAGGTTAGTGTGAAAATTTAATTTAGCATAGAAAAAAGTGTTCAGGTTAAACAAAGTGACTTTTGCTATACGATTGTTTGTAGCAAACAAAATCAAATAGTTATGAACTCTTGGCTCGCTTCATTCTGATATTTGTTGATATTGTATATGCAAATATTAGGTTCCTTTCCTTTAAAAATATCCAAAATTTAATTCGGTTTATAGGATAGTTTTCAGGCACATCTTTTAAAGTCATTAATTCATCATTCATGAGTACTTTCTCTTATGTAGTTTTTGTATGTTGTAAATATTTAAACATGTCTATGTTGGGTGACAAATTTTTATTGATTCTTGTAAATCAGGGGTACTTGTTAAGTAACCACTGTTATGTTGTAAAGTGATAAGGTTAGGGGAAATTATTCTAACCAGTTATTAAACCAGTATTCAATTTCATCTAGGTTCCATCGCAAACCTTTCCCATTTTCTTGCAATTTTTTGGGAAATCCATCGTATTGTCGATATCGCCAAAACGTTGTCCGAGATATTTTAAATTTGTGAGTTATTTGTTTTATAGTCATTATAGTCATGGATTTACTCCGGTTAATTTAGAGGTTTGTGAAATTAAACAACCAAATAAAACGCATGCAAAAAGGCCTAGCAGCAATAGCTACTAAGTATTTGGCTTGTTTATTTGATATTTATCTGGGTAGTTTTGAGTGAAACTCATCTTTTTAAAGACGAATTTCACTGACACCTTTACCAAATACTTACATCTGGTTCAGGTGTTTTAGGCAGTTAATATATTTAAGCACAGGGCTAATTAACTAAAAGAAAGGCTCATTTGCTAAATTAGATTCAGCTCAAGCATCAGTCAAAATAATTTTGACTGATTTTCAATATAAAACGAGTAGATTATAAAATCAACTCTAATATGGATTAATTTACGTTTGTTTTTTTGGGATAGTTGTATCACCAAGTCAGTTAGGTTATCAATTTTGTCATGAAAAGATTTGATCTCATTTTCGATATTGAATTTTTCGATAGTAAAATACTCATCTGTATTTAAATCAAACCAGTCATGTTCCCGATTATGGTAAATCTCTAGCATCATTGCCACCTAACTGCATTTACCTGTGCCAGCAAATTATATTTAACTATGGCACATTATTTCGACCTTATTATATCTGTCATCTTTGGATAAATTGAATACTGTTAATGATCACTTTTGCCACTAACATTAAAGCAATTAGATTTTAGTACAATACCGACAGCTTGGGAGCAGTAAGCAGTCATAAATTAAGAGTTGAATCACTATATAGAGCAGTCACTATGAGCCTAAAGCGGTCAAAAATTCTCGCTAAAATTTAGTCCGAAAAAGGTCACTAATGATACGATAGCCGACCCTAATAAAAATTCTATTTTGCTACTTAATTTGTTTTTGGTTGCATAAAAAATTGGATAAGTGATAGTCAACTTTCCGATCATATAGCGGACGTAAATTTATTAACTCTATGGCGCTACGGGGCACAAAGCGAGATGGATGATATGAATCCACCTCCCTCAGATGTATATTTAAGATGTTACAAATAACCATTACATATAAATTTAGCCTGAAAATAGACTTTAAACTAACAATTATATTTAGGTTTTTGCGTAATTTTAGGGTGTAGTGCTTGATACTCTTGCCATGAGAGTATTTTAGTCATGCCCCTAAGTTTTATCTCTTTGTGCATCAAAGAAAAATCAGGTAACGCCTTTTTCGTTGAACAGGCTTTAGCTAGGAATAAATTCTGTTCCAACACGGCTTCGCTCAGTTCATCTGGCAACGGCCAAGTTAAACCAGCATTTCTAAAGCGAGTTAGAATTCCGGAAACGGTGGCGGGGCCAATTTTAAGGCATGACGAAATATCACGATGAGATAATTTCGATTCAAATTTTAAACGTAATACGTCACTTATTTTGCTCATTGGTGTTCTCTTTTTTCGCATGTTATTCCCCAAAATCAATTATTATGATTTATAGAGAGTAACTTGTTGATGGAAAACGAAAAAGAGAGTTGTTTCAAGCCGAAGCATGCAATAGTAGGGAATTTGATGTTTCCCGTATTAAAAGCTGGCTGAAGAATGGGGGAAACAACGAGTTAGCCAAGATAAACATAATTACGATATGCAACTTATGTATATTTTAGTGTCAGCTTTATACAAAAAATAAATGAAAGTGATAGTCTCAACTAGTGACAGGTTGTTTTTTTAAACCCCGATAACCGTCTTTCTTGCACAGCCTATGGTTTTTGCTACCTGAGCTTTACTCATGCCTTCAGATAAAAGCTGTTTAATGTTGGCGTGAAGCTCTTTGTTAACTTGCTTTCCTTTAGAAGACTTGATGAATCAGCACAGACAGAATTTTAATCAGCGTAGAGATCATTTAATCAGGTCCAATTTTGAACTTTTTCCAATGCATATGGTTAGTAATGTCAATTGAAAAATAATCACATTGTGCTATCACTTTGTGACATAGCTAATGTTAAAATGTATGACTTCATAATATTTTGGATATTAGGTTGATGAGCAATTTCTTCATCTGAATTTAAGCGCACTACCATCGACCCATCGATTAAAGAAACGATTGCTTTAGCTCTTATTAATGATTCGTTAGGGCTAATCTCAGGGCAGAGCTTAAGAATATAAGCTCTAAAAGTTGCAATTTGGTGATTATAAAGGTTGGCCAAAAATTCGCCTGAGTAATTATCAGCTTCGCTTAACAATGGCCAAAACTGAATAAAAAAATGTCTCGTTTTTTGGTTAAAAGCGTCACTTAAGTTCATGTCAATCAATTTTTCAAAGGCGGATTTTGGATTACTCATTTCGTCTAAATCTAGCGATTCATACCTTTCATTATATGAAGTAATTACGTGCTCAATTAGCGCGTTTATAAGGTCTTTCTTTGTCGGAAAATAATACTGTACATTGGCCAGCCTCATGTTTGCTGTTTTAGCAACCCCTCTCATCGAAAAGTCATTGTAACTTCCTGAAGTAAGTAAATCATAACAAGTTTGAATGATCTTATTAGAGGTCTCTTTTCCTGATTTTCTTGTTGCTACTTTTTGTTTTCTTATCGTTTTTTCCACGTTTAATACTCTTAAAGATCATTTCAATGGCTTCATTTCATAGTTTAACAATTATTCACTGATTTAACATCGTGTAAAGGGCTGTAACTTTCTTAAGCTCCTAGCTTAGGCAAATATTTGATGTTAGGAGTTCAAAAAACTATTTCCGTTTATTTTTTATTACGTTAGTAATAATACCATAATACTTGTTTGGTCATGTGACAAAATAAGTGGCAGTGATGCTTGACTTTGGTCTACTGACCAAATAAGATTAACGTGTTAAGCATTGGTCGTGTGACCAAGTAATTAAATTACTTTGAAGTAGCTTATTAAATTGGGGAGTAATGCATGAAACGTAGAGATTTTATAAAAAATATTGCTGCTGGAACTGCAGTAGTATCGACAGCGGCAGTATCTTCATTAACAAGGTCTCATGAATATAGCTCACCAGTACGTAAAAAAAATGAATTTGATGTAATTGTAATTGGTGGAGGCTTCGCCGGCGTTACGGCTTCAAGAGATTTATCCCAAAGTGGTGCAAATACACTGTTACTTGAAGCTAGACCTAGACTGGGAGGAAGAACTTTTACTACCAAGTTTGCGGGCCACGATATGGATGTAGGTGGCACCTGGTTTGGATGGGGTCAACCAAGTATCTGGTCTGAAAAGATGAAATATGATCTAGCTATAACTGAAAGTGCGGCAATAAAAGCAACATCTTTCGTATGGTATGAAAACGGTAAACGTAAAGAAGGTGCTGCAGAAGATTACTGGCCTACAGTTTATGAGGCCTACGATGCGTATTATGAGCCTGCATATAAGTATTTCACCCGACCTCATGATCCTCTTTATCATAATAGCGAAGAATTTATAAAACTTGACAATATGTCAGCAAAAGAAGCGATTGAAGGGCTAAAGATAAGTGACATACAAAAAGATTTTGTTCGAAGCTTTGCGGCTATAAATGGCCATGCTGATTCCGATAAAAGTAGCTATTTAGATCAATTAAGGTGGCTAGCTTTATCTGGCTTTAATAAAGATTTTATGTGGGTAAATATAGGGCAATATAAACTGAAAAATGGTACGAGTGAATTGATTGAACACATGATGGCTGATAGTAATGCTGAAGTGAAATTAGGAACGGCTGCAACACGTATTGTACAAACTAGCTCTGGTGTTTCAGTTTTTACCAATAGAAATGAAGAATTAAAAGCTAAATATGTCGTAATGGCAGCGCCATTAAATGTTCTAAAAAATATAGAGTTTTCCCCAAGCATTTCTCCGGTAAAACAAAAAGCTTTCAAGCAAGGTCACACTGGCTCTGGTGTAAAAATTTATATCAAAATTAAAGGAAAGCACCCTATTGTTTATGCAAATGGAACAGAGGATATGGCACTTAATTACCTTTGGACAGAATATGATGACGATGACCAAATATTAGTTGGCTTTGGCAAAGACCCTGAAAAAATAGATGTTTATGACGATGAAATGGTTCAAAAAGCCGTTAGAGAGTATTTGCCCGATGCTGAAGTTCTAGAATCTTTCAGCTATGACTGGAATATAGACCCTTACTCAAAAGGTACCTGGTGTATGTACCCGCCAGGTATGTTAACAACGGCTTTTGAAGAAATGAATAGACCTGAAGGACTAGTCCATTTTGCAGGAGCTGATTTTGCTAATGGCTGGAGAGGGTTTATTGATGGAGCGATTGAGTCAGGAGCACGTAATGCTCAGATTGTTATTGAAAAACTTAAAAACATTTAGGAGTTATTTATGAAAATACTTAAAAATATCGCGTTATGTTCAACCTTAGTGGCAGGAACTGTAAGTGCTGAAAAATTGGACATCGATTTATCAGGTTCTTTTTATGCTACAGCGGGACACTCAATTGGGATAGGGGGCGAGAAAAGTGCCTTTGTATACAGTGTATACGGTGCATCTAACCTTAAAACCGCAAAGGGTAAAAGACTGAGGTTTTCAGTGGAATGTTTAGGCTTTGATGAAATGGGCAGCACCGAAGGTACTCATGGCATAGGAAGATGCAATTGGATCGATGAATCCCAAGATAAATTGTTTGCATCCCTTTCTACTGTTGGGGGAGGAAACCAATACAAAGTAACAGGTGGTACAGGTAAATGGGAAAATGCCAAAGGCGTGATTACAACCACATTTGTTTATTTACCAACGTCTTCAGATAAATTTTATTTAGGTACTGAAGATGGTAGTGGCTCTATTATAGCGCCAAATTATAAATAAGGAAATCTTATGAAAAGCTTAAAATTACTTTTAATGTTATGCGCATTTCCTTTTATTTCACTAGCAGGTGATGGTGTGTGCAATATGAAAAAAGCTAAAAAAGTATTTTCAAAATGTGCTGCTTGTCACTCTGTTAATAAAGGGGGAGCAACGATACTTGGCCCAAATTTATTTGGTGTGGTGGGTAGGGAATCGGGAGCAGTACAAAGCTTTCCATATTCGCCTGCTTTAATTGACTACAAAAAAACATGGACAGAAGCAGAATTGCACAAGTTTATAGAAAACCCTATGAAAGTTGTACCTGGCACTATGATGGCTTTTAGAGGTTTGAAAAAAATAGAAGACAGAAATGCAGTAATTTGTCTTTTAGAAGAAAATAAGTAAAAACTGCAATATTAGTCTTAAATAAAAACACATAACAATAAATGGGGAATAACTATGAAGTCACAATCATTAGCAAAAGTATTTTCAAAAACCCTTAAAGTATCGAGTATTGCCTCCGCGGTTCTAGTTAGCTTAGTAGGGTACAATAATTCAGCGCTTGCTGAAGAATCAGCGTCTGAACGTAAAAACAATATTGATATTGAGGTAATAACAGTCGCTCAAAAACGCACCCAAAATGCACAAAGTGTTGGTGTAGCAATAACCGCATTAGGAGGAGATCAAACAGAAGCATTAGGGTTTAACACAACTCAAGACATTGCCTTACAAATACCGGGTTTACAGATGCAGTCTTTTACGCCAGGGTTCACGGCGTTTAACCTACGTGGTATTTCTCAAAATAACTTCCAAGATAATTTAGAAGCACCTATTGCTGTCTATTATGACGATGTATATGTTGGCAGTATGAATGCGCTGAATATGCAAATGTTTGATATGCAATCTACCGAAGTACTTCGTGGGCCACAAGGAACTTTGTTTGGCCGAAATGCAACAGGTGGTTTAATTCATTTCATCCCAAATACAGCGCAAGATGAATCTTTAAATGGTTATTTCAAAGTATCATATGCACAAAGAAATAACAAAATACTTGAAGGTGCGATAGGTGGTTCTATTTCTGATAACGTAAGTGGCCGAATTGCCGCACGAACTGAAAAGGCTGATGGCTATATTGAACCCGGATTTGTACCAGAAGGAGATTTTGGTCCGGCGAGACAAGCAACTGGTCGCTCTGGAAATGGCGCAGATGGCTATATTGTTCGTGGTAGCCTTGCAATTCAGTTAGCTGAAAATACCAGTCTTGATTTATCTGCAACGTTAACAAAAGACGATGATGTGGCAGCAGGACAATATATTGTACGATCAGCGAGCTCAGATCCTGTCACTGGTTTTGGTACCAATTTAGGTGAAAGTCTTACGGGTGATGTTCATAAACATGGCTCTGATTTTGTAGATAATGGTTTAGATAGAGAAAGTGATATATATATCGCAAAACTTAAACATGAGTTTGATAGCGGTATCCGTTTAAACTATATCTTTGGTTATATGGATGTATTTAAAGAGCATAAAGAAGATGGTTCTGGCGGTCTGTTTTATTTTCCCTTTTCAACCATTGCAAATTACGAACAAACCAGCCATGAGTTTCGATTATCAGGTGAGTCTGACTCTTTACGCTGGCAAACGGGTTTATATGCTTTAGACATTGACTTTAAAGGTACTACGATACTCGGTGGACCTGTAATTATCGGTGATGAAACTGGTTTGGTTTACTCAAATGTTGATATGCAAGCAAAAAATTGGTCTGTATTTGGACAAGTTGAATATGATATAAACGAAGATTTTACAGTCATTAGTGGTTTGCGTTACTCACAAGATGATAAAGATCTTAACTTTGTAAACGTAGCACAAAATTTTACGGATGGCCCGGCTGACGGAGCAGTTATTTTTGACTTACAACAAGAGATTCTTGCAACAACCAATCCTGCGCTTAAAAATGTAGATACTATTGATTTTGGTGATTGGGCAGGTAAGTTACAATTAGATTATAAAGGTATTGAAGATGTACTTATATATGCTTCTGTTAACAAAGGTATAAAAGGCGGAAACTGGTCTCCGAGCTCTGCAGTAACGTTAGAAGATCTTCAACATAAAGAAGAAACGATTTATTCCTATGAAATAGGTTTAAAAACAACTATTTTAGACAATAGAGGGCGGTTTAGTTCGTCTGTTTTCTACTATGATTATGAAGATTATCAAGCATTTTCTTTAACAGGTGGCACAGCACAAATTACTAATTCAGACGCCAGTGTTTATGGCGGAGAAGTTGAATTTGCTTACGTACCTGATGATAACTGGTACTTTAACTTTGGCTTATCATACCTTCAATCTGAAGTTGACTTTATTCCTGGGTTTTATGTTGGTGAAGGAAATAGTGATGTAGAGCTTCCTCAAGCCCCTCGTTTCAGTATCAACTCAGTCGTACGCTACAACATGGATTTAGGCGATTCTAATCTAGCTCTTCAGGCTGATGGTAATTGGAATGATGAGCAGTTTTTAGAAGGTTCTAACGCGGATGTATCGTTGCAAAAATCTTATGCAATAGTAAACCTAAGAGCAACTTATACGCTTTATACAGATAGTGATTGGCAAGCATCTATTTTTGTTAAAAATGTATTTGATGAAGAATACTTAATGTATAACTTAGATCTGGGCTTTGCGGGTATTAACGAGCAAGTATATGCACCACCTAGACAAGTAGGCATTTCATTAAAGTATGAATTCTATTAATTTTCAACTAATCAATATTTATACAGGAATAAACCTATGATGTTAAATAAAACAATTAGAACTTTTCTTGTTGCTGCAATAGTTGGACTATTCTCTGCTACAGCAGCTCAAGCTAATATTAAAGATCCATCAGAAGATGCTAAAAACTATATCACTATCGGGGATATGGCTGAAGGCTTTAGTGAATACAATTTACCTCAAACTCAACACTTGGCAGGTAAGGACTTTACTATTTATTTTGGCGATGAAAATGCTTTTTCAGTTAAACACACTTTTATTTCTGATAAAGTTGTTCGCTGGGAAGTACTTACTGGTCCAGAGGCTGGTATGGTAGGTTACGATGAGTACATTGGTACTAACCCAAAAGAGGGCTACTACTTCGTTGAATTCATCACCGGTTCAAACAATGCGAAGTTTGTATCACTTGTTCTAGATACTAAGCGAGATATAGCTACAGCAGTTATTGGCTTCTTTCCTAAAGAGAATGAAGACAAGCTTTCTATGTACCAAAGAGCAGCAAAAAAGAAACCATTGACAGCGACGAGGGTTGAAATCCTTAACGCTAGTATTGGTAAGCCTATGACTAAAAAAACAGCTCGACATGAGCTAAGAAGCCAAGATTTAGTCGGTCAACGCAAAGTATATCAATACAGTAACAAAGATGCATATGAGCACATCTATCTTACTGACCAATTGTTCACTTGGAACTGTATTTCTGGTAACGAGAAAGGTCTAGCTGATACTGATTTTGCACAAATCATTAAGTTCGAAAAAGATTTTTACATGATCGTTTGGGTAGAGAAAATAATGCACATTGTTTCTGCTATCACGCTGAACTTCGATACAATGCAATCAAGTGGTGCTATGGCTGCATTCGAAGGTTGGAACTACGGAGAAATCATTAACGTTTCATCTGGTGCGAAAATCAAGAATCTACCGGGCATTACAGCTAAAGATTACGAACTACCAGTAAAAAGAAAATAAACAAGTAAATCAGAAAAGTAGAGGCTACCCTCTGGGTAGCCAATGCTATATTAATGATAATCTTTCCCACAAATTGTTATTTTTAGTGACTTTTCAAATATTGGACATTGTTTAAGCCTGAGCAAATAGCGTAAGTACGTTCAATATTTCACAATCACTTTTTGTCTTGAAGATTGTAATAAATAAAGTGAGTGAGTATGTATTACCTAAGTTGTATTTCTTTTATTTCCATCTTATTAGCTATTTCTTTTCCCTATGGCGCTGTAGCTGAAAATCATCAAAACAAAACTAAGCGCCCCAATATCCTACTTGTCGTTCTAGATGATGTAGGCATGACCGACTTAGGAAGTTTTGGTAGCGAAATAAAAACACCAAATATAGATAACCTAGCTAATCAAGGCATGAAATTAAACAATTTCTATACTGCTCCAACATGTTCACCTACACGGGCCATGTTATTAACAGGACTTGATAACCATGTTGTTGGATTAGGTAATATGTATGAAGAATTATCACCTAATCAAATAGGGAAAGCAGGATATGAGGGACACTTGAACAATGCAACAATTAGCTTACCTGAAATACTTAAGCAGAATGGTTATAGTACGCATATGACAGGTAAATGGCATTTAGGTTTAGATGAAAAAACGAGTCCTGCTGCTCAAGGTTTTGATAATTCATATGCGTTGCTAAATGGTGGTGGAGGTCATTTTAATAACCTAGGGTTATTTGGCAAGCCAGCCCTTTATCGTGAAAATGGTAAATTAGTCTCACTTCCCAATGATTTCTATTCTACTAAGTTCTATACAGACAAATTGATCTCATATTTAGAAACAGAAAAAAATAAAGAAGCTCCATTTTTTGCTTACCTTTCTTATACATCTGTACATTGGCCACTACAGGCACCTCAAGAATCTATTGAAAAATACAAAGGGAAATATCATCAAGGATATGAAAAATTAGCCGAAGAGCGTCTGACAAAAGCAGTAGAATTAGGAATATTTCCAAACAAAAGTCAATTACCTCCATTACTTCATGGAGAGCCAAGCTGGCAAGAGGTTAAGGATGAGCAACGTAAAGTTGAAGAACGTAATATGGAAATCTATGCTGCCATGTTAGACGATGTTGATACCTACATAGGTAAACTTTTTGATTACCTAAAATCTATTAATCAATTTGATAATACTCTCATTTTTATCATGTCTGACAACGGTGCTGAAGGGCATAATATTAAGCATGGTTTAAATGAATTAAAACCATGGATTGAAGCTTGTTGTGACAATAGCTACAAAAATATGGGAAAGGCTGATTCTTACTTACTCATTGGCCCTAATTGGACTCGAGCAAGTGTAGGTGCAGCGAGGCTTTCTAAAGGATTTACTCATGAGGGAGGAATACGTGCTCCGGCAATTATCAAGTTACCTTATTCAAAAGAAAAAAGTATGGATAAAAACCGTGTACTCTCAAAGTTCATATCAGTGAAAGATGTGATGCCGACAATATTGAATGTTATAAACATTCCGAAACCACAGAAAAAAAACACTACTCATAATGTGATTGATATGACTGGACATGACTTTCTATCGAAAGATAAATACATTGCAGAAATGGGTTGGGAGTTAATGGGGCGCAAAGCATATCGTTTCAAAAACTGGAAAATAGTAAATGCTCAACCACCTTATGGTTCTGGTAATTGGGAGCTCTATCATTTAGGGAAAGATCCATTAGAGATGAAAAATTTAGCTGAAATTAATAATGTTCAATTACAATTGATGATAAAAAAATGGCAATATTATGCTAAAAATGAAGGTGTAATTATACCTGACTGGCTAAGTGGGTATTAATACTTTAAGTCATTAGCAAAAGAAAATAATGTAAAGGTCCTGTAAGATTAGTTTACTCATATTATAGCCAATAGTTGCTGATGTCTTTTATAGAAAAATATAAGGCGTTATGAATGAAAACGGTGGAATCGATAAGATTTTAAATTGTCGATAAAACAGTGGGTTACTAAAATTGTTAAGCTGACTTCTGTGTCGGGTTTTATTTTTATGTTAAGTCATTTATTTTCAATGACTTAATGGTAGTACCGAAGCTCCTGTTTTTAATTGAAAGGTAGCCTTTAAGTAATACTAAAATAACCTTTCTATGGTGCTTTGGGGGCGAAATGTATGGTCCGCCTCAATATTGCAAGTAATAATATCGATAACGTAGTTGGTTTGCGCTAATGTATTCGGAGTCTTTTTTGGTTACCTAATACATTAGGCCCAGCTCCACGATGAGATCCGCGCTAGATTGTCCTCAAAAGCGAGTAAGCATACTTACTTATGTTGCTGTAACGCCCCACAGGCCTTCAATCCAGTGGTCTAACCGTTGTGTCATCTTTATCATCATTTGCAAATCAGGCTTGCACTCTAACTTCGAATGCTTGTTTGGTTGAAAGTACTGACCAGGCGATACGTGCTAGTTTATTGGCTAACGCGATCACCACAACGTTAAAATGTTTTCTCGATAGTAATTCTAATATCCAGTTACCAAAAACGGCTACTGCCTTTTCTGGCCTAACAAGAACAGCTCTTGCACCGTGAATGAATAGCTCTCGTAAGCCTTTATTCCCTCGTTTACTTATGCCCAGTAATGTTGGCTTTCCTCCTGTTGAAAACTGACGAGGTACTAAGCCAATCCAAGCAGCCAAGTGTCTTCCATTTTTGAAATCGGCAGCGTTACTTATATCAGATATGCAACGGCTAGCTGTTAGAGTCCCCACTCCTGGTATCGTTTTGAGTAGTTGAGCTCGTTCATCATGGTCAACTATTTCTTTGAGTTTTTTCTCTTGAACCAAAATCATTTGATTAAGTTTCAAGTAGTAGTCATGGTGGTCTCGTAACTCTAAAAGCAACATCGGTGGTATTGGCTCGCCATGCTCAGCTAGCCATTGGAATAATACTTTCATTTTGGCGTGAGACTTAGGAAAGCTCATGCCAAATTCTAGTAACGTTGCTCCAATTCGTGACATGCAAGCCGTTCTATCTTTTACATAACTTGAACGTATACGTTGAATCACGGAAATAACCTGAGATGATTCAGTTTTAACGCTTACAAAGCGCATAGTTGGTCGAGTCGCTGCTTCCGCTATGGCGTCAGCATCAATGAAATCGTTTTTGTTCGTTTTGACATAAGGCTTAACATACTGTGGTGGTATGAGTAGTACTTTATGCCCAAATTCTTGGCACTTTCTTGCTAACCAATGACAGCCGCCACAGGCCTCCATAGCAATAGTTGTTAGCTCGATAGTAGAAAGAAATTGAATAAGCTTTGGACGACTAAACTTTTTACGACATACTTCTCGACCAGATAAGTCATGGCCAACAAGGTGAAAGGTAAACTTACCAATATCAATTCCAAGAATGTTAATAGTAGACATGATGATTCTCCTCATTTAATAGTCACCCTAAGTATAGATTAGGGGAGGCGGACCATCTCATTAGCGGTGAGCTTACGGCAACCTAGCTCAACTTTCATTTTTTGATCTGATTTAATGAGCGCAACCCAATTATTAGGATGCATTCATGCCAAACCAAGATCAAT
>NVWL01000025.1 GCA_002733645.1 Oceanobacter sp.
GGCTTCAAGTTCTTTTTTATTCATTTGCATCTGCCTATCCTTAACTCTTAGTAGAGTATGCTGAGATAAGCAGTTACACAAAATTAGTTACAGTCTCCAGCGCTAGTTATCGGATGTTTTTAATCGGTGCTTCTTATCGGTGCTTCTTATCTGTGCTTCTTATCTGTGCTTCTTAATAGGCGCTTAGTGGTCTAGGTTTAGTGATTGGCAGTTAACTCTCAGTGATAGTCATCACATTAAAAAATAAAGCCCGCCTTAGTACAACACTAGGCGGGCTTCATTGTTTAGAGTATGCGCTAATCAGTTTACCTGATTCGCGTCTGTCACTATGCTCACGGGGAACACTGCGGATTTTTTAAGCTGTGGGTTTAGTTTTAACATGTCGTCACCCAGCTTGCCGAGTGTTTTTGCACGATTGCTTGGAGCGGGGTGGGTGCTTAAAAACTCAGGGCCACCACTGCCACCCGCTTTCCCCATTTTTTCCCAGAGCGTGACGGCGGCATCTGGTTGGTAACCGGCACGGGTCGCAAGCTCAATACCAATGCGGTCAGCTTCTGATTCCGCTGTTCGACTATTCGGTAATTCCAGTGCCACTTTGGCTGCCATCGCAGTGCCCGATAAGATCATGCCATTGCTGTCTGTTACCGCTGCTGCTGCGGTCATACCAGCGTTCATAAGCACCGCGCGCGACATGCGCTCTGCGGTGTGATTCGCTAGGGCGTGTGAAATCTCGTGCCCCATAATCTGGGCTATTTCATCATCGGTTAAGTTCAGTTGCGTAACGATGCCGGTATAGATGGCCATGCGTCCACCTGCCATACACCAGGCATTCAGAGTATTGGGGTCATCAATGATGGCAACACTCCACTTCCAGTCTTTCGTTTCTGGTTGAAGCTTGATGGCTTCGGTCACTAAGCGGCCGGTGATGTTTGAAATACGATTGACCCAGGCTTTGTCGGTGATGAGCTGCTTATTACTATCAAGTTCACCAACGGTGCTGGCGTAGGCTTTTTCTGACTCAACGATGGCAGAGTTCGGTGAAACGATCATTAACTGGTTTCGGCCAGTGAGAGTGGTTGCGCAGCCTGCAATCGCAGCGCTGATCAGGGTGAGGCTGATCAGTTTTTTCATGGTGGTATTCCTTCCCAATGAATTTTTAAGGGCTATAGTCTACGGTCTAATGCATTCTCTTTGTAGCCCTACAGCGTCAGTCGGCTGAAGGTCTGTTATAATGCGTTTTTTTATCTGTTGAGATCTCAGCGTGTTTGCCGGAATTGAATTACATCCCCGTTTAGAAAAAGGCTTAGAGAAGCAATCTATCAGTGAACCTACTGAGGTGCAGCTAGAGGTGATTCCTGAGGTTCTCAATGGCAAAGATCTACAGGTCTGTGCTGAGACGGGCAGTGGTAAAACACTCGCTTATTTGTTGCCGATCATGCAGAAGATGCTTATGCATGAATCGCCAGACAGCGCGACCCGTGCTTTGGTGTTAGTGCCAACACGTGAACTCGCACGTCAGGTGTTTAAAGAAGCTCGTAAGTTAACAGATTTTACTCAGCTTGATGTGGGTGTGTTGACCGGTGGTGAGGAGTTTAAATTTCAAGCGGCGGTACTAAGAAAGAACCCTGAGATTTTGATCGCGACGCCTGGTCGTTTGGTTGATCACTTACGTCGTAACACAGCTGAATTGGGGGATCTTGAATTCCTAATTCTTGATGAAGCCGACCGTATGCTGGATATGGGCTTCTCGGAAGATATGGAGCGCATTATCTTCAAGTGCGGTACTGAGCGTCAGTCTATGATGTTGTCAGCGACATTGCGCCATGAGGGTGTGGGTCGGGTTGCACGTTCTTGGTTGAAAGATCCTATAGAAATCACAACTCAGCGCATACAAGATCAACATGGCTCTATTCGTCAGCAGCGTATTCTCGCGGATGATAATGCTCATAAAGACCGTTTGTTGGCGTGGTTGTTATCTAATGAGACGTTTGAAAAAGCGATTATCTTCACTAATACACGAGCTGAAGTTCAGCGCTTGTCTGAGTTTTTACGTCGCCACCGTAACGGTGTTGCTATGTTGCATGGTGAAATGACTCAGGATGAACGTAATTATGTGATGCAGGGGCTGCGCGATGGTCGTCGTGATGTCTTGATTGCAACGGATGTCGCAGGTCGTGGTCTGGACGTTGAAGGCATGGATCTGGTGATTAACTACGATCTTGCGCGCAAAGGCGATGAGTATATTCACCGTATTGGTCGTACGGGGCGTGCAGGTCGCGAAGGCTTAGCGATTAGCTTGATTGGCCCGCGAGAGTGGAACTTGAAGGCGGCTATTGAACGCTACATCCAGCAAGAAATGGAGCCGCGTACAATACAGAGCTTGAAGGCTAAATACACTGGGCCGAAGAAGCTTAAAGCGTCTGGCAAGGCGGCTGGCCCGAAGAAGAAAAAGGGCAAGGACATCAAAAAGGCGCTAGGTAAAAAGGGCGCTTCATTGAAGAAAAAATCAGGCCCGCGCCCATCCAAACCTGCAAGCAGTTTGATGGATAAAGAGGGTTTTGCACCGATTAAGCGTAAAAAGCAGACTGACTAGATATACTGAGTGGATTGTTTTTTAGATTGATAAAAACAGACAGGCTAAGGCCTGTCTGTTTCGTTAGGTCGGTGAGCTAGTTACCAGCTTGCATTCGCTCGCGAATAACATGAATTGCTTACTGCCCAAAATTCCCACTGTTGTAATCCTGAATCGCCTGTTCTATTTCTTCTGGTGTGTTCATCACGAACGGGCCGTAATGGGCGACAGGCTCCAGAATCGGTTTGCCGCACAGCAATAATAACTTGCTGTCCGTTTTTGCTGTCAGTGTTAGCTCGTCGCCCTCTATGCTATAAATTAGCAGAGATTTTGGCTGTACCGTCTGCCCACTCTCTAGTTCTCCTTCGTACACATACGCGACTGGTCGAAGTTCTGCTTCGATGGGCAGTATCAGTGATTCACCCGCAGGCAACGTAATATCAAGATAACGAGCATCCGCGGCTAAGCTATCAAGTGGCCCGGCGGCATCTTTACCTTCTATATTCCATTGCCCAGCAATGACATTGATGAGGCCTCCATTTTCTAGCTGAATGGCTGGAATCTCGGTAGACGGTACATCACGATACTTAGGGTCTGACATCTTTTCTTTGGCCGGAAGATTGATCCACAGCTGAAAGCCGTGCAAGCCGCCACCATCAAGCTCAGGCATTTCGCTGTGGATAATTCCTTTTCCCGCTGACATCCATTGCGCACCACCACTACGAATTTCACCGCGATTACCAAGGTGGTCTTTATGGTGAAGGGCGCCCTTGCGCAGGTAGGTCAGTGTTTCCATGCCGCGATGAGGGTGAGGAGGAAATCCACCCATGTAGTCTTTCTCATCGTCTGAGACTAATTCGTCCAACATCAAGAAAGGGTCGGCAAGTCGCTGGTTAAATAAACCTAAGCGGCGGATTTTGACGCCGTCGCCGTCTGAGGTTGGCGTGCTACGAATAACAGATTGAAGCGTACGTTGGGTCATGATGATTCTCCTATTTGCTTCACTTTATCTATTCGGTATCGCGCTGACGAGGGGTTATCTTGGTAAACAGAGTTGATGTAAATGGATCAATAGCAGTTTTAATTAGCTGACTATGCTTAAAATAAGTATAGTCAGAGGCTAAACTGCGGATTGTTCTTCGATTTGCTGGTCTAAGCCTGTCTCGATGGCTTTACACAGAAGTTCGCAATATTCAGGGTCGGCGTAAGGGTTGCCGTCTCTATTTACGATAAAGAATATATCCGATACGCGCTCGCCTTCCGTCAAGATTTTTGCGCCTTGCAGTTGAGCGCCAAAATCCATCAGGATGTCACCCATGCGTGCAAGCAGGCCCGGCCGATCTGCTGCGACGACTTCAAGCGTTGTACGCTTCATTATCGGGTCATTACTGATCGTTACCTGAGTGGGCACGTCAAATTGCTTCAGCATTCGTGGTGTGCGGCGTTTAATGATTGTGTTGAAGTCTTCAGGGTTGGCCAGTGCCTCGCACAGAGTGTTGCGAATATCTCGAATACGCTCGGGGTCTTGAATCGCCTCGTTGTTTTCATCCAATACAATATAAGTGTCCACGGCATTATCTTCTGACTCAGAGGTCATAATGCGTGCGTCTTGAATGTTAAGATTCAGCTGATCAAGAGTGGCCGTCGTTACCGCAAATAGGTTGGGCTGGTCCTTCATGAAAACGAAGATTTGAGTCGCGCCTTCAAATTGCTGATCAGAAGTTTGCCTTACGGATACAAGAGGCTTTTCGCTCTCTCCATGGGCATCAATTTCACGTGAATGCCATACGATGTTATCGACGCCTTCACGTAGAAAATACTCGTCACCGGGTTCGCCCCAAATCTCGCGCGCGCGTGACTCAGAGATACCAAATTCTTTCAGTTGTGCGATCGACTCTTGTTGAATTTCTTCAATCACATCGTCTTTATTTATTGGGTTTTCAAGCCCTCGGCGAAGTGCCGCCTGAGTGTTTCGGTATAACTCACGAGTTTGCTCTGCTCGCCACGGTGTCCATAGGTCTGGGTTGGTCGAATAGGTGTCGGCAATGGAGATTAGCGTGAGCATATCGAGGTGATATTGATCGCCCACTTCAACAGCAAACTGGTGGATGTCATCTGGGTTGGTGAGGTCAAGACGTTGTGATGCGTTCGACATCAGCAGGTGATTCGTTACCAGCCAAACGACCATATGCGCATCCGCTGGTTTTAGATTGTGCTGCTTACAAAATGCTTCTGCGATTTCACCACCGGTTTGGCAGTGGTCACCTTCAACACTTTTACCGGTATCGTGTAGTAGGGCGGTAATGTAGAGAATTTCTTTTTTCTGAACTTTATGGATTAGACGAGACGCGAGTGGGAAAAGCTCACGAACATTGCCGTAGCGGAACTGTCGAAGTAAACGAATCATACGAAAGCTGTGTTCGTCGACTGTGTATTTGTGCAGTAAGTCATACTGCATCATGCCGATGATGTCGCCGAACTCTGGGATATAACGCCCCAAAATACCGAAACGCATCATGCGGGTTAGTTCGCGTGCGACTCGGGAGCGGTTACGCATGAGCGCCATGAATATTTCATTATTTTCAGGATTTTTGCGGTAATCCTCATCGATCAAATTACGATTATCTCGCAATGCTCGGATTGTATCGGAATGAATTCCGCGCGCTTCCGGCATTTGCGCCATCATCAAGAATACACGTAACAACCAGTCAGACTCGCGTTCAAATAAATCCAGAGTCGTGAGCTGCAAATAGCCGTTACTCAATATGAAGTGTTCATTCACCGGGGTGAGGTCTTGATCATCGCACTTCATATAATCTTCGTTGAAGTGCATCAGCAGCATATCGCTTAACTCAGTCACCGATAATTGATGGCGATAGAACTGCGACATAAACTGCTCAACACCTAACTGTTGGGCATCATCTTTAAATCCCAGTAGTTCGGCGACAGGCTTTTGTAGATCAAACAGTAGGCGGTCTTCTTCTCGCCCAGAAAGCATGTGTAAGGCGTAGCGCACGGTCCATAAAAAGCTGACACTGCCGGACAGTCGCTCGTGCTCAAAGTCCGTTAAAAAGCCATTGTCTTCTAGTTTTTGTAATGTGCCTTCACCGAAGTGGCGCATAGCCACCCAGCTGATGGTTTGAATATCTCGAAGAGCGCCTGGCGAGTTTTTAACATTCGGCTCTAAGTTGTATTCGGCACTGTTGTGTTTGTCGTGACGCTTATTAAATTCTTCCCACTTAGCATCAAAGAAACGCTTTGCTGGCCAGAGTTTGTCCGGTGTTATGCGTTCTTGCAGTTGGGGGTATAGCGTAAAATCACCAGCGAGTGTGCGACTTTCAAGCATATTGGTGATAATGGTCAAATCACCACTAGCTTCAGAGACACACTCATCAAGCGTACGTACGCTATGACCAACGTCGAGTTTTATGTCCCAGAGTAGGGTGATGAAATCTTGTAATTCACTGGAATGCTTGGTGATGGCGTCTTCGGTACGGGCCAGAAGGAGCACATCGATGTCAGAAAATGGGTGCAGCTCACCACGCCCATAACCGCCCACAGCAATCAGTGCTAAATCGTCAGAGGGTAAGCCTCTAAAAACCCATAAAGTGCGGAGTATTTTATCGATGAGTTTGGCGCGATGAGGCACCAGTGTCATGGCATCTAATGATTCACGGAAATGAGTGTTAGCGTCATCCCGGATGCGGGCAAGCAAAGGTTTAACAATTGGCAGTGGCAGGCCTTTTTCCTGTAGCTGCGAGAGTAATGCTTGCTCATCTATTTCCGGGAGG
Organism: Oceanobacter sp.; assembly: GCA_002733645.1. Taxonomy (GTDB): domain Bacteria; phylum Pseudomonadota; class Gammaproteobacteria; order Pseudomonadales; family Oceanobacteraceae; genus Thalassolituus. Next base: position 6,364 of record NVWL01000025.1, read on the forward strand.
GGGGTGCTCACGTCCAGAACTGCTCTTCTTCTTTGCGCTTCGTCAAAATTTCAACACCATCAGCCGTTACCAGCATCGTGTGTTCCCATTGGGATGAATGTTTGCGGTCTTTGGTGAGTACCGTCCAACCATCTTTCATCAGCTTATTGTGGCGCGTTCCTAAATTGATCATAGGTTCGATAGTGAAAATCATGCCTTCTTGCAAAGCCATGCCGGTTCCCGGTTTGCCGTAGTGCAAAATCTGAGGGTCTTCATGGAATGTTTTACCAATGCCGTGTCCGCAGTATTCTCTGACCACAGAGTAATGATTGGCTTCGGCGTGGGTTTGAATGGCATGACCAATATCCCCTAATTGAACGCCAGGCTTAACCATGTCGATGGCTAGGTAAAGGCATTCCTGGGTGATGCGATTTAAGCGCTCGAGAGCAGGCTGGATTTCACCGACGGCGAACATTTTACTGGTGTCACCGTGGTAGCCATCTTTGATTACAGTCACGTCAATGTTAACGATGTCGCCTTTTTTAAGCACCTTTTCATCGCTAGGAATACCGTGGCAAATAACGTGGTTAACAGACGTACAAATAGATTTTGGAAAACCGTGGTAATTCAGTGGAGCCGGAATCGCCTCCTGAACGTTAACAATATAGTCATGGCAGATGCGATCAAGCTCGCCGGTAGTGACTCCCGGCTTAACAAACTCGCCGATCATCTCTAGTACTTCAGCAGCTAGACGTCCTGCAATTCGCATTTTTGCAATGTCTTCAGCGGTATTGATTGTGACACTCATGAATGTCGGTCGCCCATTTAATGAATTAGAAATAACCGTAGTGTACTTCTTGTTACGGCAGTGTTGAACCATGAACGCGTTATGGATGGATGAAACAGCGTATAAATCTGTTTAGTTCAAATTTTGGTGGTAAGGGCTTGCTAAAAATGGTATAAAGCGCCCGCGCTAAGCGCCGTGCCTACTGTTAGATCAATTGGTGTAAGTTCAATGATCAAGCAGAGGTAACGTAAATCACACACGTACCACAACGAGGTGTCGGGGTGCCTGTTTATACAGGTCGATACTTAGGGTGCGTGGAGGCCTAACCCGTATATATAAGGTAAATACAACATGGCACAAGTTAGCATGCGTGACCTGCTTAAAGCAGGCGTACACTTCGGTCACCAGACCCGTTACTGGAACCCTAAGATGGGTAAGTACATCTTCGGCGCTCGTAACAAGATTCATATCATCAACCTTGAGCAGACCGTTCCTGCGTTGAATGATGCACTAAAAATGATTGAAAACATGGCAAGCCGTAACAACAAAGTATTGTTTGTTGGTACTAAGCGCGCAGCCGGTAAAATCATTAAAGAGCAAGCAGAACGCGCAAATATGCCGTTTGTTGCTCACCGTTGGTTGGGCGGCATGCTCACTAACTACAAAACTATCCGTCAGTCGATCAAGCGTCTTCGTGAGCTTGAGACTCAGCAGCAAGATGGTACTTTCGAGCAGCTGACTAAGAAAGAAGCACTGATGCGTACCCGTGAAAAAGATAAGCTAGAACGCTCTATCGGTGGTATCAAAGAAATGGGCGGCCTGCCTGACGTTATGTTCGTCATCGACGTAGATCACGAGCGTATCGCTATTCAGGAAGCAAACAAGCTGGGTATACCTGTTATCGGTATCGTTGATACAAACTCAAACCCAGATGGCATCGACTACGTTATCCCTGGTAACGACGATGCGATCCGTGCGATCAGCATTTATGTCTCTGCAGCAGCAGATGCGATTCTTGAAGGTAAGAATGGCGGCGCTTCTGCTGATGAGTTTGTTGAAGTAGCTGAAGACGCTGCTCCAGCCGCTGAGTAATCAGCAACGAAATGAAAAGAAAGGGGCTTAGCCCCTTTTTTTGAAAGTTTTATTCAAGTTATCACTAGTTACGATTAAGAGGATTTCATAATGGCAAGCGTATCGGCTGCAATGGTTAAAGAGCTGCGTGAACGTACCGGTCTAGGCATGATGGAGTGCAAAAAAGCACTGACAGCGGCTGAAGGTGATATCGAAAAAGCAATTGAAGATCTGCGTAAAAACTCAGGTCTGAAAGCGGCTAAGAAAGCAGACCGTACGGCTGCTGAAGGCAAGTTACGTATTCAGATTGACGGCGGCACTGCTGTTGTTGTTGAAGTTAACTCTGAAACTGACTTTGCTGCTGGCGACACTAACTTCAACGCGTTTGCTGACAAAGTTGTTGCAAAACTGGCTGCTACCAAAGAAGCAGACGTTGCTGCATTGATGGCGGGTGAGTTGGAAGAAGCGCGCGAAGCATTGGTTCAGAAAATCGGTGAGAACATCACTGTTCGTCGTCCTGCGATTCTTGAAGGCGAAACTCTGGGTGCTTACGTTCACTCAAACGGTAAAGTTGGTTGTGTTGTCGTAATGACTGGCGCTAACGAAGATGTAGCAAAAGACATCGCGATGCACGTTACTGCTTCAAGCCCACGTGTTGTTCGTGCTGAAGACATGCCTGCAGAAGTGGTTGAGAAAGAAAAAGAAATCATCAAAGCTCAGCCTGATATGGCTGGTAAGCCAGAAGAAATTGTTGAGAAGATGATGGTTGGTCGTATCAACAAGTTCTTGAAAGAAAATAGCCTGTTGGACCAGCCGTTCGTTAAAAACCCTGACCAAACAGTTGCTCAGCTTGCGAAAGCAGCGGGTGGCGAAGTGGTTAGTTTCTTGCGTATGGAAGTTGGTGAAGGTATCGAAGTTGAGCACGTTGACTTCGCTGCTGAAGTTGCAGCACAGCTGAAAGGCTAATGACTGCACAGGTGGTTCACAGTTTGTGAAAATCACCAATTATATGCCGGGCTTGCCCGGCATATTTGTATATGTCAGACCGAAATAAAGTAGAATACGCCAAATTTTTCAGGAGACAGTGTCATGGCTGAGCAAAAAAGCGCCAAATACAACCGCATTCTATTGAAACTCAGTGGTGAAGCGCTGATGGGTGAGATGGATTTTGGTATCGACCCAAAAGTACTTGATCGCATGGCATTAGAAATAGCCCAGTTACGAGGCCTAGGTGTTCAGGTCGGTCTAGTGATCGGTGGTGGTAACTTGTTCCGTGGCAAAGCTCTGAGCGAAGCGGGTCTTGATCGAGTGGCTGGCGATCATATGGGGATGCTAGCGACGGTGATGAATGCGCTGGCCATGCGTGACGCTCTTGAGCGTGCCAGTATGCCAACACGAGTCATGTCTGCGATTCCAATGAGTGGTGTGGTTGATCACTATGATCGTCGTAGTGCCATTCGTGCACTGGACCAGGGTGATGTGGTCATCTTTTCTGCCGGTACCGGTAATCCGTTTTTTACGACAGACTCTGCTGCTTGTTTACGTGGTATTGAGATCAATGCGGATATCGTTCTGAAAGCGACAAACGTTGACGGTGTGTATACTGCTGATCCAAAGAAAGACCCTGCGGCAGAAAAATACGATACCCTGACGTACGATCAAGTATTAGAAAAGCAGTTGGGTGTGATGGATCTAACGGCCATTTGTTTGGCTCGCGACCACGCTATGCCTCTGCGTGTATATGACATGAATGAAACCGGAGTGCTTGGACGCCTAATGACAGGCGGCGAGAGCGGTACTCTGATTGTAAGTGGAGAATAACGGCATGATTAATGAAATCCATAAAGACGCTGAAGATCGCATGACTAAGAGCGTAAGTGCTCTAATGGACGGATTGAAAAAGGTTCGCACGGGTCGTGCAACCCCAGCCATTCTTGATGGTGTGATGGTGGACTACTACGGAACACCGACTGAGATTTCTCAGGTGGCAAACATCATGGTAGAAGATGGTCGCAGCTTGGCAATCAACCCGTGGGAAAAGAACTTGGTGCCGTTGATTGAACGCGCCATTCTTAAATCGGACTTGGGTCTTAACCCAGCGACGAATGGCGATACCATTCGTTTGCCAATGCCAGCCCTAACGGAAGAAACGCGCAAAAACTACATCAAACAGGCGCGTGCTGAAGCTGAGAAAGGCCGCGTATCTGTGCGTAATATTCGTCGTGATAGTAATGGTAGTTTCAAAGATTTGCTGAAAGACAAAGAAATCACCGAAGACGAACAGCACGGCGCTGAGGATCAGATGCAAAAACTGACCGACAAATTTATTAGTCAGATTGATTCAATCTTGGCTGATAAAGAAAAAGACCTGATGACGGTCTGATTTATTATGTCGACAAGTATCGATGACTCCAGTGCCGCACAAGGAAGTATTCCTAGGCACGTAGCCGTGATCATGGACGGCAATAACCGCTGGGCAAAAAAACGCCTTATGCCGGGTGTTGCTGGCCATAAAGCCGGTGTTGATGCTGTACGTGCCGTGGTAGAAGCCTCGGCGCGTAACGGTGTAGAAGTATTAACTCTGTTTGCGTTTAGCAGTGAGAACTGGCGTCGCCCCGAGGGCGAGGTGAGTGCTCTGATGCAGCTGTTTATTATGGCGCTGCAACGCGAAGTGAAAAAAATCCATAAAAATGACATTCGTTTATTAGTCATGGGTGATTTGTCGGGGTTCTCTGAGAAAATTCAGGGGCTGGTGGCCGAGGCCGAGGCGATGACGCGTGACAATAAGCGAATGACGTTGGTGGTGGCGGCTAACTACGGCGGTCAGTGGGATATTGCTCAAGCGGCACGCCGAATGGCGGAAGACGTACAAGCAGGCAAACTGACACCGGCTGATATTACCGAACACAGCTTTCATCAGTACACATGGCTACATCAGTTTCCAGCGCCCGACTTGATGATTCGCACGGGTGGCGAGAAACGCATTAGTAATTTCATGCTTTGGCAAACAGCTTACTCGGAATTTTATTTTACCGACGCTCTGTGGCCAGATTTCAAAGAAGAAGAATATAACAAAGCGTTGGCCGAATTCGCATCTCGAACACGGAGATTTGGACGGACCGACGACCAGTTGAAGGAAGCCAAACAAGGTGACTAAACAGCGCGTTATAACGGCTCTGGTACTAGCTCCGGTGATGATTATCGGGATCTTCTTTTTACCATTGAAGCCGTTTGCGATTTTTATCGCGATCATTTGTACGCTAGGCGCGTGGGAATGGGCGAATATTGCAGGTTATAAGAAGAATTGGAGCAGGGTGCTATACGCCTTGTTCGTATTTGTGTGTTTATACATCAGTGCTCGCTTTCTTCGAGTTTATCCTGAGTGGAAAATATGGTTCTTAGCGGCGGGTACGCTGTGGTGGACTGTCGCGTTTGCCTTGGTTAAGCGTTATCCCGGTGGGACTGATATTTGGAATGCGCGAGTTATTCGTGCTTTTTTAGGTTTGTGTGTGTTGATTCCAATGTGGGTTGGCTTTATGCACCTAAAGGAAGAGCCGCATAGCTCATTGCTGATTATCTTTGTGATGCTGGTGGTATGGGGAGCCGATACAGGTGCCTATTTTGCGGGGCGTCGTTGGGGTAACAGCAAGTTGGCACCTAATGTCAGTCCGGGTAAATCTTGGGCCGGTTTTTGGGGTGGATTTGCGACCACGTTACTGCTGGCAGCGATCGCCTGTATTGTGGTTGATCAATGGTTACAGCCGTTGAATGCATCCGGTGCTATTAAGATTTTTGCTATCACAGCGGTCACTATGGTGATTTCTGTATTGGGCGATTTGGTTGAAAGCATGATGAAACGTCATCGTGGTATTAAAGACAGCTCGTCTTTACTGCCGGGTCATGGCGGCGTGCTGGATCGTATCGATAGCATGGCGGCAGCCGTGCCGATTTTCGCTTACATGATGATGTTATTGAATTGGGGCCTTGTTGCATGAGCCATCACGAATGACCCAGTGGCTTACCATACTAGGATCAACAGGCTCAATTGGATGCAGCACTCTGGATGTCGTTCGTCGTCATCCAGAGCGCTACCGTGTCTATGCGCTTACTGCCGCGCGCAGTGTTGACGTGATGGCAGAGCAAATCGCCGAATTTCAGCCGCGTTTCGCCGTGATGTCCGAGCCAAGTGCCGCCGACACCTTACGTTCTTTTTTACCTGATCACTCAGAGACACAAGTATTAAGTGGTGTTGAAGCATTGGTGCAAGTAGCAGAAGCACCTGAAGTAGATCAGGTGATGGCATCAATCGTAGGCGCGGCAGGTCTGTTGCCAACGTTAGCCGCAGCGCGGGCAGGGAAACGAGTACTGCTGGCCAATAAAGAGAGCCTAGTTATGGCTGGCCCGTTATTTATGGACGCTATTCGAGAAGGTGGTGCGGAATTGCTGCCCATTGATAGTGAACATAATGCTATTTTTCAGTCGATGCCGCATGATTATGACGGCGATTTGAAGACCAAAGGCATTCGTAAAATTCTGCTGACCGCATCCGGTGGTCCATTTCGTGGTAAAACGTTAGCCGAGTTAGAGCAGGTGACGCCGTCTCAAGCGGTGGCGCACCCCAACTGGTCGATGGGGCAAAAGATCTCTGTAGATTCTGCCACCTTAATGAATAAAGGCCTTGAACTGATTGAAGCCTGTTTTTTATTTCACTGCTCGGCGGAGGATATCCAAGTGGTTGTGCATCCTCAGAGTGTTATCCACTCAATGGTGCAATACTGCGATGGTTCGGTGTTAGCTCAGCTAGGGCAGCCGGACATGCGAACGCCTATTGCTTATGGCATGTCATGGCCAGAGCGAATAGAAGCGGGCGTCAAATCGCTAGACCTATTTGATATAGCGCGTCTGGATTTTCAAGAACCCGATGAAGAAAACTTCCGTTGCCTGCGTTTGGCAAAAGAAGCCTTTGCAGCCGGAGGTACCATGCCTGCGGTACTGAATGCCGCGAACGAAATAGCGGTTGAGGCATTTCTTGGGGAACGAATTGGGTTTACCGCTATTCCTACACTGATCGAGCGCGTGATGGAACAGCATCAGTTGCAAGCAGCCGACACGTTGGAGGCCATTCTCCGTGCCGATTCATGGGCACGAGATTGTGCAAAAAGTCTAATGACCGAGGTAGCCCTGTGACTTTGCTTTATTTTATCGTTGCCATTTGTTTATTAGTGGTGATTCACGAATACGGGCATTTTTGGGTCGCGCGTCGAGCCGGTGTTCAAGTATTGCGATTCTCAGTGGGTTTTGGCAAACCCCTGTTCTCATTTAAAGATAAATACGGCACCGAATATTCATTAGCTCCGATTCCTTTGGGGGGCTACGTTAAGATGCTCGACAGTCGTGAAGCGCCTGTTGCGGATCACCTTAAACATCAAGAATTTAACAGTAAGTCGCCTTGGGTTCGCATCGCCATTGCGGCTGCAGGCCCAATAGCTAACTTCTTGTTCGCTATTCTCGCATACTGGGCATTGGCTTGGTCTGGAACAACGAGCTTAATTCCAGTGATTGGCCAAATCGCAGACGACTCACCAGCCGCCAATGCGGGTTTTTTTCCGGGGGATGAAATTTTAGCCATTAATGGCGATGACACACCGTCATGGCAAGACGTTAATTGGCATATGTTGAGCTTTATAGGTGAAACCCGCTCCGTACCCGTATTAGTTAAAGGTGAAGAAGGGCGTCAGCGAGAATTATCCGTCACGATTAAAGACTGGCTTGGTGATACCGAAGCCCCTGATCCTTTGAGTGGCTTAGGCATTACGCCTCGCTTGCCTGATATCCCTTTAAAAGTGGCTGAAGTTGTCGATGGTTCACCAGCGCAAGCCGCGGGTATGCAGGCTGGTGATGAGGTGTTAGCCGTCAATAACACGGATGTTGCCGATTGGAGTGGATGGGTTACGAGTATCCGCGAGTCCGCAGGGCAGTCGATCACCATCACTGTGTTACGTAACGGCCAATCCGTCGATCTGCAGGCGACGCCAAAAGCTGTGACGTTAGACAGTGGTGAAGTGGTTGGGCAGATAGGCGTGATGGCACAGGCTCCAGAATATCCCGCCGATTGGTTACGGCAGAGTGAACCGGGCGTTGTGCGTGCATTTCAGATCGGAATTGAAAAGACTGGTCAACTGATCTGGTTTACCTTGGACTCGCTTGGCAAGATGATTACTGGCGATGTCTCAGTAAAGAACTTGAGTGGCCCCATTACGATTGCTAAAGTAGCCGGCGCTTCGGCCTCGGGAGGTCTGGAAGCGTTTGTTAGCTTCTTGGCGCTACTTAGTGTGTCTCTTGGTGTTTTGAACTTGCTACCTGTACCCATGCTTGATGGTGGGCACATAGTGTTTTACATGGCTGAATTGATTCGTGGCAAACCATTGCCAGAGTCAGTACAGATAGCGGCAGTTAAGATCGGCATGGTACTTTTGCTGATGCTTATGATTGTTGCTTTTTACAATGACATCAGCCGCCTTTGAGCTAGCTGTTACTGGATTTTTATTTACATGCGTTTTTTGCTTTTAGCATTCTGGTTGGGGCTTTTTTCTGTGTCGCTCCATGCGGCTCCTTTCACCGTGACAGACATCCGTTTAGATGGTCTTCAGCGGGTATCTGCGGGAACTGTATTTGAAGCCTTTCCGATTACTGCCGGTGACTCGGTTGATGATGAGCGCTTAGCGGAAGCAACGCGTCGTTTATTCTCTGAAGGGTTATTTGAAGATATTTCTCTATATCGCGATGGCGGTATTTTGATTTTGCGTTTAGTCGAACTGCCCACCATTACCGCGATTGCCATTGAAGGGAACAAGGCGATTCAAACTGAAGCCCTGATGGATGGCTTAAAGCAGAGTGGCTTGGCGGAAGGCTACGTATTAAAGCGAGCAACGCTAGAGCGTATTTCACTAGAGCTTGAGCGTCAGTATGTTGCTCAAGGGCGTTATGACGCTAGCATTGTCACAGAAGTCGTGCCTTTGCCGCGTAACCGCGTTGAATTAAAAATTGATGTGGATGAAGGCAATATTGCCACCATCGAGCACATCAATATTGTTGGCAATGAAGTTTTTCCTGATGAAGAACTCTTAGGTGCGCTGGCACTACAGAGCACAAATTTTTGGTCTTGGTACTCAAGCGACAATAAATACAGCCGTGAAAAACTAGGTGGTGATTTAGAAACACTGCGCTCGTATTACCTTGATCGTGGTTACATTCGATTTAATATTGAATCTACCCAAGTGTCCGTATCGCCAGACAAAAAAGGCGTATACATCACGGTGAATGTTAGCGAAGGCGAAGTGTATAGCATTCGAGATGTGAAACTTGCCGGTGAATTGATTGTTGATGAAAGCGAATTAACGCGTTTGTATTTAGTCAAAGATGGCGATGTGTTCTCACGCCGTCGTGTGACTTACACCAGTGATTTAATGACCAAACGTTTGGGTAACGAAGGCTATACCTTCGCCAAAGTGAATGGCATTCCCAAAATTGATGACGACGAACGCCTGGTTGATATGACCTTCTTTGTCGAGCCGGGCAAGCGTACCTACGTGCGCAGTATCCAATTTGCGGGTAATGATGGCACGCGGGATGAAATTCTACGTCGTGAAATGATTCAAATGGAAGGCGGCTGGGCCTCTACCGACAAAATTGAATCGGGTAAAAATCGTTTGAACCAGTTGGGTTACTTCAAAGCCGTTAACGTCGAGACTCCGCCGGTGCCGGGCACCGACGATATGATTGATGTGAAATACACCGTCGAAGAACAATTAAGCGGAAGCTTAAACTTTAACGTTGGTTACGCCGCCGGTTCGGGCATGATCTTGGGCGCAAGCATCAGCCAGAATAACTTTATGGGCAGTGGTAATCAGATGTCGCTTGGGGTGCAAAAAACCGACACGGTACAGTCTTACAACTTCTCGTATTTAAACCCGTATTACACCATTGATGGTGTGAGCCGTGGCTTTAACGTCTTTTATCGTGAGACGGATTTCGAAAACTTAAGCACAGTGAGTGATTACCAAACCAACACCTATGGCGGTGACGTAACCTTTGGTTATCCGATTTCACGTCAGCAGCGTTTGTCGTTTGCGATAGGGTATGCCAACACTGAAATGTTCACCGGCGTGTCGGTACCTGCTGAGATTCTTGATTTTGTCGACAAAGAAGGCAACCTCTTCAACGAATATACCTTAGGGCTGACATGGCGCTACAGCTCGTTAAACCGTGGTCTTTTCCCTACCGCAGGTATGGAGCATAAAGTTAAAGCGGACATCTCTGTACCTGGTAGCGACCTGACGTATTACAAAACGAGTTACACCTCAAATTACTATTTCCCAATCACCAATAACGATTGGGTCGTCCGTTTGCGTACCGATTTAGGCTATGGCGATGGCTTCGGTGATTTAGAGCGCTTACCCTTCTTTAAAAACTTCCGTGCGGGTGGCATAGGCTCTGTACGTGGTTATCAGATCAACAGCTTAGGGCCAAAAGGACTGCCTGAGTACAGTGTGGTGGATGTGGCTCAAGTGGATGCAGCGGGTGACGTTGTCTACGAAACTGATAATTTAGGCCGTCCGGTAACTGACACCAGTGCGCCACAAGTTATTTATGTTCGTGATGTAGATGGCGGAGCAACGGCGATCACTAACCCGTCTGGCTTTGTGCCAGCGTACGAAACTGATTCTTCAGGGGCTGTCGTGACGGCACCTTTCTTCCGCGAGTCTGAACGTGCTTTGGGTGGCAATATGCTCGTTGAGGGCAGCTTGGAACTTATATTCCCAACCCCATTTATTGAAGACCGTCGCTCGGTTCGTAGTGTAGTCTTCCTAGATGCGGGGAACACTTTTACGGATGAGTGTTATGTTCCAAGTGATCAGGATCTTCCGACGTTCACGTCTCATCCATACTGTGAAAACGGTTTGAGCGCAGATAAAATTCGCCTGAGCACTGGGGTAGGCCTCACTTGGGTGACCGCCATTGGTCCACTGACATTCACCTACTCGATCCCACTGAACGAGAAAGAAGGTGACAGAACCGAAGGCTTCGAGTTTACTTTAGGTCAGGTATTCTGACGATAACGATGATAAAAAAGGAGAACAGGATGCGTTGGATTATAGCGTTGGTCGCAGCAGCAACTATGAATATAGCGGTAGCAGCAGATTCCAATATTGCCGTGGTTGATATGGAGCGTGCATTATTCTTGTCTGATGCCGCGAAAGAAGCTGTTGGCGAATTTGAAAAAGCCAATAAGTCAGACATCGACAAGCTGAAGAGTCTTCAGAATGATCTGATGGCGGCGCAAAAGCGTGTTGAAAAAGAAGGCGACATCATGAGTGAAGATGAGCGTCGTGCACTAAAAAATGAAGTTGAACAGAAGACCCAAGAGTATCAATTCTACGGTCGTAAACTTCAGCAGCTAGAAGAAAAATGGAAACAGGTTTTGTTTCAGAAACAGTCTCCAGAGTTGGAGAAAATTCTAAACGAAATCATTAAGAAAGAAGGCTACGATGTTGTACTCAACGCGCAAGTCGTGATTTACAAATCACCTGCCGTTGATATCACCAAGCTGCTGCTTGAGCGCCTGAACGAGAAAAAGTAAACAGGACTCAACATGCATATCCGTCTTGCGGAATTGGCTGAGCGCCTTGGGGTTGAACTCCAAGGCGACGGTAACCTTATGATCACCGGAGTATCGACGTTGAAAGACGCTGGCTCCGGTGAAATTGCATTTTTAGCTAATGAAAGTTATCGCAAACAACTTGCTGACACGTCCGCGGGCGCGGTTATTTTGCGTCCTCAGGATGCACAAGATCTTGCGACAACCGCGTTAGTGACAGATAACCCCTACCTTGCATTTGCCAAAGTAACTCAGTTATTTAATAACCGTCCATTAGTGCCCTCGGGAATTCATGCCTCTGCGGTTGTTGCTGAGACGGCGAGTGTTCCGAGTGATTGCCGAGTGGGTGCTAACGCGGTGATTGGTGAATATGTCGAAATCGGTGCGGGCTCTGAAATTGGAGCGGGTACCGTGATCGGTGACCATTGTGTGCTGGGAAGCCAATGCCATTTAAATGCCAACGTCACTTTATATCACGATGTTATTTTGGGTGAGCGAGTACGAGTTCATTCCGGTACCGTGATTGGCGCTGACGGATTTGGTTTTGCACCTGACAAAGGCCGATGGGAAAAAATAGCCCAACTTGGTGGAGTCCGAGTGGGTAACGATGTTGAAATCGGCGCCAATACTTGTATCGATCGTGGTGCGTTAGGCGATACCGTCATAGGAAATAATGTCATTCTCGATAACTTCGTTCAGATAGCACACAACGTAGAATTAGGGGATGGCACGGCCGCAGCGGCACAAGCGGGTGTAGCGGGCAGTACAAAACTAGGTAAGCACTGCACGCTAGCCGGTAATGCAGGTGTCGCAGGGCATCTAGAATTATGCGACGGCGTGTTTGTTGCCCCTAAAACAGTGATCAGTAAATCCATAAGCGAGCCCGGTGGTTATGCCACGGGAACCGCACAAATGCCAATGAACGAATGGCGAAAATCAGCAACACGATTTCGTCAGCTAGATAGCCTTGCGCGTCGAGTTCAACAGCTAGAAAAAAGTAAAAAGGACTGACGAAATGTCCCCCCAGCATACCCGAGATATTTATCAGGTTTTACCGCATCGCTATCCCTTCTTATTGATTGACCGAGTGGTTAAGGTCGAGACAGATATTGAGCAGGGTGCATACATTGAGGCGTACAAGAACGTTTCAATTAATGAGAATTTCTTCAATGGTCATTTTCCTAATCATCCGGTGATGCCCGGTGTACTTACATTGGAAGCTTTGGCTCAGTCAGCCGGTTATCTAGGCATGATGATGGAAGGCGATGAGCGTGATCGCCAAGTTATATTTTATTTCGCCGGATCAGACAAAGTACGTTTTAAACGTCCTGTTGAACCTGGTGACAAACTTATTTTGAAAGCAAAGTTTATCAGCCGCCGTCGTGGTATCTGGCGATTTGATTGTCAGGCTCTGGTGGATGGTGAAGTTGCTTGTACAGCCGATATCATCTGCGCTGAAAAAAGATTGGAGGCGTAATGATTGATTCCCGTGCCATTGTAGATCCTACTGCGAAACTGGCAGACAACGTAGAAGTTGGCCCATTTTCTATTATTGGTCCTGATGTTGAAATTGACGAAGGTACCGTTATTGGGCCTCACGTTATAGTTCGTGGGCCAACGAAAATTGGTAAAAATAATCGGATTTTTCAATTCACGAGTATCGGCGAGGAATGCCAAGATAAGAAGTACGCAGGAGAGCCTACGACACTCGTGATAGGTGATAATAACGTGATTCGTGAAGCGTGCACCTTTCACCGAGGTACAGTACAAGATAACGGTACTACGGTTATTGGTAGCAATAATTTATTCATGGTCAATGTACACGTCGCGCATGATGCTGTGGTTGGCGACAACTGTATTTTAGCGAATGACACCAACGTGGCAGGCCATGTACGCGTTGGCGATTGGGCGATTCTTGGCGGAGCAACGCAGGTGCATCAGTTTTGTATGATTGGTGCACACGCCATGTGTGGCGCAGGCACCGTGGTATTGAAAGATATTCCGGCCTACGTCATGTCGCAGGGTTACCCGGCCACGCCGCATGGGATTAATAGCGAAGGTTTACGTCGTCGTGGCTTTGAAGCCGATACCATCAGTCGAATTAAAAGTGCGTACAAAACCGTGTATCGCAAAGGTCTAACGTTGGCAGAAGCTAAAGAGGCATTAGACCCGGTGGCGGCGGAGGATCCGGGCGTTGCTGTATTGCTGGAAAGCTTGAATGCCGCCAGTCGAGGAATTATTCGCTAATATGCGTATTGCTTTGGTAGCGGGCGAAGCGTCCGGCGATATGCTGGGCGTAGGCCTTATTCGATCCCTTAAAAAACGATACCCAGATGCTACGTTCGAAGGTATTGGTGGCCCCTTGATGCAATCTGAAGGGATGGAGAGTTTTGTTCCAATGGAGCGCTTATCTGTCATGGGGCTGGTGGAAGTACTCGGACGTTTATTTGAATTACTGAAAGTGCGTAGTGATTTAATTAAGCGTTGGAAGAAAAATCCGCCAGATGTATTTATTGGTATTGATGCCCCTGATTTTAATCTCACCCTTGAGCAAAAATTGCACGAAGCAGGTATTCGTACGGCGCATTACGTCAGCCCGTCGGTATGGGCGTGGCGTCAGAAGCGTGTATTGAAAATCGAAAAAGCCGTTGACCTCATGTTAACGCTTTTGCCATTTGAAGCACGTTTTTATGAAAACCATAAAGTGCCTGTCCGTTTTGTCGGTCATCACTTGGCGGATAAAATTCCCTTTGAAACACCTGTTGCGCCAGCCCGTGAAATTCTGGGATTGGAATTAGATAAGCAGACGGTATGTTTGATGCCGGGTAGCCGGGGTAGTGAAGTTTCTCGTCTGGGACGTTTATTTCTAGATACTGCAAAAGTGATGTTGGCAGAAAAGCCGGAACTGACGTTTATTATTCCAGCAGCCAGTGTTGAGCGTCGCGATCAAATTAATCAGATCTTAGATGAATACCCACATCAATTACCCGTTACCGTTGTACTGGGGCAGTCGCAAACCTGTATGGCGGCCGCCGACGTGATTTTGTTAGCGTCCGGTACTGCAACACTTGAAGCTATGCTAATGAAGCGTCCTATGGTGGTAAGCTATAAATTATCACCAATCACTTATTGGGTAATGAAGCGGATGATTACTCAAGAGTTTATTTCGCTGCCGAACTTATTGGCAGGGCGCGAAGTGGTACCAGAGTTATTACAACATGACGCGCAACCCAATAAATTAGCTCAGGCATTATTGCAACGTTTAGAAGATAACCAGACCGTACACCAGTTGCAGGAAACCTTTCAGTTTATTCATCGCCAGTTGAAGCGTAATGCAGATGAAGAAGCGGCAGAAGGCATTAGCCTGTTGCTGGAATCCAAACTCTGATGGCAAAAAATATAAAATCGGAACTCCCTACTGACGCTAGTTGTATCTCAGTCGAAACGGCTGAAGAAGCTGCACTGATAGAGCAGCATCTTATTTACTGCGGAGTCGATGAGGCGGGTGCTGGGCCACTGTGTGGTGACGTTGTTGCTGCCGCAGTCATTCTAGATCCAGATAATCCAATACCTGAATTAACCGATTCAAAAAAGCTCAGCGAAAAAAAGCGTGAACGACTTTTTGATGAAGTAAAAGAAAAAGCCCTCGATTACTGCATTGCCAGCGCCTCGGTTGAAGAGATCGACCGAATCAATATTTTAAACGCGCGTATGCTCGCCATGAGTCGTGCCGTTGAGGGATTAACGTTACCTTGTGATCATGCGTTAATTGACGGTAATCGCCTGCCTGATATCACTATTGACGCGACGGCAATTATTAAAGGCGACGATAAAGTCGCCGCTATTTCAGCAGCCTCTATTTTAGCCAAGGTTCAGCGTGACCGTGATATGCAGGTGATGGATGAAAAATATCCGGGCTATGGATTTGCAAAACATAAAGGCTATGGCACTAAAATGCATTTAGAAGCCTTAAAGGAATTAGGGCCATGTGCCATTCACCGCCGCACCTATGCGCCGGTTAAAGCGCTACTGAAAGACTAAGCCACTTAGGTTAATTACTTAGTTTTCAGTTTTATTTTATTTTACGTAACCCATACGTGGTGTTTTTTAAGTAATCACGCAGCTCTTCTGCGCTGAAAGGTGTTAACGCTTCCGGAGCAATGACGTCGCCAATTTCAAGGCGAATGGTTTTATTGCGTTTTTTCAAAAACTCCGCAGGAATACGCAGTGTTCGAAGCATTGGATGAATTTTTCCTAATAAATGGAAGCTCAGGCTATTTTCGCCATCAAACAAAATAGGAATCACAGGTACATTTGCCGTTTTAATCAAGCGCATTGCCGATAACGACCACTCTTTATCTTTGACACCACTTTGGTTTGGATACCAGGTGGATACTTCGCCCGCAGGAAATAAGCCAAGCCCAAGTCCTTGCTCTAACTGCTTCAAAGATTTTTGCGTCCCGCCCATGCCCTTGGGCCCTGTATTCTCAAAAGGATTTACGGTTAAAAATAGATCCGCAAAAGGCTCAAAATAGGCCAGCAAAAAGTTCGCTATCGCTCTGTATTCAGGACGCTTACGACCAATGATCAATAATAAAATAATGCCATCGAGAAAACCAAAAGGATGATTTGACACTGTAATAAATGGCCCGCTGTCTGGCAGCATTGCCATTAGCTTATCTTCATCATAATCAAGGGTGATGTTCTGATCTGCGAGTGCGTCTTCAATCAAATCAATGCCATGCTGATGCTCGACACGGTCATAGATAGCCGTCATTTGCGGCACTTTTAACAGTCTTAGAATGATATCGGCCTTCCATGGCGAAAGGCCTGAGGCTTTAATTAAGCCGTCGCGATCTACTAGTGGCATTGGTTTGCGTCCCATGACATCAAAAACGCTGGCATAATAGCAGCCACTCCCGTTTGGGCAAACTTAGGAATCTTTTACATGATCGCCAAGGCAGATAAACATGCAGACGTCCTTATCATAGGTGCGGGTGCTGCCGGTCTTTTTTGTGCTGCGCAAGCGGGTGCTCGTGGGCGCAAGGCAGTTGTGATTGATCATGCGAACAGAGCGGGTAAAAAGATCCTGATGTCAGGAGGCGGTCGTTGCAACTTCACCAACTACTACATCGAGCCAGGTCGTTACCTTAGCCAGAATCCACATTTCTGTAAGTCAGCCCTCAGTCGATACACTCAGTGGGACTTTATCGACATGGTGAGTCGCCATGAAATCCCTTTCCATGAAAAGAAAGAGGGTCAGTTGTTTTGTGACAATAAAGCCTCAGACATTCTTAACATGTTGCTGCAAGAGTGTGATGTCAGCGGTGTTGACATTCATTTAAACACCTCAGTTAAAGCGATTAATAAAAACGATAGCGGTTTTGTTATTACGACAACCCAAGGTCAATGGAAGTGCCAATCGTTAGTGGTCGCGACCGGCGGGCCGCCGATTCCAACCTTAGGTGCTACTGGATTTGGTTACGAGGTTGCCGAACAGTTTGGGCATAGCGTTTTGCCGGTTCGCGCTGGACTTGTTCCTTTTACGATTACGGATCAGTGCAGCGCCTTGTGTAAATCGCTTTCCGGGTCGGCGATGCCGGTGGGTATCGAATGCAATGGTCAGAGTTTTCATGACGATATGTTATTCACCCATCGTGGTTTGAGTGGGCCTGCTGTGCTGCAAATATCATCCTATTGGCAAGCTGGAGACACAGTGACCATTGATCTCATGCCGGGGATTGATGTGCGAGAAACACTAAAAGAAGAACGAGAATCTCGACCTAAGGTACATCTTAAAACGTGGCTGGCCGGGCTAACCACGCAGAAATTTGCAGAGCATTGGTTAGAAGCCCAAGGTATTAAAGATGGTTCTCTGGCCGAGACCAGTGGAAAGGTCACCGAAGCTCTCGCTCTTAGTTTGCATCAATGGACACTGAAACCGGCGGGGACTGAAGGTTATCGAACGGCAGAAGTGGCGCTGGGGGGAGTAAACACCGACGAACTCTCTTCTAAAACGATGGAATCGAAGCTTATCCCCGGCTTGTACTTTATAGGCGAGGTTGTCGATGTGACAGGCCACCTAGGTGGCTTCAATTTTCAATGGGCTTGGGCAAGTGCCGCAGCTGCCGCCGAAAATGTGTAAAACCAAGTAGATCGCCAATACATAGAAGCTGACATTCAAGACCTCCGTGACAGCTTTTTCAGATCAATCTGATCTTAAAAACTTTAAAAATAGATAGCTAAGGGCTTATCAATGAAAAATACGTCTTTAGTTTGACGTATTTTCTTGTTGATTTTGTTGTATTTCTGACTCTTTGAGAAAACTGACAGAATCCTTAGGTTCGGCCTTATAGGAACATAAGAGGAGAGGCGGGCATAGCTTTGATGATTGTCTAAACTGACAATAATCACGTTAATCGGAGCAGCGCTATGCCTGTCGCAACGATTTCAAACACCTACTCAAGCACAGCCGTCGTAGAGGCTTACTCGGATGAGAAACCGATTGTGTTGGTGGTTGATGATGAAATATCTATTCTCAATGCACTGAAGCGCTCGTTAGGCAAAACTGGAGTCGAGGTCGTCACTGCGAATACGGCGGCAGACGCCCTGTATATTCTCGAAAATACGGAAGTGAGCTTACTCATCAGTGATATGCGAATGCCGGGGATGGATGGTGCTGATCTGATGAGCAAAGTTGCTCAGGAGTCACCCGACACCATACGTTTCTTACTCTCAGGGCACTCAGATATGGAAGCTACAATCAGAGCGATTAATGAAGGCCACATACATCAATACCTAACCAAACCTTGGAATGATGTAGAACTAAGAGCTCTCGTCGAAACTACGCTGCATACCCACCTACTTGAGTTTAATAATCGTCAATTGAAACAAGAATTGATGCTTAAAAACAGGCAAATAGACGAACTAAAA
The DNA here is from genome assembly GCA_002733645.1 of Oceanobacter sp. GTDB lineage: Bacteria > Pseudomonadota > Gammaproteobacteria > Pseudomonadales > Oceanobacteraceae > Thalassolituus. Next base: position 24,792 of record NVWL01000025.1, read on the forward strand.
CACCTTCTGAAACAAAAGGAAGGCGAATCATGAAAGGCGTTGTATTTGATTTATTAAGAGATATGGTCGAAGGACAGTATGGTCTTGAGGGCTGGAATACCGTATTAGAAAAAGCGGGATCAGACGGCATGTATCTCTCCCCTGAAAGTTACAGTGATCAAGAGATGATGTCGTTAGTGCTAGCCACCAGTGATTACACCGGCATAGATACCGATGATTTATTGCGAGCATTTGGGCAGTTTATGGCGAAGGAGTTTTACAATCGCTTCCCATCTTTCTTTGATAACTGTGATGATTTGATTGAATTCTTATTATCCGTAGATCGCATAGTCCATGGCGAAGTTCTTAAGTTTTATCCGGATGCCAATCTCCCTAGCTTTGCTTATGAAGAAGCTGAAGCCAACAAGCTGACCATGATATATCGCTCAGATCGAATGCTCTGCCACTTGGCTGAAGGGCTGATACAAGGCTCTGCAGCGTACTACAAGAAAGCCATAAACATTGATCATGATCTTTGTATGCACAATGGTAACGACTGCTGTCACATAGACATCACGGTACTAGGAGGTGCGGATGAATGATGATTACAAAGAAGCCTACTTAAGAGAGAAGACACTGCGTAAGCAAGCCGAGCAAATGCTTGAAGATAAATCGCGGGAGCTTTACGACTCGTTTCGTAAGTTGCAAGAAGCCCATGACAGCATGCAAGAAAACCAACAGGCCCTAGTTCACAACGAAAAAATGGCATCGCTAGGTGTGTTATCTGCGGGGGTTGCGCACGAGATTAATAACCCGATCGGTTTTATTTACAGTAATTTCTGCACCATGGCGGAAGGGATGACCGATATTCAAACCTTCGTACTGACAATGGATCAACTCATTACCAGTGGTGCCGATGGTGAAACTATATTTAAAGCTTGGCGAGAAGGGTTAACGCGTCACGACGTGGAATACCTATTGGCCGATTTTGAAAGCCTGACCTCAGAAACCATTGAAGGGCTAGATCGAGTCAAACAAATTGTATCAGACCTCAAATCCTTCACTCGGGAGGATCAAGGTGAGCTGGATTTAGTTGATGTAAATGAATGCTTACGCGGTGCCATCAATATACTGAGCAATCAAACTAAATATCACGCCACCGTGGATGTTGATTATGGCGAGATTCCAAAGATAAAAGGATACTTCGGGAAGCTTAACCAAGTCTTCACTAATATGATCGCCAATGCCAACCAAGCAGTTGATGAAAATGGACACATCCAAATATCGAGCTGCGAAGTTGGAGACTGGCTAGAGATTGCATTCACTGATAATGGTCATGGCATCAGTGAAGAGAATCTAAAGTTACTGTTTACCCCGTTTTTTACCACGAAGCCTGTTGGTCAAGGGACAGGGCTTGGGTTATCTATATCCCACGGCTTTGTCGAAGAACATCATGGCGAAATTCGAGTGGAAAGCGAGGTGGGAAAGGGCACCACTTTCAAAATACTGCTTCCAGTCGTGCACGGCTAAGTGGTGAATCCCACTGCTAATATTGCCCATTCACCTGAGAAATAGTACGTATAGATACTATTGATTTCAATTATGCCTCCCAAGGATCTAAGATGCGCCTGAACTAAAAGGTTTCGCTTTCTTTGATCCGTGCGCAAGCACCCTCCAAGAATGTAACCAAATGCCAACCCCCTATTGAAGGATTGACACATGTCAGCTTATCAAGAAGAAATCAAAGCGTTGCAAAGCGTTATTGAAGCAAACGGAAGCCCTTGGGCTGCAATCAGTGCTGAATCTGCTGCTCGCATGCGCGCTCAGAACAAATTCAAAACTGGTCTAGACATCGCTAAGTACACTGCAGACATCATGCGTGCAGACATGGCTGAGTTCGACAAAGACAAGACTAAGTACACTCAGTCTTTGGGTTGCTGGCACGGTTTCGTAGGTCAGCAGAAGCTGATCTCTATCAAAAAGCACTTCGGTACTACCAAGCGTAAATACCTATACCTATCTGGTTGGATGGTTGCTGCACTACGTTCTGACTTTGGTCCTCTTCCTGACCAGTCTATGCACGAAAAAACAGCAGTTGCTGGCCTAGTAGAAGAGCTATACACCTTCCTACGTCAAGCTGACGCACGTGAGCTTGGTGGTTTGTTCCGTGAGCTAGACGCAGCTCGTGAAGCTGGCGACACTGCTAAAGCTGAAGAAATCCAGAACAAAGTTGATAACTACGAAACTCACATCGTACCTATCATCGCTGACATCGACGCAGGTTTCGGTAACGCTGAAGCAACTTACTTGATGGCTAAGCAAATGATCGAAGCAGGCGCATGTTGCTTGCAGATCGAAAACCAGGTTGCTGACGAGAAGCAGTGTGGTCACCAGGACGGTAAAGTAACTGTTCCACACGCTGACTTCCACAACAAGCTACGCGCATTGCGTTACGCGTTCCTTGAGTTAGGTATCGACAACGGTCTTATCGTTGCACGTACTGACTCTGAAGGTGCTGGCCTGACTAAAGAAATCGCTGTTGTTAAAGAGCCAGGCGATGCTGGCGATATCTACAACTCTTTCCTAGACGTTGAAGAAATCGACGTAGCTGAYATGGCTGAAGGCGATGTTGTATTCAACCGTGGTGGCAAGCTAGTACGTCCTAAGCGTCTACCTTCTGGTYTRTACCARTTCCGTCARGGYACTGGCCAYGAGCGTTGTGTATTYGACTGTATCGGTGCKATCRATGCKGGYGCTGACYTRYTGTGGATCGAAACTGCARTMCCAACAGTWCACGAAATYGCTGGCATGATGRACGAAGTWCGTAAAGTWCACCCAGATGCGAAACTTGTTTACAACAACWSYCCATCTTTCAACTGGACTYTRAGCTTCCGTCARCARRCWTACGAYGCTWKGRWWGCWGMWGGTRAAGACGTWTCTGCATACGATCGYGMTMRKCTAATGWSYGCTGAYTACGAYGRYWCTGARYTKTSTGMWSSWGCTGACGCWMKSRTWCRKWCTTTCCAAGCKGATACTTCWCGYGAAGCGAACGTRTTCCACCACYTGATCACTCTGCCTACTTACCACACGACTGCATTGTCTGTTGATAACYTGGCTAAAGAGTACTTCGGTGAWGCGGGCATGNTTNGGTTATGTTGMWGGYGTWCAGCGTAARGARATCCGTCARGGYATCGCTTGYGTTAAGCACCAGAACATGGCTGGTTCAGACATGGGCGACGACCACAAAGAATACTTTGCTGGTGARAACGCWCTGAAAGCTGGCGGCGCTAAGAACACTTCTAACCAGTTCAACAACATCTAAGCTYGTTTTAGATGAACTGATTAGTAAGTTCTWGAAAGAGGCGACCTTAGGGTCGCCTTTTTTGTGCCTGTAGAAAAGTAAATGGCTGAACTTTCGGGAATACTTTGCTGGTGGCTCATATGAAACCCCAGGCTCTGAAAGCTGGCGGCGCTAAGGCCGAAAACTGCGTCCTGCGTTTTCGGCATTTCCGCCATCCTTAGCGGTCAACACTTCTAACCCCAGTTCCTGCAAGAGAAACAACATCTAAGCTTGTTTTAGATGAACTGATTAGTAAGTTCTTGAAAGAGGCGACCTTAGGGTCGCCTTTTTTGTGCCTGCGGCTTACAGCCAGATAGGCCGGCATAGCGCCAGCGCCACCCGACATAACGTGAAATCAATTCGACGGTCAGTACTGAAGTTGTAGACTAGGCGGTACAAGTCTACGAACAACGAATGATTTAGTGGTTCTAGAGTCGGACGAGAACCTCATGCAAGCCGATACATTATTGTCCATATTTGGCCTATTCCTACCAATGTGGCTCAAGTTACGTTATTATCCTGACATCAAAGTAGTAACATCTTCTTAGACCTTGTGAAGTATGTTTCTATTATGAGAACAATAATAAAAACATTAATTCCTATAAGGCACTAATACCCGCACATTATCTTGATTCTAAGCAATGTGAGGCGTTTTATTTTAATTTAAGGTACTGATTCATAAGGTTTTTTTGATCTAACTTACCGTTTTATCAATATATGACCTTGTAGTTAGATAATACCGAAGCGTACAAACTGGCCTCCGTCGTCAATAGACATTGAGTAACAGTTCGTTAACACTTCACCGATAAATTGAAGCGTTGTATTAAGTCTTCGCATAACAAAAAAGTAGATTAAACATGAGTCAATCAAACCCCCGTGGCCAGTCAACATCCACTTTAGCTCGTACGCACAAATGGTTAGCGCAGAGCTTGACCCAGGAAAATCAGATTTCCGCGTATTTTGAGCCCCTGATTCAAATGGTTGCTCCGGGTTGGTCAACTGATGGTACTCGATCGAAAGTCATTCAGGTGCGTTCAGAGACCGCAGACGTGTACACCTTAGTGATTCGCCCAGGTAAGAGCTGGAAAGGGTTTAAAGCAGGCCAGCATTTGCAGATCAGTGCTGAGCAAAATGGCACTCGCCAGACACGTTTCTTTTCAGTGTCTAGCTCTCCTGCGTATTTTAAACGCACGGGTTTGATTGAAATGAGCATTCGAGTGCAACAAGACGGGAAAGTAACTCCGTGGTTACGTGAAGCCTTTGCCTCCGGTGGCATTTGTTTACTGAGTGAAGCTCAGGGTGACTTCACCATGCCATCGACAAATAAGCCAGTGCTGATGGTTGCTGGCGGTAGTGGTATTACCCCATTTCGTTCAATGCTTAATCAAATGGCAGCGACGGGAGATTCTCGCCCGGTACACCTGCTTTTTTATGTTCGTGATGAAGCCAATGCGCTATTCCGCGAAGAGTTTGAAGCAATAGCAGCACAGCATTCAAATATTAAAGTTACCTACATGAATGGCGCTGAAGTGGGTCCGTTCAGTAGCGAGCACCTTAAAACACATTGCCCAGAGTTTATGGAACATAAGATCATGATCTGTGGTCCTACTCCAATGATTCAACTGGTTCGTGACGTAGTCAGCAGCGAAGGCGTTGCAAATGATGACATCATGTTCGAATACTTTGGTGCAGCGCCGATCGAACTAGATCGCAGCAATGTGAAAGATTCATACGTGAGTTTTGAGCGCGGTGGCGTTTCAGCATTTTCGAATGCGGACAAGCCTGAGAGCCTGCTTGAACTGGCGGAATCACAAGGTCTCAAACCTCAATTTGGTTGCCGCATTGGTGTTTGCCATCAGTGCAAATGCACGAAAAAAAGCGGTGTAGTTTACAACACTCTCACTGGTCAATATTCAGACACTGGCGAAGAAGAAGTTCAGCTTTGTGTCACCGTTGCCGTCAATGACGTCGTCTTGGATATATAACGAGGATTATAATAATGACAACAACACATATCCCTAGCACAGAAACTCTTGAGTCTTTTCGTCAAGAGATCGACCAAATTCGTGATGAAACCATGGCGAAAGTTGGTCAGGAAGATGCCAACCACATTCGCAAAATTGTGCGTATTCAGCGCGCCATGGAAATGGGTGGCCGTTTGGTTATGATCGCAGGCTTTTACCACTGGATTTGGTGGGTTGTGGGTGTCGTCATGCTTGGCTTGGCGAAAATCATCAACAATATGGAAATCGGCCATAACGTCATGCACGGCCAATACGACTTCATGAATGACCCGCACTTGAACTCCCGTGATTTCGATTGGGACGGCATTTGTGATGGTGAGTCATGGCGCCGTACTCACAACTTTGAGCACCACACATACACCAATATCATCGGTAAAGACCGTGATTTTGGCTACGACACCATGCGTTTAAGTGATGATGTGAAATGGAAAAATCACTACCGCTGGCAGCCACTACGTATGTTAATACTGACGCTGATGTTCGAGTGGGCTGTGGCGTATCACGAGTTATTTGGCGAACGTATTTTTGTTGGAAAGCGTCGTCCCGAAGGTAAGTTACCTATCTCACATGCGCAGTTGATCAAAGACTTCTTTGCTAAAATTCGCAAAGGCGTATTCCGCGACTACCTGTTTTACCCGGCTATCGTGGGTTTATTTTTAGGCTGGCCAATGTTTGGCGCAATTGTGCTGGGTAACTTTTTTGCCAATATGATTCGTAATATGTGGGCAAGTACTATTATTTTCTGTGGTCACTTTACTGAAGATGTTCACACCTTCAGCGAAGAAGAATGTGAAAATGAATCACGTGGACAGTTTTATTACCGTCAAATTTTAGGTTCTTCAAACCTAGAAGGGTCGAAATTGCTGCACATAATGAGTGGCCACCTTAGCCGTCAGGTAGAGCATCACCTTTTCCCGGATATGCCGTCATATCGTTATAACGAAGTAGCAGAGAAAGTGCGTAATGTGTGTCGTAAGCATAATATCCCTTACAACACTGGCACACTGTGGGGTCAATACTCGACGGTTGTGTACCGTGTATTTAAATACAGCAAACCGCCAAAAAAACAGGATGGTTTTGCAAACGCCTAATGTTTGACGGTTGTCTAATAAAAGCGGCATCTTCTTTCCGGAAGATGTCGTTTTTTTTGATCAAAAATTACTATTAATTTTAATTCATGGATCTTATGAATCAAAAGAATAAAGCAGTGGCGCTGATTCAGTGTTTTATTTCTTGAAAATGGAAATTTATAACTTATTGATTTTTAAGGTAAAAATATTAATATGTGAATTATCATTAGCTTTTTGTCCTAAATTTTTATGATTGGTGAATTTTTGGAAAGACAACGTATAGTCGACACTTAGGTCAGTCTCAATGACACTGTCGAAATAGTCACTCGTGGCACATTATGTGCAATTTAATGAGAAACTAACTTCAGGAGTTATAACCGTGACAACACCTATCCCAAGTGCAGAAAGATTAGAAGCATTCAGACAAGACCTAGACCAGATTCGAGATGAGACGATGGCTAAGGTGGGTCAGGAAGACGCCAACTACATAAGGAAAGTGGTCCGTGTGCATCGCTTTTTAGATTTGGGCGGGCGACTGATTATGGTGGCGGGTTTTTATCATTGGATAGCCTTTGTGATTGGTGCCGTAATGCTGGGCATCGCCAAGATTCTCGACAACATGGAGATTGGTCATAATGTCATGCATGGAGGCTATGACTTCATGAATGATCCACATCTCAATGGCACTTCCTATGAGTGGGATAACGTCTGTGACGGACAGTCATGGCGTCGTACGCATAATTTCGAGCATCACACCTACACCAACATCATTGGTAAAGACCGCGACTTTGGTTATGACTTACTGCGTTTAAGTGACGATACCCCGTGGAGAGTTCGCTTTAAAAATCAATTTTTTTGGTACCTAGGGTTAACCTTCTTTTTCCAGTGGGGCGTTGCTTATCACGAACTGATTGGCGAGCGCGTATTCTTCGGTAAAAAGAAAGTAGAACGAGATGCTGGCATTTCTAAAAAGCAGTTAGCAAAAGACTTTTTCTCAAAAATTCGTAAAAGCGTCTTTCGTGATTACGTATTTTATCCAGCCGTGGTAGGCATCGTATTAGGCTGGCCAATGTTTGTCGGGATTCTATTAGCGAATATTGGTGCAAACCTGATTCGAAACATCTGGACATCCACAGTTATATTCTGTGGTCACTTCACAGGCGACGTACATACTTTCAGTGAAGAAGACTGCAAGAACGAAACGCGTGGGCAATGGTATTACCGTCAAATATTAGGATCTTCTAACTTCGAAGGTTCAAAGGTATTACATATTATGACAGGGCACTTGAGCCGTCAGGTAGAGCACCACTTATTCCCAGATATGCCGTCATACCGATACAACGAAGTGTCACTAAAAGTTCGTGAGGTTTGCCGTAAGCACAATATTCCGTACAACACAGGTTCAATGTGGAGTCAGTACAAAACGGTACTTGAACGCATATTTAAATACAGCCGCCCAACCCAAGAAGAAAAAGCAGCATACAAGCAAGCAAATGCATAATTAAAATCGCTTGTAATAAAAAGCCCCCGCAGATTTCTCTGCGGGGGCTTTTAAATATCGAAAGTTAAAAACTCAAACTAGCACCTAGTTGAAAGCCGCGTAAATTACTTCCCGCCCTTCAACACATGCTGAATACGCATTTGTGTTTCAGGTGTAGCCAATAACCCAACAAAAGCATCCATTTCAGCTAACACCGCTTTATTTACGCGAGCGCGATGATCTTCACCACGACTCAAGGCTTTAATGGCTTTAATCGAACCTTGATGATTTTTAAGCAGGTCAGTAGCCACAGCCATAGCAGTCTCAAGGGCTTTGCCATCTTCAACTGCAGCGTTTAATAAACCCCATTTTTCAGCTTCAGCAGCACTAAAGAAACGTCCAGTTAACAATAAATCTGCCGCATTTTTAGGGCCAATCGCTTCTGCCAACATAACAGAAGAGCCACCTTCAGAAGCCACACCAATTTTAGCAAACGGTAAGCTGTAACGAATACTCTTACCCGCGTATGCCAAATCAGCATGCAACAATAAGTTAGCGCCAATGCCCACAGCAACACCTTCCTGAGCCATTATCAGTGGTTTCTTCATACTGGCTAGCGTATCGAAAATACCCGCTACGCCATCACGAACACCTTCTAGATCACCTTCAGGCAAAAGGTCACGTAAGTCGTTACCGGCAGTGAACTTACCTTCAGCGCCGGTCATCACGATGACAGAGACATCACGATCCGCTTCGGCAGATTGAAGCGCAGCAATAATGTCTTTGTATGTTTGCACACGAATAGCATTAAGTACTTTTGGACGATTGATCGTAACTACCGCAATGCGATCGCTGACTTGGTATTCGATATCCTGATACATAAGAAACCCTGAGAGAAAGACCTTAAAGAGACAGAATCATGGCAAACGACGAACACAAGGGCAATGATCAAAGCTGACAGTGGGATGACCACAGGTACCCAGCAAGCTTGTACAGGACGGCTGGCCCAAACGTGAAAAGTGTATGTTGTCTTTACCGTATAATCTGGACGTTTCGGGCAAATCAGGTACGCCTTACATTCACGCTTGCGCGTTTTGTTTGAGCGGGGTAACGTAAACCTCAAACGAATCAGAGGCTTACATGCTTGGTTTACAAGTTTATGTGCCAGCCCGCACCGAAATAACAGGCGTGCGCGTTTTTCTAGAAGGGAGTTTTGAGTTATGGAAGATTCTTCAACTGAGTCAATAAGTTATCCGAGATACCTCGAAAGAGTCGCCCAGGATAAATGCGCACGCACACTAATACGCTGTTAAGTATATGAAAGGTTAACTAGTATGGTGTGGGTCGGAAAGTTTAATAGCCTTGTGTCTTTACTTATATCAATACCGTATTTAATTACATGCTATCTAAACTCTGATGCATGGTTTATGTTTGCTGTGGTTGGCTATCTCTGGTTTTTGTTAGCTTCACCTTTGCTATCTTTAGTACAAATAACATTCATAATTCATTTTATAATTAAAAAAGATCATGGTTTTTTATACCAATTCAAGGCTTTATTCTTGGTGGCAATTGGTTATTTAATATTCTATTTAGGTTTACAAAATGGTTGCTATGTCACTGTATAGTAAATACTTAACAAGTTTGTGCACATGGACTTAATTTCCGTTGCACTTTTTGCCGTGGCTTCGCCATTTTACGGCAAAAAGCTCCACTCCAATTAAGCCTGTGACAAAGGCGTTAAATTTTTCAATTTTGGACCTCGATTACATGGAAGAGATCAAGCAATTCAAATGCCTAACGGATTTGAGAGAAATCATCAGTGAGTTGGATGGGTTTTATGCAAGGCCCACCGTCCGTGGGCAGCATCCAACCCTGTATCCTGAAGTTTCAGACGGGCGATATCGCACAGTGTGCGGCATTCGTGTCTGTGACTATACATTATCTGAAGATGGGCAATGGGTTCTTCCTGACGATCAGATGGGGTTGTCTTTTTCTTCAAGCTGGCAGCATCTTAAGAGTGCACATAAAATGGTCTCTCGTGGTGCTGGTAAGGATGTTGATGTGTTTTGGGTGTTGTCTCGTGCTGATATTCCATCAGGCATGTCATTTCAACAAGATCAACGGGCCTCAAAATCTGCAAAAGGCCATTATTTATTAACAGTAAATGAGAGGATGAAAATTAGTTCTCTCGTAGAAAAACTCAAGTGGATAGCCGATAGGATGTCCGTTATTAAAGATGCGGGAGGTGCGTTGTGATTTTGACTGTTAGATATTCTCATGTTCGTGATCTCGTTTTTTATTATGCAAATAAACTATCTGATCAAAGAGTTCTAGACATACTTGAATTCGGATTGAAATCTGAAGATGAAGCAAAGCACTTTAGCTATTTCATTTGGAAGATGGTCGATAGGATGGCTGAAGATAGAGAAAACGGTGTTGAGGTTCTAGGCGGGAGGGATAATACGTCAATGTTGCCTGATGTTTCTTATGAATTAGATGCCTTGATGTCAGAAAGTGGATATAGCCAAATCTGGGAGGAGATCTCGGATGAAGCCTAAATTTAACAGACCGCTGAGATGCGCTACGGCCACAAAAAGCGTGGCCTTCACTAGGACTCGCTTCGCTCGCCTTCTAGCGGGGCGTTAATGAGTAATTGATAAGGATAATCATGAAACGATACGAAGTTACGTTCTGCAAAGCAGGCACTGATAACGACATAATTTTCATCGCAAGAGCGGTTGCTGGTGCTAAGTCAGTAGATGAGGCGGTTCGCGTCACCTATGAGCTTTTAAAACCAAAATATCCTGAAATAGAGATTGACGAACGGTTTGTCGGGTATTCACCTGATTTCGCAATGGCACTCCCTGAGCAGCCATGTGAGCTTGAGCTTGCAACTCATTAACAAGCCGCTGAGCTTCGTTACAGCCACAAAAAGCGTGGCTTTCACTAGGACTCGCTTCGCTCGCCTTCTAGCGGAGCGTTATGTGTAATCAAGGAGAGACGATATATGCATGGAAAAAATGAGCTAGATGGAAAAACACTGGATCTAGTCTTTAAGCAAATTGGTTACATGTTTGCTTGTGGCTCAACTATGGCAGCTGGCGCTTTAGTATTTAAGTACTCAGAAAAAATGATTACTTCTGTTCCATTGTTAAGTCAAATATCAGGTATTGCTATCATATTTTTGGGTTTAGGTTTTAGCGTCTGGGTTGGCATGTACGGATTTCAAGAATTAACCAAGCACTACTCTAACCGTATCAGAGCATATATTTATGGCCCTGTTTATTTGCTTCTAAGCGTGCAAATCGCAATGGCAGGTTTTTTTGCTATTACCGATCAAAAGCAAGACCGAGATCAAAAAGAACAGCAGCAAGTATCAAGTTTAAACTGCAACAGTCACATAACCAGTAGCACCAACGGACTCCGTAATATTGGCACCTTTTGCGCAAGGGAACGCACAAAGGTCGCCAATATCACTACGCCGTTGTGCTAGGCGTTATGTTCTTAAAGATCATCATGGATTGAGATATGTTTGAAGAGTTAAGGTGCCCTAATGAAACGTGCTATGGCTGGGTTTCAGAGGTTGAAGAAAGCTCAAACTCTAAGTTTTATGGTTGTGGTAGTTGCGGTAATGTTTGGAGAAACTTAGATCAACTCAGCGAATCAATCGAGCACATAATTACAAAATACGCATACCGTCAAAAAGTATATCTAAAGTCCAATAATGTGTGGCAAGGCGTAGACATCGATGACGAACCAGAGGACTATGAAGAGCTAGTAGCAAGTGAGTGGAACAATGTATAAAAACATAACAAACAGCTCCACCGGACTCCATAATGTTTGCACCTTTCCTGCAAAAACATGCAGTAAAGTCGCCAACATTACTCCGCGCGGTGAGCTGGGCGTTATGTGTCAGGTAGCTTATGAGTACTAAAAATATGCAGCTGAAATTTCTACTAGAAGAAAATGACGGAGTTGTTGTTGCTTCTCTAGAAGATGAAAATGACATGTCCTTACATCATACTATTAGTGGTATGCCCAACCCTAGAATTAGGGCTCCAAGACAAACTAAGGAAAAATTAGAAGCTATGACATATGTAATGGCTTCTATTCATCATAAAGAGCCAAAAGAATTTCTTGCTCAGAATATTGAAGGTGTAAATCAACAGATTAATAAGCACATTCATGAAATCAGGAAGTCTTTGAAGCGAATGCAAAGCCTTACTCATTATGTTGTTACAGCAAAAGAAGTTCTGGACGAAATGGAATGATACCTAACAAAGCCAGCCAATTCGCCAGCAAGCTGGCTGGACTCGTTTCACTCGCCATTGCTGGCAGGCGTTAGAGAGCTTTCATGAGTCATAGAGATTATGTTGCGCTGGTTCCATCCCAATATGGTCATTCCTTAAGAGTTAGTGGGCCATTAGGCGCTCGACCTGACTTGAATATTTTGCGAATTGGCTACGGAATAGGTGCCGATGCCCCAATATTTGAAAAATGCTGGAAAATGAGACTTTCTAAGTCTATCGAAGGATTGACTTTTACTTTTCCTCGTTCTGGCCCTGGTGGGGGGAGTTTTACCCACATGGAAGAATTCTTTGTTGTTACAAAAGATATAAAAGAATTTCTTCTCGAAAGAAGCGGAGCGGAGTTTGATTCGTTTCCCATTAAAACTTTAAATCGAGATGGTGGCCCTACAGTAGAGAAGTATTGGGCGGTGAAGTGTATAACACGAATTGATTGCATTAAAGATGAAATGTCCGTCGCTTTTAGAGGCAGGCATGAAAATAGAAAGGTAGTTAGTTTGAAAGATACTGCACAGGAGCTAGAACTCTCCGAAGAGCTTATTTATGAGTATGCAAACTATGAAGGGAATAGGCAGAAAATATATACTCAGTATCAAGTTCAGCACGTCTTTCTAGATAGCTCTCGTATTAGACCTGGACTAAAACTCTTTGAGCCACATTTTTTGCCGAGTATTTTAATTGTCAATCGAAACTTTGCGCAAGAACTGAAGGCCCTATGTAAAGGTGATTGCTTTTGGACTCTCGAGTTGACGGACTTAAATGGGCAGTTGAAAAAGCTATTTGTAGAAATGAGATGATGCACTCTAACAAGCGGCCTTGAGGCCACTGAAAAGCGTGGCGGGACGCGTAAAAAGCACGCGCCCAAAGGCCGGGCGTTATAAGTAAAAGAGGAATTTATGAAGTACGACGACGCTTCGTGGCACTATGGAACAGATGATTTTGGAGAGCTACCAGAAATAAATGGATTCACGCATACTGGAACTTTCGTTGCATGGGCAATGCTAAATGGCTTGGCGGGGCAGCTCCATACTGAAGAGTGGTCTGAAGAGATAGATAAGTTGAGAGCTAGACAACTAACACCGGCCGAGTTCTTTAGAAATAATTGCGACGGAAAATTCACTGATGAAGACTTAAATGATGTTGGGAATAACTTCGCGGTATCATTTTTTGAAGAAAGTTACTTTGGGCTGTATGCAGAAGCTGCGGATCCAAATGATGAGTTTGAGAATATCTATGAGATTCCTAGTAATTGGGAAACTTACGATAAAGTAGCTGCTGAAATCGACAATGCTTTTAAACATTGGAAGAAGGAAAACTTATAACAAGTCAAAGCAGTAAATGAACTACTGTTTGAGGCGTTATGCCGCGCTGATTAACACAGGAGGTTGGCTCTATGGATGAAGAAATGCTGCCTCCATGGCTTCAATATCCGGAAATACCGTTGGGGTCTATGGGTTGGCGTATGGGGCCTGGCGAAGAATACTGGTATCAGTTCGTAGACTGGTACGGCAGGCTTAATGAGGGAGAAAGAGAAGGGTACAAGGCGCGCTACCCCAAGCCAGAAAGTTGGAAGGTGTTTTGGCCATACATCCCTGAAAAGCTTGAGGCGTATCTTGGAACTAATGCATAACAAGCCGCTGTTGCCGGACAATGATCTTGCCCCGCTGGAGACTCCTCCAATAAAGTAGACACCTCATCACGCTCTGCGGTGCTCTTCTCTGAGGGTACATAGCTGAGTGACTTCTATCCGGATCAGATCCGAAGCGTAGAGGGCTTCGTTAAGTACGCTAATCTGATTAAGCCTGTGGTTAACCGTTACTTTTCTGAGCCGTCTCAAGATGAAGGCTTTAACATCGTAAGGATGAGTAGTACTTATTGGTTTTTAAGTAAGGATAGGGTGTATGACTGATTCTAAAGGCTCTTGCCTCTGTGGTGCTGTGAAGTACACAGTGGATGGTGAGTTCGACAGCTTTTACCTTTGCCATTGTACTTATTGTCAGAAAGACACTGGCGCTGCACACGCCGCGAACCTATTTTCGCGGGAAGCAATATTAACGTGGGTATCCGGCGAGGATGATATTACAACATACCATCTACCAGAGACTCGGCACTGTAAGAGCTTCTGCAAGCACTGTGGTTCATCATTACCGACGTATGAAGTACCAGGAGTGCTGCTGGTCCCTGTGGGCAGTTTGGATACTCAGATAACATTGAAACCAACCGCACGAATCTTTATGGCAAGCCGGGCGAACGCCCGCTGTTCGCCGTGGAATGCCTCAGCGACGGCAGCGAACCCATGCTCGGCTATACCCGCTTTGCCCGCGCCGATGCGGACGCGCAGGCGGTGCTGGCGCTGATCGGCAA
>NVWL01000067.1 GCA_002733645.1 Oceanobacter sp.
GGATGAAGCCGGATGCGCCGAGAAGAGAGGATCGTAAGGAGAAACCTCTCCTTGCATGGGGCCGGGGGCGGAGCCCCGAAAGGGAGTTGAGTTTGAGAATTTAGTTTAAGAAATGAGCTTTAAATAAATTGAACAGTTTGGAATAACGAATATCACTCACAAGCTGCGGGACAGTAAAGGGATAGCTCGTGATAAACACACGAGCTATACCGGCCTTTTAATAACCGCTAATTATAATTTAAGCGTTATCAATAAGGTAATTTTCGTACTCTTTACGCAGGTTAATCTTCAGTAATTTACCCGTTGCCGTGTGGGGTAAAGAATCTACAAAAATAACGGCATCAGGAGTCCACCACTTAACGATTTTTCCTTCGAGGTAATCCAGTACGCTTTTCTCATCAACATCTGCGCCTTCGTTTTTAATTACCAACAAAATTGGACGCTCATCCCACTTAGGGTGACGCGCACCAATCACGCAACATTCCGCTAGACCTGGATGACCAACAGCGGTGTTTTCAAGATCAATAGAACTGATCCATTCACCACCCGATTTGATCACATCTTTCGAACGGTCAACGATGTTCATGTAAGAGTTTTCATCAATGGTGGCAACATCACCTGTGTCGAACCAGCCGTTTTCAAAGCTCGATACATCGTCGTTATTGTAATAACCACTCACCACCCAAGGGCCACGAATCATCAGGCGACCAAAAGTTTTGCCATCACGTGGTAGCTCAGTACCTGCATCATCAATAATTTTGATTTCAACCCCTGACACCGGACGACCTTGCTTCTGCTGCAGCAAGTAACGCTCTTCTTTAGGGAGCGCAGCCATAATGCCGTTAAACGCATTAATGGTACCGATTGGGCTGGTTTCAGTCATACCCCAGGCGTGAATCAAGAAGGCATCGTGTTTTTGATCAAAGTCTTTAATCATCTGCAATGGTGCTGCGGCACCACCAACGATGACGTTAGTGACCGACTCAAGCTTTTTACCAATGCTATCCATATGGTTGAGCAGCATCAGCCAAACCGTCGGTACACCTAACAATAAATCTGGTTGTTCAGCTTCGATCAACTCCCATAAAGAGGCACCGTCCATACCTGGGCCAGGGAAGACCTGCTTAGCGCCAGTGATACAGGCAGAATACGGCGTTCCCCAAGCGTTCACATGGAACATAGGCACAACCGGCAAGAAACAAGACGATGAAGACAAGCCCATCACTTCAGCACCTACAGACCCTTGTGCGTGCAAACAGGTCGAGCGATGAGAATATAGAACGCCTTTAGGGTTCCCTGTCGTGCCTGAGGTGTAACACATGCTCGCGCCTTTGCGCTCATCAAACTCTGGCCATTCAAACTCATCAGATTCTGCTGCGAGTAGAGTTTCATAACAATGCACGTTCGGGAGCTTAGTTTCTGGCATCTTGTCTTCGTCAGCCAAAATAATGAAACCTTCAACATTACCTATATGCGGCAAGATGGCTTCAAGTAGCGGAACAAAAGTCAGGTCGACGAAAATAAAACGGTCTTCCGCGTGGTTAACGATGTACACCAACTGCTCAGCAAATAAGCGCGGGTTGATGGTGTGCAATACGGCACCATAGCCTGAGATGCCGTAATACAGCTCAAAATGGCGATAGTTGTTCCAAGCTAACGTCGCGACGCGATCGCCATCGTTAATGCCCAAGCGAGATAACAAATTAGCCACTTTTCGAGCGCGCTTAGCGGCATCTTTCATTGTGTAGCGATGAATATCCCCTTCACAACGACGGCTAACAATTTCAGTGTTTGGGTGCGTCGCTTCCGCGTGCTGTAATAATGAGGAAATAAGCAGCGGGCGATCCATCATTAGACCTTGCATTCAGCGTCTCCTTGGACAAAATTATTTTTGGTAGTACTTCAAAACATGAATGATGTTTACGATAGAAAGGTCGAGCCCTAAAGACAAGGGCTATTATGCCAAAATAGGAGGAACCTCCTCTCAGAGGGCGTCTAAATAGAAAATAAAATGGCCACCTTTTAGGTGACCATTCAATTTCATTCATTTTTTGCTTACACCAGCCGGTTAGGCCGCAGGTGCTTCAGCCTTAGCTTTGGCTTTTTGAGCGCCAATATCTTGATCTTCGCGATAGAATTCGGTTTTCCAACGTTCAATCAAGTCAGCATTGTCATGATCCCATGGGTGGAAGCCCACTTTGAACCAATCAAAGTAGTTTTTCTGAACGCCGGTAAACATGCCTTTTTTACCCGTCATAAAGCGCCAGAAGCCCTTGAAATCTTTCCACGATGGCATTTTTTTCTGCCACCATAATAACTTGATAGTGTACCAGCCTATGCGGTGGAAGAAGAACAGCGTGGCGTAAACCTGACACCAGCGCAGGTATTTTTGATCGCCCTCAATACTCATGAAAGTATCGAACGCAACCGACTTATGCTCAATCTCTTCAACGGCGTGCCAGTACAACAAATCTTGCACCGGTTCGGCCAACGATTCCAACGTTTCAGGATACGTCAGTAGGTGTTCCGCCAGAATAGCGGTTAAGTGCTCCATGCAGACGGTCATGGCCAAACGAAACTTGTCTGAGCGATTTTCCACATGGCGCTTGATATAGCCTTCCAAGTCTTTATCCAGCTTAACGGCATCAAAACCTAGATCACGTAAAATTTCGTTAGCGCGCTGATGCTGACGGCTGTGGTGCCCTTCTTGCCCGATAAAACCACGAATTTCATCTTTTAGCTTATCGCTTTGAACCTTATCTCGATACAAACGCACCGACGCAATAAACTCACCCTCACCAGCTGGAAACGTCGAGGATAACGCAGAAAAGAACGCAGACAATAAGGCGTTATCATTGAAGAAATACGGTGTATCAATATTCTCAAACGGCATCGACATATGGCGCGGTTTGATCTCTGGGTTTTGCATGCTTATTTCGGCGGTCATAACGTTCTCCTCATCTCGGTTTACAGATCAAACCGAAGAGTATGTGTTGGTCGTTTTATCTATATTCACCCAGTAGAGAGGTAGGCAACAGGTGGAAATCGAACAAGTTTCGGTGAAAATAATGATATCCCTTGAACGAGGTTCTTGCCGTCAGTGAGCATCTATTCATAATAGACAACCAATCCAAGACTACGAACATTGAGCCAATTTACCTATGCCAACTATTTGGGTCGATGCCGACGCCACCCCCAAAGCCATACGTGAAGTTATCTGCCGTGCCGCCGTACGAACGGGCATCCTGACCATGTTTGTCGCTAACCATCGGGTTCCGGTTACTCCCTGCCCGAATATCAAAGCGCTGCAAGTCGAACCGGGATTTGACGTTGCTGACAACTATATTGCGCAACGTGCTGTAGAGCATGATCTACTGGTCACCCAAGATATTCCATTGGCCGCTGAAGTCATGGAAAACAAGGTAGACGTCATCGACAATCGTGGCGAGCGCTATAACCCGCAAACAATCCGCCAAAAATTGAATATGCGTGATTTTATGGACACGCTTCGCTCTTCTGGCGTGCAAAGCGGCGGGCCTGCGGCTTTTTCGGACAAAGACAAACAGGCCTTTGCAAATTCACTCGATCGCTGGCTAGCTAAAACCAAAGAATAAAAACAGACGATGAATTTACACACATGAAAATAGTTATTCTGGGCGCAGGTGCCATCGGTTGTTATCTAGGAGGCGCGCTGGCTCACTCAGGGATGGATGTCACGCTAATAGGCCGTGAGCGTCTATTGGATGACCTCGCCAGCGTTGGTCAGTTAACGCTCACGGACTATCTTGGTAACGCTCATTCTGTCTCTTCAGCCAAAGTGACGACGAGTGCCAGCGTTCTCGCCGAAGCGGACTTCATTATTTTGACCGTAAAGTGTCTTGGTGTCTCAACGGCAGCCGAGCAGATAAAAGAGTTCTCTCAGGTAGCTACCCCAGTATTATGCCTACAAAATGGTATTGGCAGTGAACAACCATTATTAGGCCTGACGAACCCGATAATACGAGGCATTGTTGGTTTTAATGTCGCGCCTTTAGGTAAGGGGCGATTTCATAGAGGTACAGAGGGTGACATAATTTGTGAGCCGTGTGGTTTCACAAAAGTATTAGCCGAAGCTTTTGCAAAGATTGAGGTCACATTTAAGCAAACCAATGAGTTTGAAGCGGTACGCTGGGCCAAGCTGCAACTAAATTTAAACAACGCCATTAATGCGTTAAGCAATCTTCCTCTCAAACAAGAATTAGGCACTCATGCATACCGTAAAGTACTCAGCGGAGCGATGAGCGAGTTATTACAAGTGACTCAGGCCAAACAATTGACTCTACCGAAATTAACTAAATTGCCAGCAGCTTGGCTGCCGCGTTTAATTAGCGTACCTGATTTCTTATTCACTCGTTTAGCGTCGAGCATGTTAGAAATTGACCCAGAAGCACGCTCATCCATGTGGGAAGATTTAAATAAAGGACGTCAAACCGAGATTGATTTCATCAATGGTGCGGTGGTTAAAGAAGCAAAAACTATAGGCATAAGTACTCCAATTAATTCAGCCCTGTGTTCGCTCATTAAGACTGCTGAAACGACAACCCCGCCAAGAAATGTGAGTGCCAATGACATAATGGCAGACATAAAAAAGCGGCGCTAATGCGCCGCAAATGGTAAGGGGTACTTACCGTATGACTAACCTGATTTAAGCAATGACTTCTGGATTCTCTGTTTTAGCAGACGATCCTTTGGCCGATGTTGCTTTGCTGTCCGCCTTGCTTATTGCATCGCCAGTGTCTTTCTTACTAGCAGATGCGTTATTTGATGACGCTGGTTGAGCTTCAATTTTTACCCAGTCGTAATGGGACGTAATGACGTTTTTATTGCGACGCCAGAAGGCTAACGTTGAATAAGGCCACAGTACAAAGTTCTTACCGTCGTCCTGCTGGTACCAGCTAGAGCAGCCTGATGTCCATACCGAACCTTTGATGCGTTCTTGAATTTCATTATTGTAGTCGTCCTGAGCTGATTTTTTCACATTTAAGTAATCAACCCCGCGCGCTTTCGCTTCTTTCATAGATTCTAGGATGTAATGAATCTGCGCTTCGATCATAAAGATGATGGAGTTGTGGCCTAAGCCGGAGTTAGGGCCAACCAGCTGGAACATATTCGGATAACCCGTCACGGTATTGCCTAAGTAAGCTTCGGCACCGTCTTTCCAATCAACCAAAATATCGCGGCCCGGTAAACCTTTCAGATTGAATTTATCCATGTAACCACGTGGATCAACGATAAATCCGGTACCTAAAATAATGGTGTCGCATTCACGCTCAACACCGTTTTTATCGACAATGCTGTTTTCACGAATTTCTTGAATACCGTCCGTCACTAAACCTACATTTTTACGATTGAAGGTTTTGTACCACTTATTGGAGATCAAAATACGCTTACAGCCAATGGTGTAATCCGGGGTTAATTTAGCGCGTGTTTCAGGATCTTTTACCTGCATGTTAATAAAGCGCTTGGCTAAAAACTCAACGCCTTTGGCTAAGGTCTCATTAAAGATCGGCCAGACCCGCATTTCATTGGTGAAGTACAAACGTGAACGATATAAACGACGCAACGATGGAATATTTTTAAATATCCACTTGCTGGCTGCACTGTATGGGCGCTCGTCACGTGGAATCACCCAAGCGGCCGTGCGCTGATACACATCAATGTGCTCAACTTCTGGGGCAATTTCTGGAACGTACTGAATCGCACTGCCACCCGTGCCAATAGAAGCCACTTTTTTACCGCGCAAATCGTAGTTGTGATCCCACTGCGCCGAGTGCATCACTTTACCTTTGAATGACTCAAGGCCTTTAATTTTCGGGAACTGAGGCACATGCAATGGGCCGGTTGCCAGCACAAAATAACGACATTGAATGGTCTGGCCATCCATCGTGCCAACGGTCCACGTCGCGGATTTTTCATCAAATACCGCACTGTTAACCTCTAGTCCGAAACGTACATTCGGACGCACGTTGTACTCAGACACAGTGCCCAAAATGTAATCTTGAATTTCATTCCACGGCGCGTAACGCTTGCTCCAATCAGATTTATCCGTAAAAGAGTATGAATAAAGGTGCGATTGCACATCACACGCACAGCCCGGATAAGAATTATCACGCCATGTGCCGCCCACTTCGGTGGATTTTTCGATAATAATATAATCGCTCAAACCTGCTTTCTGCAGGCCAATCCCCATACCAATGCCGCCCAAACCGGCACCGATAATCACTGTGTCCGTATACTTTGGCAGAGTGCTATTAAATTCTTTCATCGTTTTCTGCTCCATCGCGTTATTATGGAACCTAATGTACCGACAGCCCGACATGTGCCACCATGTCAGGATCTTCTCTAGAATTAACAATTTCGGCCACTATGACGCTACGATCTATCCTTGCACTCAGTTTTACCGCCGAGCAGATCCATAAGAAATATGGGATCGACCCTGCACCAGCACTGGCCCGCAACGGTATCAACCCGGATCAAATCGATGCTAATGCCGTGATTTCTCAGGCGGATGAACTCGCCGTACTTTCTGATCTATATATTGACCTACGTCATGATCCGTTAGCTGCAATTAAACTGGGAAGTACCTTTGGGCTATCTGCCTATGGTGCTTTTGCCATGATGCTGATGGCATGCAGCACGGTATACGACGGCATTCAGTTAGGTGTGAAGTATCAAGAGTTGAGCTACTTATTCAGCCGATTGGATTTTGAGCTTGAAGGCGAGACTGCCTCTCTGGTGCTGCATCCTTACCATGTGCCGGAAGAATTACACCGCTTTATCATTGATCGTGATGTCGCCGGGACATTTCAGTTTTTAAATATGATGCAAGCGTTATTAGGGCAAACCTCAAAGCCAGAAAAAATATGTATTCCTTACCCTGAACCCTTTGAAGCGCAATATTACCGCGATAGTTTTGGCTGCCCTGTTGAGTTTGGAACGGAAGTCGCGCGTTTTGTCATTCCAAAAGAGTTGCTGAATAAGCCACTGCCCAGTGCGAACCCCACCGCACAAGCGCTGCACCAACAACAGTGCGATGAGTTACTCAAACAGCGTCGTCAGCCAGAAAATAATAACCTCTGCAGCCGTGTTGAAAAATACTTGAACATGTTTCGTGACTGCTATCCGTCTATTACCGAATGTGCTGAAACCTTCAGCACCAGTGAGCGTAGTTTTCGTCGCCAGTTGAAAGAAGAAGGCACTACGTTTCAGCAATTACTGGATAACGTGCGTTCGGCCAAGGCCTGTCATTTATTAGAAAACACTGAAGACAGTGTTGAGAAAATTGCGGGAAAACTCGGTTATACCGAAGCTGCAGCGTTTATTCGAGCTTTCAAAAAGTGGCATGAAAAAACACCAGCACAGTACCGGAAAACACTGTGAAAATAGGACGTACATCATCGTATTACACTAATAAATAACGTGTTGATGGTGTGTTAATCATTAGAAAACAAATTACGTAGAGCGTCTTTTTCATCGGCACTAACACGACTCTCTGATGGCTTAGGCAGGTGTACCGTAACGCGGTTTCGCCCTTGAGATTTTGATTCATATAAGCAAGCGTCCGCCAAAGCCACTAATGCTTTCCCTGTGATTTCCTGCCGTTGATCGGCCATCGCAATACCCAAACTCGCTGTGACTTGAATATGCCCCTCGGATAGCTCAATACTCATACTCTCAAGCGCTTGACGAAAACGCTCCGCCACCTGCTTCGCCAACATTAACTCGGTTGAAGGCAGGATCACAGCAAACTCTTCACCACCGTAACGGCAACAAATATCGAGACGCCGTGTTTGCTGATTCAATAATTCAGCCACAGCTTCTAACACCCGATTGCCGTTCTCATGGCCGTACTCATCGTTAATGCGCTTAAAATGATCAAGATCAATCATGATCAAGGCCGTCACCATGCCAGTACGACGCGTACGCTCTAATTCATGATCTAGGCTGGCACGAAAGTGACGTACATTGAATAATCCCGTTAAGGGATCTGTAATCACCTGCTGACGAAGCTCCTGAACTTCTCCAATGTAAGGACAAGTCGACTCCCCAGCCGGACAACTGGCGTTAGTAACAGACATATTAGTAAGGAGCATTCCTGAGCGACAATTATCGTTTAAGTCTAGCTCAAGGCTTGATCACAGCAAGTCAGACTTCCGTGTGCTCAAAGAAACTTCATCGCCTCGAAAGAGTCGCGTAGAATCGCCCGATATCAGGGAATTGCATCATGACTAAAAGCACCAAAAACAACTCAACCGACCTGGCTACTACCAGTACCAGTATCAGCCTGCAGGATCGTAATTTTGACGACCTCGCCGCGCGCTTCAGCCGAACTATCTACGCCACACCACGAGGTAAGTTACGTCTGCTGGCATTAAAACAAGATTTCGCTGATTGTCAGTCCGTCATGCACACCCCGATTAACAAGGCTTCAGTATTGGACATTGGCGGTGGCCAAGGGCAGTTTAGTCTAACTCTCGCTGAGCAAGGTGCGAAGGTAAGTTTGTGCGACATTTCAGATGAAATGCTGAAGCTGGCTCGGGATCAATTCGCTGCCGCGAACTTAACACTGACGGCACAGCGTTGCAGCCTTCAAGACGCCGCGGAAACATTTCCTGATACCTACGACATCGTATTAAACCACGCCGTCCTTGAGTGGCTCGAAAATCCGTTTGAAGCGCTACCCTTATTAGCTGAAAAAGTGAAAGCAGGTGGTGTTCTATCACTGATGTTTTACAACCTACATGGCCATCAGTGGCGACAAATAATGAATGGCCGCACCCATGCGCCGAAAGAGTCCAACCCGCGCTTACGCAAAGAAGGGAATGCACCGCAACACCCACTTGATCCTGATGCGATTCAAGCAGCACTCGAAAACTTAGGCTTTGAACTCATACGCTGGCGCGGTATTCGTTGCGTTCACGATCATATGCATCAAAAAATTCGTGAGCGTATTGGCCAAGACGTCGTGAATACCTCAGATTTAGAAGTGGGTCTACAAGAGCCCTATCGTCGCCTTGGCCGTTATGTACATTTTTTACTGAAGAAAAAACCATGACAGCACCAAAACGTTTACTGGTAAGCGCATGTTTGATTGGCCAGCCGGTACGTTATGACGGCGCAACCAACACCAATAAAGTGCAACACTTAGAACACTGGCTACAACGCTGGCAAGCTGAAGGACGCTTAGTACCTGTATGCCCAGAAAGTTTAGGGGGACTACCGACGCCGAGACCTGCCGCTGAAATCATTAATGCAGACGGGGATAAGGTACTGGATGGTCTGGGCCAGGTAGAAACTGCGGATCAGACCAGTGTCACTGACCAGTTTATTCTTGGAGCTCAAGCGACACTCGCCACCACTCAACGCGAAGGGATTAACGCCGCCTTACTTGCCGCTCGCTCCCCGTCGTGTGGTAAAGGTTTAATTTACGATGGCAGTTTTACGCGCCAACTCACGGAGGGCAACGGTGTCACCGTCGCGTTATTATTACGCCACAACATTCAGTGCTTTACCCCTGACGACGCAGACGCACTGATTGCTTTTATGGAGCCCGATCAAAACCAAAATGAACCAGTTAATTAATATCGTAACTCTCAATTCTTAGATACTGAGCCCGTAAACCAACAGCACGAGTTCCGCCAAGATTCCCTAAATTAGGACCATTCTCCGGTACTGCCCCCAACTGTACTTCGCCAATAATTAAATTGCTTGTAGGCGCATTATCGTAATAATCATTAAAAAATCCGCGAACATTTTCCACCGTACGCGGCTGGCCTGTTGTATCAAAATCAGGGAATGGTAGCTCAATCACAAAGTTCCCATCCGGAGTGACATTAAACTTCAACGGCTGCACTTCACCATAACCAAGGTGTAGGTCATACAAATAATTATTCAGTTTTAATGCTGTGCTATCGCGCAGTGCCACTTTTTGATTAATCACAGATTGACTGTCACCTCGTTCAATTTCACACTCACTACCACAGGCGGAAATAGCGTATTGCTTAGCAAAAAAGCGCAGACTAATTTCACCATTTAATTCATCGTAACCGGTGTCAGCGTTTTCCCGAGACCATAAACGAAAATATGATCCATCAACATAAACGCCTCGTAGTTCAAACGATAAGTAATCTTCCTCGCGTGTAATTTCACCGGTGTTTTGATTTTCATTAATGACTTCAAAACGAAACCTTGATCCGATGTCCATACCCGCGCGTCTTGCTTGTCCGCCATCTAATGACACAGCAATATCGTTCACCACACTGCGCTCTTCGCTGCGTTTTACAATTAAGCCATTAGCACACTCATCATCGTTGGCGGATTCACCACACAGGATTTGAAATCGATCAGAATCAGCAATACGTTCAGCTAATGTTCGACCCGTGGCGTCTTTGCTGTCTTCGCCGATAAGAACTTCGCCTAATTCTCGATTGGCTAATGCAAGCTCCAAATTTTCATCCTCCCAATTCCCTTCGATATCGGCAACCACCGATGTAGCGTCTTCCCATGCATCTACTTGATTGTTGTAATCTCGCTTTGCGCCGGTACACCAAGGAATACAGATGTATTTTTCACCTAATTCCACGGACTGGTCCGTTTCACTGTATAAATCAAGAGTGGTCTGATATTCCTCACCCGCGATTTGCTTCGCAGAAGAATACTCACCAGGATTAGCAGCCTCATAGTTACTAATAACTTGCGCCAGAATAGTTTGCTTCTCGGCAATCACCTGCTGCTGCTCAAACACAACCCCACCTGTACTTTGAGCCGCTTCAGCTTCTGCGAGTAATGTGGACGATACCACAGCTCCATATTGATCATCATAAATATCTATCAACGAAGTAAACTCACTGTTGTACTCCGACAATTGATCATCCATTGCCACCACCGCATCAAAAGGTGAATCTGATGCGGCGCTGCCACAGCCATCATGCCCCCAGATACACCCTTGGTAGCGTGAATGAAGGATAAAGTCTGTCGAGTTCTGCAATGGATTTGAGTAGGCGTCGGCTTTCAGTTCGAGCAAAGCCACATCATCACCAATGGCCATATACTCAGGTGCAGATCCCCCGCGAACGGTTTGGAACACCCAAGGGTGCAGATAACTACCAACATCAGTTAATACCTTTTGGCTACCGTATTCACTGCCTTCGCCATAAATATAATAATCAGTCCACTGAACCAATATCTCTTCATTATTGCTATTTTCAATGCCCGTTAAAGTGACGTTTGCATCTTCTGTTGAGAAAGCGAAATCCTGTAAAGCAAACCCGAGCCCGTCTCCTGTTGTCGTGGAAAGCTCCATATCAGACATGTTTTTTAACTCAGCCAAACAACCAACACTAACGAATAAAAAACCTAATATTATTATTTTCATTATTAACACCCCTTGATCCGGCCAACACACGTTGCAACCCGAGGCGTGCCAGCCAGACCACCATAAAGATCAAGAGACAGCGGATAGCGTTTATTCCCATCAATATCCGCATAAGCCGCGGAGTTAAAAAATGCACCTCGCTCTGTATAAACACGGCCATCGGTGGTTAAACCTGAGTTATCTTTCCAAGGCACGGCTTCAGATTGCAACGACACAAACATGCCTCGAGCAGCCGTCTCTTGGAATGTTGCTCCTTCTTCCCGTTGCTCTTCCGGCGTACCCAAATAAATGGACTGGTAAATATCCATTTTCAAACAGCTTTTTACCCCACTAATTTCACATTCATTCGCCGTAAGTAACGGCAGGATTAATCCTAATGCGCCGTTAGTGTCAAAATAGCCTCCGGTTGGGACACCTGCCCAGCTAGCCCGCTTAATGTAACCTACGTCTTCATTGGTGCCTTCTGGTAGCGCATTACCAGAATAGCCATCCAATAACTGAATCGGAGAAAAAATAACCGAGTTTCTAGCAAATGAAAGCAGGCCACATTGAATGGCTGTACCCGTAGGGTTAGGGCCGCTACAAGCACTGTCATAGGCATCTTGGCCTATGCCTGTCACGTTGGCTTCAAAGTTACCTGTCACTGATAACAAGTCAGCGGACAAATAGCCTTGTGATTGGCCAAAGCCCAAACGGAAACCGACAATTTGGCGGATGCCTTGATCATCGTCTTTATAAGCCAACTCAATATATGGATCACGAATACGAAAAGGATCAACGGTTGGGTTAGCAGAGTACGGATCATTAACTGCACCAAGAGCAAAATTTTCCAGAATTAGATCTGCCGAAGGCACTGCGACTTCGCCGTTTGCGTCATATTGATAATCAACAGTGCGGGTGGTTCCATCGCTACCTTCAACGATCATCGGCGCCGTGCCATCACCATCTTGAAATGAACGATCAAATTCGCCAACAACTAGCTCCTCAGCAGTTAACAAGGTTTGAATATCCAAACCTAGGTTAATTTTACGGAAGTCCCACGTTTCACCGCCTTCAGAATAGGAAGACGCATCGACAGAAATAAATGCCTGACCCGCAACCTCTGCCATCTCGCGATCAGTAATCGCCTCAAGCGCGTTTAACTGCAATGTCGGAAGTAGTAGTAAGCTGAATACTAAGCTGCGATATGACCTTCTCATTCCTTTGTCCTTATTAAGATCGACATCAGCATCAATATCCAACACACACCCTTACCACCGAGCTAGATATCTACCTTGCTGATTTCGTTAATCATTTTTATTTTTCTAAAAGCTCTAGAAAGTGAATTTCTTCGAAAACAATCAAGAACGAATATCGGCAAAAGATACTTTTATCGAATCATCAAAATAAAAATGACTTTAAGAATAAAAGAATCCTCTAATAGCCAGACTATCTTTACGGCCTTGCAGAAATTAGTGACAAATGTCATAAGCAGAAAAAGGAGGAGCGGAAAAGCAGCTGATGTTAGACAAAAAAACAGTGTTGGCGTTAATGGGGGAGCTGATGTTTATTAATGACAAAATTATCAACTTGATAACTTGAGATGATTTTCAAATAAAGAAAAAAGAATAATTTCTTTAAGAAAACTTAAATAAAAGGATGACTAAGTGAATTTGATGATTTCTAACAGAATAGCCTAAGTGGTGCGCTCGGGAGGATTACTGATGCCCTCCGGGCCGTCGTCGCAAGCTCCTGATTTCAAACCCAAGTTCTTTCGCTTCGCTCAATTGGC
>NVWL01000068.1 GCA_002733645.1 Oceanobacter sp.
AAGGTGGCCGTACTGTTGGTGCTGGTGTTGTAGCTAAGGTTGTTGCTTAAGACCGAGTCTTAATCAATAACTTGTAGGAGGAGTTCGATACCTAGGTAAAGAATCTCCACTACGAAAAAAGCCCGCTTCGAGCGGGCTTTTTTGTGCCTTTGATATAAGGCAATTATCAGGGTTTGATGCGGACTTTAAACATGATCCGGTACATGAGCCTTGGGAAATAACGTTGAATATAAGGCGCAAATCGTTCGGCGCCAGTGGCGACATTTACTTGGGCTTGTTTCTTGGCAATGGCGAGTAGTATTTTTTCAACCGCGTCGTCGGCACTCATGCCTCCAGTAATCATCGAATCATCCGCGTCTGCTTTGGCAGTGCCTTCACGCTTTGCGGTGTCAACAATATTAGTTTGAACAAATCCGGGGCATATTGTCGTAACGCTGATCCCTTGGTCGGAAACTTCAGCTCGGAGTGCGTCCATAAATCCAATGATGGCTGCTTTGGATGAGCTATACGCAGAGCGATAAGCCACTCCCACTAATCCGGCAATGCTTGAAATGGCAACAACCTGACCAGATTGGCGTTGTTGCATGTGTGGCAGTAGGGCTTGTGTGAGTGCCACTTTGGCAAAATAATTTACCTCCAGGACACGGCGGTACACGCTGAAATCCAAGTCTTCAACCCTACCGCGCTGGGTAATGCCGGCATTATTAATAAGGATGTGGATATCACCTACTTTGCTGAGGACATCGTTCACGGTCGGCTTGATTGAGTCGACGTCCTGCATATCCATGATGCAAATAAGATGTTTATCGCTGTGGTTGCAGGCAAGGCGGACGCGTTCAAGTTCTGATTCTCGGCGGGCAGACATAATCAAGCGAGCACCGGCTTTATCTAATGCGTAACAAAGATGTTCACCAATGCCGGAGGAGGCACCGGTTACCCAAATTGTCTTGTTATTAAAGGCATTGAATAGTTTGGGCACGAGGTCATCCTTGCAGTTGTAAAGGTGATAGTCAGCGTAATCGATTGCTTGAACATTACGCACCGTGCCGCCACTCGGCAAGTGTGAAAAATTTATCCTCAGAAACCTAAGAAATGCTTGCATATCTGGTTGACCTTGCTAGGACACTCGCATACAATTCGCGTCCCCTATTATCTGGGGGAAACGCAAGCTCAAGCACATTAACTGGAGTTTGGTATGCAAAACCAACGAATCCGTATCCGTTTGAAGGCGTTCGACCATCGCCTGATCGATACTTCGACTCAGGAAATTGTCGATACGGCTAAGCGCACGGGCGCTCAGGTACGTGGTCCTATACCACTACCTACTCGTAAAGAGCGTTTTACCGTTCTGGTATCACCGCACGTTAACAAAGACGCGCGTGACCAGTACGAAATCCGTACGCACAAGCGCATGCTCGACATCGTCGAGCCTACAGAGAAAACTGTAGATGCGCTGATGAAACTTGATCTAGCTGCCGGTGTGGAAGTTCAGATCAGCCTGGGTTAATCCGTAAGGATTGTCCGTAAGGCTTGTGTAACGCCCGTAATCTTTATTGAAATAAGGGCGGCCATAGCGGGTATCAGCCCCGTACACGAGAGGAAATTAACATGGCAATTGGTATTGTCGGTAAAAAAGCGGGCATGACCCGTGTATTTACTGAAGAAGGTCAATCTGTTGCTGTAACTGTACTTCAAATGACGCCTAACCGCGTTACTCAGGTTAAGACACCTGAGGTTGATGGTTACAGTGCTATACAGGTTACTTATGGCGAGAAGAAAGCATCTCGCGTTTCTAAGCCAGCAGCGGGTCAGTTTGCGAAAGCAAACGTTGAAGCCGGTACTGGTCTTATGGAGTTTCGTACTGAAGAAGCTTTCGAAGCAGGTCAGACTCTTACTGTTGAACAGTTTGAGAATGGTCAAATGATCGACGTTACTGGTACCTCGAAAGGTAAAGGTTTCCAGGGCGGCATCAAGCGTTGGAACTTCAGCATGCAGGACGCAACTCATGGTAACTCTTTGTCTCACCGTGCACCTGGTTCTATTGGCCAGTGTCAGACCCCTGGTCGTGTATGGAAAGGCAAAAAGATGGCAGGTCACATGGGTTCTGAGCGTACTACGACTCAAGGCCTACAGGTTGTGCGTGTAGACGCAGAAAACAACCTCCTGTTAGTAAAGGGTGCTGTACCAGGTGCGACTGGTTCCGAAGTAATTGTTAAACCAGCTGTTAAGGCTAAGGGGTAAGCAATGGAACTTAAAACTAATACTGGTACTGCAGTAGCTGTTTCAGACGCTACTTTTGCCCGCGAATTTAATGAGTCATTGGTTCACCAGATCGTTACTGCATATCTTGCAGGCGCTCGTCAGGGTACTAAAGCTCAGAAAACCCGTTCGGAAGTTGCTGGCGGTGGCAAAAAGCCATGGCGTCAAAAGGGTACTGGCCGTGCACGTGCTGGTACTGCAAGCTCTCCGATCTGGCGTTCAGGTGGTGTTACTTTTGCTGCTAAGCCTCGTAGCTTTGAACAGAAAGTTAACAAAAAGATGTATCGCGCTGCGATGCAATCAATCCTATCTGAGCTGGTTCGCCAGGAACGTTTGATTGTGGCAGATGATTTCTCTGTAGCTAGCCACAAGACAAAAGAATTTGTTGCCAAGTTGAATGAACTTGAGCTTTCAAATGTTCTGATCGTATCTGACGACGTGGATGAGAAACTCTACCTTGCTTCACGCAACGTGCCACACGTTGGTGTAACCGAAGCAGTAGATATCGATCCAGTTAGTCTGATCGCGTTCGATAAGATCCTGGTGACTGTGCCGGCCCTTAAGAAACTTGAGGAGGCTTACGCATGAACCGTGAACGTATCTTTAAAGTTTTGGTAGCTCCTCATATTTCTGAGAAAGCCACTATTCTGGCAGACAAAGTTGGTCAATACGTATTCCGTGTTGCTCCGGATGCGACCAAGCCAGAAATCAAAAAAGCCGTTGAAGCTCTGTTCGAAGTGAAAGTTCGCTCGGTACAGACAGTAAACATCAAAGGCAAAACCAAACGTACTGCCCGCGGCATGGGAAAACGTAACGATGTGCGTAAAGCATATGTTCGTCTCGCCGAAGGTCAGGACATTGACTTCGCTGACGCGGAATAAGGAGCTTAAGTCATGGCATTGGTGAAAACTAAACCGACTTCTGCTGGCCGTCGTCATCTGGTTAAAGTCGTTAACGCTGAACTGCACAAGGGTAAACCTCACGCAGCTCTTCTAGAAAAGAAATCAAAAAGCGGTGGCCGTAACAATAACGGTCGTATCACTACCCGTCATATCGGTGGTGGTCACAAGCAGCATTACCGTATTGTTGATTTCAAACGTAACAAAGACGGTATCCCGGGTGTTGTAGAACGTCTGGAATACGATCCGAACCGTAGCGCAAACATCGCTCTCGTTTTATACGCAGATGGTGAACGTCGTTACATTCTTGCTCCTAAAGGCTTGTCTGCCGGTGAAGCAGTTGTTTCGGGTGAAGATGCTCCAATCAAACCAGGTAGCGCGATGTCTCTGCGCAACATGCCGGTTGGTAGCACAATTCACAACGTTGAATTGAAGCCAGGCAAAGGCGGTCAGATTGCCCGTTCTGCTGGTGCATCGGTTCAGCTGGTTGCCCGTGAGGGTGCGTACTGCACACTGCGTCTTCGTTCAGGCGAAATGCGTAAAGTGTTGTCAGATTGTCGCGCTACTTTGGGTGAAGTTGGTAACTCTGAGCATTCCCTGCGTGAGCTGGGTAAAGCTGGTGCATCTCGCTGGCGCGGTATCCGTCCGACGGTACGCGGTGTGGTAATGAACCCTGTCGATCACCCTCACGGTGGTGGTGAAGGTCGTACCTCCGGTGGTCGTCATCCGGTTACTCCATGGGGTGTCCCTACTAAGGGTTACAAGACTCGTAAGAATAAGCGTACCGATAAGTTGATCGTACGTCGTCGTTCTGCGAAATAACTAGAGAGGATTGAACTGTGCCACGTTCATTAAAAAAAGGTCCATTCATAGACCACCACTTGATGAAAAAGGTAGAGACCGCTCTTGAGGCTAACGACAAGCGTCCGATCAAGACATGGTCTCGCCGTTCTACGATTTTCCCGGATTTCGTAGGATTGACGATCGCCGTTCATAACGGCAAACAACACGTGCCTGTTTTCGTAACTGAAGACATGGTTGGTCATAAACTCGGCGAATTCGCGCTGACCCGTACTTACAAAGGTCACGTAGCGGATAAGAAAGCCAAGCGCTAAGAAGGGGTGAAGAGTATGTCTGAAGTAGCCGCTATATTACGTGGTGCTCGCTTGTCTGCGCAGAAAGGTCGCCTAGTGGTTGATTCCATTCGTGGAAGAAACGTTGCTGATGCTCTAGAAATTTTGAGCTTCAGTACTACTAAAGGCGCGGACCTTGTTAAAAAGGTTCTGGAGTCTGCTATCGCCAACGCTGAGCACAATAACGGTGCTGATGTTGACGAACTGCATGTTTCTACTGCGTTCGTTGACGAAGGTACAACTATGAAGCGTATCCGCCCACGCGCCAAAGGCCGTGCGGATCGTATCTTTAAACGTACCTGTCACATCACTGTGAAAGTTTCAGAATAAGGAGTTGGTCAGATGGGTCAAAAAGTTCATCCTACCGGTATCCGCCTAGGTATCGTCAAAGACCATAATTCGGTCTGGTATGCCGGTAAGGACAAGTACGCAGACAATCTGCTGGCTGACATCGCTGTTCGTTCTTTGATCGAAAAGCGCCTTGAAAAGGCTTCAGTGAGCAAGGTCGTTATTGAGCGTCCTGCGCAAAGCGCCAAAGTTACTATTCACACTGCTCGTCCGGGCATCGTGATTGGTAAAAAAGGCGAAGACGTAGAAGTACTGCGTAAAGATGTAAGTGAGTTGATGGGTATTCCGGTACACATCAATATTGAAGAAGTTCGTAAACCAGATCTAGATGCCAAGCTAGTAGCACAAAGTGTTGCAAACCAGCTAGAGCGTCGCGTTATGTTCCGTCGTGCTATGAAGCGCGCAGTTCAAAACGCAATGCGTGGTGGTGCACAAGGTATCAAGATTCAGGTAGGCGGTCGTTTAGGTGGTGCTGAAATCGCTCGTTCAGAGTGGTATCGCGAAGGTCGTGTTCCATTGCATACATTGCGTGCGGACATCGATTACTCGACGTATGAAGCACACACTACTTACGGTGTAATTGGCGTTAAAGTCTGGATCTTCAAAGGTGAGATTCTGGGCGGTATCGAAGAAGTTCGTGAACGCGCTAAGAATACTGGCAAGAAGAAAGGCCGTTCTTAAGGGGATTGAGATATGTTGTTACCAAAACGTACCAAGTTCCGTAAAGTCCAGACCGGCCGTAACCGTGGTTTAGCCATTCGTGGCTCCAAGGTTAGCTTTGGTGAGTACGCACTAAAAGCGACAGGTCGTGGTCGTATGACTTCACGTCAAATCGAGGCAGCGCGTCGTGCGATGACTCGTAAAATTAAACGTGGTGGTAAAATCTGGATTCGCGTTTTCCCAGACAAGCCTATCACTGCCAAACCTCTTGAGGTTCGTCAGGGTAAAGGTAAGGGTAACGTTGAATACTGGGTATGCCAGATTCAGCCAGGTAAGGTTCTCTATGAGATGGAAGGTGTGACGGAAGAACTCGCACGTGAAGCCTTCTCTCTGGCTGCCGCAAAACTGCCATTCGAAACGGTTTTTGTTAAACGGACGGTGCTGTGATGAAAGCAAGTGAGCTGAAAGAAAAATCAGTGGCTGAGCTGCAATCTCAGCTTGAAGAACTGTTGGGCGAGCAATTTAAGCTACGCATGAGCAAAGCAACTAACCAGTTGGGCCAAACCCACTTGTTACGCGAAGCTCGTCGTGACATCGCTCGTGTAAAAACCGTGCTGGCTAGTAAGGCAGGTGAGTAATCATGACTGAGAACACAAGTAATAGCCGCGAACTAAGTGGCCGCGTTGTTAGCAACAAGATGGATAAGTCTATCTCTGTTGTTGTAGAGCGCTTCGTGAAGCACCCGATCTATAAAAAGTTCGTAAAGCGCACCACGAAAGTAATGGCACACGATGCCAATAACGAATGTCAGATTGGTGACAGCGTTACCGTTAAAGAGTCACGTCCACTGTCTAAAAATAAGACTTGGACGTTGGTAAGTATCGACGAGCGCGCCGAAAAGGTCTAAGACCGGGCGCAGTTAGAGGAGCGAAGGCATGATTCAAACTCAATCTATGCTTGATGTTGCCGACAACAGCGGCGCGAAGCGAGTCCAGTGCATTAAAGTACTTGGTGGCTCGCATCGTCGTTACGCTGGTATCGGTGATCTGATCAAGGTATCCGTTAAGGAAGCTATTCCTCGCGGTAAAGTAAAGAAAGGCCAGGTAATGAATGCTGTAGTAGTACGTACCCGTAAAGGTGTACGTCGTCCAGATGGATCAATCATCCGTTTTGACGTCAACTCTGCAGTGCTACTGAATGCGTCGTTGGCGCCAGTAGGTACTCGTATCTTTGGCCCTGTGACTCGTGAACTTCGCTCTGAGAAGTTTATGAAGATCATTTCTCTTGCACCCGAAGTGCTGTGAGGGGAGAGGACAGAATATGTTAAAGATACGTAGAAATGACGAAGTAGTTGTTATTGCCGGTAAAGACAAAGGCAAGCGCGGTAAAGTACAAAAAGTACTTGCTGATGGCCGTCTTATTGTCACCGGTATTAACATGGTGAAAAAACACCAAAAACCAAACCCGTACCAACAGCAGCCAGGTGGTATTGTTGAGAAGGAAGCCAGTATTCAGGTTTCTAACATCGCAATCTGGAACGCTAAAACTGAAAAAGCTGATCGTGTTGGCTTTAAAGTTGAAGGCGAAAGCAAGGTACGTATCTTCAAATCAACTGGCGATCAAATCGACGCTTGATAGGACTGGGTACTGCTATGTCACGTTTAAAAGAACTGTACAAAACTGAAGTAGTAGCCAAGCTGACTGAAGAGTTTGGTTACAAAAACCCAATGGAAGTGCCACGTGTTTCTAAAATTACCCTGAACATGGGTGTTGGTGAAGCGCTAGGCGACAAGAAGATGATGGACTTTGCGGTTTCTGATATGGAAACCATCGCAGGCCAGAAAGCTGTTGTTACCTTGGCACGTAAATCCGTCGCGGGCTTTAAAGTTCGTGAAGGCTGGCCGATTGGCTGTAAAGTTACACTGCGCCGTAGTCGTATGTGGGAATTCATGGATCGCTTGGTAGATATTTCTCTACCACGAGTACGCGACTTCCGTGGTATTAACCCGAAGTCATTCGACGGTCGTGGTAACTACAGCATGGGTGTTAAAGAGCAGATCATCTTCCCGGAAATTGAATACGATAAAGTAGACAAGGTTCGCGGTATGGATGTGACGATTACCACCACGGCTAAAACAAACGATGAAGGCCGCGCTTTACTTAAAGCGCTGCAGTTCCCGTTCCGTAACTAAGGAGTGAATCATGGCCAAAATTAGCATGAAGCAGCGTGAGCTGAAGCGTGAAAAACTGGTTGCCAAGTTCGCTGCTAAGCGCGCAGAACTGAAGGCCATCATTAATAATGCAGCATCTTCTGACGAAGATCGCTGGACAGCACAACAGACTCTGCAGAAGTTGCCACGTGATTCGTCACCGAGCCGTCTGCGTAATCGTTGTCAGATAACAGGTCGTCCACACGGCGTTTACCGTAAATTCAAGCTGTCACGTATTAAGTTGCGTGAAGAAGGCATGAAAGGTAACGTTCCTGGCCTGAAAAAAGCTAGTTGGTAAGCAATTCCCAACTCGTGTAGAATGCGCGCCTGAATATAGGTGTGCTTCTCTCTACTCTGCCTTCTCCTTTGTCTGCTATGCAGGTCGAGGCGGCGGAGTATTGTCGTCCTTAGGATAATTCCTATCGATGTACATGGGATGAGGGGCGCTGTACAACCGAGGAAAATATCAATGAGTATGCAAGATACGTTGGCGGATATGTTTACCCGCATTCGTAATGCCCAGCAAGCTGGTCATTCGAATGTGAGCATGCCGTCATCAAAGATTAAAAAGTCAGTAGCTCAGGTTCTTGAATCTGAAGGCTACATCTCTGGCTTTGCTGTCGATAGTGAGGTTAAGCCTACTATGACTATCGACCTGAAGTACTACGAAGGCAAGCCGGTTATCGAACGCATTCAGCGTGTTAGCCGCCCTGGTCTACGTCAGTACCGTGGTACCACTGAGCTGCCTAAAGTTGAAGCAGGTCTTGGTGTTGCTATCGTGTCGACCTCTAAAGGCGTTATGACAGATCGTGCTGCCCGTGCTGC
This sequence comes from Oceanobacter sp., assembly GCA_002733645.1. GTDB lineage: Bacteria > Pseudomonadota > Gammaproteobacteria > Pseudomonadales > Oceanobacteraceae > Thalassolituus. The sequence goes on from NVWL01000068.1 coordinate 8,335, forward strand.
GGGTGTAGGCGGCGAAGTCATTGCGACCGTATTCTAAGGAGTGACACAATGTCTCGCGTAGCAAAAGCTCCAGTAGCTATCCCAGCCGGTGTAGAAGTTAAACTGGCTGAAGATACGATTACAATTAAAGGCAAACAGGGTGAACTCGCTCTAAACGTTCACGCTTCTGTGGCTATTAGCCAGGAAGAGAACGAACTGAAGTTCGCACCTAAAAAAGCTGATAAGCAGTCCAACGCCCTAGCCGGAACATTCCGTGCCCTAGTAAACAATATGGTTACTGGTGTTAGCGTTGGTTTTGAGAAGAAATTGATCCTTCAAGGTGTTGGTTACCGTGCGAAAGCATCTGGCAACACTTTGAACTTATCTCTTGGCTTCTCCCACCCGGTAGATTACGTATTGCCAGAAGGTGTAACCGCAGAAACTCCTAACCAAACTGAAGTCGTTATCAAAGGTATCGACAAGCAGATGGTAGGTCAGGTTGCAGCTGAGATCCGTGGGTATCGTCCACCAGAGCCTTATAAAGGTAAGGGTGTTCGTTATGCTGATGAAACTGTGCGTCGTAAAGAAGCCAAGAAAAAATAAGGGCTAGGCAATGAATGAGAAGAAGAAAGCTCGTCTGCGCCGTGCCGCTAAAACACGGTCTAACATCCGTGATAAAGGCGCGGTACGTCTGTGCGTCCACCGCACGCCCAGACACATTTACGCTCAAGTTATCGATGCCAACGGCGCTACTGTATTAGCAACTGCTTCTACGGTAGAAGGTGACCTGCGTACCGAGATAACTGGTAATGTTTCAGCAGCTACTAAAGTTGGTCAATTAATCGCCGAGCGCGCTAAAGCCGCTGGCGTGACCAAGGTTGCGTTTGACCGTTCCGGTTTTAAATACCATGGTCGTGTTAAAGCTCTGGCTGACGCGGCTCGTGAAAGCGGCCTGGAATTCTAGGGGTAAAGATCATGGCAAATCATGAACGTAACGATCGTAATGAAAGTGAACTGCAAGAAAAGCTAGTTCAAGTAAATCGCGTAGCTAAAGTTGTTAAAGGTGGTCGTATCTTCGCCTTCACTGCATTGACAGTGGTAGGGGACGGTAATGGTCGCGTTGGCTTTGGTCGTGGTAAATCACGCGAAGTACCAATGGCTATTCAGAAAGCTATGGAACAGGCTAAGCGCAATATGATTGACGTCCAATTGGACGGCAGCACATTGCAATACCCTGTTAAATCTCGCCACTCTGGTGCTCAGGTTTATATGCAGCCTGCTTCTGAAGGTACTGGTATCATCGCCGGCGGCGCTATGCGTGCAGTCTTGGAGATGGTTGGTGTTAAGAACGTACTGGCTAAATGCTACGGTTCAACTAACCCGGTGAACGTTGTTCGCGCGACCTTTAATGGTCTGGCGCAAATGAAGTCTCCGGAACAGGTTGCAGCGAAGCGTGGCAAGTCTGTTGAAGACATCTTGGGGTAATCTGACATGGCTAAGAAAACAGTAAAAGTAACTCAGATTCGCAGCACTATTGGTAAATTGCCAAAGCACCGCGAAACTATGAAAGGTCTGGGTCTACGTCGCATTGGTCACACCGTTGAAGTTGAAGATACACCTTCAGTTCGCGGAATGATCAATAAAGTTCAATACATGCTCAAGATAGAAGGGGAGTAATATGCGTCTCAATGAATTGAGCCCGGCTCCTGGTTCTAAGCATGCCGCAAAACGTGTAGGTCGTGGTATCGGCTCTGGTCTTGGTAAGACTGGTGGTCGTGGTCACAAAGGTCTTAAATCACGTTCTGGCGGTTCAGTAGCTCCAGGCTTTGAAGGCGGTCAGATGCCAATTCATCGCCGTCTGCCAAAATTCGGCTTTTCTTCACGCAAAGCACAGTACGTTGCTGAGATTCGTCTCAACGAACTGACTTTGGTTGAAGGCGATACCGTAGATTTGGCTGCGCTGAAAGCAGCAGACGTTATTGGCGAGAAGATTAAAGAAGCTCGCGTAATTTTGTCTGGCGAAATCAGCAAGGCTGTGACCGTAAAAGGTATGAAAGTCACTAAAGGCGCTAAGGCTGCGATTGAAGCAGCAGGTGGTAAGGTCGAAGACTAATGGCTAAGCAAGGCTCACTCCCAGCAGGGATGCAAAGCGGACTCGGCGAGCTCTGGGCTCGCATCCGTTTTGTGATATTGGCAATTATCGTATATCGGATCGGTACCCATATTCCGGTACCGGGGATAAACCCAGTATCACTCGAACAACTATTTAATCAGAACCAGGGCACAATTCTGGAAATGTTTAACATGTTCTCGGGTGGTGCACTGGAACGCATGAGTATTCTTGCGTTGGGCATCATGCCCTATATCTCGGCCTCCATTATTATGCAGTTGCTGACTGCGGTGAGCCCGCAGCTAGAACAGCTGAAAAAAGAGGGTGAGGCGGGTCGTCGTAAGATTACCCAATACACTCGCTATGGCACCGTGTTACTTGCAACCCTTCAGGCCTTTGGTGTGTCTGCAGGTCTTGCAGGACAGGGTGTTACTTTCTCTACCGGCGTCGACTTCTATGTAGCTGCGATACCGTCATTCGTGGCAGGTGCAGTCTTCATGATGTGGCTGGGTGAGCAAGTAACTGAGCGTGGTATCGGTAACGGGATCTCGATCCTAATTTTTGCCGGTATCGTCGCGGGCCTGCCAGCTGCAATGGCACAAGCGTTTGAGTCTGCCCGTCAGGGTGAACTCAACGTTATATTGCTACTGGTTATTGCTGCTCTAGCTGTTGCTGTGATTGCGTTTGTTGTCTTCGTTGAACGAGGCCAGCGTCGCATCACCATTAACTACGCTAAGCGTCAGCAGGGCCGTCAGGTTTTTGCTGCGCAAACAAGCCATCTGCCATTGAAGCTAAACATGGCTGGTGTAATACCAGCGATCTTTGCATCGTCGTTACTCTTGTTTCCTGCTTCATTGGGGACGTGGTTCGGACAAGGCGAAGGCATGGAATGGCTTCAAGACCTGAGCTTACTGCTGGCTCCAAGCCAGCCGTTATATCTCGTATTGTTTGCTGCGGGCATCATATTCTTCTGTTACTTCTACACCGCGTTGATGTTTAATCCGCGTGATGTCGCTGAAAACTTGAAGAAGTCTGGTGCCTTTATCCCGGGTATTCGCCCAGGGGTACAAACAGCCAACTATATCGATACGGTTCTTGGTCGCCTGACACTGTTTGGCTCTTTATACATCGCTGCTGTGTGTCTACTGCCTCAGTTCCTAGTGATTGCCGCTGACGTACCCTTCTATTTTGGTGGTACTTCGCTGTTGATCGTTGTGGTTGTGGTTATGGACTTTATGGCGCAGGTGCAATCACACCTGATGTCTCATCAGTATGATGGGATGATGAAGAAGGCAAACCTTAATAATTACGGGTCCCGCCGCTAAGGCTGGTTCCGAATTCAGGAGAACGTCATGAAAGTACGTGCATCTGTAAAAAAAATCTGCCGCGAATGCAAAGTTATTCGTCGTAATGGCAGTGTGCGAGTGATCTGTACAGATCCTAAGCACAAGCAACGTCAGGGTTAAAATCCTGAATATAACCGGGTGTGGAACAAGCGGCTTGCTTTCTAAGTATTTCGCTTGTATTATTCCGCGCCCTTTCATTAAGTAAGTGTAACGGAGTTAGACATATGGCCCGTATTGCCGGTGTCAACATTCCTGACAACAAGCATGCAGTAATCTCTCTGACCTATGTCTTCGGCATTGGTAAGACGACTGCTAAGCAGATCTGCGCTACCACAGGCATTGCTGAAGACACCAAAATTGGTGAGTTGAGCGAAGATCAGCTTGATGTTGTTCGTAACGAAGTTGGTAAGTTCACAGTTGAAGGTGATCTGCGTCGTGAGACTCAGATGAACATCAAACGACTGATGGATATGGGTTGTTTCCGTGGTATTCGCCACCGTCGCAGTCTTCCACTTCGTGGTCAGCGCACAAAAACAAATGCTCGTACCCGTAAAGGTCCGCGCAAACCGATTCGTAAGTAATATCGCTTACGATCGGGTTTTTAGTGTAGCTGCATTCGACTTGTTGCAGTGTTGATATTAAAAGCAGGATTTAAAAATGGCTAAGCCACAAAGATCAACAAAGAAAAAGGTTAAAAAGACGGTTGTCGATGGCATCGCGCACATCCACGCCTCTTTTAACAATACCATTGTGACCATCACCGACCGTCAGGGTAACGCTCTATCAT
>NVWL01000003.1 GCA_002733645.1 Oceanobacter sp.
AGTCATTATGCGGCACGCAAAACAATCCGCCCCGGAGCGATCTCTTTAAGTACCCATATTTTTTGTACCGCTCCGGGGCAAGGTTTTGCTCTAAAGGCCACAGAATGACCTTGTTGTCTGGCGCCGCACGCACGCCGATTAAAGGCGAGGCCGCTATGCCGCTTTTTAAAACTGACGGTGTTAGAGAGTCGAAATAGCAAAACTAATATTTGATCTAAAAGCGCTATACCAGCGATCATGTTTAGTATTTCAAGGAATACGGCATGGAAAGCGTGAGGCATTGAGCCTTGATAGTAAAAATACTGCTTACTGCTTACTGCTTACTGCTTACTGCTTACTGCTTACTGCTTACTGCCAGCGGCAGAGCTGCTTAAACACTCTGATGTTACGCTGGCTCACTCATTAGCTCTTCTGTTTTTGACTCAAACCTCAAACACAAAAACGCTCGGATAAACCGGGCGTTTAGCAAAGAAACTATCGCTGAATCGGTGCTTAGCCATCTTTAATGCATTAAATCGAAGAACTCATCGTTGGTCCTGTGGAGTTTCTTCAGCGGCACCAGAGGCGTAATACTATGCTCACTGCCATTCCCATTTTTAGATCAAATACCTGGTTGTTTATTTTAAGTCTCTAGCACCTTTTGCTTTAAAATTAGTCCCTATTGCTTTGAAATGCGGTTTAGCGGATTTTCTTTTCATCGGCGTGCGTGCGGCGCCAGACAACAAGGTCATTCTGCGGCCTTTAGAGCAAAACCTTGCCCCGGAGCGGTACAAAAAATATGGGTACTTAAAGAGATCGCTCCGGGGCGGATTGTTTTGCGTGCCGCATAATGACTGCCGTTGGCTGGATGAAGCCGCATGCGCCGAGAAGAGAGGATCGTAAGGAGAAACCTCTCCTTGCATGGGGCCGGGGGCGGAGCCCCGAAAGGGAATTGAGTTTGAGAGCTGAGTTTGAGAACTTAACTTGAAAGTTAAGTACAAAAAAGCCGCTCACTGAGCGGCTTTCATTTTTATACGTTAATCAATATTTAACGCTTAAGCCAAGATCATATCCGTGCCCATGGCCGTTTTGAGCTTTTTCATCGCATTTTTCTCTAACTGACGAATACGCTCAGCCGACACTTGATACATGTCAGCCAGCTCATGCAATGTTGACTTTTCTTCCGTCAGCCAACGCTGTTGAAGAATCGTACGACTACGTTCATCCAAATCACCCAAGGCTTCATGCAAACGACCATTCGCATCATCGGTATAGTTGGTGTTCTCAACCTGTAAAGCTGGGTCTGCACTGTGATCTTCTAGATAATATGCTGGTGCTTTGTAGGCTGTATCGTCATCTTCATCAGCACCCGCATCAAACGCAGCGTCGTGTGCGTTTAAGCGACCTTCCATTTCAAATACGGTCTTGGTTTCTACCCCAAGATCATCCGCAATCGCAATGGCTTCATCCTGCGACAACCAACCTAGTTTCTTTTTCTTGCTACGCAAGTTGAAGAACAGTTTACGCTGCGCTTTTGTGGTCGCGACTTTCACAATACGCCAGTTGCGCAGTATGAACTCATGAATTTCAGCTTTTACCCAGTGCACAGCAAAGGATACCAAGCGCACACCCACTTCAGGATTAAAGCGCTTTACTGCTTTCATCAAGCCAACATTACCTTCTTGAATAAGATCGCCTTGATTCAGGCCGTAACCTGAGTAGCTGCGAGCGATGTGCACGACAAAACGCATGTGCGACATTACCAGCTGACGTGCAGCTTCTAAGTCACCATGATAATGAAGGCGCTCCGCCAGATCTTTTTCTTCTTCTGGCGAGAGGACAGGAATTGTATTCACAGTCGTAATGTATGCGTCCAGATTGGCTCCGGGCGACATCGCAAAAACGGCTTGCATACCTTTATTCATCTCACTCTCCTGAAAGAACAGTTCATTTTGAACCGATTCTGTCTATCTTTGGGTAAACGAGTTTAGCACCCGTTTTTGTAGACCGCCAATTGCTGAATACGTTCCTTTTCAGCGCGCTAGAAGCAGGCGATCAAATTATCTTCAGTTAAATAATAGCAAGCCTATTCTTAGTCGTGTGTCTAAAAACGTAAGGGCTTTTTGATACGCTCATCGATCAGGGTTCAATCTGATGGAGATGCCGAAATACGGACCACCACGAGCCAATCCAGCCAAGCAACATAGCCCCTAACAAAAGCACCAGCGCAGCCCCCGCGCCCAGCGGCTGCAGCTCAAACTCAGAGCCATACAAACGTGCTAGATCTTCCACTGGGCCACTCACCAACAGCCATCCAACCACAAGCAATACCCAGGACAATAAGCCTCCGACTAATCCAAACCAAAGACCTGTGTATAAAAACGGGCGGCGCACCCAAGCGTTGGTTGCACCCACGAGTTTGATAACGCGAATCTCATCCACGCGCGAAGCAATGGATAGACGAATTGTGTTTCCCACCACCAGTACAATCGCGAGTGCTAATAACGCCCCGAGCACCCAAACAATACGTTCACTGAGGGCTAACAAGGCGTGTAAACGATCTAGCCACGCGGCATCGAGTTCAACATCATCCACCCGGCCATCTGTTTTGAGTGTATCGGCTAACCCTTTTACATCATTCTGTGGTGCACCCAGGTCAGGCTCAACGACGATCACACCGGGCAGAGGGTTCTCAGGGAGTAAATCAAGTGCATCTCCTAAGCCAGAGCTATCTCGAAACTCTGCCAGTGCTTGAGTCGCGCTAATGTAACTTGCTGCAGCCACATGATCTCGTGTTCGAATCTCTCGTAATAAGGCTTGAGCATCATTTTCGTTTAGGCCAGGTTGTAGATACACATTCATACTGCCCGACGCCTGAAAGCGGTTACTTAACTGGCTGAGGTTATCTAGGGTCATCCACATCGCACCCGGCAAGGTCAATGATATCGCTATTACTAGCCATGTCATGGCGCTGCCCAGAGGCTTGGTTAAGAGCTTCATTAGGGTTTCAACCGCCACAAGCTGATGCTGTTGTCCCCAACCACTTAGACGATCTTTGATACTTATATTGTGTGCTGAGGCACCTGCGTTTGATGTTTTCAACGGCTTAGAGGCCATGATCATCTCCCGCCGAGCTAGCATGTTGAGTGCTGTGTTCATACAGCCTGCCGTGGTCTAGCACTAAGCGACGATGGCCCATGCGTTCAATGAGGGCGATGTCGTGGGTGGCAATTAATACGGTCACGCCGACCTGCTGAAAACGCAGAAAGAGATTCATAATTTCTTCGGAAAGTTCTGGATCGAGGTTACCCGTTGGTTCATCCGCCAGCAGTAGTTTTGGTTTGTTCACTACCGCACGGGCAATACCCACTCGCTGCTGCTCACCACCAGATAACTCAATTGGGTTGCGATGTTCAAAACCAAGCAAACCCACCGAATCTAACGCGGCACGAACACGACGCGCCGCTTCTGCAGGTTGATAACCGGCAATCAGTAACGGCAGCGCTACGTTGTCGAATACGGTGCGATCAAACAGCAGTTGGTGATTCTGAAATACGACGCCGATTTTACGCCGTAAATACGGCACTTGTGACGCTTTCATGGTGTTGAGGCTCACACCATCAACATATACCTGACCTTTACTCGGCCGCTCCATCTGCATCATCAGTTTGAGCAGCGTACTTTTGCCGGCACCACTGTGGCCAGTAAGAAAGGCGAATTCGCCTTTCGCTAGCTCAAAATCGACTTGCGATAAGGCCTCTTTACTGCCCGATCGTCCATCAGAGTAGCGCTTAGTCACGCCTTCAAAGCGAACCATACTCATAAGTAGGCGTTACTCGTCATCGGGACGGAAAAGAGCACGAGTGAAGTCATCCGCATTGAACGGGCGCAGGTCGTCAATTTGCTCACCAACACCAATATACCGTACAGGCAGACCAAACTGTTTTGCTAACGCGAAGATGATGCCGCCCTTGGCGGTGCCATCGAGCTTGGTCAACGTTAGGCCGGTCACACCGACGGACTGCAAGAAGTGCTTGGTTTGATTGATCGCGTTTTGACCCGTTCCCGCATCGAGAACTAACATCACTTCGTGTGGTGCGGTGTCATCGATTTTTTTCATAACACGCACGACTTTCTCAAGCTCTTGCATGAGGTTGTCTTTGTTATGTAAGCGTCCAGCGGTGTCGGCAATTAATACATCAACGCCACGGGATGTCGCGGCCTGTACTGCATCGAACAATACAGACGCCGAATCCGCACCAGTGTGCTGCGCAACCACAGGTACGTCATTACGCTCGCCCCACACTTGCAACTGCTCTACCGCCGCCGCACGGAAGGTGTCGCCTGCAGCAAGCATCACGCTCTTACCGCGGGCTTGGAATTGTTTCGCCAGCTTGCCGATGGTGGTGGTTTTACCCACACCATTAATACCCACCATCAAAATCACGTAAGGTTTTTTACTGCTATCAATCACTAACGGTTTTTGCGAGACCGCGAGCATGTCTTGCAACTCTTCAATCAAGGCTTCGTAAAGGGCGTCTGAGTCTCTGAGCTCTTTACGTGTGACCCGCTTAGTCAGGCGATCAATGATTTCTTGTGTTGCTTCGACGCCGACATCGGCCATGATGAGCTGGGTTTCCAGATCTTCCATCATGTCTTCGTCGATTTCTTTTTTGCCCAGTAGTATACCGGCAAGACCATCGGTCAAATTCGAACGAGTCTTACTTAAGCCCGATGCCATACGGCCAAAGAAGCCTTTCTTTTCTTCTTTTGATTTTTTAGGCGTAGCGGCAACTGGCTCTTCAACAATCGAATCCTCAACTACTGATTCAGAAACCACAGGCTCGGAAACCACAGACTCGGAAACCACAGACTCAGACGTCGTTGATTTAGTGGGGTCTGGTTTTTCTTCCTGAGCCTGCTCAACGTTTTGTTGTGACTCCGCGGCTTGTTCAAGCAGAGCTTCTGTTTCAGACTCAGGACTATCGGTAGCAACCAATGCCGCTTCAGGCAGTAACGATGCTGGCTCTGAATCCGCACTAAAACGACCATCAAATGGCTCATCCGCTACAAGCTCAGAGGCCTCACGACTCGTATCGTCGGCTGAAAACGATTCAGAGTAAGACTCAGGCTGATCCTGATCCGCCTCTTGTCCTGTATTTTGTTTTACCACATCCTCAGATTCGGGAAGATCAGCCGCTTGTTCTAGCGCTTCCTGTTGAGGTGTTTCTACGGCTTTCTCAGCAGCAGCTTTGTTCTTTTTTCGCTTAAAGAAATCAAACATCCGGAGTCTCAGAAATAGATCAATCTGGACGGGTACTAAAGCACCCGGGAACTGGGATGCTATCCTATCATCATCACGTGTTTACCGGGAGTTCTCTGTCAATGTTCCATGGTTTCAGCCGCCGTACCTTAAATGTCATTATTATTGGCTGTTTGTTAGTCATCACTGGGATTCAATTTGGCTTCCAAGATAATGAGGATACGCCGCTAGAGCCTATTGCAGCCGCTCCTCTAAGCGACACAGGCTGGCACCAATGGCAGAGCAATGAAGATGTACCCGTCTCTTGGCAAACCTTCGGCACAAAAGAACTGCATATTGTGATTCAGCGAGAGGCGCTTCCCCCCATCAAATTGAACCTTATGCTTAGCCGCTGGGCAACGGAGCTAAGCCAAGCACTCAACGAGATTAGCGAAGCGGCGACAGCTATACCAGGAGCCATAGCCCTGCAAGGAGCCACCGACCCCACAACAATGCAACAAGCAGCGGCGTACGTTATTCGTCAACTTCAGCTAACACCTCCCAACCACCAAGAACACAAGTGCCAACTTGATCATCTTGCTGGCGCTTATTGGTGGAATCAGCAAGATGGCCGCTCTCTCGCGCTTCCCGCAACGGCGGAGATCACTAGCACGGAAACACCTTCCCGCGATGAGTGGCAAAATTTCCGCACTCACGCCTTACGCGACCTTCGTGAAAAGTGGTTATCCCCCTCTGCAGCCATCGACATTCAGGCAGAACTTGCCTACCATCGCTGGCCTAACACCTATTTTTACGACCTATATCAGGATCTCTCTCAGGCACAGCGCACCGCGCCAATGACCTTTGCGGATTGCCTGACTCGCTAGCGGAATATCCAGTGTCTAAACAGTCTCACCATCAATTACGTATCATCGGCGGCGAATGGCGTTCTCGCCGATTACGATTCCCGGCCATTGATGGTTTACGTCCAACCATGGATCGTGTGCGTGAAACTGTGTTCAATTGGCTGCAATACGACATTGAAGATGCGCGGGTGCTTGATGCTTTTGCTGGCAGCGGCGCACTTGGTTTTGAGGCGTTATCACGCGGTGCAAAAGAGGTGATTTTTCTTGAAAAACACCCAAAAGCAGCGATCCAGCTCAAAGAAAACCTTAAACAACTTGAAGCAGACAATGCGCAAGTGTGGGCGGGCGATGCCTTGCTATGGTTGGAGCAAAACCCGGAACCTTACGATGTCGTCTTTCTTGATCCGCCCTTTGGCAAAGACTTATTACAACCCGCACTCGATAAGCTCACACTTTTACCCGGCGCGATGGTGTATGTTGAGCATGAAGCGAAATTAAGACCGATATTTCCTGCTCACTGGATTGAGCAAAAAAACAAAAGCACCAAAGAATTTTGTTTTCGCTTGTTTGAGGTGGATGAAGCATAACGCTTACGCTACGGCAGCATCAGCGTCACACACGCCCCGCCGCTGGCTAAATTTTCTAAGCGCATTTCTGCCGGATGGCTCGTGCTGGAATGGTGCTTAATAATTAAATCGGTGAAGTATAAACCTAGACCCGTGCCTCCTGCTTTCTCAGAATCAACGTCACCACGTAAATAGCCTTCAGAAAATCCTGGGCCATTGTCTTTGATCTGAATAACCAGCCCCGTCCCCTCTTCGTGTGCGCGAATCCTGATTTCAGAGGCACCAGCTTGAGCACTATTGGTCATCACATTGGTTAGCGCCATCTGCATTAAGAAGGCGTTGTAATAACCTTGACAGGCAGGATCAATATCCACATATATGGCTAGATCAGTGTAATGTACTTCAAGGCACTCGAGGGCATGACGTACAGTATCCGCAGGCCAAGCATCTTCTGATGAAAAATTACCACGCTCTTTTAAACGATAAAGCGTCACAAGCTGCATTGAGTCTTGATGTACTCGACGGGTGCGACTTAACAAAGGCTGTAAGGCTTCGTGATGCTCTTGCGGAATGCTATTGAGGACTTGCTCTCCTTCCAGTAATACCGATTGCAGCTGATTTTTTAAATCATGAATAATTGCCGCCGCTAGCTCTCTAGCATCCATATTGCCTCCTGTGTTTTCGATTCTGCTGCTGTGTTTTTTATGCTTTTATTGTCTGAGTTATTTTATAACCCAGCGGAGCGTCGCAGACGTTCGCACGTTGTCTTCAGTCTAACGAATCTTTCATGGCGCTCATCAAGGCGACCTATGCTGCCAATACGGCGCAATAACTTGTAACAATCTTTCAACTGAATAACGTCGATCTCCTCGCGCTCCATGTAGCTGATTTTTGCTTGTATGGCATTCAACAGTACGCTGATACCGGCTTCTTCATAACGCGTTGCTTTATCAAAGGCTTTGATTGCTTCATTTAATTCGCCTTTCTCATAATGCCCAACACCCTCTTCGTTTAACGCAGCAGAGAATTCACGCATATTCATATTGCTTAGCTTGCTCTCTAATGAATCAAGTCGTGCAAGCAAATCAGATTGAAGATTTTTATCTCGCAAAGTTTCCATCATGCCTTGCGCTTTTTCTTTTTGACCGGTGTCTACAAAGGCCGCGGTTAGCTGCAATTGCTGCTCTCCAGTTGGCTCTTTGATTCGTGCAAGTACACCTTCCGCTTTATCGGCGCTACTGCGTGCCCTATCTTCATTTGCGGTTATTTTAAACGTATTCGTTTCTGCAATATTGGCATCAAAAATAACGTTCAACTGACCTGAATATTCTTGTTTCATTTCATCCAGCGCGCGGAGAGCTTTGCTACATAACGTACGGCTATCGCGGCTGTTAGAATCATCCAAGTTAAGCTGAGCAGCTTGCACAAATTGAATATAGGTAGACGAGCTTTTGTAACAGGAGTACCGGCCCAATCTCATGGCTTGTTCAAACGCATCACGCGCGACATCAACATCACCATTTTCTAACGCCAACTTACCTAACTCCATTTGTCGCAGTACTGCACGTGGTGAAATATTAACCGCCGTTTGCAGCTCTTTTTGAGCCTCTTCCATTTTGCCTTCATCCATAAGAATTTTGGCTAGCCAGTCGTGGCACTGCACATACATTGGATGATCCACTAACGTTTCGTGAATTAGCTGTACGGCTTTTTCTTTATCACCCATAAAATAAAAACAGACCGCTTGGCCAAGCCGCGCCCAAGACGCACCGCGACTATCGAGTACTTGCCCGTATGCCTGCATAGCGTCTTCGTAGCGCTCTTGGCGCATACACAATTTACCTAAAATCCGTGAAATGGGTAAAAGTAAACGCGGGTTGTCTTCTAAAACCTGAGTCGCTAACTCGATTGCCCAGTCTATCTCATCAAGATCAATCGCCTGATTAACCGGATGCAAAATGCTCTTCAACACCCACAAGCGATTTAAACGCTCACGCAAAATGCTAAGAGTAAATGGTTTTGTCACATAGGCATCTGGATCGTATTCAAGCGCCCCCATCACACGATCAACGGCATTTTCACCCGTCACCATAATAAACGACGCTGTCGCTTTTAAGCGGTTTGAATAGCGCGCTTCTTCTAAGATCTGCTGGCCGTCTTTGCCTTTGCCTAAGTTGTAATCAGCAAACACCATGTCGTAATCGTTCTCAAGAATGAGTTCCATTGCTTCACGGCCATCCGTTGCGGTGTCTAACTGATTGGCACCCAACATTCCCAGCATACTTTTCAGCGCGCTGCGGGCTTCAACGAGATCATCAACGATCAATATTTTTAGGTCTTGTAAGTTTACTGCGGAGTTCATAAGGGCCCCTTCCCTGGTCATTATTTAGTGTAGCAGAGGCTCTGAGTTTCACCTTGAGTGGCTTCAACTATCCCATTTACACAGGTCGTTAGATGGACTCATTTTGACCAAACATCACTGATTTCGCGTACACTGCTACATTCTTTATGCGGAGGCATTGGTGTGGGAAAGGGTGTGAAAAATCTGATCGGCTATCTAATGATATTAGTCATTCATTTAATGAGTTATGTGTCTTTATCCGCGGCACAGCGGGTAGGACGAGGGATCGGTTGGTTGATGTGGATACGCCGAACTCGCGGCCGCGAGGTCGCTCGTGTCAATTTGTCGCTGTGTTACCCCGATCAAACCGACGCTGAGCGCTCAGACATGATTCACGAAACACTATTACAAAACGGCATGACAGGCGCTGAAATGGGGCCTATGTGGGGCTACTCGCAGGAAAAGCTGCTAGGCATGATCCGCACCATTCATAATGAACATCTATACGACGACGTTATCAATGCATCGGAAGGTGTGTTGCTGATGGTGCCACATTTGGGCAACTGGGAAATCATAAGCACCTACGCCGCGCACAAAAGTAAAATCACCGCGATGTATCGCCCGGCCAAAATCAAACCTTTTAATGACTGGATGGTGAAGCGTCGAAGCGCGGTCGGTGCCAATATGGTGGCCACAAATGGGGAAGGTGTACGCGCCTTGTTTGATATCCTTAAACGCGGTGAAGTGGTTGGTTTTTTACCCGATCAGGAGCCAAAACGTGAGCGCGGTGTGTTTGCTCCGTTTATGGGCGTTGATACGCTGACGCCAACCTTGCCTCAACAGCTTATTCAGGAAACTGGTTGTAAGGTGATTTTTGCCTTTTCTGAGCGTCTACCGAATAACCAAGGCTTCGATCTTCATTTTGTTAGCCCAGAAGAGGATCAGTTTTCAACCGACCCTCTCGTTGCAGCAACCGCGATGAACCGTGCTATCGCCACTTGTGTCAGCACATGTCCGGCGCAATACCAGTGGACCTACAAACGCTTTAAACGCGGGCAAGAAGGCGTGAAGAACCCGTATAAAGTTGCTAATGTGCCTTAGTAATTATTTAAAACGCTGCGCGATTAGGTGGTCGAGACTGGTATAGCGACCACCGCCAGTAAAGAACAGCGACAGCAACATGACAAAATACGTGGCGGCAAATTCAATTCCGTTATTAAGCACGACTAACGAACCACGCCCGGTTAACCACTCATAATTACCGTGTTCTTGCAGAATTTCTTTGGCGCGACTTAAACGCTCCGCCGATTCCAGCACTTGTTCATTTGCCAACCAACTGCTGCTATCAGCAATGGCCAGCCAACCATTCCCCCAATGCACACTGAATGCCGCGACCAGCATGGTAGCCATTAACGGGATACTCACCCAACGAACCGCTAAGCCAATCACCAATAAGGCGCCACCAATCAGCTCAGTACCTGCTGCTAATATGACCATCAATTCTGGAAAAGGTAATCCAAGCCCCCAATCCGCATTGCCAAACCACGCAACCGTACTGTCAAACGATTGGAATTTATTCCAACCGGCTTGCATCATGATTGGCGCTAAATACAAACGCATCAGTAGTGGGGCGATACCATCAGCGAACTGAATGCGCTGAATAACAGCCTGAATATGGGAGATCATAAAAAATCCTTATCGGCTTGATGCCAAGAGGCGAAAGAAAGGTTTCAAAGGTCAATCAGGTAACTTCTGTGACGCAGGGGGTGCCTCACAGAAGCCCTTAGGAAGTAAGCGCTGAAATGCGCCCGCTAAAATAAATTAGCTTTTACCGCCACACTTGCCTTCGCCGCATTTACCTTCAGCGTCTTTCTTTTTAGAGTCGGCTTTCTTTTCGCCACACTTGCCTTCGCCACACTTACCTTCAGACTCGGCTTTCTTTTCGCCACACTTGCCTTCACCGCATTTGCCTTCAGACTCAGCTTTCTTTTCGCCGCACTTACCTTCACCACATTTGCCTTCAGCGTGATGACCTGAAACTTGATAACCAGAGCTAAGCGCTTCAGATGCAAATGGGTTTTCTGCAGCGTTAGCCGTTACAGAAGCAGCGCTCAACAACATTGCTGCTGATAAAGTTGTCATAGTCTTATTCATAATCATCTCTCTTTTTAGGTTGGTCTTATTTAAAGTTACACACAGTGCAGCTAATTGGCCGCAAAATGTGGCCGCTATTAAGTCAGTCGACCTTAGCAGCGGATTCTTACAACTTAGGCGAAAATAATTATTTATCCTCACTTTTTTTCTGCTTTTTTGACTCCGGAGCACTACGAACCAGTTCGCGTAAGCTAACGACCTGGCGGCCAAATTGGCGGCACCCGGAACACATCGCAGTATGCATCGTAAGGCTAGTTTTTTCACTTAACGATAACGCACGCTCCTGACGTTCAGACAGTAAACGGGTTGCTTGCTCACAACTCAACATAAATTACCCTCGGCCAAACCAGTTTTCTGACAAGCAATCACGTAATTTAAGGCGCGCTCGGTACAGCAGTACATGCAGATTACTGGTGGATAGTTCCAATGATGCACATATCTCTGCGGACTCTAGTTCAATAAACTCGCGCATCATAAACACCCGTGCCTGCTCTGCTGGTAAGTGCTCTAAACACACATCAAACACACGCCAAAAGTCAGATTTATCGGCCAACTCTTGAGTGTTCCCCCAACGCCGTGGGGTAACGCCTGCACGCCAGTGTCCGCTGTCATCAAAGAATTCGTCGTCGTTCTGGCTGCAAGTCTTACACTCTTCTCGCACTGGTTCTCGATAGCGGCTGCGTAATACATCCGCAATCTTATGTTTCAATATCGCAAAGACCCAAGTTTTCAAGCTGGCACTGCGAGTAAATGAATCGGCATTACGGAGCGCACCCGCTAACGCCTCTTGCACCGCGTCTTCCGCTAGGTGCGGATCATCTAACTGTAATCGAGCGAAGTTCAGCATTTGGGAACGTAAATTAGCGATTTCTTGATCAGACAAGGTGCCGGCATTCGTCATCGGTTCAGTACCAGACTCGTCATTTAAGGGGGAGGTCGAAAGAATGTCAGCAGACATAGCGGAGCGTCCGGATTGCATAAACCCAAACTATAACAGCAGAACCACCACCGTAATGACAAGAATAGTCAGCACGGAAGTCGCTCTGTGTATTTATAAGATTAACGCAAAAGAAGAAGCGGTACACTTGTATGGCTGACCATATTGCGTGTATGTGATCCTAAAAAGAACTGTCGAATACGTGAGTGGCCATAAGCCCCCATCACAATCATATTGATGCTATTTTTGTGCTGGTATGCCAGCAACTGAGATTGAACATCGCCGCTTAAATACGCCACGGTTACCTCGAAACCTTCCTCACGAAGTTGTCCCGCCGCCTGTTCAAGCTGTGCTTTATGCGCCTCATCGTCGTGATTTACCATAACCAAGTGACATGGCAGACCACGCAGTAACGGGCTATTGCCATAAGACGCCAGTGCGCGTTGAGCTGGCTCGCTGCCATCATAAGCGACCATAAATGAAGTTGGCCGCACAAATTCACCAGCCGTTACCAGCACTGGGCATTTCACCGTACGCAATACCGTTTCTAAATGGCTACCCACCGCGTTGTCAGAAGGAACTGAGTGATCGTCGCCTTGTCGCCCCATCACGAGAACACGAATCTCTTCTTCAAGTTCTGCCACAGCCCGCGCTAAACGCCCATGGCGTTGCAGTGTTGAGACCTCGGTAACGCCAGCATTATGGGCACAGTCTTTCGCCGCTTCCAACATCAGGTGTCCGCTTTCGATGGCCAGCTTATTGCGCTGAGCATCCAACTCGGACAATTGAGCGAGTAAATGCTCGCGACTGCCCAAGCCGATACTGCCGGACAAATCCGCCTCTCGCCCCGCTGGCTTTTCAAGCACATGAAGCAGACACAAAGGCTTCTCAAGTTGTTGGCTGACCCAGCTCGCAGCAGCACACACGGCTGTCGTCCCGTTCGATCCATCAATACAGGCGGTAATCTGATTCATAATTTCATCCCTATACCAACACAGGTGTCACCGCGTTGCGCGAAACACCTGTTTCTATTTACTAATGGCCACCCATTAATTTTTCGATTTCTTCAGGCTTATCATGTACCCCGAAACGATCGACAATGGTTGAGCTCGCTTCATTTAAACCAATGAGCTCTACTTCAGCACCTTCGCGGCGGAACTTCAATACCACCCTATCCAGTGCTGATACTGCCGTAATATCCCAGAAGTGCGCCTGAGACAGGTCAATAGTCACGCGAGTAACCGCTTCGCGGAAATCAAACGACTTCGAAAACGCATCCGATGAAGCAAAAAACACTTGGCCAATCACATGATAGCTACGCTCGCCTTCAGCAGTTTGTTCGTTTTTAACCACCATAAAACGGCCAATTTTGTTGGCAAAAAATAGTGACGCCAACAACACACCAATCAGTACACCGAGCGCCAAATTGTGGGTCGCCACCACCACGGATACCGTAGTGAGCATCACGACATTGGTGGAAACTGGGTGCTTCTTCAGATTAACAATCGAATCCCAAGAGAAGGTACCAATCGACACCATAATCATCACAGCAACAAGCGCAGCCATCGGAATCTGACCAATCCATTCATCTAAGAACACCACCATGATCAACAGGAAGAACCCCGCAACAAAGGTGGATAAGCGCCCACGACCACCGGATTTAACATTAATGATCGACTGCCCGATCATGGCACACCCCGCCATACCACCCAGTAAAGACGAACCGATATTAGCGACACCCTGCCCCTTACATTCGCGGTTCTTATTACTGTCAGTGTCGGTTAGCTCATCAACAATGGTCGCCGTCATCATGGACTCAAGCAGACCTACCGCCGCTAAGGCCGCCGAGTAAGGCAAAATAATCCAAAGGGTTTCTAGCGTTAGAGGCACATCCGGCCATAAGAAAATAGGCAAGGTATCTGGCAGTTCGCCCATGTCAGCCACGGTACGCACATCAATACCGTAAAACATCGCCACAGCAGTTATTACAACGATACATACCAAGGGCGAAGGCAACCAGCTGCCGACTTTCGGCACATAAGGGAATAAATAAATGATCCCCAAACCCGCCGCCGTCATGGCATACACATGCCAGGTCACATTGGTCAGCTCAGGAAGCTGCGCCATAAAGATCAGGATCGCCAGCGCGTTGACAAAGCCAGTCACCACCGACTTCGACACAAACCGCATCAAGTCACCCAGTTTGAGAAAACCTGCTGCTATTTGAATGAAGCCACAAAGCAGCGAGGCTGCTAGCAAATACTCAAGGCCGTGATCCTTAACCAAAGTCACCATCAACAGAGCCATAGCACCCGTTGCTGCTGAGATCATGCCCGGTCGACCACCCACAAACGAGATAATCACAGCAATACAGAACGACGCGTACAGACCCACTTTAGGATCAACACCCGCGATAATAGAGAAGGCAATCGCCTCAGGAATAAGAGCCAGCGCCACAACCGTGCCCGCCAGCAAGTCACCACGAATGTTAGATAACCAATCGCGTTTGAGTGTATTCAGCATAAATCGCCCACTTCGTATGAACCATCACCCAGAGAATCCGGGTGGAAAGAGCGGCATTGTACAGGGCTTAACCAATGGGGCAACTTGAGTGCGATATAAGACCTATAAGCATCCACCTGTCTTTATAAGGGTGATACTCTTTGGGCATCTTTATCAAACAACCTAGATTCATATTTCAAAGGATGAAAACCGTGTCAGTCAGCAGAGTTATGATTTTGGGTGGTTATGGTAATTTTGGTAAACGTATCGCAGAAGCGCTAAGCAACATTACCGACATTACGCTGCTCATTGCAGGACGGAATCCAATCAAAGCGAATGAACTTTGTAATGCACTTAATCAGCAACCTGCTGATTGCGTCCCGGCAGAAATAGACATATATCAAGATGACTTTGCTAATCAACTACTATCGCTACACGTTGATTTGGTTATTCATACCGGGGGGCCATTCCAAGGGCAAGACTATCGGGTTCCCGAAGCTTGCATCAAAGCAGGCAGCCATTACATAGATCTTGCGGATGATCGCCGATTTGTATGTGATATCGGCTCGTTATCGAAGAGTGCGAAAGAAAAGGGCGTTCTTGTAGTTTCTGGAGCTAGCTCTGTGCCGGGCTTGTCATCCGTTGTGATTGATCAATGCGCCGCTAGATTTAAGCAGTTAGATGTTATCGATTTTGCCATCGCTCCGGGCAACAAGGCCGAGCGTGGAGAGGCCACTATTCGGGGGATACTCTCTTACACAGGTCATCCGTTCCCTATTTACCAGCAAGGCCGCTGGATAAATACCTATGGCTGGATGTCACCAAGGCGTTTGAATTTTGGCAGTTCTGTCGGCAAGCGCTGGTTGGCGGATATTGATATCCCCGATCTTGAGCTATTTCCTGAGCGCTACCCCTCCGTTCAATCTGTAAATTTTCAAGCGGGACTAGAACTGCCCCTTCTGCATTTAGGCATGGTTGGTATGGCTGCGGTTACTCGTTTCAAACTGATTAAAAACTGGTCCAAGTGGACACCACTGATTTATCGCAGTAGTGAGTGGTTTAAGTACTTTGGGACAGATATTGGCGGTATGCTGATCCGCCTTACGGGTAAAGCGCAAGATGGTAAACCGCTATCATTAAAGTGGTTGCTCACTGCAGAAAATGGTATAGGGCCATATATTCCAACACTCTCAACCATCATTTTAGCGAAGAAAATAATTGCCGGAGAAATAACACAAACAGGAGCAACACCTTGTTTAGGTATGTATTCATTAAAAGAGTTTGACCGAGAGGCTTCTCCTTTAGGTATATTTCATCATTTAGAAGAACATTATGGATAGCTATTTTTTACTCAAATTCATCCACATACTTAGCGCAACTGTGCTTACCGGTACGGGAATTGGTATCGCATTTTTTATGTGGATGGTATGTCGTTCTAACAATGCTCAAGCAATTAAAGTAGTCGCACGACTGGTGATATTGGCTGACTGGATTTTTACCGCACCAGCAGTGGTTGTGCAATTTATCTCTGGCGTACTATTAATGCAGAGACTCGGCTACAGCTATACATCGCCGTGGTTTATTACGGTATTGTCGTTATTTATATTTATTGGCCTATGCTGGCTGCCTGTTGTGTACATTCAATATCGTTTAAGATCACTCGCACACAATGACAATGTAGAGTCACCAGCATTCTTTAGACTGATGCGATACTGGACACTGCTAGGTATCCCTGCATTCAGTAGCATCATCGTTATGTTCTGGCTAATGATATTCAAACCCTTTGCTGTGGCCTAATCACTTATGCACCCAGTATTATTTATATTTTCGCGATTTAGCCTGAGTTTATTATGGATCACTACAGCTTACGCATCTGTGTTTGGTGACTACAACTTTGGAATTTCTGTTTTAGCTAATGGAGGTATTACAGGAGGCTTTGCAGACTTAAGCATTTTCGGCGGAGCAGCAGTCGATACGATGATAGGCGTATGGTTATTAACTGGCTGGAAATTAAAAGAATGCTTAATCGCTCAAGGCATTGTGATTATTATTTATACTGGCTTGCTGACGGTGATTGATTCATCATTTTGGAGCCATCCGTTTGGCCCTCTGACCAAAAACATTCCCATCATCGTTTTAATCGCAATTTTATTTGAACAAAATGAGCGGAACATCCAATACAAAAAAGCCCCTCATTGAAATGTTCGAACAGAGGGGCAAGCTCACTCAGACTTGGATTAATCAGTAGCTATATCAATGACCATAAATGCGCATTGTACTGTTCTCGATACTCAAATTATCGAGCTTCATTGAACCAATTGAAGTTCCACCTAGCTGGATGGCACCCACAGTAATATCAGCATCCATACTCACTAGATCTATCGCCAGGGCGTCACCACCCGCGGCGCGCTCACCGTTATAAATATTGGCTTCGATATAAGCGTTGGCGGAAAGTAGGTTAGGGTTGTCATCGTAATCGGAGCGCGTCATACGCATGTCACGAATACCTAAACCCAGAAATGGCACGTCAAAATCAAGATCATCAATCCCCATTCGTACTTTTAGGTTTAAACGTTCTTCGCCAAGTACATCATCTTGCCCAATGGTCGCCCACATTTGAGTGAATATGCCATCCAGTGCAAAGTTGTCGAGCAAGGTAAGCGTGGTATTGCCGTCCGAGTCTTGTAACTCCCAAGCGCCAGTGGTGATACGAAAATCCACTGGTGCAGCAAAATTGGTCGGAAATATTTTGATTTGCGCTTCACCGTCGGCGCTGATGTCGAAGTCGATTTTTAATTCATCTAATTTAGTGGTGGCGTTGATAATAAAGGGGTTTCCGCCGTTTGCGGCATCCATACCCTCTTGAAACAAGTCAACGCGGTTAGTACCACCAATAAAGACTTCATTAACAGATAACGAACCTTCATCGGTATAAATAATGGCACCAATATCGATTTCTGTTTCTAATTCAATGGTGACACCCGCTTGGCCCGTGACATTACTCATGCTGGCTTCATCTAATGACTGAAGATCTGCCAATGCAGCAAGCGGTAGGCTTGAAATAGCAATGCAACTAGCAAAGTTAAGCGCCGATTTTTTTATTTTCATGATGTGCATCCTTACCCATCACAACAGTAAACGTTGCTCGGGTTTTATTATTCTTGTCATTGCTGAAATTCAGCTCTGATAGAAATAATGCGGAAACAATAAAAATGAGGATAGTTACTAAAGTAATGAGCTACGCGTTATGGCCCGGAATGATAAAAAGGCATGTATTACAAACGATCAGAAGTGCCCATGCACATTATGGATGAACACTTTAGTTAGATGCTCAGGATTAACTCCGCCAGAAACTCGGACTCAACAGCACCAGCAATGTGAAAATTTCCAATCGCCCGAGCAGCATGGTTAACGCCAGAATCCATTTCGCGGTATCACTGATGTTGCCGTAATGCGCCGACACTTCTCCCAACCCCGGACCTAGGTTATTCAGGCAAGAGCCGACCG
Organism: Oceanobacter sp.; assembly: GCA_002733645.1. Classification (GTDB taxonomy): domain Bacteria; phylum Pseudomonadota; class Gammaproteobacteria; order Pseudomonadales; family Oceanobacteraceae; genus Thalassolituus. Next base: position 18,095 of record NVWL01000003.1, read on the forward strand.
CAGAGAAGGCGGTGACTTGGTCGAGGCCGGTTGCCATTAAGGCAAGCATCATCACCATAAAGGTGACCACGTACAGGGCGAAGAAACCCCATACAGATTCAAGAATTCGATCGGATACCGGGGCTTTTCCAAGCTTCACGGGAATGATGGCGTTCGGGTGAATCAAGCGATGTATTTCGCGCACCCCTTGCTTGAATACCAGTAAAATACGAATGGCTTTCATACCGCCGCCGGTCGATCCCGCACAGCCTCCAATAAAGGCCATCATAAATAGCAATACGGGTAAGAATACTGGCCACACAGAGAAGTCTGCGGTGCCAAACCCTGCCGTGGTAGCAATTGAAACGACTTCAAATAAACCGTATCGAAGCGCCCCAGTGAAGTCATAGGTTTCGGTTAACCACAGTGCTGCGACTGTCAGTACCGCGCCACCTGTCATGATCGAAAAGAAAAACTTCAGCTCAGAATCCAAAAAATAGTGGCGAACGGTTTTATAACGCCACGCATAAAAGTGCAGAGAGAAGTTCAGCGCTGACACCAGCATAAAAACAATGGCGATGCTGTCGATGGCGGCGCTGTCAAAATGCCCTAATGAGGCATCGTAGGTAGAGAATCCACCAATACCAACCGTAGAGAAACTATGAGCTATGGCGTCAAAGGTGCTCATACCGGCAAACCAGTACGCAACAGCGCATGAAATCGTCAACGATAAGTAGATATACCAAAGTGCTTTGGCGGTTTCGGTGATGCGCGGGGTCAGTTTGGAGTCTTTTAGTGGTCCGGGCATTTCTGCACGAAAGAGCTGCATCCCACCAATACCGAGCATAGGAAGAATGGCCACGGCTAACACGATAATCCCCATACCGCCCAGCCATTGCAGTTGCTGGCGATACCATAGAATCGATTTAGGCAGGTGCTCTAGGCCCGTCATTACGGTAGCGCCTGTTGTAGTCCAGCCAGATAAGGACTCAAAAAAGGCATCGGCAAAGCTTAGACCGGGGTTGTCGGCCAGCATAAAGGGGAAGGTTCCGGCCAAGCCTAGGGATAACCAAAATAACGCAGCGACGATAAATCCGTCTCGGGTGCGTAGATCTTTTTTCACATGGCGTACCGGCAGCCAGGCGAAAAAGCCGATACCCAAAATCAACGACATAGCGATACTGAAAGCTTCCGTCGCGCCATCGTCGTACCACATTGACACCAACAACGGCGGTAACATGGTTAAGCTGAATAACATCAAGAAGATGCCCAATACGCGTGCGATTACGGTTAAGTGCATGTCAGAAGAAGCCTAATCCCACTTGGAAAAGTCGTTCCACATCGGCGATATGGCGCTTATTCATCACGAAGAGAATCACGTGATCGTCAGATTCAACCACCACCTCTGAACGCCCCATGAGTACTTCTTCACCACGTACAATGGCACCAATGGTGGTACCCGGTGGCAATTTGATGTCGCCAACACGACGCCCAACTACTTTCGATGATGTGCTATCACCGTGGGCAATGGCTTCAATCGCTTCTGCCGCGCCACGGCGCAAACTGTGTACATTAACGACGTCTCCGCGGCGTACGTGTGTCAGCAGACTGCCTATGGTCGCTTGCTGTGGCGAGATAGCCACGTCAATCATACCGCCCTGAACCAGATCGACGTAGTCGGCCTTGTTGATGAGTGTCATCACTTTTCGCGCACCGTGACGCTTGGCGAGTAAGGACGCCATGACATTCACTTCATCATCGTTGGTGAGCGCGCAGAACACATCGGTGTTTTCGATATTCTCTTCTTCGAGCAAGGTTTTATCCGTCGCACTGCCGTGCAAAACAACGGTTTTGCTCAGGTTTTCGCTGAGGTAGCGCGCACGATCTTCGTTGTGCTCAATCAGTTTGATACGGTAGTTTTTTTCCAACGCTTTCGATAAGCGATAGCCGATGTTACCACCACCAGCGATGATAATGCGTTTGTAGGAATCCTCCGCTCGACGCAGCTCGCTCATTACTTTTTGAATGTGCTCCCTTGCAGCCACGAAGAAGACCTCGTCGTCGGCTTCAATTACAGTGTCGCCAGTAGGCTCTATCGCTTTATTACGACGGAACACGGCGGCCACGCGGGTTTCTACATTCGGTAGGTGATCTTTCAGTGCCGATATGGCTTGTCCCACGAGAGGGCCGCCGTAATAGGCTTTCACCGCCACTAACTGCACACGACTGTCGGCAAAATCGAGAACCTGTAACGCGCCCGGAAATTCAAGCAGGCGTTGAACATAGTTCGTCACCACTTGCTCTGGTGAGATCAGTACGTCGATGGGAAACGCATCCGCGTTAAACAGTTCTGTTTGCCTCAAATAGGCACTGGAGCGGATGCGAGAAATTTTGGTCGGTGTGCGGAATAAGGTGTACGCCACCTGACACGCGACCATATTGGTTTCGTCAGAATTGGTGACGGCCACGAGCATGTCGGCATCATCAGCACCGGCGTCACGCAGTACATGAGGGTATGACCCGTGACCATAGATGGTCTTCACATCAATACGATCTTGCAGCTCGCGCAGGCGCACGGTGTCGGTATCGATGATGGTGATGTCATTTTTTTCGCTAGACAAGTTCTCTGCCAGCGTGCCCCCGACCTGCCCCGCGCCAAGGATAATAATTTTCATATCAGCTCAGATCCTGTGCTGTCTATCTATAGATCAACAACGACAATGAGTCTTTTTTAGAACTCATGCGTCTTGTTAAGCAACGCGTAGTAGAAGCCATCATGGCCATCGGTTTGCGGAAATAACTGCCGCCCAGCTTCACATGCCTTCCCCCAACTTGCCTCTAGTGTAACGACACTTGCTTCAGGATGCTTGTTAACAAACGCCATCACCTGTTCACTGTTCTCTTGCGGCAAGACAGAGCAGGTGGCATACAACAAACGACCGCCGGGTTTTAGCAGCGCCCAAGCGCGTTCTAATATCTCGGCCTGCACAGTTTCTAACTGCTGAATGTCTTCACGGCGACGCAGCATACGAATATCTGGATGTCGGCGAATCACACCCGTGGCTGAACAGGGTACATCCAGCAAGATGGCATCGAAAGGACTCTCTTCTGTATTACCGCTGTCTGAGCCCCACCAGCCATCATCGGCGGCAACGTCAGCACATACAACCTCCGCCTCTAAACCAAGGCGAGCAAGGTTCTCGTGAACTCGGCCTAAACGTGACTCGTCGGCATCAACCGCCAGCAGTGAGATGTCGGCAGTCTCAAGTAGATGACAGCTTTTACCACCCGGCGCCGCACAAGCATCCAGTATGCGCTCGCCATTTTTAGGCGCCAGTATTTGTGCTGCCAACTGTGCCGCTTCATCTTGTACGCTCACTGCGCCTTCAGCAAACTCGGGCAGGCAGGTAACATCAACACTTTCATGCAGGTAAATACCATCGGCGCTGTGCTCAGTCGCATGAGCCGACAATCCGTCTTCCAATAACATAGCTAAATAGCCATCACGAGTGTGCTTTCGTTGATTCACTCGTAAGCACAACGGCGCACGCTCGTTGTTGGCCTCTAAAATTCGCGACCAATCCTCAGGCCATGCCTTGGTCAGCATTTTAACCAACCACTTAGGGTGGCTCGTAGCTGTCACAGGGTTGGTTTCGAGTGGCGGCAATAATTCTTCGTATTCACGACCATAACGACGCAAACACGCATTGATCACGGATTTGGCGTATTGTTTGCCCATATCATCGCAGACTTCAACGGTGGCATGAACCGCAGCGTGTGGAGCTTTGCCTTGCACCGATAATTGATACAAACCAATGAGAAGTAAGGCATGTAAATCGGAGTCTTCTTCTTGAAATGGGCTTTTCAACAGTATTTTCACCAACGCATTCAGGCGAAAATACCAGCGACACGTCCCTAAGGTGAGGTCACGAAAAAAGCCGCGCTCATTTTCGTCAATGTTGCTTTCTAACGCAGGGATCGCCTGATTAAGAGATTGTCCGGCCATCACTTTTGCGATGGCCTGCGCCGCTGCGAACCGAGGCGTTATTTCAGCCTGTTTGCGACGACCATAAAGGGATTCCATAATTCAGAAGGCCTGTATTGTGAATAAAAATTCAGAGTAAGATTTCAATTAAAGCTCAGACGCCAGCACATACAACGGCTGAAAAAGTTTTGGCTGGCCATTAATGATATCGGCCACCATCATCGGCTTTTTACCCGCCAGCTGAACCTTGCTCAGCAGCAATACACCTTCGTTACAGGCCACTTCAAGGCCCGCTGGGGTCACGTTGGCAATCGTTCCCGGTGCTAGCTGCGTCGTTTTATCTAACGCTTCCGCCGCATGTACTCGAATACGTTCGTCGCCAAGCAGCGTGTAGGCCATCGGAAACGGATTAAACGCACGAATGCGCTTCGCTAATACATCCGCGGAGTCATCCCAGTTAATCAGCGCTTCTTGTTTGCTCAGTTTATGTGCATAACAAGCCAGTGCATCATTTTGCACTTCAGGCGTTAGCGAACCAGACTCGACATCAGACAAGGTCGCTAATAAAGCGCTTGGCCCCATGGCAGCTAAACGGTCGTGAAGCACACCGCCGGTATCATCTAAAGTAATCCCGGTGGTGACCTTACTCAGCATGTCGCCGGTATCTAGGCCAATGTCCATCTGCATGATGGTAATGCCCGTCACTAAGTCACCAGCTTCGATACACCGCTGTATTGGCGCAGCGCCACGCCAACGCGGCAATAACGACGCATGTACGTTCAGGCAGCCATATTTGGGTGCTTCAAGAACATCCTTAGGTAGTAGCAAACCGTACGCGACCACCACCATCACATCGGCATTCAGCTCACGAAGCACATCAACATCCGCGCTGTCTTTGAAGTTTAACGGTTGATACACCGGCACTTCATTTTCAAGGGCCACTTGCTTCACAGGACTGGGCTGACATTTTTTACCCCGACCTGCTGGGCGATCCGGCTGGCTGTATACCGCCACGACCTCATGTTCGCTATCGATAAGAGCACTTAAGTGCAGGGCGGCGAAATCGGGCGTACCCGCAAAAATAATGCGCAAGGCCATGGCTTAGCGTTTTCCTTCTCGGGCTTCTAATTTGTGCTTCTTATCAAGTTTGTCTTTGATGCGCTTACGCTTTAGCGGTGAAACATAATCCACCATCAGCTTGCCATCAAGATGATCAACCTCATGCTGAATACACACCGCCAACAAACCAGTGCATTCCATTTCAAAAGCATCACCATTGCGATCTAGCGCTTTTACTGAGCAGTGCTCAATACGGGAAACGTCTTCATAAAAGCCCGGCACCGAGAGACAACCTTCTTGCATTGTCTCCATTTCGCCGTCTAAAACGGTGATTTCGGGGTTGATAAAGACAAGAGCTTCACTTTTATCTTCCGAGACATCGATGGTAATGATACGTTCGTGTATGTTGACCTGACTGGCGGCTAAACCAATGCCAGGGGCTTCATACATGGTTTCAAACATGTCTTCGACGATTTTTTTAACTCGTGCGTCAACTTCTTTTACAGGTTGTGCAAGAGTTCGCAGACGTGGGTCTGGAAATTCCAGAATATCTAGTATGGCCATGTGAAATACTGTACTTGTGGAATAATATGGCAGTGACTTGCTACTATGACTGCTCAAAGCAGAATTTTAAGTCACCCTGTACGCTAATAATAAAGGGAATAAAGGATGAGCAAAACCATCAAACGTCTTCTCGTTACGGGTTTGATGTGCCTTTCAGCCAGTGTAAGCGCATTGGAACTAAAAGCCGACGCCCCTGATCGTTACACCGTAAAGAAGGGTGACACTCTCTGGCACATTGCAGAACGCTTTACTGGTAATGCATGGGAATGGCCTGAAATATGGTACCAAAACGACCAAATCAGTAATCCTCACCTCATTTATCCGGGCGACATGATCGGCTTAATTGAAGTAGATGGCCAGCAACGATTGACCGTCATGGAACGTGGCCAAGCCAGTCGTACCGTAAAATTGCGTCCGGGCGATGTAAAATTATCCCCAACCGCACGGGTTGAGCCTATCGAAGCCGCCATCGCTGCCATCCCTATGGATGCGGTTCAAGGCTTCTTGCGCGACCACCGTGTTGTGACGGCGGAAGAGCTAGCAGCGGCACCGCACATCATTAGTGGCTACGAAGGCCGTATCCTCATGGGTTCAGGCACTAAGGTATACGCCCGTGGCAATGTCGGTGAAAATATCGATGCTTCTTACGGTGTCTACCGCAAAGGCGAAGTCTACAAAGATCCTGAAACCAATGAAGTACTGGGCCTTGAAGCTACAGACATTGGTGTCGCGAATGTTCTGTCTAACGATGACGGTACGCTGACTTTGATGTTGAAAAACACCAATCAGCAAGTCGCCATTGGCGACCGTCTGTTTGAGTTAGAGGAAAGTCCACTCGCAGCCAGCTTTGTTCCCAAAGCTCCGGGGCAACTGATCGCCGGACAAATCATTGCGGTAACAAATGGCGTCAATAACGTTGGTCAGTTTGATGTTGTTGCTCTTAACCGTGGTATTCGTGATGGCTTAGAAGCGGGTCATGTAATGCTGATCAAAAAAGCAGGCGCGGTAATTTACGATCGTGTCGCCAAAGAAAAAGTGCGTCTGCCAACCGAAGAAGCAGGCAGCATGTTGGTATTCCGAGTATTCGACAAGATGTCTTACGCTCTGATTATGAAAGCGTCACGTCCATTAAAAGTGGGCGATTACTTTGAGTCTCCTGAGATTTAATCGTTATTCAGTACAAATTAGCCTCGAATGAGGCTCCCATGGAGGGAATATGCTCACGGATGAGCTGTTACTTGCTTGGTGGCGACTCCGCCGCCTAAGCGGTATCGGAAATATCGCCTTAAATGACATTCGTCAGAATCTAGCTTCTGCCCACCACTTTGCAGATCAAGCCCCAAAACAACTCACAGATGCCTCTCTCGACGATCTTATTCGCCTAGGCCTGCCTGTAACCAAAGCCGAGCAGTACTTCAATGACGAAGCGCTTTCTGCAGGTTTCGAGGCACTGATCAAATGGTGCGCCGTTGAACATCAAGGTGTATTACTGGCGGGCATACCACCTTATCCGGAAGCCCTGGCCAGTCTTAGGGATGCCCCCACATTGCTTTGGTATCGTGGCGACCTAAATAGCCTGAATGCTCCCATGCTGGCGATTGTGGGTAGTCGAGGGGCGACTCCCGCCGCGCTAGAATGGACACGACAGACCGCCGCATCTTTAGCGGAAGCTGGGCTTTGTATTGTCAGTGGATTAGCCCTTGGCATTGATGGCGCTGCACATGCCGGAGCTGTGCTTAGCGGACAATCAAATTCAACCGTCGCCGTTATGGGGACGGGGCCAGATCTGGTGTATCCCGCTCGTCATCGTCAATTGGCTCAGGATATTTACCACAGTGGCGGCTTACTACTCACCGAGTTTGCTCCGGGCACCAAAGCACAAGCAAGGCACTTCCCTTCGCGCAACCGCATTATCAGCGGGTTAAGTATCGCCACCTTAGTGGTAGAAGCAGGGATTCGCAGTGGCACTATGATTACCGCGCGCATGGCAGCGGATCATGGGCGGGATGTCTTTGCCTTACCCGGTGCTATTGCTAACCCTATGAGCAAAGGGCCGCACCAGCTAATACGAGAAGGCGCGTTATTAGTGGAATCCGCAAAAGATATTCTTGAAGCGCTCAGCCTATCTGTAAATTCCCCCGCCAGCACCTCCGATTTATTTGATCAAAGCACAGACAAAAAAACCGTCGATATTCCGCCCTTAGTAACCCTGGTCGACTACACTCCGACCGCCGTCGATGTCATTGCCATAAGATCTGAGTACTCCATCGCCGAACTCATGCCGCAACTATTACAGCTTGAGCTGGATGGCTGGCTCCTGCAAGTGCCTGGGGGTTACTGTCGCACCACATAATGCATGATCATTAAACACCGGACCCACAACCCCTGTTTTCCCCAAATAAGGCAAGGTTAGTCACACGTCCTGTGCTGGTGAAGTACGTCCTCTCGACTAGACTGCAAATATAAGCCGCACATTCCTGATTTAAATCCCAAGGTATGAATGCGCCTTGTCACGCCCCAAGCTCACTGATAGCAAGGCCTGCAACTGACTTAATAGAGGATTGTTTAATGTCTCAAGCCGCCACAGCGAATCAAACGAATATTGCTGGCAGTTATCTTACGTTTCACCTGTCTCAAGCAAAATACGCACTGCCTGTGGATGCGATTCAATACATTACCACCCGAGATGCGATTGATCCGCACGATATTCCACGCGGTAAATCCGAACAAAGCCGAATATTTACCTTTCAGGAAGAGCAAATTTCTCTGTATAACTTCAGCGGTTTAATAGGTTCCGCCTCTCAGATTGAAGAGTGCCAAGCCTTAATAGATATGCTCGATCAACGAAAACAAGATCACCTTGATTGGATGGAAGCACTCGAGGCAAGCCTTGAGTCCGGGACAGAATTCTCCAAAGCCAAAGATCCGCATCAATGTGCGTTTGGGCGCTGGTATGACCACTATCACACCAACGACGAAGAGCTTCGCGCCATTATGGTTCTATTTGATGCCCCTCATAAACGTATCCACTCTCTCGCAGACACCCTTTTATCGATGGTGAAAGACGAAAACAAAGTCGCCGAGGCGCTTCGTATTCTTAATGATGAACGTCATTCGACCTTGAAACAGTTACTACGTTTGTTTGGCCAAGCCAAAAGCCGACTCTCCGACATGCTCAAACCAGTCGTCGTAATCCTACACGCCAACGACCGCAGTTACGCGGTTGAACTGGACAGTATTGATCAAATTATGGAGTTCAATAATTCACACTGGCTGCCGGGGAAAGAGCAAGATCTCAAACATCCTTGCTACGATGGTTTTTTGCAAAAAACCGAAGGCGAATTGTATATTCGTTTAGAACCAGCTCACCTTATCACATAAGTGATCAGCCTCTGTTCGTAGCACTTAAAACAAAGGCCTAGTTAATCAAGACAGCTATTTAGGCAAGCTGACCACAAAGCAGGCACCACGCTCAGGAATGTCTTCCAGTGCTATCTTCCCTTTATGGCGTTCGACAATACTGTAAACCGTGGACAACCCGAGGCCTGTCCCTATGCCTATCGGCTTTGTTGTAAAAAATGGGTCAAATACTTTCGACCGTATCTCCGCAGGAATCCCTGCTCCTGTATCTTGAATACGCACCCACCAATATTCATCGCTCTCGCTGATGGAAGCATACAACTTGCCGCCACCGGGCATGGCATGTACGGCATTCTGGATAAGATTCATGATGACTTGTGCCATCATGCCGCTATTGCCTTTCACGATGGCTTTCTCGGGTAGCTCTTCCACAATGCCGATTTTGTCAGCGATCTGGTGCTTCAGAATACCAATACTGTCGCGATAACAAGCCACCAAATCAAAGTCGTCACTTTCAACCTGATCTTTATGTGCGAAGTTCTTCAAGTTTTGAACGATGTCGCAGACCCGAGTCAGGCCAGAACGAGAATCTGAGACCAGTGAGAATACATCCTCCAGTACAAACTCTAGGTCGATCGACTGTTCTCGGTCATGAATCGTAGAGAGCAGTTGGCTGCGAAGCTGCTCATCACCGACCTCAAGAGCCTTTGCAAAGCGATCATGCAGTTTAATCAGCTCTGTCATACCGCCAATGTATTCATCCAACGGTTCAAAGTTACTTAACACATACGACACTGGGTTATTAATTTCATGCGCTATACCCGCTGCTAGCTGCCCTAAAGACGACAATTTTTCAGCATGAAAAAGCTGTTCTTGAGTAGAATACAGCTGATTCAATGTTTCTTGTAAGCGCTCATATTGCACTTGCAAGCGCTGCTCACTTTGCCGACGCTCTGCGTGTGCCCGTAATTGATCAGCCGTCTTTTCCAGCAGATTCACTGTACTCACATCCAACTGCTGCAACATGTCTGGTGTCAGCAACATTAACAAGTAGCCGTTGATGTCGGCATAACACCGATACGGTATCAATATACTGCCTGTAATCTTGGTACCGAGACACTGTGTCGCGCTCTGATGCAGTTCTAGCTCGGCATTCAATTGCACTAAAATCGGCTTATCTACGAGGTTTAACGTCTCAAATTGCTGGCTAATGACGGTCGACCAATCAAGTCCTTGATTCACTTCAGGAAAGGTTTGCAGTAGTTGAGCCTCCGCATCGAGGTACAAGCTGTGCGCACCAATTAGATCACTCAATAAAGCCGACACCTCACGCAGGTGTCGTTGTTGAATCGCTTCGTCTCGCCCTGAACGAGCTAACCACGTCAGTAACGCCAACTCCGCCTCGCGACGCTTTTTACTTTTATCTCCCAGCTGGTGTTGCTGCATCTCAGCCTGAATAAGCTCAATCAGAAAGGCTTCCGAAAAATCATGCTGCGACTGTAAGCGATGGATGCTTAGCTGAGACAGTTGCGTTGAAAGCCCACCAATGGACATGCCATCGACAAAACACACCAAGCGCATGACATGATTTTGTAGACGCTCACGTAAGTATTTAATTTGCTCTACAACCTCAGCCTTGTTCGCTTCAGTAATAAACGCAATCAATACAGGATGGGAGGGGTTTTTCTTCAGCCACTTTTGCGTAGCCTTACCCGGCAGCAGTGGCTCTGGCATCACCATCGTTGCCAACAATTCATTTGAAAGTTCACTTAACAGTGATGCTGGAAACTGCCCAAGTACCGCCCATGAAGCGCTCACCAAGCCTTGAATAGGTTGCTTACCTGTCATCACAACTCCGTCAGTTACATTCAGGTCTACACTCAGATTAGACAGTTTGGCTAATCACCCCAACAGAATGGGACTAAAGTCAGACGAAATTTTGATCCTATTTAGCCGACTAACAAGGTGAAACATGCTGATTCGACTTACATACCTCAGCAAAGCGACACGCGATATGAACATGCAAGACATCCAAGATATCTTGACGGTCGCCCGAGATAATAATCAGGGCTTAGAAATATGCGGCATGCTTTGTTACGACCAGCGCTATTTTTTACAAACACTGGAAGGCCCACGCGACGACGTGAATGAACTATTTTTAGAGATCGCCGAAGATCCCCGCCACGATGATGTCGTCATCATTAGTTATGAATATATCGATGCAACCACCTTTGGCTCTTGGGACATGGGGTTTGCTCCCGCAACGGATGCCTTTTATAAGTTGTTGAATGATGTCGGCCAAAATACCTTTGACCCCCGAGCCTTAACACCGGAACAAGCGGTAAGTTTTTTAAGCGGACTATCCGAGCAACACCAAACGAATAATTAAACATCAATAACATAGAGCAAGTAACACAGAGATAGCGCCTCAGCTCCCTTGCCGACACCACGACCTTATTGTAGGGTTCTCGGTCTGAAAAACTGAACGAGACATCGCTGTGAACCCTTGGCACCTTCATCAAGCCATCCGCTGCATTCGTGCTGGCGGTGTTATTGCTTATCCTACCGAAGCCGTCTGGGGGCTGGGCTGTGACCCTTTGAACAAAGATGCCGTAGAACGTATCCTTGATTTAAAATCTCGCCCTGAGCACAAAGGGTTGGTTTTAGTTGGTTCCTCCCTTGAACAGTTTAAGCACCTTATTCGACCTCTATCTGCCGACGATCTGGCCAAAGTGAACGCCACTTGGCCTGGCCCTATAACGTGGATTTTACCTTGCTACGATGATGTCCCATCGTGGCTACGGGGTGAACATCACAGCCTCGCGATTCGTATCAGTGCGCATCCTATCGTGAAATCTTTATGCGATGCCGCTGGGCCGCTTGTCTCGACCTCTGCCAACCCGGCGGGAAAAGAACCCGCGCGTTCAGCCTTAAAAGTGCGAAAATACTTCCCCAATGGCCTCAACTGTTTATTACCCGGTGCGTTAGGCGGTAACGATCAACCGTCTGAAATTCGCACGTTAAGCGGCGAACGTCTGCGCTAACCCCTTTTTATGGAGCAACCATATGTCCACCAGCCAGTGTAATATTCCTGCTGTAAAAGCATTCTTACTCGATCTACAAGACCGTATTTGTGCTGCGGTTGAGCACGCCGATGGTAAAGCCAAATTTGTCGAAGATGCTTGGGAGCGTGACGAAGTAAACAACCCGATGTCACTCACCGGCGGTGGCCGAACTCGTGTGATCACCAACGGCACCATTGAAAAAGGCGGTGTGAATTTCTCACATGTTCGTGGGGCGGCGCTACCGGCATCAGCCACGGCCTCTCGCCCTGAACTGGAAGGCCGCAGCTTTCAAGCCATGGGCGTGTCCTTGGTGTTGCACCCAGAAAACCCCTACATCCCAACCTCACACGCTAACGTGCGTTTTTTTGTCGCGGAGAAAGAAGGCGAAGAGCCTGTGTGGTGGTTTGGTGGCGGGTTTGACCTCACGCCTTACTACGGATTTCAAGAGGATGTTACACATTGGCATCAGGTGTCTAAGGATCTTTGTGAACCTTTCGGGGAAAATATCTATCCAAAGTACAAAAAGTGGTGTGATGAATACTTCTTCCTCAAGCATCGTAACGAAACACGCGGTGTGGGCGGGCTATTCTTTGACGACCTTAATACTTGGGATGACAAGGTCGACTTTGACCGCAGCTTTGCCTTTATGCAAGCCGTAGGTAATGGCTATACCGACGCTATTATCCCTATTATTGAACGTCGTAAAGAAACTCCATGGGGCGAACGCGAACGTAAGTTCCAGTGTTACCGTCGTGGGCGTTATGTCGAATTCAACTTGGTCTTTGACCGAGGCACTATTTTTGGACTCCAGACCGGAGGCCGCACCGAATCTATTCTGATGTCGATGCCGCCCATTGCACACTGGGATTACGATTGGCATCCCGAACCCGGCAGCCCTGAAGAAAAGCTCTACACAGACTTTTTACCCCACCGTGAGTGGGTATAAATTAAGGACACAGAATGACCGACCTCTATGCGGTGTTTGGCAACCCAATTGGGCACAGTAAATCGCCTGACATCCACAATGCCTTCGCCGAGCAAACAGGTGAAGACTTGTTTTACAAAGCCATTCTTGCGCCTTTGGATGGGTTTGAAGACGAAGTTCGTCGCTTTGTTTCACATGGAGGGCATGGCTTAAATGTCACTGTGCCTTTCAAAGAAAACGCCTACCGCATGGCGGACGAAATCACCCCTAGAGCGCAACAAGCCCAAGCCGTCAACACCCTCAAAAAGCTGGATGATGGCCGCCTTCTGGCAGACAACACCGACGGCGCTGGCTTAGTACGTGACTTAACCGTCAATCATTCTGTGAGCTTAGCTGGCAAACGCATACTGATTCTTGGCGCTGGGGGCGCAGTACGTGGCGTTCTTCAGCCCCTACTCGAAGAAAAGCCAGCAGAGATAGTGATCGCCAACCGAACGGCCAGCAAGGCGGAGCTATTAGCCAATGATTTCGCCGAATTGGGCAACGTCTCTGCGTCTGGCTTCGGTGATATAGAAGGCAGCTTTGGAATTATTATTAACGGCACCTCAGCCAGCTTAGCCGGTGAATTACCTCCAGTACCTGAGAGCGCCGTCAGCCATGTCACCGTCTGCTACGACATGATGTACTCATCTAAAACCACGGTATTTAACGCTTGGGCCGAAAAACTAGGGGCTGCACGTACCATTGACGGACTCGGTATGCTGGTCGAACAAGCGGCGGAAGCCTTTTTTGTGTGGCGTGGAGTACGCCCACAAACGGCACGAGTCATGAAAGACCTTCGCAGCGAAAGACGCCGTTAGCACCATCAAAAAAGCCCAGCATTTGCTGGGCTAAAACACGATCTACTTTTATTCTCTTTCTAAAAACAGACTCGCTACTCTCAGTTAAAACTGATCTCAAATACCGACGTTGTACCGCTCACCTCATTACCAACCGCAATGTAGTGCGCACCACCACGAGTAAAGTAATCAATTGATTCTGGGCCAAGATCACCGGCTGCCGTGTTGTAAGTGTCGTTATCACACTCATCACCGTCCAACTCAGTACATACGCCCTCGGTGAAGTCACGGTTATTTAGGTAGCTCTGGAATACTGGTGCCGCTGGATCAGTGATATCAAACACCATCACACCACCTTGACGCTCTAGACCCACAAACGCGAAGTAACGCTCACCAATTTTTGCCGTCTCGATCGCTTCTGGCTCCGTGCCTTTGTCATCACTGCGGTTATCGCCTGAGTTGCCTTCATCATTGGTCGAGTTGAAGTGATCAGGCTCTACGGCATAAACCTGCTTAGCAATCTCATCACCGCTGTCGTATACCAGATCACCGGCTTCGCTCCAGATAGAAAACGAACGTGCACCAAAGGTCACGATATCATCGCCTGCGGCGTAACTAGCCGCATCCGTTATCACTTTAATGCGCTTCAGCTGATCGTTATCATCTAACGCTGCTTTTAATGGGTGAGCGGCATCAACCAGATCAACGATATCGCCGCCACGCGCTTCATCGATAAATGAAATGCAGTCGTCTTCTTCCGTTGTGTAAGCCGTCGCGTCCTCATTATCGCCGCCTGGAGCGAAATCATCGCCATCCCACGTGTGTGAAGCGTTATCACAAGCTTCTTGCGTCGTTTCATAAATGTACTCACGACCGTCACCTTCGTTGGCTGACAAGATATACGTCGTGCCATCAATATCAACACTGGCTAAGGTGTCTGGCATATATAAGCCGACTAACTGCTCGTAGCTAGCGAATTCACCAGTGCCTGCATCTTTGTTTGAAGCATCCAGCTCATTACCCGACGCTGCATTCCAAGACTTAAGCCCTAGACCTTTAAACGCCGTCACACTGGCTGACTCGATATCAATAATGGCCAGTGCGTTATTTTCTTGCAGAGCCACCCACGCGGTATCGCCAGCTGTGTTTAAAGCAATGTACTCAGGCTCAAGATCTTGGGCAACAGAGGTACCAGCAGGGCCAGCTAAGCGGACATCCATCGGCATTTCTGCAGCACGAGCAGCGTCGGTATTAAACTCAGCAAAAGACACTTGATTCACCACAGCGTTTGCAGCATCGAAGCCTTCTTTTAAATCAACAACCGTGACAGAACCCTCTGGGTCGTTGCTGTAATCAGCACTTGGCTCGCCTTCGTTGGCCGTTAAGATGTAACGGGCATCATCAGTCAAGGCCACCATATCGGGCAATGCGCCAGCGGTATAAGTACCAATCAATGCAAGCGTGTCAGAACGGTAAAGCGCGATTAAGCCTGCGTCTTGTTTTGTCGCGGCTTCAATCGCCACTGCGACTAAACCCTGTTTGGCTGATACGCTATTCGCTGCGCCAATCTCCACACCGGCGGCTGTCGCTGCGGCGGCTAGATCGATAGTGCTCTCTTTTGATGGCGCGCTATTCGTGGCTGCAAGCGACAACACGTCGATGGTTGCGTCTTCCGAATTAACCACATAGAGACGATCCGAACATGAGTCGTAACTGACGATTTCAGCTGATGAGGTATCAAAATCATTACCCGGTGCGTACGTATCGATAAGTGACAATGACAAAGTGCCTGCCGCCTCAGATTCTTCAACAGAGGTTGCTTCAGTACATTCAATCCCTAAATCAAGAAGGGCTTGGTAGACTTCGTTATCGCTATTATCATCGCCGCCACAAGCTGCAAGCGTTGCCGCGCAGATCGCAGGCACAATCAATTTAATTTTCATAGTCATGTCCTAGTCATAAAATTAGGTCGTAAATTCTGTGACGCAGATTGACTGATAAACATGTCAGTTAAATGACAAAACCAAAGTGGTTTTTAGACAAATAAAAACGGGCGCTAAAAGCGCCCGTTTTTTAATCACATGCGGCCATTATTCAAATGACCCGTTGTGATAGATTTCCTGAACATCTTCGAGGTCATTAATCAAGGCTGCAAAACGTTCAAACTGCTCAACGTCGTCACCTGAAACGGGATGCTCCATCGTCGGCAAGTAAGTGATCTCTTCCATTTCAAAATCGATTTCAGGGTTCATTTCCTGCAAGGCGGTTTTGGTTTTAAAGAAATCTGTAGGCGGCACCAGCACAGTAATCATACCGTCTTCGCAATCGATGTCTGACACATCCACGTCCGCCATCATCAGCGCTTCGAGTGCTTCTTCTTCGTCATCACCAGCAAACACAAACATCGCACGGTGATCGAACATGTGCGACACCGACCCCTGAGTACCCAGCTTGGCTTTGCACTTAGAGAACACACCGCGAATATCACCAAAGGTGCGATTGTGGTTATCTGTTAACGCACTGATCAGCACCATACAGCCACCCGGCGCGATCCCCTCATACAACGCGGGAACGTAATCTTCGCCCACACCTCCGGAGGCTTTATCGATCGCTTTTTCAATCACGTGGCTCGGTACCTGGTCTTTCTTGGCACGATCGATCAGGCTGCGTAATGACAGGTTCGCTGAAGGGTCTGTACCGCCCGACTTAGCGACAACATAGATCTCACGGCCATACTTTGAGTAGACCTTGGTTTTGGCCCCGGCCGTTTTGGCCATTGATTCTTTACGGTTTTGGTACGCTCTGCCCATGGGAATTGCTTCTAAATGGCTAGTTGAAAGACATGAATTGTAACGCTAGGCGAAGCCGTTGTCAGTCTTGAAGCGCGTATTTGATTTTTATCTGTATCTGGCGCTGACAAAAAAATAAATACTTAGATAACGCCTGCTCGACTTAGGAATAACTAAGCAGATCAAATACTGGAAGCTCGCACCGACTCTCATCTAGATATTCGATTTTAATCATCAATGATTTAGATTGGTCTTGTAGGTATAAATATAACCTAGCGAGGTTAACAATAACTGGATGGTCATTCCTGATAGTTAACTTCTAGATACATTTTCTCTGGTATAAATCAGATATGTGTTCATCACTATAACCTAGCTGCTTCAAAACAGTCTGGGTATCAGCACCCAACTCCCTACCTGCTTGATGAGCGGTTGGGCGCTTAAAAGGCAGCGCTGAATCGATTTGTCTAATTTCATTATTGTTGGCGTCAAGCGCCTGAGTGACCATACCTCTGGCTATAAAATGAGAATGTTTAAACGCTTCATTCATGGTTAATACTGGTTCAACACAAGCATCTACCTTAGCAAATTCTGTTTGCCAATAAGATAAAGACTTAGTACGAACTTTGTCAGCGATAGTAGCTCGAATTTGACGCTGAACCTCTTCACTCTGATCGGAGATTTTGCTTTTCAATTCGGATAAATCTAAAACTGCTAATAAATTCATAGCAAAGCCAGGCTCTAAACTTCCAATAGAAATATGACGTTGATCGGCAGTTTCATAATAATCATAAAACAAACCGCCATTAAGCATCTCACTGCCTAACTCAGGGTCTTCTCCACTCGATATAGCATTAGAGCCAAACATAGTCGTCAATGCCATTGCGGCGTCACTCATACTGATATCTAAATACTGGCCCTCATTAGTAGTCATACGTTGAATGTGGGCCGCCATAATCGCCATAACCGCATGATGAGAACCACCGGCTATATCAGCAATCTGAGTTCCAGATAATACCGGCCCTGTTTCCTTACGACCTGAAAAACTGGCTAACCCAGAGAGCGCTAAATAATTAATATCATGGCCTGCACGATCTTTAAGTGGGCCGGTTTGGCCGTACCCGGTAATCGAGCAATAGATTAATTTTTGTTGAATCTTTTTCAGCGAGTTATAATCTAAACCTAAGCGTTGCATTACCCCTGGTCTAAATTGTTCGATAACGACATCGTACTCCCTAACGAGCTTGTGAATAATTTCTTTCGCATCCTCATGCTTTAAGTCAATCGAGATACTCTGCTTATTTCGATTCAAAGTTGCGTGAGCAGCAGAAACTCGGCAACTTTTATCCCCAACAAAAGGAGGCATCAACTTAACTAAGTCTGGACGAGTAGGGGATTCAACTCGAAGAACTTCCGCCCCCATATCTGCAAGCAGTTGAGTGGCATAAGGCCCAGGTAATAGAGTAGTAAAATCAAGAATTTTCAAACCTGCTAAAGGCAAAGACATAAGTGAAGAATCCAAAAGGTGCTGTAACAAGAATAAGAATTTCTGAAGTGGAAATAACGCCAGCTAGAATAGTTCTAACTAGCGTCTGATATAAACCTTATTTAACCATGTCACGACCAATAATGAGCTTCATAATTTCATTGGTTCCGGCATAAATCTTTTGCACTCGGGCATCAGCATAAGCACGGGCAACAGGATATTCCCACATGTAGCCATAACCACCATGCAACTGTAAGCATTCATCTACCACATCACATTGAATATCAGTGGTGAGTAACTTCAACTTAGCAGCCGTAACTGGGTCGAGTTCTTTATTGATATGCAGGTCTAAGCACTTATCAATAAATACTCGTGCCATAGTTACAGTAGAAGACATCTCTGCCAGCTTGAACTGTGTATTTTGAAAAGCGGCAATCTCACTACCAAAAGCTTTACGCTCTTTCACATATGTAACTGTTTTCTCTAATATGGACTCAGCACAAGAGATGGCAGATAGCGATACTGATAGGCGCTCTTGTGGCAACTCTTGCATTAAATAAATGAAACCCATGCCTTCGGTACCTAATAAATTTTCTTTAGGTACTTTTACATCTTGGAAAAATAATTCAGAGGTATCTTGAGCCTTCATACCAATTTTATTTAAGTTCTGGCCTTTAACAAAACCTTCACTATCGGATTCAACCAAAAATAGACTAGTGCCTTTTGCCCCAGCAGATGGGTCTGTTTTAGCAACCACAACGACAAGATTAGCAAGCTGACCATTAGTAATAAAAGTTTTTGAACCATTAAGAATATAATGTTCACCATCATTACTTAACACCGCATTAGTTTTCACACCCTGCAAGTCAGAACCAGTACCAGGCTCTGTCATTGCTATCGCAGTGATGATTTCACCGTTCACACAACCCGGTAAATATTTTTTCTTCTGCTCCTCTGTCCCATAAGCCATGATATAAGGCACAGCAATGTCCGAGTGCAAACCAAAACCGACACCGGTTAAACCGAAGTTAGCAATTTCTTCTGCAACCACTGCGTTATAACGAAAATCGACCCCCACACCACCATAAGATTCTGGCACTGTTGGACTTAAATATCCCATTTCACCAGCCTTGCGCCAAAACTCCGTACTTACTTGACCGTCTTTTTCCCACTGCTCATGAAAGGGAACGGCCTCTTCTAGCAAGAACTTGCGAAAGCTATCACGAAACATCTCATGTTCAGATTCAAATACAGTACGTTTTATCATTTTTGACTTCCTGTTTTTATTTGTTTATTAAAATTATTTGTCTTCAAAGATCATATGATCTTTTGCCATTCTTTTTAGCAAGCCTGGTACTTTAAAACGCTCTCCGAAGTTTTTGTGTAACTGCTCAGAGCGCTCTATGAAATTATCCAAACCGATTTGATTAATGAACTGTAAAACCCCACCAGTCCAAACAGGATAACCAATGCCCATGATAGAGCCAATATTGGCATCACGAACGCTGGTTAGAACATTTTCTTCAAGACAACGGACGGTTTCTATCGCTTGAATATAGAGGAGACGATCTTTGATTTCTGCCAAATCAATTTTTCTATCTGCTTGCTCAAAGGTTGCTTTCAAACTCGACCAAAGTTGTTTTTTCGATCCTTTTGGTAATTCTTTATCTGGATATGAATAAAAACCTGCTCCAGCGAGCTTACCTTCGCGCTTCAATGAAATCATCTTATCCACTGTCACTTCAGCAGGATGATTAATATATTTTTTACCTTCTGCCTCCATATCAAGCATGGTTTGCTTTCGGATCTTTTCTAGTAACGTTAAGCTTACTTCATCGGTAACTGCCAGAGGTCCAACCGGAAAACCTGCTAAGAAAGCACCATTCTCAATGGCGGCTGCGGAAATCCCTTCTCCTAGCATGGCAATCCCTTCGTTAACAAAGGTGCCAAAGACACGTGAGGTATAAAATCCACGACCATCATTTACTACAATCGGCGTTTTCCCAATTTGCTGAACATAGTCATAAGCGAAGGCTAACGTTTCATCAGATGTTTTTTCACCGCAAATAATTTCTACCAATGGCATTTTATCCACGGGAGAGAAAAAATGGAGGCCAATAAAATTCTCAGCATTTCTCGATGCTTCTGCTAAACCCGTAATAGGTAAGGTAGAAGTATTAGATGCAAATACTGCTGAAGATGATAACTGTGCTTCCGCCTCTTGAGTAACGTTGGCTTTTAATTCACGGTTTTCAAATACCGCTTCAATCACTAAATCACAACCGGCTAATTTCTGAGCATCATCAGTTGGCAAAATTCTATTTAATAACGCATCACGTCTATCTTGTGAAATGTGACCTTTACTTAATTTCTTATCCACAATTTTTTGTGAGTAGGCTTTGCCGTTCTCTGCATTTTCTAGGCTGATATCTTTCAAAACAACATCAATGCCTTTTGAAGCAGAAGAATAAGCGATACCTGCTCCCATCATGCCAGCACCTATTACACCAAGCTTGTTAGCTTTTTTTCGTTCAATATTATCAGGTCGCGCAGCTCCAGCTTTAATCTCGTTCAACTGATACCAGAAAGTGCCAATCATATTTTTAGCGATTTGGCTGCAGGCTAATTCAACAAAATAGCGGGACTCAATACGCATCGCCGTTTCAACATCCACTTGTAGGCCTTCTATCATAACGGCCAAAATAGATTCAGGAGCAGGCAGCGTTCCCTTGGTTTTAGCTCGAACCATTGCCGGAACAATTGGCAGTATTTTTGCTAATCCAGGATGATTGGGTTTACCCCCAGGAACCTTATAGCCTTTCACATCATAAGGCTGTTGAGTATTGCCATCGGTCGTTGAATTAGATTTAATCCAACCAATCGCAGACTCCAGCATAGCTTCTGGCGAATCAACAATCTGGTCAATCAAACCAAGCTCTAAACCTTCATCAGGCTTAAATTGCTTACCTTCTAATAAGAAAGGCATTGCTGCTTGAACACCTAATAAACGTGTCATACGAATTACGCCACCACCGCCGGGCAATAATCCCAGAGTGACTTCAGGCAGGCCTAAGATAACGCCTTTTTTTAATGCAATGCGATAATGAGCAGAAAGCGCCAGCTCCCAACCACCACCTAGCGCTGCGCCATTTATGCATGCAACAACTGGCTTACCCTGAGTTTCAATTGCGCGCAGAGCTAGCTTTAAACGATTGACCATATCGTATAATTGATCTGCGTTTTCTTTTTGTATCGTAAATAAATCGTCGAGATTACCACCAGCAAAGAACGTCAATTTAGCCGAACGAAAAATCACCCCGGAATAATCATCTTGAAGAAGCTTCTCAACCGCAGCACATAATGAATCGGTAAATTCATCATCCATTAAGTTAGCGCTGGCATTGGGTTTATCAAGAATCAGATGAACAATATTATTCTGATCTTTTTCATAAATTACTGAATTCATCATTTAAATCCTTTCAATAATAGTTGCGATACCCATACCACCACCAACACACAGCGTGGCAAGGCCGACTTTTAGATCACGCGCTTCAAGCTCGTCCAGCAGGGTACCTAAGATCATTGCACCGGTTGCACCTAATGGGTGCCCCATAGCAATTGAGCCTCCATTCACATTAACGATGTCTTCACTGATTTCCATTTCATCAATAAAACGCATTACCACAGAAGAAAAGGCTTCATTCACTTCAAACAAATCAATATCAGAAATATCCATACCAGCTACTTTTAAAGCTTTGCGCGCAGCAGGCCCCGGACCGGTTAACATGATGGTGGGGTCTGTTCCTACCACCGCAGTCGCCACTATTCGGGCGCGGGGCTTCATATTAAATTGCTTACCTGCCGTATCACTGCCAATTAAAACCAATGCGGCACCATCAACAATACCCGATGAATTCCCAGGGCTATGTACATGACAAATCGATTCAACTTGTGGGTAAGGTTCTTTGGCAACACCATCAAAACCCATATCGCCCATTGCCTGGAAAGACGGTTTTAATTTACTCAAGGTTTCTACACTGCTATCAGGACGAATTAATTCATCATGATCCAGTAGGATGAGTCCATTACGATCGGTCACCGGAATGACTGATTTTTTAAAGGCATTTTTTTCCCAAGCTGCTGCGGCTTTTTGATGTGAGCGCACCGCAAACTTATCTACGTCTTCGCGGGAATAACCGCCCAGCGTTGCAATTAAATCAGCACCAATCCCTTGTGGCATAAAACCTGTCGACATATTGGTTTCTGGATCCATCGCCCAAGCGCCACCATCACTCCCCATTGGTACACGGGACATAGATTCAACACCGCCAGCAACAACCAAATGCTCCCAACCGGAGCGGATCTTCATCGCTGCGGCATTCACCGCCTCTAAACCCGACGCACAAAAACGGTTTAATACCACACCAGCTACATCGTTATCCCAGTTGGCCGTTAGAGCGGCTGTTTTTGCAATCACCGCACCTTGATCACCAACCGCTGTGACACACCCGATGACAATATCGTCTACGGCGGCGGTATCAAACTGATTACGTTCTTGTAGGCTAACCAGTAAGTCACTAAGTAGCGTGATAGGCTTTACTTCGTGCAAAGCACCATTGGGCTTACCACGTCCACGCGGGGTGCGAATGGCGTCGAAAATATATGCTTCAGTTGTCATGGGGGTTCCTTTTATCTAGGGCCGTTATTTAGGTGCCATACGTAACGCAGAATCTATACGAATTACTTCGCCATTAAGTATGGGGTTTTCCACAATATCTTTGACTAAACGCCCAAACTCTGCCGGTTTACCCAAACGCGACGGGAAGGGAAGGGTTGCTGCCAAACTGTCTCGAATTTCTTGAGGAAAAGACTCCATCATAGGCGTCATAAATAGACCCGGTGCAATGGCCAATACACGAACACCGAATTTTGCCAATTCGCGTGCGGCAGGTAAGGTCATCGCGACTATGCCGCCCTTAGAGGCTGAATACGCTGCCTGGCCAATTTGGCCTTCAAATGCTGCAACTGAAGCAGTAGAAATAATCACGCCGCGTTCACCATCTTCATTCGCTTCACGATTTTTCATTTGATCGGCCGCTAGGCGCATAATATTAAAGGAGCCAATCAAGTTGACTTGAATCACCTTACTAAAAAAATCCAATGTCATTGGACCTTCACGGCCAATAATACGACCAGGATTGCCAATGCCGGCACAGTTCACTGCAATACCACAATCACCATAAGATTCTTTCACAGCCAGCATGGCTTGCTCTGCACTGTCGGCGCTGGTGACATCACAAAAAACGGCCATACCATCAATCTCCTTGGCAACGGCTTCCGCTTTGTCCATTTGCACATCAAACACAGCAACCTTAGCTCCCTGGCTGGCGAGAAATCGTGCCGTTGCCTCACCCAACCCTGAAGCTCCACCAGTTACAACTGCAGGAACACCTTTCATATCCATTGCAAAATCCTTAATTCTTATATTTTTTTAAAACGTTATCGCCTCATACTGGCCAAACTCACTGAGGCAAGCAATGCCATAAAGGGCTAAATTATTATCATAAACGGACATCGTATGTATAATAATGGGGAACTATCTTAATCTTAAGCAGAACAAATAACTTAAACGGACATATTCACTATTTAGCCTGAGTTATCATGACAGTCGATATTCCTACAAAGACACAAACCATCTCGCCTTATTACCAAAATGTAATCATTCGTGGCGCTAAGCGTTTAAATTACAACACCCAAATTTTATTACAGATAGCAGGCTTGCCCGAAGTCTGCACCAAGCGCCAATCTCCAGAAAAAGCAACCAATCTTATTCGCGCTGTATGGCAAATGATGGACGACGAATTTATGGGCTTTACTCAGCAGCGTTGTAAACAAGGGGTATTTGCCATCATGGCCAGACAGGCCATTCAGTGTCAGACGCTGCGAGAAGCTCTAATTCAAGGCACGCATTTTTATCAAACGATTCGCAACGACATTAGCCTGTCTTTTATAGAAGATAGTGATACCGATAACGGAACAAATAACGAAGCAGTATTAACCTTGCAATTGGCAGATGAATCTCTAGACCCTGACCACTTTCTGATTGAGTTTTTTTTATTAATCTGGCACCGCTTTTCTATTTGGCTAGTTGGACAAAAAGTGCCACTAAAATATGCCAGCTTTAAATACCCAGTTCCTGATCATGTGAAAGAATACAGCTTGTTATTACCTTGTCACTGCCGATTTAATCAAGATAAAAATAGCATCGTCTTCGATCGTAACGCCCTATCTTTACCAATTAAACAAAAAGAAAGAGAGCTGAAACGGTTCTTAAAAAATTCTCCTGCCGACTTACTTAGTAAACCCATGTTCCACAGTACTTTTACCACTCAAGTGATGAACTACATGGGAGAACACCAAATAGAGAGAATACCCTCAATCGATCAAGTAGCTATTTATTTTAATATGAGTTCGCGCAACTTACGCCGACGCTTAAAAAAAGAGGGTGGCAGCTATCAGGCACTAAAAGATACCCTAAGACAAACCCAGGCGATGAAACTGCTCAATGATAAAGAACTAGCGATTAATCAAATAGCGAGGGAAGTTGGTTTCAATGAACCAGCAGGTTTTACCCGTGCTTTCAAACAATGGACTGGAAAATCGCCTAAACAGTATCGAGACGAAGGACAAAGCGAGTAATAAAAACTTCCACCAACCCTTAAATGCCAATAAATACAGGGTGTTATATAAGGCAGAAAAGGCGCGATATCAAAGTACATCTAGATTCACTTTCAAAATATCTAGAAGTCAATTCAATCAATATCGTATATTTTTACTCATCAATTATCCTTGTTTTTTTAATTTTTTAGCTTAGTTAATACTTTGTCGGGTATTAGCAGACATTGGAACGGGTGCCTTGGCATCACACCTCCCTCCCTTCGGCCAAATACGTATCTTTCAGACCTACATAATTTCCGGCACCATAAGTAAAAAAGCTGCGTTCATCATCAGTGATTGGGCGAATTTTTTTTGCCGGGGTGCCCATGTACACATATCCGCTTTCAAGCACTTTTCCCGGTGAGACTATCGCGCCTGCGGCGACGATGACTTCGTCTTCGACTATTGCACCGTCCATTATCATGGATTTCATACCGATCAGTACTCGGCTTCCTATCGTACACCCATGCAACATGGCTTGGTGGCCGATGGTGACGTCGTCGCCAATAATCAGTGGATAGCCGCCGGGGTTGTAACCGGAGTCATGGGTGATGTGCAGCACTGATCCGTCTTGCACGCTGGTGCGAGCGCCAATACGAATATAGTGCATGTCGCCACGAATGACAGCCAAGGGCCAGACTGAGCAGTCGTCGCCTAAATGCACGTCCCCTATGATTACGCCGGTGCGATCAACAAACACGCGTTCGCCTAAATGCGGGGTAATGCCTTGATGCGTTCGTATGTTGCTGCGCGCTTCGTTGTCTGCATGACTGCCTGTCTGCCCCACTGAATCACTCATATTTCACTCCGGCCTTGCTTGTATTTTTAGTATTTGACCCAAATACTCTATGTATTGCCACCGCTTTGGAAGTTCTTAATGTCTAACCCTGTTTCTAGCTCGACTGTGTCGTCGAACCCATTACTACAAACTCATATTTTGCCACCGTTTTCTGCGATCAAGCCTGAGCATGTAGAGCCTGCTATCTCTGAGTTGCTAAACCGCAATCGCGAGCGCACAAATGCCTTACTGGCGGAATTTGCAAAATCTGGTGCAACGCCAACCTGGGAGACACTGAATACACCGATTGATCTATGGGACGACGAAGTAAACCAAGCGTTTTCGCCGGTGGGGCATTTAAACAGCGTGATGAACAGCGATGAACTGCGCGATGCTTACAACGCGTGTTTGCCGCTGTTGAGCCAATACAGCACCGAGATTGGTCAAAACGCGGATTTATTCAAAGCCTATGAAGCGGTTAAAAACAGCGAGGCGTTTGCTTCGCTGAGCCAAGCGCAACAAACCGCCATTGAGCACGCCCTGCGTGATTTTCGTTTAGCCGGTGTAGATTTACCCGCCGATAAAAAAGCGCGTTACGGTGAGATTCAGCAGCAGCTTTCGAAGTTAACCAGTAAGTTTGGTGAGAACGTACTCGATGCTACCCACGCGTGGAGTAAGCACATCACGGATGTGGCTGAGCTGGATGGCCTGCCAGAGTCGGCGTTAGGTTTGTTAGCGCAACAAGCCAAGCAGAAAGACCTTGAAGGCTATTTGATCACCCTCGATTTTCCGTCGTATGTGCCAATCATGAGTTACGGCACCAACCGTGAATTACGCCAAGAGTTGTACACTGCGTTTGTAACGCGTGCTTCTGACACTGGCCCTAATGCCGGGGAGTTTGATAACAGCGATGTGATGAAAGAAATCATGGCGTTGCGCTACGAACTGGCCACCTTGCTTGGTTTTGAAAATTTCGCCGAATATTCTGTGTACACCAAAATGGCGGAATCCGGTCAGGAAGTGATCGATTTCCTTAACGATCTAGCGGTAAAAGCCAAGCCACAAGCCGAGCGTGAATTCGCCGAATTAAACGCCTACGCCGCCGATGAGTTAGGACTCACTGACCTGAAACCTTGGGACGTTACCTTCGCCTCGGAAAAACTTCGCCAAGCACGCTACAGTATTTCGCAGGAAGATATTCGCCCTTACCTACCCGTCAACACGGTAATCAAGGGTATGTTCGAAGTGGTGTCACGCCTGTACGGTGTTCAGTTTGTTGAGCAAAGTGAGTTTGATACTTACCACCCGGATGCACGTTTCTTCCATGTCGAAAAAGACGGCCAGCAAATTGCGGCCTTCTATTTGGATATGTACGCCCGCGCGAAAAAACGCGGCGGTGCTTGGATGGATGTTGCGCGTAATCGCATGAATACAGCCAATGGCACACAACTGCCAGTGGCTTATTTGGTATGCAACTTCTCGCCAGCGGTTGGCGATACGCCAGCTTTGCTCACACACGATGAAATGACGACGCTCTTCCACGAGTTCGGTCACGGCCTGCATCACATGATGACTGACATCGACGTTGCTGCTGTGAGCGGCATCAGCGGTGTGGCCTGGGATGCTGTCGAGTTACCAAGCCAGATTATGGAAAACTGGTGCTACGAGCCAGAAGCTTTAGCGTTCCTGAGCGGACATTATCTAGAAAAAGACGGGCATACCGGCGAGCCATTACCAAAAGAGCTGCTCGATAAATTACTCGCGGCAAAGAACTTTCAAAGCGCCATGATGACCATGCGCCAAATTGAATTCTCGTTATTTGATTTCCGCCTGCATCGTGAATACAGCGACACCAACCCAGTAACGGCAGAAGAAATTTTGGCCGACGTTCGCGAGAAAGTGACCGTGGTGCCGACGGTTGATTTCAACCGCTTCCAACACAGCTTTAGCCACATATTTGCCGGTGGTTATTCAGCGGGTTACTACTCGTACAAATGGGCCGAAGTACTGAGCGCCGATGCGTACTCACGCTTTGAAGAAGAAGGCATATTCAACCCAGAAACCGGCGCGAGCTTCTTAAAAGAAATCATCAGCCAAGGTGGCTCACGTGAAGCCGGTGAATTGTTTGAAAACTTCCGTGGCCGCAAGCCGTCGGTCGAACCTTTACTGCGTCATTGCGGTATTGATGTACCGGAGGTCGCATGAGCGATACGCCATCCGGCTTCACACCAAAGAAAAAGCCCCGCCGTTTTATCGCCGGGGCCGTGTGCCCCAAGTGCTCTGAAATGGATCGTACCGTCATGTACAAAAATGACGACGATGAAGAAGTGCGCGAGTGCATCAGCTGTGGCTTTAGCCAGACCACCAGTGAGCAAGCAGTAGAGGATAACGCCCAAGAACTCGTCACCCGCGTAACGCCGGATGGCAAGCCGCTACTCGATGAAGGTGAACAGCCGCTAAAGATTATGGGGCTCGATTTAGGCAAAAAAAACTAACCCATAGGCCCGTCAGGACACTGACCTTACCGGAAGGGATCTGATACCCTTTCGGTAAACCACCAAGACATGGATGCCTGTGAACATCTCTCGCTTTATTCCTGCTGTGCTCTTCCCTTCTGTACTTATCCCTGCAGTATCCTCCAGCCTTATGCTTTGCCTATCCGTCGACGTACTGGCCGATCCGGTATACGCCGAAGACTTTGATACCGACTTACCACCACCCCGCGAGGGCGTTGATACCAGTTTGGTCACAGGAATGTGGTTACTGAAATTTAAAGACGTAGGCATTTACAAGCGTTATGACGAAGATGGCAACAGCACAAAGACTGAAGTCGTTACTACGGGGTGGGTGTACGACCTAATCGAGCCAACCATCTTGCGTGACGACAATTATGAAGTTATTGAAGAAGATCATACGCAGCCTAGATTTTTATCTTTGAATTGCCTTCCCTTTGATAATCAAGATGGAAGGACAAACTATCCAGGTCAATGGACAAATGCTCAATACAAAGCGACCAATGCATACTACAACCACATCCAGAAAGAAGAGACAATCACAGGCTATCTAACCGTCACACACCTTGGTGGTGGCAACATATCTGGATACGGAAGATATACTCAACATCCAGCAGGATTTGCAGGGCGTTTTAATCAAGATAACCTTATTAGTCATGAATTAACGATGAGCGGCGTAAAAATCAGTAATAACGCAAGTCATGATGACAACCCCGATTTAGAAAGTGACTTTTCCACATGCGGTGGAGCAGTGCTCATAGAAACCAGTATTGAAGGCGAAACTCCGACGCTCAATACGGAAGTACTCGGGGGTTTCATTGGTGAAGAAGAAAGCATAACTTCACCACCTTATTTTGAAGATTATAATTTCAGAGTCAAAACGTTAAATAAAAACGATGCTGGAAATAGTGAAAAAGTTACTAGCTTAACCTTCAATTAAACGGATTTTATTTCATGAAAGCTATTAAGAAATTACAACGTTTATCCGTCGTAATCCTTTTATCTTTTTCAACTAGTCTATTGAGTGCATGTTTTCTAGAAGAAAAAGCGGAAGACTTTATTGAAGGCAGTACAACCTCTCAAGACATTGAGAAAAAGGACTTTAACCAAAACATTGTATTTTCTGATTATGGGATGTATGGAAGAACCATTTACTTCACTGACAACGACGGCCAAGAATGGTGTTATTACGATGTACTAAAAATCGACAGCGCTAGTCAGTTAGAGTTTATCATATCTGAACCTATTGAAAATCAATGTTCTATAGATAACTCAAGACATTTCAGTATATTTGAGACGATGATAACTGGCGAAAACAAAAAAGATGACTCTATTATTATTTCAACTTCTGGCATTCACAGTCGCCAAGAAATATACCCAAGCAATGGAGATTACTCAGAGTCCAACATTGAATTTCAGGAAAAAATAGATAATGACTTCTTCCCTACTTTGGGAATAATATTAGCAATCCAACAAGCAATATTCGGCCCTATATTCACTAGCTCAGTGATTCCATTTCAAATAGCGGAATATGAAAGCACTTTTGTAGCCAATATAATTAGTCCTACAGACTACATATATTTCGGATTTCCAGAGTCGGATGATGTTACATCAATTTATTCTATTTTGTTTTTTTCGCTCAACACTCCAAACCCACCTTTAGATGTCATCTATACTATTGCAACCAACACAGAGGACAGAAAAGCACTCTACACTGCTCACCCGTATCAACGACTGACCCCCACGGAAGATGATCCTTATCCCCTGATTCAGATTCGCGTAGAGTAAGCTAGCTATGAGTTTATTCAAAAAGAGAGTATCTCCATATCTATTGGTAACGCCCTTGGTGCTCGCTTTATCAAGTTGTTCTGACTCTAATAATTCATCAAAGACCAATCCCGACTTCAACCAAGATGTTATATTTACAGACTATGGTACCTACGGTCGTACTATCTATTTTGACGATGACGAAGGTAGTACATGGTGTTATTACGACATTCTCACCATGAACAATTCGAAAGAATTAAAATTAACAATATCCACACCCATTAAATTTGAGTGTCATCTTGATAAATCACTATATTTAACAACTGAATATATAAGTATTACAGGGGAAGAAAAAAATGATAGTAATGATTTTAATCTTTCAACAACGACAACCGAATCCGAAGCTACATATTTAATTTATCCTAGCAATGGTGATTTTTCTGAAAGCAATACGGAATACCAAAATGCAAGAGTTAATATAATCAACCCAAATCCATTAGCACCATTTATAACTCTTGGTCCTTACCGTTCAGGTAATACAGTAGCCACATTAAGAATTTCTAATATCAATGGCGGATATTTTTCAAATCGAATAAGCATCAACGATTACTGGTCGGTAAATGGCTTAGCGAATAGCGAGACAACGGTCGAAGAAGCAATCGAAGGTGTTATTAAAAGTAACAGCTTACTTATTTCACTCCTATCTGATGGCGATGAACTCCCCGTATCAGACCTACCATACACCTTGTTAGGTAGACCTGATAACCGTGAAGAGCTCTACACCGCACATCCGTATCAACGATTAACACCGACAGAAGATGATCCTTATCCTCTTGCTCAAATAGTGACTGACTGATTCAGTCACTATTTTCACGACCGTTTAGTCTCAACGTTAACTGCTTGCGTTATCAGCCAATCCTTTCTCTAAAACCCACGCATCAAAGGCTTCCATCGTACGGTTAAGCCCTTCTCCCATCGCCAATATATGATCCATTTCCCAAAACTCAACAAACTTACCGTGCTCAAAGCGCGCCGCGGTCGCACGCCCTATGGGCGTGCGCACGATCAAATCATCCGAACCCGCAACGACAAGCACCGGTGTTTTAATTCGCTCAGGGTAGACTTTGCTGGCTTTTTTTGAATCTAAGAACCAGAACACCATCTCGGTATAGGCTTTGCCGGAATCCGCCTTGAGTTGATCAAACGCGTCCGCTGCATCTTCTTCGCTATGTTGATTACACACATAAGAGCGAAAATCATCCCATACAGGATATACCGGGCGCTTCCAGAAGCCCCACTGCATGAAGTGATGATAGAAAATCTTGAACATCGTAGGGTACAACGAGAACATACCTGCGGCGGGGGCAGGCGATAGCAACATTAATCCAGCGTGTTCCACTCGTTGTGCCACCAGCTGGGCAATCAATCCACCCATAGACCAACCCACAATAATCGGCGGTGTGTCTAGGCCATTAATTAGCTCTACAAAGTCGTCTGCGTAATCTTGTAGGCTCACCGCGGCGACGCTCCGTGCGCCCTCCATGACAGGGAGATCGTGATAACGCAATGGCGGGGCATGAACTTCATAGCCTCGTTGCTCTAGAGCCGCTGTCATTTCGTCCCAAGACTCTGGGTAGGACCAAGTACCATTGATTAACACAATGGGTCTCAATGTTGATGCACTCATGACGCACTCCGAGCCATTTTTATGATTTGGTGCGACAGATTAACTGAACTATTTTAAGGTTCAAGCAATAAAGTGCGGGCAATGTACTGCCGTTTTTACAACTATTTTCAACGATATGACCCAAACAACCTCTTTTTAGGCACGTTAGGAAAAACTGTGAACCTGTCGCTTGTTGCCAGTGTCAAAGCTCGCATACACTAATTTCAGATCAGCACCCAACCACGGGCAGGTGAGGCAGGAAGCTTCCCTGCCCGTTTTTTTATGGATCTGTGTTTTCACATCTGCTTTTGTCAGTTGGAGGGTGGCGACCACTCCGTTCTGGGTTACACTCGACTAGTAAGAAAGGAGCCTTACTTTGAAGTTTCGTCGTCTACTGTCTTTATCCATTATTCTGTTTATTACCCAACTTAGTGGGTGTGCTACCTATGGCAATGGCCTTGAGCAGGCTCTTATGGATGCCGATCAAGGTAATTACGCCGCTGCCGCCACAAAAATTGAATCGACGATCAATCCGACCGGCAAAGACCGCCTGCTTTACCATCTTGAGCTGGGCGTGCTCAAACACCTCGAAGGCGACTATCAAGCCAGTAACGACCTGCTCGAACGCGCCTCTCTCATTATTGAAAGCCTGCAACAAGACAGCGTCTCCGATTCTCTGGTCATGGCGATGAGCAATCCGCGTAATATTGCTTACACAGGTAATACCCACGAACGCGTCCTGATTTACTACTACAAAGCCATGAACTATTTGGCCATCGCCGCCACACTACCTGAAGGCAATGCCAAGCTGGATGCCATTGAAGGGGCTCGTATTGAGTCTCGCCGTTTGTTGTTGCGTTTGCAGGCCCTGAAAAATAACGAAGGTAGCTACGATAATGCCAAAGACGATAACGAGCGTACTTTCTCTCAAGTACTGCGCGTTTTTTCGGTATTGATGGGGAATTTGGTAGATACCGATGCATTGACTTACCGTGATGACGCCCTTGCGCATTATCTAACCGGTGTCAGCTTTGAGATGAACAAAGAATACGACAACGCGCGCATCAGCTATCAAAAATCCGCTGAAAGCTACGATAAGGGTTACGCCGAGCAGTTTCGCTTAGGCAATGGCATGGGCCAACAAGCTTGGTTTGATGTCGCTCGTATGATGCAGCGCAGTGGCTTTAGACGCTCAGAGTGGCAGAGAGTCTCTGCTGATAAGCTGCCAGTCAGCATGCAACAAGAGCTGTTAACTCTGGCAGACAACCCAAACACCAAAGCGCAAATACTGGTGGTAGAACACAAAGGGCGAGTTCCCGAGAAAAAGGAACTCAATTTACAGCTGTCAATCAATCCGAATTTGCGCGCTCTTGAACTTCAGCCTTACTTTTTTGAATACACCCAAGAGCAGATCAATTGGTTCTATCTTCTTTACGCCGACAAGCTTATTTATGGCTTAGTCGCTGATTACTTAAATGCCACCCGCAATTTACGTATCGACTTTTTCACTAAAACTATCTTCCTTGGCCCACTCTATGACACCGCAGAAAACCTAGGGCTCACTCAGGCCATTGGGAAGTCTCTGCGTGTTACTGTGCCTTATTATGATCCGCCTACCGATTACGGCGACAGCTTGCTGACCATTGGCCAGCAGACTTGGTCACTAGATCAAGCCGCCAGCCCACAACAAATGGCGATTCAAGAACAAATGAAAAATGCCGGCCCTGAAATTCGTGAAGCACTCGGGCGCGCCGCAGTAAAAGCTATGACGGCCGCGGCTATTGGTAATCAAGATAGCTCTGGCATTCTCGCTTTTGCTGGAAAGCTGGTTGCCCAGCTCAGCGACGCCGCCGAAACTCGAAGCTGGCTGTTATTACCCGCCGAAGTACATATTAGACGCTTGTTTATCGAACCCGGAGACTACACACTGAACCTCGATTCAAGGCTTGCTGATGGAAATCGACGACAGTCGCAAACCAACATGTCACTTGAAGCGGGGGATATTAAGTTTTGGCAAGTACGGTCATTAGGTGCAGGGGCCACTACAAGTCCGATCACCACTACACCGTCGACTAACACCAAGCCTCTAAAGAAAGCCCCTAAAACCGCGGTAGAATCAACGCCAACATCCGATTCTAATGCGGAACCGATAGCGACAAAACCGATCAGAAGACTACCAACGAAGGATTGATAATATGCTTAATTTCACCAAAAAAATTGCGACTCTCACGCTGATCGGCGCTGCCGTTATTAGCGCAGGTTGTGCCACCAAAGTGACCCGCGTTGATCCAAGCGAAGAGATCGCGCTATCAGACCAGTGGAACGCCAAAGATTCAGAGCTTGTCGCCACTGAAATGATCAACGATATGCTGTCTTTCCCTTGGGTGACTGAATTTGAGATGGATAACAACCGTCGCCCGACGGTGATTATTCAGCGTATTAGCAATAAATCCCATGAGCACATTGCCATTGATACGTTCGTAAATGACATCAAGCGCGCAATCATTCGCTCGGGCAAAGCGAGCTTTGTGGCCGGTGGCGAAGAACGAGACGCCGTTCGTGATGAGCGTCGTGATCAAGAGTTAAATTCGAAAGACGCAAAAAACATGGGCCAAGAAAAAGCCGCCGATTTTGCACTGTCTGGCAGCATCAATTCGATTGTGGATGAAGCCGGTAAAAAGCGTGTGACCTTCTATCAAACAGATCTGAAACTGATTGATATGGAATCCAACATTGAAGTATGGAACGGCCAGAAGAAGATTCAAAAGCTTCAGGAGCGTTAATAACGCACGCTCCTGTATGCATTCAGGCTGATGCCGTTACGAAACCGTAGCTTTAATCAAATAAGCTACCGCAACGAACGTCGAGAAACACTAGGGCGTTCGTGCGATGTTTATTTAGTCGTTTATTCAGGCCCCGACACATGACGCAAAAATTTATTCCTACTCTTCTCGCACTGTCAATATCCGGAGTAATGCTCTCTGGTTGCTCGTCTATGTTTAAATCGGATACGGAGGTCGTTCCCGAGGACAGAGTGCTTACGAATAGCCAGCCAAGCTGGGTAACCGCACCTCCGCAACGAGCTAACGTCGCTTATGGTGTAGGCTCGATGGAAGTCTATGGAAGCCCGGATCAAGCGTTAAAGCGTGCGTCTGACTTTGCCAGAGCCGACCTAGTCAGCCGTCTCAAAGTCACGATTAGCGGGACCAATTCAAGCAGCATCAATGAATACTCATTAAACGGCGAAACCCGCCTCCAAAAAAACATTAGCCAAGTCGTTAGCAGCAAAATCCCGACTGTAACTCTCGACGAGGTAGTGATTGAAGAAACCTTCGTCGATGACAAGTACGCTTACGCATTGGCCAAACTTGATCGTGCCGCTGCTGCCGCTCGCCTAAGCCAGCAAATTGTCGCCACCGAGACTGAATTACGCTCGATGGCCAGTACAGAAATCTCAGGCGAAACCAAGCTCGCTCGACTACAGCAGCAACTCCCTGCAATGCGCGTCTTCGCCCAGCGCGACCAACTGGCGGAACAGTATGCCTTTATCGATACCAGCCGAATTGGCCCTTCACTGCCGAATGATTTAATAGCGTACCGCCAAGATATTTTGGCCTCGCTAAAAGAGCTTCAAGTGAACTTAGTGTTATTAGATGACGGAGCGAAAATCATGCGTGGGGGCCTTGCGGAAGCATTCACGGCACAAGGTCTGCGTTTGGGAAATAACAGCAATACCGACCTCACCTTTGAAGTCAGTGCGACACTCGATAGCCAAAAAAGCAGCGGCAACGTTTACGTGTTTGCCAATGCGCGGGTTAACTTAAGGGATACTGACGGCAAGATACTCAGCTCATTTGCTAAAA
This sequence comes from Oceanobacter sp., assembly GCA_002733645.1. Taxonomy (GTDB): domain Bacteria; phylum Pseudomonadota; class Gammaproteobacteria; order Pseudomonadales; family Oceanobacteraceae; genus Thalassolituus. The sequence goes on from NVWL01000003.1 coordinate 53,447, forward strand.
AAGCGCGGGGCGTTTCAGGCTTGCAGCAGAATGCATTAAATAAAGCGTCTGAGAAGCTAGCACAGCTATTGTCAGATGAGTTAGCGGCGACCTTAACCGAGCGTTTGCAGTAATTTAGTCAATACTCACTATCGCTAGCGCTTCGTTACAGAAAATGAATGGCCGTGCGGCTTCATGTTTTAAAGTGAGTTTTCTTATTCGCTGCTGAGGTCGCGGCTCACGAATATCTATTCATCACGATCTCAGCGGAACAAGCATAGGTAAGAAATTATGCCGCCTGAGCAGTTGCACCATAAAGGTTGTTGTACTGCTCTGCGGTTATCAGAGTGCCGTTATTTTCATCCCAAATAATGTAGCTAAATGCGTTAGGAATGTCTTTTAGGCTAAGGCGCTTCACATTCGTAAACAAGTGACGATACTGCTGATGACACGCTTTCAGGTTGTAGTTGGGGATACGCGCGGATAAATGATGAATGTGATGGTAAGCAATGTCTGCAGAGAACCAGTTCAAGAATGCTGGTAGCTTTAGGTAGCTCGTTCCAGCGAGTGCTGCAGTGTAGTAATCCCAACCTTCATCTCCAGAGGCATACACGCCTTCGTAGTTGTGCTGCACCGTGAACAAGATGATGCCAATGGCCCCGGCCAGCGACAGCGCAATCACATAGACACTAAAAAATTCAGCGGCACCAAAGAAGCTAGCGGCAAGCACCCACAAAGACAGCAACACGACGTTGTTGGCTGACATATGGCGATATTCTCGCCAAGTAGCCCAATAACGCGTCTCGTAAGTTGAAGCAATATCACTGTACGATTGGCTGCGGTCGGCAAGTTTGCCTTTTACTAGGTGCGCAACCAACCCCAATGTGCCTTTGATCCAGGTAAAACGGGGATTAAAGAGAAAATAGAGGAACCCTGCCAGCGGCCCCATGAACAGCTTACGCTGGCGAGCGTAAGAGCATTTCTGTTTATCTGAAAGCTCACTGTACTCCTCGACGGACAACACACTCAACGGACCGCGATACTTATTCCAGTTGCCATTGGTCGAATGATGATAATCATGATGCTTCGACCACACGTATTGCGGAACACCACACATCACCCCAAAAATAAATCCTGCTCTGGCGTTCGCTTCGGGCGTTGGGTATAGGCAGTTGTGGCCGCAATCATGCAGCATCACAAATACACGAAGTACAAATAAAGTAAGCAAAGCTGTAAAAAAGGCGCTGAGCCAGTAAGACACCGAGAGGCTTTCGATCGCAGCATAAAGCAGCAGCATATAGGGAGCGATTGTCGTAAAGGTTTGTGTCAGCGCTTTACGTGTACTACGTTGAACGAAGCTACTCACCAACTCGTTTTTTTCGGCCTTTAACGCCAGTGTCTCAACTGCCAATGTGCTCATTTTCTATTTATTCTCAGATTGTCATATTCCGTTAACTTAAGGGTGAGCCAAAGCTATGAAACATACAAACTCATTTGAGCAACAATGCGTACTTAATTGTACGCATGGCTCAAATTGTTACATTTATTTTACAATGAGAATAGTGAGATCTAAAAAATTACTTAACTGAGATAACGGCCATCGTCAGGCGGGAAATACAACTCAGTTTGTTTGAGTCATCAAAAATACGAATCTCCCAAACTTGCGAGGTACGACCTTGATGCACAATAGAGGCGATACCAGTCAATTCGCCGGATCGAACGCCACGCAAATGGTTGGCGTTAATTTCTTGGCCAACCGCATACTCTTTTGAGTTATCTAGGCAGAGGTTTGCGGCCATGCTACCGAGTGTTTCGGCAAACAGTACGTTAGCCCCACCGTGCACCAAGCCAATGGGTTGAAAAGTGCGATGATCGGCCGGCATGGTTCCTTTTACAAAATCACCACCAACCTCAGTCACTTCAATGCCTAAGTTAGAGCATGCAGTGTTTTGCATCGCTCGATTCATCTCGTCAATATCCGGTGACGCAAACCAAATACTCATAACAACCTCCATAAAAAGTAGTACGGTCTATTTAGACAAAGTATCAGTCGTAAACCGTCCAGCACCAGCGTTTCTGGTGGCATGGAGTGTTGCGAAAATAATCGCGTTTTATTTTTGCGGCCTTTGCTGAAGCAGCGTTTGAGTCAAAATACGTGGATCAACTGGTTTTGCAACATGCGCATTCATACCAGCCTCTAAACACGCTTGAATATCTGATTCCATAGCATTCGCTGTCATACCTATCACCACTAAATCAGGCTTCATCGCCCGAATACGGCGTGTTGCCTCGTATCCATCCATCACTGGCATTTGCACATCCATTAGCACCATATCTATCGAAGTATCACTTTGCACCGCGTCAACAGCCACCTCACCATTTTCAGCAACGGAGGTCACAACCCCCTGCTTGTGCAATAGCTCTTGCATCAAAATCTGGTTCAGCACGACATCTTCAACAATAAGAATTTTCAGCCCCTGAAGTGAGTTAGTCATGGGCACGGGAGTATTAGGCTCATCCTGTACTTGTTTGCGAGCATCAAGGGAGAGCCTCAAGAAAACAAAAAACTCGCTGCCTTCCCCCACCGTACTTCGCACTAGTATGTCGCCACCCATCAACTTAGCAATTCGCTTGGAGATACTTAAACCTAATCCCGTCCCGCCAAAATGACGACTTGTTGATGCATCAGCCTGCCCAAAGGCTAAAAATATATGCTCTAACTTATCGGGAGGAATCCCGGACCCGCTATCCATAACGCGAATGGTCAATTTGACATCGCCGTAACTGAAGGTAAGGCCTACATTCCCAGCCGAGGTAAACTTAAACGCATTACTTAATAGATTCATAACTATTTGCTCTATACGCAAATGATCCCCAATCAAAAGCATCGGGACATTACGGTGAACATCTATTTTAAAATCCAGCTGTTTGTCATCTGCGATTTGACTAAATAAGGCCTCCATTTTACGAGCTATTTTTCGTACATTAACTTCACCCGTTTCTAGCTCCATTTTGCCTGATTCAATTTTTGCGTAGTCCAAGGTTTGATTGATTAATCCTAGTAACGTTTCCGAGGCGAGGCCGGCCTTCTGTAAAAAATCACGCTGCTGGTTTGTTAATTTAGAATCAAGGGTAAGGTAAATAAATCCACTAATCGCATTTAATGGGGTACGTAATTCGTGACTCATATTGGCCAAAAACGTGGACTTTGCAGCACTTGCTGCATTCGCTTTCGAAACCGCATGTTTTAGCTCTCGGGTTCGCGCTTCCACTTGCCGCGTCACACTCTCAATAGTGCCCGAGGTGGTTAGTGCAAATATCTGAAATAACGCCGCGATAACAAAGCCACCCGTAAGAATGACATAACTTGTCCAATCGTCTCCGCCAAATTTGTAATTAGCGCCAGGGGAGATATCTAGACGATATTCACGTCCCGCAAACCTCTCCACGTAAGAGAGCACGGATAGATGAGTGTAATCCACGCCTTCTTGTTCGAATAAAGGTAATTCAGAATCTGTCACATCATATAAACTAAACTTTAAACCGGCTTCCCTAGCTCGTTCAGCACTATCACCTAAGATACCCTCAACTCTCAAAACACCACTGGCGTATCCCATTAAAGACTCTGGGTTTTCGCGACCAAATACAGGGGTATATACAATAATGGCTTTTTCCTCGCCCTCTGTCTGAGCTAAGGTAATTGGCGCGGTAGCCACCCCGCTGTTTTGATTTGCAGCCTCAAGAAGCGCTTCTTTGCGTGTAGGGTTCGCGGCTAAATTCAAACCAAAAGCTTTGCGATTTTTCTCTAGGGGGTGGATATACAGAACGGGATAATATTCCTTACGCTGCTGTGCTAAAACCACAGAACCATCCGCAGCAAGCTCGGTTAAGTGAAACTCGGGAAAGCCCTGTTTTTGAAAGTAGGCCTCCCAATCAAGACGACCCTGATGATCTAAAACCTCGGTCCAGCCAACCGCTTGAAAGGCGTCGTCGTTCTCCATAACCCGCTCAGAAAACCGATTAAACTCATCGAAACTGATAAATTCACTCGCCAAAAATAACGCCGCATACGATGTTAATTTGTTTTCGGCGATCACCAAGCGAGATTCAACAGTGCGGGCAAGATGATCAGCCTCGGCCTTTAACGCCGCAATGTTTTGCTCCTCACTATGCTCAACAGACTTAATAAACACCCCATAAACAGCAACAAGGATCAGCAGCATAGGGATGAACGTTTTCAGCTTGCGACTCCGGCTAAAACTGCTTTCAGGCGCTAAAATAACCTGCACCATCGGCGTGACTAATAACACCCCAATCGAGTCGCCCACCCACCAAGTGATCCAGTTAAATGTAAATCTAGAAACTGGAATGAAATCATTCGCCAATAACACAAACGACCCCACCGTCGCCGCGACAATACAGCCAACCAAAACCACAATTGCACAAAATTTTAAAATGAATCGCGGATCGTCCCAGCGCTGGCTTCCTCGAAGAAAACGCCGATACAGCCAGGCACCAAACCAAGCTTGTGCAGTAGAACCCACGCCAATAGCGAAACCGGTAAGAACCGGCACCAAGGATAAATCAAAGAAACCACCAGAGGTTCGGTATAGATTGGCAGCAGTGGCACCAATAAGCACCGCAGGTATCGCTACCCGGGCAGGTGTGAACAAAAATGCAGACAGCGCAATACCAGCGGCAGGCCATACAGCCGACGCGAAATCAGGAGGAATTGATAGTGCGGCCCCAAGCCTCGCAGCAGCAAAATAGGCCAAAGCGATGATTAACGCAGACATGAAATACTCTGATGAAAGTCGTCAAATCAGTATAGGCGTGATTTGGAAAACCACTACGTCAAGAATGGGGATGGCTCTGTTGCACCAAACACAAGTGAGGCTGATAACAGTTCAAGCGGTGCCCCCTGATAAACGCGCACCATTGCCAATACTCAAGATCAAAATCACCAATTCAATATCCAACTTGTGACAAGGTGCCTGAACAAGTTAATTTGGCGCCTTTTTCTAATCTACTAGCACTGGTAAGATTGAAGAATATATAGCCTGCCTTGCTAACTTCATAAAAAAACAACAAATCAGGAGCATTCCGTGGCTGAAAAAGACTACCTTGCCATGTGGTTTAATGTCCGCCGCAAATACGGTATTCAAGATACCATTTATTGGGGATGGTACGACCCAAAGGCTCAGAATATAGACTGGAAGACATGGAGACACGCAGATGCTGATGGAATGGCAGGATTTGCAAACATCTTGCGTAAAGATGGATTCCCTTGCGATCCACTGCCTGTGTGTAACGAAACTTCAGTGCCCGGCTGGAAAGAAATCATCAAGGCACAACGTGACAACCCAATTAAAGAGTCAGCAAAGACGATTCCATGGCGTGAAACATACATAAACAACGACGAATTCATGCCTGAAGTATCGGTCATAAACAAAGAGCAAACGACTCTTCTATACCAACAAGCAAAAGCTCGCAAAGTTAGTTCTGGGAATATTATTTTTTCTGCTCTGAGTCGAGTGGTCGCTCGTGAGTTAGTTGAAGGGGATGCACCTTTTTACTGGTTTTACCCTGTCAATGTCCGTGGTGCCACAAATATCAAGACAGAGTCTTTCAATCAAGCGTCTGGTTTGTATTTACTCGTTGATAGCCACTCGACAGCGGAAGATTGGCAAGCACAAATGCGAACTCGTATGAAGGCAAAGCAACACTGGAAGAACTGGAAACTCGCTAATTTAGGCAAGCTAATTGGTGAGCGAGGCGTCAGTATCGTATATAAATTTACCAGCGGTAAGCAGTTCTATGCAGGTAGCTGCTCAAACTTAGGCACATGGCCACTTATTGATGCACGAAACCCTCCAATTGAGCATGATCGCCAATTAGTTGCTGTAGCACCAGGTACTGCGAATTACCCGGTATCTAGCTGCATGGTAGATTGGAATGGAAGCATTGCCTTAACACTTAAACTGAACCCTTACATCTGCAGAGACCAAACACAGCTCAAGAAACTACTCAAGCAATGGTATGAAGAAATCATTACAGACATTACTTAAGTTAACCCTGTCTCATTGAGTTGAGGCAGAAGTTTATTTTTTCCTGCCAGTACACTTTTTTAAATAGCAGCTTTACTGAAAGTATTCCCCCTGCATTGCCTTTCGCAATCATGGCCAATTTCTTGTAAGGAGCGCACATGGCAGAAAAAGATTATTTAGCGGTTTGGTTCAATGCTCGACGCCGTTACGGCATCGACGATACTATTTATTGGGGTTGGTTCGACCCTCAAACCAAACATACTGATTGGCAGTCATGGCGTCACGCTGATGGAGATGGCCTCTATGGCTTAGCCAATGCGCTTCGTCAGCAAGGCTACCCCTCCACGCCACTTCCTAACTGTAGCGAGAGTTCCATACCTAGCTGGCGAGAAATCACTAAAGCGCGCAAAGCTCACCCCGTTGACGAGTCCGAAAAAGCAGTTAATTGGAAGCAAACTTACCCCTATGACGCTGGCCAACAGTTTGAACCAGAGGTCTGTTCGCTGAATAAAGCACAAACAGATGCTTTAAAAGTCTATGCTTCAGAACATAAAGTCAGTACCGGAAACGTGTTATTCGCGGCATTGAGCAGAGTCGTTGCAAGAAAGCTAATTAGTGGTGATGCTCCTTTTTACTGGTTTTTTCCAGTCAATGTACGTGGTGCAACAGGTATTAAAACTGAATCATTCAACCAAGTATCCGGCGTCGCCATCCGCGCCAATCCAAGCTCTACCGCCAATGATTGGCAAACTCAAATGCGCCAACGGTTCAAAGCCAAAGAACATTGGATGATGTGGAAGTTGGCAAATCTTAGTAAATACTTCGGTGAGCCGGGAGTGGCCTGGTTTTATAAACGCTCCAGCATGAAGCAGTTTTACATGGGAAATTGTTCTAACTTAGGGGTCTGGCCATTGCCCCATGAGAACAACCCACCTAAGCCGACCGATGGCCGTTTACTCGCCGGCGCAGCACCCGGCACTGCAAACTACCCGGTATCTAGCAGCATGATTGAGTGGTATGGCGAAATAGCCCTAACACTCAAGCTTCACCCATATATTTGCCCAAATCAGTCACTTATCCGTGAGTTGGCGGACGCCTGGTTAGTGGAAGTGTTGGCGGACATTCAACGGCAAAAATAACCTCCATAAAAAAGCCCGCGCAGCCATCAAGCTCGCGGGCTTTCTGTGTGCATATAAAACAGCGATTAGCCTTGGTAACGATCCTTCAATGCCTGAATGCGCACATCCAACGGCGGATGCGTCGAAAACAGTTGAGAGAATTTCCCTTCTCCACGAATACCAAAGGCCACCAGCTCACCATTTAGCTCACTTGGTTGGTCGTAGGTTTCTTTCAAACGCATTAAGGCCGAGGCCATTGCCGCAGGACTAACCAACTCCGCACCCGCTTGGTCCGCACGAAACTCACGACGACGACTGAACCAAGCAACAATAGTCGATGCCAAAATGCCTAGAATAATTTCAGAGACTATAGTCGCGATAAAGAAACCAATCCCCGGGCCATTCTCATTTTTGAAAATCGCTTTATCGACGAAGTTACCGATGATACGTGCAAAAAACATCACAAAAGCGTTCACAACGCCCTGAATCAGCGCCAAGGTGACCATGTCACCGTTTGCTACGTGACCGATCTCATGGCCCAACACAGCTTTTACTTCTTCGCGATCCATACGCTGCAACAAACCGGTAGATACCGCCACCAACGCATTATTTTTATTCCACCCCGTGGCAAAGGCATTCGGTGCTGACGATGAAAAGATACCGACCTCAGGCATACCAATTCCGGCTTTATCCGAGAGTTCTTTGACGGTACTCACGAGCCATTGTTCACCCGAGTTATGCGGGTTATCAATGATCTGCACGCCCATAGAGCGCTTCGCCATCCACTTTGAGATCAGTAGCGAGACAATAGAGCCAGCCATACCAAAAACCAAACAGAAAACCAGCAGGTTCTGCAAATTCAGACCCGAGCCGTTTTGCTCAAAGTAAGAACCTACGCCCAACAAACTAAGAGTTATGCTGGCAACAAGAATGACCGCCAAGTTGGTAGCCATAAAAAGGATGATACGAAGCATGGTGTTGCTCTCCAAATAGGATGTCTGTCGTTAATCAAATGTCTTGATCATAGATATGATGCATTAAATGCGGCTTTTATCCTCAATTTCAATCGTTCTAGAGTGTAAATAAACGTGATGACAGTTATGATGCACAAACCCAGGGGGAGGTCTCTTTATATAAACGGCCTGAGATTAGCGATTGAGCTTAAACCCCGGAACCTGATCCGGTTAGTACCGGCGTAGGAATGGGGAAGCAGATAACACTGCCGACACTTCTAATGGCATACAGCCTAGCTGTATCCCTACGCGACAGCCGGGTCTTTCTAAACCAATTTTTAACGGTTAATAGGACAGACCCAATGAACTCTCGATTTATCCGCACGCCTCTGACAATCGCTCTAGCAACGATCGCCACAACAACTTACGCAAACGACATCGCCCTGACACCAGTCACCGTCGAGGCCGACTTCCGCCAGACCGATGTTCAGCAAATTCCTGAGGCCGTGACTGTAGTAAGCAGCGACGATATTTCAGCCAGCAGCGCCGAGCACTTAGAGCAAGTATTGAGCTTTGCACCCAACGTAAACTTCTCATCAGGCGCTTCCCGTGGCCGCTTCTATCAAATTCGAGGCATCGGCGAGCGCAGCCAGTTTATCGACCCGGTCAACCCGTCCGTTGGCTTAGTTATTGATGGCATCGACATGACCGGCCTTGGCGGTGCAGCAGCTCTGTTTGATGTGCAACAAGTTGAGATTTTGCGTGGGCCACAGGGCACTCGCTTTGGTGCAAATGCCTTGGCTGGCATGATCAACATCCGCAGTAATGACCCAACAAAAGAAAACGAAGGCTACCTATCGGCTCGCGCTGGTAACTACGACAGCTACGGTCTGGGTGGCGCGGTGTCTGGTAGCCTTGGAGAAAACGTCCAAGGTCGTCTTGCCGTTCAAGGGTTCCAATCCGACGGTTATATGGAAAACCAATTTCTAGAGCGGGATGACAACAGTAAAATCGACGAAGTCATCGCACGCGGCAAACTGGCCTTTCAGCTAAGTGACGATACAGACTTAGGGGTCACCTATCTCTATGCCGACATAGACAACGGATATGATGCGTTTAGCCTCGACAACACTCGTAAAACCTACTCGAACGAACCGGGGACTGATGCTCAGGACACAAATGCGATTGCGCTGAATTTGAATTCCGCACTCAGTAGCGCAGTACAGATGGAAACCGTACTAACTGGCAGCTGGTCAGACGTGGAATACAGCTACGATGAAGACTGGGCCTATGGTGAATACATTTGGTTAGATGATGACCCTATCTACACCCCCGATCCATGTGATGTATCTCAAGGGCCATGCCTTGCCGACTTTGACGGCTACAGTTCGTTCGACCAGTACTTGCGTGACTATGATCGTCAGTCAGCTGACGTGCGTCTTCTATCTGGCCCCGATGGCCGAATCTTCGGTGATAGTACAGATTGGGTCGCGGGTATTTACGCTATGAAGCGCAACGAAGACCTAACGCGCAATTACACCTACCTTGAAGCGCCTTTCACCAGTGAGTTGGAGTCGACAGCCCTTGCTGCTTATGGTGAATTGAGTACCGACTTATCTACCAACTTGCGCCTTATCAGTGGCCTGCGTGTTGAAAATTGGACCAACGATTACCAAGACAGCGACGCCATTATCGGCAAAACCGATGAAACTTTAGTCGGCGGTAAAATCACCCTCGAAGCCTTACTTGGCTTAGATCACTTAGGGTATTTATCACTCGCTCGTGGCTATAAAGCCGGTGGCATCAATACAGACCCTGATATTTCAGAAGCGAACCGTGAATTCGATACTGAGTTCAACAACACCGCAGAGATCGGCTTGAAGTCTGTATTGCTGAATAATGACCTCACTACAAGGATTGCTGCATTTTATATTCAACGCAAAAATCAGCAGGTAAAAAGTTCATACGCGGTACTGGACGACAATGGTCAACCGGTTAGCTTCCAAGATTATCTTTCCAATGCCGCCGAAGGGCGCAACTACGGTGTCGAGCTGGAAAGCAGCTGGGATCTCACCAAACGTCTGAATTGGGAACTAAGCTACGGCTACCTCATCACTGAGTTTGTTGATTACAGCTACCAAACAGACGATGGTGAAGTGAACAAAGACGGGCGCGCTCAGGCACATGCACCTCAGTACAGTGCGGCATCGGCATTGACCTTGGCATTAACCGACGCGCTGTCTGTACGCTTGGGAGCAGAAGCAAAAGACGCGTTTTACTTCTCGGATAGCCATGACGAACAATCGAAAGCCTATGTTCTCTGGAATGCACGTGTCGCCTATGAAAAGTCTGATTACAGCCTCGCGCTGTATGGCCGCAACCTGACTAATCGCGATTATGAAGTGCGCGGCTTTGGTGGTTTTGGCAACGACCCGCGTGACGGTTACACCACCAACCGCTACGTCCAGTACGGCGAGCCACTAACTTATGGCGTGGAAGGTAAGTTGTATTTCTAACCGCCTTCATATTATGAATGGATTCCCGCCTTCGCGGGAATGACGAATGGGCCTATGACGAAATAACGAAAGCGGCCACACGCCTTGAACCACACTGGAGACCAATATGGAAATCTCAGTCGAGATCAGTAAATACCCACTCGCAGACGACTACATTCCCGCGATCAAAAGCTTCATTGATCGGTTGAATACCATTGATGGCTTAGCGGTCGTGACCAATACCATGAGCACACAAGTATTTGGCGATCATGACCTTGTGATGAATACCCTGCGCGACGAAATGAAGCTGAGCTGGGAGACTTACGGCAAAGCCATTTTTGTGTGTAAGTTTATTGGCGTAAACCTTGATCCAGCGCTCAACCCACACGGTTAAATATTCATAAAGGTAAACGCACATGTTCGATACCATTTGGCAAGGTGCTTTAAGCTATGCGCAAACCATGAGCCACTGGGAAACGGCGGCGGTGCTACTGGGCGTTGCCTACATCATTTTCGCCATGCGCCAAAGCCAACTATGCTGGTATGCCGCTTTTGGCAGCACTGCGATTTTCAGCTGGTTATTCTTCGATGTCAGCTTGTTAATGGAATCAGCGCTTAATGTTTATTATCTTGCGATGGCTATCTATGGCTGGATCAGTTGGCGTAATGGTAAAAGCTCGACAAACTCGCTCCCGATTCAACGTTGGCAATTCAACCATCATGCTTTAGCGATAGGCGGCGTGCTTCTTATCTCTGCGGCGAGCGGCTACCTACTCAGCAAAAACACCACCGCCGTTATGCCGTATTTAGATTCTTTCACGACGTGGGGTGCGGTACTGACCACTTGGATGGTCACTCGAAAGATACTCGAAAACTGGCTGTATTGGGTGGTTATTGATGCCGTTGCGATCTACTTGTACATCGACCGCGAACTCTACCTCACGGCCTTATTGATGATGGTATACGTCGTGCTCGCGACCGCAGGCTACTTTATGTGGCGAAAAGACTACCTCGAGCAAACGACAGCGCCGAACGGTGTCCCCGCTTGAACACCATTCTCGAACCGATTATGAAGGACTGGCCAACGTGGGCGCTTAATAGCGAACCAATGCTTGTTCGTGAGTTAACTGGCGGCCTGACCAATAAAAGCTATTTACTGCAATCCGGTGAACGCTTCTTAGTACTCAGAATAAATCACCCCAACAGTGTTGATTTGGATATTGATCGGCACTCTGAACTGACGATTCATCACATGGCTGCGGCGGCAAAATTAAGCCCTGCTATTATTTACAGCGACCCCGACTCACGTTATTGGGTACGAGACTATATCAATGGCAATCCGTTATCAGATCTGCAGATTTCGCCCGCCCACCTAGATCAAATGGCGCGCCTCCTCAATCAACTGCATCGCTTAACCTTAGCATTCAAAACACCTATAACTCGAACACCTATAACTCGTTTAGATATATCTCGCAAAGTTAACCACTACCTCCAACAAACCACGCCTAACGAAGAAGTACACCAATTAAGGCAAAGCCTGTCCGCGCTCATGTACTCTCATTCAACCCAAACCGGAGAGAAAACAGCCAACTGCCTATGCCATATGGACCCACTGCCTGCTAACTGGATAGAAGCATCTAATGGCAAATTATGGCTGCTAGACTGGGAATACTCGGCATGGGCAAACCCAGCCCTCGACTATGCAGCACTCTGGTTACACATCCCTGAAGCACTTCGTTCACATTGGGAAGGACTACACCCGGAGCTTTCGCCCGAGCAAAAACAAGACGCCATCAACACAATCCAACTGCTCGAACAATCATGGTATCTAGGGCAGCTCTGAATAAGACTGACATGCACGCGCGAATACGATTGCTTAACCCCGTCACGTTTAATACATCACGTTATAAACAAAGGCATTGATCATTAAAATGTTGCGCTTCGTAATCACTTCGTAAGTACTTGTAACAAGCAATCAGAACTTTAAGAACTAACCTGACTATTCGTCGCAACAATGGTCACACAGCGCCATATACAAGACGATTACTTGGCCGGATAATTCGTATTACGTCATCTGAAAAATCAGCCAATGAACCTAACTATTAAGCAGTGCTTTCAGTTGCTGGGGTTGCCTGAAGACAGCAGCCCGCAAGAAGCAAAAGATGCTTATCAGCGTCTGGCTTTTGCTTACCACCCCGACCGTAACCCTCTATCCCGGGATATGTTCCGACAAATGACCGCGGCCTACCAAACTCTCACCACTTTCTTCAATCAACAAGAAAACCTGAATCAAATGCCCTTGAAGATGAGTATTGAAGACGATAGAGCACTCGCGGAATCGCGAGAGCGTCGAAATCGTCGCGGTCGCCCAACCGACCGACGTTTTGAAATCGTTTTTGAATCTACTTACCTAGGCACCAGCATTAAAGAGCTAATTTAGAAACACCATAATAGGTTTTTGATAGTGCATAAAAACGTTACTATAAAACTCTGTTTTTATGGCTAGATAGGACTCTAATGAAAATCGCATGGATATTAATGGTCGCGTTACCCGCCAACTTAGTCTTGGTCAACGCTGTATTCGCGACTCCTAGCCTTAGCACTTCGAACACGGAAGCCTCTCAGCACGCCGACTCTATAAACGAACATAACGAACCTGTAAATGACGAACCTATCAATGACGAACCTATCAAAAATGAAGCCTTAGAGCACGGAAGTATGATTGAGGTCATCGCAATGGCTCAGCGTAAGTCGACACTGCCACTCATCCGCTATTGCATAGAACAACAACCCGACCTCAAAGAGCAATTAAAAGTCAGCTTTTTAGGCTACGGTGCTAAAGTCGACGAAGCCTTAACGCCGCTGATTAAAGAGTACCGCAACGACCCAGATGCCCAACGTCCTACGGACGACTTAAAGGCCATTGAAAAAAAGCTTATGGATCAGGTCAATATGAAGATCAGCAAATTAACCATTGCTGACTCGGCGCATTATTGCCGTTGGATGATGACGCAACTCGACGCCATTGAAGTCGAGCAGTTTAGGGCTCAAATTCGTGAAGGGTATGAGCTAATGAAGAAATTTCCAAGAAATTAAAACGACCTCTAAAATCAAGCGCCACACTCACTCCAACAACCCTCGCGCTACAATCCCACTACCACCTTATGAACAAACTTTAGCTTTTCCACAACCTCAGGCGTCATCACGAATGGATAGGCGTCAGCCACGCCCATACTTCGGTTAAGCGCGTTTAACTTCACACTCAGCCGTATCCAGCACTTAAACAAAGCATCCGGATCACTTTCACCGGTTTTATCTTGCGGCAGGATCAACCCATCGTATTCAGAGAGTGCAATCATTTGCCATTCTCTGGCGGTTTCTAGCGTGTCGGTAATATGGAGGTAGTGAGCAAAGGTTTCAGCCCAATCCTCCCAAGGATGCATAGAGGCATAAGCACTGATGAATCTTGGCTGCCAACTAAGATCATTTTGATCACGCTGATAATGTGCTTCCAATGCATCTTTATAAGATAAATTTGGGTCACCAAAATGCTGCTCAAACTCAGCGAGCAAGAGCTCGTTCGGCTTCACTAACCAATCCCAGTAAAAATGCCCCACCTCATGCCGAAAATGCCCCAGTAAGGTACGGTACTGCTCGCCCATATCCACTCGCATTCGATGCCTAGCAACATCATCAGCTTCCGCCAGGTTGATGGTGATATCACCTTGGGCATGTCCAGTGAATACGGCACTTACGTGAGTCAGAGGCGTATTAAAATGATCTGAAACATCACCATCCGCGAGAAAATGGAAGCTTAAGCCTTCGGGGGATTGCTGCTTATCAGGCAGTGGCAGCTTTAACTCGCTTAACGTAAATATTAAGCGACGTTTTGCTGCTTCTAAATTTGCCCATAGTTCACGATGCCCTTCTACCGCCAAACTCGGAATGTTGTCATTAAAGTGACAAGAGAAACACAGGCTGTTCGCTCGTGTAGCCAGTTCTGCCGGAATCATGCCATTACATACCGACTCTTTGCGGTTAGCGCACGGCACATAGAGGCGGTCTTGATTGTAGTACTCGCCCTCTTCGTTTAAATCAAACACCAATAAGCTCTGAGTGTCGTGACACCACCCTACTGGCCGGTGACAACACAGACATTCGGTATTCTCAAAGAAGAGAGCAACATCATCTTGGCAATCACATGCAAAATAACGCATAAGAACCTCAGGTAATATTCAGAAATGGACGTCTACTAGTACTCTCAAAGGCAACGTTCAGTGTTACAGCCCACTCAGAAATAATGGCGGCTAGTACACTGTAGATTATTCAATCAATTTTGTTTTCTAAGATGAAGCAGCCTGAACTTGTACTCGTTTGGCTGTTTGTCTTCCGGGAGTGATTCACCGCGCTGCGTCGCCAACCGAGCGGCCAGTAAACGACTTAGCCAGAATCGTAACGCCGCACCGCGCAACACCAAATTCCAGCATGACCACTCCTCAGCACTAATGTCTCGAACGGAACGATACGCCTGAGCCAGCGCTTCAACCTTGTCAGAATCTAGACCGGATGTGCCAGTCTCAACACACCAGTCATTAGCAACAATCGCGAGGTCGTAAAGCCAAGCGCCATCACACGCGTTGTACAAATCCAATATAGCCGTTAATTCTGCCGACTCAGAAAACAACGCATTATCATGGAATAAATCCGCATGAATCCAACCATGCGGCAAGGTCATCCAAGCGCTACGCTGAGCTACCTGATAGGCAACCTCATCGCGCAAGAGTTCACTATCTTCTGGGTTTAAATCACGACCATATTCAGACGCGACACTCACCCACCAATCAAAACCACGCTCATCACTGCGGCGATTAGGTAAATCCTTAGAGTGAAGGTGAAAACGTGCAAGCTCGGCACCAATCGCGCGACAGTGCTCAACGGTTAACTGTTGTGGGTGCGCCCCCGGAAAGCGTTGACACAATATCGCTGGGCGATGGCCTAAGTCGTGCAGCCAACGTTCATTATTATTGATGAGCGGCGCGGGAACCTGAAGACCAGCACCCCCTAAGTGACGCGCTAAACGCACAAATTCATGCACTTCATCTGCGGCATGATGCTCAAAAAGAGTAAGTACATACTCACCATGGGACGTACTCAGTGCGTAGTTTGAATTTTCTAGTCCAGCACTAATCGGCGCTAACGCTTCAAGCGCCCCCAAGTCATAACTTGAAAGCAGACCTTCAACATCAGCCCCTGAAACGTGGGTATAAACTGCCATAATTCATCCAGATTTTATCACTGTGGTCATACTACCAGCGAAAAATCACCCACTTTGGCGTCCGCATATTCGGCGTATCTTGGCGCTCAAGCGACTCAGCCCCTTCTTCACCGGGTACTAGATAGTATGCCGGGCCGACTTTGGGCTGGACTTTAATTTCAACGATCTGACCGTTCTGACGAAACTCATAATAGGTGTTATCACCGTCGTTACGAATGGTCACGGTTTCGCCCGCAGGTTCCTCCGCTTGAACACTGCCAGTAGCAAGAACAGCCGCAGTTGCTGCTGCAGCCAGAAGTTGTGAAATCTTCATGTTAGACTTCGCCTCAAGAATATGACGTTCAGCTCAGTGTAACCGACCACACAGGTAGACCCTAGCGACAACGTCAGTTTTCCTTTTATTTCAGGGCTAACTCAATGTCAGATACACCAGCTTCTAAACCCGTGATTTTGGTTGATGGGTCGTCGTACCTATTCCGGGCGTTTCATGCGATTCCGTTACTGACCAACTCCAAAGGCCTGCACACCAACGCCATCAAAGGCGTAATCAGCATGGTGAAGCGCCTTGCCAAGGATTACCCAGAATCTCAAGTGGTGGTGATTTTTGATGCCAAAGGCAAAACCTTCCGCAACGATATTTACAGCGAATACAAAGCCCACCGCCCCCCCATGCCAGAAGAGTTGCGCGAGCAAATTGAGCCGATTCACAACATCATTCGCGCGATGGGGTTGCCACTACTGATTATCGACGGCGTTGAAGCCGACGACGTGATTGGTACTTTGGCAGCGCAGGCGGTTGGCCATCAGCAGGATGTGATCGTCTCTACTGGCGACAAAGACATGGCCCAACTGGTAAACGAGCATGTTGCCCTCATTAACACCATGACCGACGTATTTATGGATGTCGAAGGCGTAAAAACCAAATTCGGTGTGCCGCCTGAGCACATCATCGACTATCTGGCCCTGATGGGCGATAAAGTCGATAACATTCCCGGTGTGCCGAAAGTCGGAGAGAAAACCGCCGTGGGCTTAGTCGCGGGGTTAGGCTCACTCGAAGATATTTACGCCAACCTTGATGACGTCAAAACGCTGAGTTTTCGTGGTGCCAAAACCCTTGCCCCTAAGCTTGAAGAACACAAAGAGCAGGCGTTTCTTTCGAAAGAACTGGCCACCATTAAATGCGATGTCGAACTGGAGTTTGGTTTAACAGAACTCAAAAGCGCGGACACCGATAAAGCGACCTTGCTGGGTTTGTTCCGTGATCTGGAATTCAAAGCTTGGATTGCCGAACTAAGTGATGAGCTAGGTGATGAAGTGGGTGATGCCGGTACCACAGACACATCAACGTCAAACAAAGTGAAGGCAGCGACCAATACCAATACAAGCTCATCTGACGACGCCACCGACTTCCCCGAGGTATTCTTAGGCAAAGGCGAGTACGAAATCATATTCGAGCAAGCTGACCTAGATCGCTGGGTCGATTTGCTCAAAAGCAGCAGCCTATTTGCCTTCGATACCGAAACGACCTCCTTGAGTTATAAAGACGCCGAAATTGTTGGTATTTCCTTTGCCGTCGAAGCAGGGAAAGCCGCCTATGTGCCTCTGGCGCACGACTACGTTGGCGCACCAGAACAGCTTGATCGCGATACCGTCCTAGCCCAGCTCAAGCCGCTGTTAGAAAACAAACATCTGAAAAAAGTCGGCCAGCACATGAAGTACGACGCGCACGTGCTCGCCAACTATGGCATCGCCTTAAAAGGCGTTGAGTTCGATACCATGCTCGAGTCCTACGTGCTCGATTCAGTGGCCACCAAACACGATATGGACAGCTTGTCGCTCAAGTACCTTGGCCTCAAAACGGTGAAGTACGAAGACATTGCAGGCAAAGGCGCCAAGCAAATCACCTTCAACCAAATTGGTATTGAAGAAGCTGGCCCCTACGCCGCTGAAGACGCCGACATCACCTTACGATTGCATCAAACCTTGTGGCCGCGCCTGCAAGCCAAACCTGCATTAGCGAAGGTTTTCACCGACATTGAAATGGACGTGATGCCGGTGCTGTTTGAAATGGAAGAAAACGGCACCATGATTGATGCCGACAAACTTCATGAGCAAAGCGCGCACCTCGATAACCGTCTACAAGAACTCGAACAAGAAGCCCATAACAGCGCAGGGCAAGTGTTTAATCTTGGCTCACCTAAACAACTCGCCGAAATCCTGTTTGAGAAACAAGGCCTGCCAGTTCGTAAAAAGACCCCAAAAGGCGCACCATCAACGGCTGAAGAAGTCTTGCAAGAGCTGGCCGAAGAATACGAACTGCCGCGCCTTATTTTAGAAAACCGCGGACTGGCCAAGCTCAAGAATACCTACACCGACAAACTGCCATTGATGGTTAATGGCAAAACGGGCCGTGTGCACACCTCTTATCATCAAGCGATTGCCGCGACGGGGCGTTTATCATCGACCGATCCGAACTTGCAGAACATACCGATCCGCTCAGAAGAAGGCCGTAAAATTCGCCAAGCCTTCATCGCCCCGAAAGGCTACAAACTAGTAGCGGCGGATTACAGCCAAATTGAACTACGCATCATGGCTCATCTATCGGGCGATGCTGGGCTACTGAGCGCCTTCGCCGATGGCCGCGACGTACACCGCGCCACCGCCGCTGAAGTCTTTGGCGTCAGCGAAGCCGATGTCACCGACAACCAACGCCGCAGCGCCAAAGCCATTAATTTCGGCCTTATCTACGGCATGTCAGCCTTTGGGTTGGCCAAGCAACTCAGCACCGGGCGCGGCGAAGCACAGGAGTACGTGAACAAATACTTTGAACGTTATCCGGGCGTGCGTGACTACATGGACAACACCCGTGAGCAAGCGAAAGACACCGGCTACGTCGAAACCCTCTATGGTCGTCGCTTGTACTTGCCCGATATTCGCGCCAGCAATGGCCAGCGTCGCCAACACGCCGAACGCACCGCTATCAACGCGCCGATGCAAGGCACCGCCGCCGACATCATCAAACGCGCCATGATCAAAGTGCACGAATGGCTACCCGCCAGCGGCTACGACGCCAAGCTTTTGATGCAAGTTCACGATGAATTGATTTTAGAAGTGCGTGAAGATCAGGCCGAGACCTTTGCGGTAGAACTGAAAACTCAGATGCAATGCGCAGCGGCGTTAGACGTGCCGTTGATTGTGGATGTGGGGATTGGGGATAACTGGGATGAGGCGCACTGAGCGCCTGATTTTTTAATCTGCCTGAACCGCTGTTTCTATGAATCCGTAATCTTTAACTTTGGGGTGCTCACACATAGTGAAATAAAAATCTTCAAGGACTTGATTAGATTTTTCTAAAAAATCGAGATTCAGAAGGCGCCGATAATCCCGATCAAAAACAGAAAATTCGTCTCTTCCCTCATGCACTGTAACTTCAATATTACTAGGTTTTGGGTGAGCCAAAGAGTTTCGTGCAGTCTGCAACTCGGCCAAAATTTCCCTCAATTTTTCAATATCGTTCACGTCAAAATTAGGAAGAATTTTTTCAACTCTCTTATGGTAACTGTCTTTTTCCTTAAATCTCTCCCGAAAAATAGAAAATCCGCCAAGATTAATAAGAGACTCAGCCCAAAGAGATAGAGATAGAAGACATGCAGTCATATCGTGATTTATGCCTGCACAGTCGCCTTCTTCTAACCGTTCGCTTATCCGTATGAGCTGGTAATCAACTAAAGTTTCAAGATCACGATGCGGACGTCTTTTAGTGTCGTACTTCATATATTGACCTCGAATACTTACTCAATAGTGATACCGACACGAAATCACCGTAACCGCTTGATCATCCACGGCGTAAACCAAACGATTAGTATCGTCGATTCTTCGCGACCAGAAGCCAGACAGGTTTTCTTTCAACGGCTCAGGCTTGCCAATGCCTTCGAAGGGTGAGCGCTTCACATCGGTGATGAGCTTATTGATACGCTTCAGCGTCTTCTTATCCTGAGCTTGCCAGTCACTCCAAGAGTCGTCAGTCCATGACAGTAACCTGCTAGTCATTGATCTGATAATAGACGTGGTCTGTGCCACATACGCTGCGTCGATACCCCCGGCGGACATGATCAACTCGAGGATAGACTAATGGACTTTCAGCGATAGACTCAAATCGCTCAATCAAAGCGTTATAATACTTCTCAGCCTGAACCTCTCCAAACTCTCGAACGCCACGCCAGTAAATTCGCGCAAGATCCACTTTCGCTTGTTTACTTATTTTATAGGTCATCCCGTCCTAATCCATTTTTGATTTCCTGCAGTATCTCAGCCGGTGTCTGATCTGTGAATCCGCTGCGCTCTCCTTCGATGAGGCGCGCCCGAATCCATTCGATTTCCTTTTGCGATTCCTGCTCTCTAAGCTGGCGCTCGCGAATCAACTCTCGCAACACTTCGCTTTCGTTGCCGTAATGCCCTGCACTAATCTGGGATTTCAGCCAAGCATCTTGTTGGTCGGTCACGGTAATGCTCTTTTTGACCATAGCCATAAGGGTCTCCGATGATCTTTTATACTACCAAGTAGGATAATAGAGTACAAAAAAGCCGGTCGCAATAAATACAGACCGGCTTTGTAAGAGCAGAACGTATCAGAGTGCTCAGCTAAGCTGCGGAATAATCTCTTCCATCATGCGCTCAGCATTCGCCGCAATCGTCAGGGCTGGGTTGGCCGCACCAGCACCGCCCGGAATAGACGCTCCATCAACAACGTACAGGCCTTCCACACCGTACACTTTGCCGTCCAGACCACAAGCACTGCCCATGGCGACGCCGCCGAGTGGATGCCAGGTGCCAAACCAGCCTGCTTCGTTGAGTTTGCCACCACCGGTCTGCACCATTTTATCCATGGTGTGAACGAGGGCGTTATGGGAGGTTTCGTTGGCGTCACGATCCCAGTTGAGTTTGATCTTGTCAGTCCAACGGTTGTAGGTCACACGTGAGTTCTCGTCCGGTACGACCATGCCCATCTGTAGCTGGGTGTAATCGCCGACGACGGAGGTCGGCGAGTGCATGTAGCCGGTAATTTTGTACGGGTTTTCGGTATCGAATGCGGCGATGGAGGGTGGTCCACCCTGAATCGGCGCTGTCGAGGTGTTTATGTCATTGCGGCCCATCAGTTCGTCTCCGTTGGTGCCCCATTCCGCACCGACCTGATCGTTCAGGCCCGGAATATCACCACGCTCTTTTGCACGCAGCAATAAGCGTGTGGTGTGCAGTGAACCCGCTCCCATAAAGAGATACTCACACTCAATCACGTGCTTGCCGGTGATTTTGCCTTTTTCGTCCAGCATATCGCAGGTCACGCGATAACCGCCGCCGCTGTTGGCGTGAATGTCCGTCACCAAATGTTGCGGGTTAATTGTCACGTTGCCAGTGGCTTCGGCGTCGGCCAGATAGTTACGGTCAAGGGTGTTTTTCGCACCGCTGTTGCAACCAAAAACGTACTCACCAACAGAGGCGTACTGTGGCTTGGTGCCGTTAAGTTCTTCGCGAATCACATCCCAATCGAAACTCACATGACTGCGCACGATCTCTAGGCCCGCGTCTTCGGCGCTTTTAATAAACTCTCGCTTGGAGGTGTAATTAGGGTGATTCAGAACGTCGTCCGGGATTGGCCCGCCGCTAATACGATCTAATACACGCGGATAGTAGGTCTGATCCATGTCGGTGTACGACAACATAGGCAGTGCATCTTCAAACGCGGCGCGCTTAGGTTGTAGTAGTACGCCACCATACACCACCGAGCCACCACCTAAGCAGGCACCACATCCCACGGCAATGGATGAGTCAATAAAGTATTCCACCATGCCCATGGAGCCAGGGATCAGCGAGCTTGGATTCGTCCAGAGTAAAGTGTCATTAATTTTTAGCGTTGAACCGGTTTCGGCCAGCGTTGGGTAGCTGCCTTCCCCTTCGTATTTCCAGTGCTTACCTCGTTCCAGCAACATGGTTTGGATACCGGCTTCAGCGAGTCGTAATGTCGCGACTGAGCCGCCAAACCCTGAACCAATCACCAGTGCTTTGGTTTGAGAACGGGTGGTTTTACGGAACCAGCCGGCATTGGCCATTGGGGAAACAGAGGCTGCCGTGGCTGCACCAGCCGCTGCTGTGCCTTTGATAAAATTACGCCTATTTAGTTTGGCCATATCGAACCCGCTTTTGTTTTTATTATTAATTTAGACGAAATATATTGCAGAAAATTAAGGGATTCGGTCAAGGAATGTTGCCACCGAGGCACGCAATGCCCTAATGGTGACCACATATAAATGACGCATTTTAAGACGTGATTTTTTCTTCAGACAAAAAAAGACCCGATAGTCATTGGGGGAACTATCGGGTCAACTTCGGATAATTGGGGAAGAACCGAAGGGGAAAACCGGATGACAAATGAACGACCTCATAACGTTCACCTTCATTGGATAAATTAACTATAGCCAAGATTTTAGATTTTGCTGTGATCTGATTATTTTTTTTAGACAAATAATCTATTAAAAATAGTTTCTTAATATCTTCGGTCTTATCTGGCCATATTTGTTTATTTTTCACCACAATTTATATATCGATCAGATTGTCTCGATATGTACCTAACAAGATTTGTTTGAAGGTGTGATACTGATCTCGTAAAAAATAAAAATAACAAGATAAAGGGTTAAACCCATGACTCAGTTTTCTAAAGGTCGTGCCTTGCTGGCATGTGCCGTTCTAGGTCTGTCTGTTTCGGCTACCGCGAATGAAGTGTGTAATCCAACGTCTGTTGGTACGTGTGCACTGCCATTTCCATCCAATTATTGGTCGAATGAAGATGCAAACTCCCCAACGGGATTACGCTTAAGTATTTCCGACGATGTCATCAGCCAAGAGATTCTAGCCGAACTTCCTGTTCAGGACGGTTTTAGCCCTGCGGGCTTGTTCAACGGCGACAGCGGTTTTTCTGCTGGTACGCCTGTTGTATTTGAATTCAATAGTGCACCCGACGCGGCGACTCTTCCTTCTGATGGTGGTTCAGCCGTAATCGCCATTGACATAAATACTGGCGAGCAGCTGGATATTCGCGCTCAAGTCAGTGATTACGCTCAATCTGATCGCGTTAGCTCTGTGTCTGAAGTTATTGAGATTTTTCCACGCTCTCGTTGGGCATACGGCCACGACATTCTCGTCGCGGTAACCAACGACTTAGACCTTGCAGAGCCTGAATTAGGGATTGCCGCTAAGCTACTGACGACCGATGCTGAAGACCTTGCTTACACATCGGACTTGATCTCTAAGCTAACGGCGAACGGTATCAACCCTTTGAGTGTTCGCAACGCGACCATATTCAAGGTACGTGACCGCGCAGAAGTCGTTGAGCCTATGTTCTCAACCATTGATGACGTTTGGGATCGTGAACATCCCGTTCGTAACCTAGACATGACTTACAACTACATTAACCGCGACATTGCTGGCCTGCTTAAAGGTGAAGTTCTGGTTTACAACTACCGCACCAATGGCGGTACTGGGGTTGTTGATTTTGATGCCGAGCCAATCGAGCAGTGGATCGAGTTCCGCTTAACGATTCCTGCGGCGTCTCGTGATGGCGGTGCAGCTCCGGTGGCGCTTTATGCTCATGGCTTGGGTGCCAATAAAGAAACAGACACGCTTGTTTCAAAAATGAACGCAGAACTAGGGATCGCGACCTATTCCGTTGGTTTCCCAAATCATGGCGATCGTACTGAATTCGATGGCGGTTATGTTATGTCCATCCTCAGCCCGGATCAGTTATCTAAAACCATTGGTATGGTGGTTCACAATGCTATCGATTTCGCGTCAGCACATCGCGCATTGCAAACCACGCTGGCCGAGGTTGATTTTGTGGGGCCTAAAAGCTGGAGAAGCTGGTACGGCAACAAGGCAGATGGCGTCGCAGACATCGATGCAACTCGTGTAATGATGGAAGGCACATCACTGGGTGGTGTACTGGGTTCAGTTTACGGTGCCGTCTCTCCTGATTTGCAGGGTTCTGTTTATCACGTGACTGGTATTGGTGTAACCAGCATTCTATCTGGCTCTATCCTTTGGGAGGCCATGTTCGCTGCATTAGTACCACCTTCTGCCAACGGTGCCGAGTCTGTGATGCTACGTAGTGCGATTCAGCAATTTTTAGATTCTGGCGACGCCATCAACTACATGGATTACTACCGTAATCCTCGTGTTGGCCGCGAAGCACGCCCTCTCATGTTAACCATGGGCGCAGGCGATACGCTTGTAACGAATGACAGTACAGTGGCAGCTGCTCACATTGGTGATTTGCCGGTGGTTGGTGAGTCTATTACTGAACTCAGTGGCGTTCGTATTGAAGCGGATTACGATGATGGTGGCTATGGCATTCGCCAATACAAGCCGGTTGTCGGTACGGTTCCTCTAATCTGGGACGGTGCTTTTGCTGAAGCCGCCTCTAACGCATCAGGCCACTTGATCTTTACTCGTGCCTCGGATCGCCCGGATCAGCAAGAGTTTATCAAACGCTTCATTTTTACTGACCTGTAATGACAGCTAACCTGTAAATCTGATCCACAAAAAAGGAGGCCTTCATCGGCCTCCTTTTTTTTGTGCTCTGCCATTATCGCGGCGACATCCAATCGATCACTAAAGGATCTCTCGCCGCTAATTATTTAGTCCTCAGCCTCTGAGCCTAGATCCTGTTCATTCTCTGCAATAAAAGGCGCTTCAAACCAACGAGTCAGAGTTTGCTCCAGTATTTTTTGACCATCACTATTAAGCGATGAAAAGGTTTGCACCGTCGCTAAGCCACCAAGGTCCTTTAATGCATTCTTAACTTTCAATAATGTGCTCTGCGCTGGCCCTCGCTTCAGCTTATCTGATTTGGTCAGCAAGATATGAATCGGCATCTTAGCGTCACGTGCCCAGTCCAACATGGCGTTATCGAATTCTTTTAACGGATGACGAATATCCATGAGCAGTACTAATCCGCACAAAGCCTGACGGCGATTCAAGTAGGTTTCTAACTCGCGCTGCCAGTCATTTTTGGTCGCTAGAGGGACTTTCGCGAAGCCATAGCCCGGCAAATCCACCAAAGCGAGCTTAGATTCACCCAAACGAAAAAAGTTAATTAGCTGAGTTCGCCCTGGGGTTTTACTGGTACGTGCCAGCTTTTTCTGCCCCGTAAGACGGTTCAACGCGCTGGACTTACCAGCATTAGAGCGGCCTGCAAACGCAACCTCCCGGATAATGTCCGTAGGGCATTGACTTAGCTTTGCAGCACTCTTTTCGAACATAGCATTGGTATAAATCAAGGAATCCAGCTCCGACTTGGGGTAAACGTAATGACCGCCCGGAAAATAATGTTATATAATGAGCGCCCTTCAACGCTGAGCACTATTCTATCATAGTGCAATGAAAGAGAAGGGGGCCTCTTATCCGGGACAAAAACTGGCATAACTGAGAGAGACTCATACAATGAAAAAACTGGCAATTTTTGCGGCTATAACCGCTACACTAAGCATTAATGTACAAGCGTTTGATGTAGAAGCTAAATATGCTCAAACTTGTGCTGCTTGCCACGCCACAGGCGTCATAGGAGCACCCAAAGCGTTTGATGAAGCAGCTTGGGCACCCCGTCTTGCTATTGGTATGGACGCACTAGTCACTAGTGTGACCAACGGTAAAAATGCGATGCCACCACGTGGCCTGTGTATGGACTGTACCGCTGACCAGTACAAAGCGTTGATCAATTACATGGCAGCGCCCAAGTAACCGTGAACTAAATTCTGAAACTGGACCTGATGATGAAAAACCTGTTGATTAGCCTGATTGTATCCGCCGGACTTGTGTCTTTTGCACACGCTGGCGATGCAGAAGCTGGTAAAGCAAAATCCGCAACCTGTGCAGCCTGCCATGGTGCAGACGGTAACAGTATGGCCCCTACCTTCCCTAAGATTGCAGGCCAGGGCGAGCGTTACCTGATCAAGCAGATCAAGGATATCCGTGATGGAAATCGTCCGGCTCCAGCGATGGCGCCTTTCGTAACTGGCTTGAGCGATGAAGATGTGGCGGATCTAGCGGCCTACTTCACAGCACAAACGCCAACCTCTGGCGGCGCTAAAGAAGAATTGGTTAAGCTTGGCGAAAGCATTTATCGCGGGGGAATCGCGAGCAAAAACGTACCTGCATGTATCGCCTGTCACGGCGCTGCTGGTGAGGGGGTTGATCTTGCTGGTTTCCCACGTCTTGCAGGTCAGCATGATGCTTACACAGCCACTCAGTTGCACGCATTTAGCAACAACCTGCGTACCAATGATGGTGATAGCAAAATGATGCGTGATATTGCGTACCGCTTGCACGAAAAAGAAATTGAGGCCGTTGCTTCATACATTCAGGGTCTGCGTTGATCGCCCCAGAATGATCAAAAAGGTAGCTTAGGCTGCCTTTTTTTTGCTTTGCTATTTTCAACCACGAGGTCACATACTGACAGAGCTTTGCATAGTGGCTCTGGTTAGGCCGTGAAAATCTGTGTAAGAATGTACTTATTCCGATGAGTGCTCTGAGCACTAAACCACACCACAACACCAAAACAATAGGGAGCCAAGATGCTTTCGCACTTTAAAACATGGATCGCCGCCGCACTTATTTCAGTCAGCTCAGTAGCCACAGCGGCTGAGTTCGAAGCAGGCAAGCACTACAACGTGCTAGAAGAGCCCGTTGCTGTCATGCAAGATGGCAAAATTCATGTGGAAGAAGCCTTCTGGTATGGCTGCTCCCACTGCTACGCCCTAGAACCTAAAATTAAACCATGGAAAAAAGCTCTCGCAGACGACGTTGCTTTTGAACGTGTGCCAGCCATGTTTGGCCGTGCTTGGGTTGTTCATGCTCAACTTTACTACGCCGCCGATGCACTTGAAGTGTTAGACCAAGTGCACAACGACATCTTTGATGCTATCCATTTGCAAAAGCGTCGCTTGGTTACTCGTGAAGACCAACGTGATTTCATCATTGCCAAAACCGGTGTAACCGCTGAAGCCTTTGATAAAGCATACGACTCATTTGCTGTTAATTCTCGCATGAAACGTGGCGATCAGCGCATTCGCTCTTTCAAAATCGGTGGCGTACCAGCACTTATCATTAATGGTAAATACGTCGTTGATGCAACCTCTGCTGGTAGCCAAGAAGGCATGTTAGAAGTCGCTGACTACCTGATCAAACAGGAACGCGGCAACTAAAGCAGTAACTAAGCACAGTATCAAAAGTTAGTGACGACACTAACCTCTCTGCAGGCGTTTACCGATGCACCTCGAGTGCCGGATCGCCTGCGGTTAATGACCTTCAATATGCAAGTTGGTATTCGTACTGGTGGTTATCACCACTATCTTTTGCGCAGTTGGCAACACCTGATGCCTTTTAAAGCGCGCCAAACTGCTCTGCAAAGTATCGCCAAACTGGTGACTCCATTTGATGTTGTTGCTCTTCAGGAAGCCGACGGCGGGAGTTGGCGCAGTGGTCGGCATAATCAAGTGGAACACATTGCTGACATGGCCAACTTTGAGCATTGGCACCACCAAGTAAACCGTAACATGGGGCATATTGCTCAGCACAGTAATGGCGTTTTATGCCGACAAAAGGCCTTTGATATTCAAAAGCACCCACTACCCGGGCTTCCCGGACGTGGCCTTATGCTGCTTAAATTTGGCCGCCCCGACAATCCTCTGGTCGTTGCCATTACTCATCTAGCACTAAGCAAGCAAACACAATTTGCTCAACTCGATTTTCTTACCGAGGCGCTGGCGGATGCAAAACGCGTCGTTATTATGGGCGACCTCAATCAAGAGGGCGAATGGCTACTTCAGCAAAGTGCTTTAAAAACGCTTAATTTACACCCGATCGCCGATGAGCTACCCACCTTTCCTAGCTGGCAGCCAACCCGTGGAATTGACCATATTCTCGTCAGCGACAACATCCCCCTGCATAGGATTGCGGTGATTGACCATCCACAATCAGATCATTTACCCGTTGCCGCTGAAATTGGCGTATAAACCCCAACTCACGCCAAGCAGCTCTCAAGATCTTACCTATACTAAAGGCTGAAACACTCAGTAATTAGTTGTAGGAATATTCATGGCCTTGAGCAAAACAGGCAATCCGGACCAGCAATGGCGAGACAAATATCTGGCCCTTCATGCGAAACATGAACAGCTAAAATTGCAAACCGGCGATAAAACAGAACAGCTTCGCCGTGGCTTGGTTATGGTTTCGCTACTGGCAGAAGGACAATCCAGTAAGCTGGACACCTCCCTCATAGACCTCCGAGAAGCCATTAAAGGCACTCCACTGGGAATGAGCAGTAAACTGAGTGATTTAGAATCCTCCATCATCAAGTTTGATGCGAAATACGATGCTAACGCCTCCGAATTAGCTAGCGAAATTAGCAAAATGGCGGAGCAGCTGTGTCACTGTCCGCTGCCTCAACCCGTGATTAGCAACATTCGTAGTCTTAGAAAAAGCGCACCTCAAGCACTAACTAGTTGGGATGGCTACGCCACTCAGCTGCAAGGTTGGGCCGGTATTTTATCGGCAATTGCTGGCCTAGAGGGGAATAACGAAAGCGCAGAAAAAGCAGGCGGAAAGTGGTTCAATCGCTGGTTCTCTAAAGAAGAAAACCCAGATACTCCCCCAGAGGCCGTAAGTGCTGAAAACCTCCCTGCTGAAACCACAACACAAGATTCAGGCGCTAGCACTCACTCCCAAACACCTGCTCGGCCATCTGATCAAGTACCTGTTGAAGCTTCTAAGCCACAAGATTCAACAGAATCTGAGCCAGGATTTTCATGTATTGCCGCCGAAATTGCTGAAACCTTAAGCGGCCTTATTTCGCGTTTGGTTATTCCAGAGCGCCTTGCCGGACGTTCAACCGAATTGCTAGATCGTTTAAACGACGGGCTTCACTCGTCTGAGTTTGTCGCTTTGCTTGAAGACACATCACAGTTTTTACTCGACTGCTTGGGTTCAGGCCAAGAAGAATTTGAGCGATTTTTACAAAGTTTAGATAAGCGCCTGCAAGCCATTCAGCTGATGGTGGCGGATGCCAACACCAGTCAAAACGACAGAGAACAAGCACGAACTGATCTTGAAACAAATGTGCGAGATCAAATTGCGGATATTCGTTCAGTCGTCAATGGTCTTGGTGATTTAGGCGAGTTAGGCTCCAGCGTTCGAGACCACCTTGCGACAATTGTGCAAGCAATGGAGAACTACCAACAGGCTGAAGCTCAGCGAGAGCTTCGTCTGGCGGAGCAACTCCAAGTATTGCAGGCCCGCCTGAACGAAATGGAGGCCGAAGCTTCGCAGGCGCGTAAAATCATCGAAGACCAAAAAACTCGTGCCACCCAAGATCACCTTACCGGCCTACCTAATCGCGCGGCCTATGAAGTGCGTCTAAGTGAAGAGCTGCTTAAACGCAGCCGCACCCGCAGTCCACTATCAATCATCGTCTGCGATGTTGATCACTTTAAGCGCATTAACGATACCTACGGCCACATTGCTGGCGACAAAGTGCTGCAACTATTGTCGTCCACTGTGCGTCGTAACCTCCGCAACGATGATTTTATATCCCGTTACGGTGGTGAAGAATTTGTTGCTCTTCTGCCAAATACCACCGCCGATGATGCGATGGGCGTGGCAGAAAAACTAAGACAAAAAGTAGAAGCCTGTCCATTCAATTTCCGCGGTGAGCGCGTCACCATCACCATGTCATTTGGCATTAGTGAATTTCGTTCATTGGAAGCCCCAGAAACCGTATTCGAACGTACGGATAAAGCGCTCTACAAAGCCAAGGGCGCGGGTCGTAATAGGTGTGTGAAAGCCTAATAAACGTCATTTTTTGCTATAACGTTTCGAATCGATTAAATTAGCGCCCATACATTCCGATTCGAAACCTTATGGCTCGACGACAGACCTCCGAACGACGACAATCAATACTTGATGCGCTCCATCTACATGGCCGCGTTCAGGTGGACAGTCTTGCCCGTTCGTTAAACACCTCAGAAGTAACTATTCGTAAGGATCTCAGTGCCTTAGAACAGGCCGGAAATCTGATTCGTCGTTACGGTGGCGCAATTTCTGCGTCCAATACCGCTGTTGACCATACGCTTACTGTCGTCTCTCCAAGCCCTTCTTTAGAAGTTTCGGTTCGAAAGAAAGAGATAGGACGTTACGCTGCCCAGCAAGTGAAGAATCACAGTCGGATTCTCATCGATTTCGGCACCACCACTACTGCTATGATCCCGCACTTAAATACGCGAGAAGGCTTAGTAGTCATGACCAATTCAATGCGCACCGCGCAAGAAATCTTAAGTCTTGAGCCAGCGCCAACGCTCCTAATGACCGGTGGTACATGGGACACCCAAACTCAATCATTACAGGGCCAGATAGCCGAACAGGTTTTGCGTTCCTATGATTTCGATCAGCTATTTATTGGTTGTGATGGCATAGACCCTGCCCGAGGTACAACCACATTCAATGAATTAACCGGCCTCAGTAAAGTGATGGCAGAGTCAGCGAGTGAAGTCATTGTTGTCGCCACCACCGACAAAGTTGGCCGCCGGATACCCAACCTCGAACTTCCTTGGTCAAAAATAAACAAACTAATCATCGACGTGAGCCTCCCTATAGACGCACGACGAAACATCGAACAACAAGGCGTAGAAATCATCATCGCAACGCCTGACGGAGAAAAATAATATGTGTGGAATTGTTGGCGCTGTCGCGCAACGTGATGTTGTAGACATTCTTATCGAAGGCCTACGCCGCCTTGAATACCGAGGCTATGACTCTGCCGGTGTCGCCATCATTAATGACACCCAAACCCTGCGCCGCGTTCGTCGTATGGGAAAGGTGCAATCATTAGCCGATGCTATTACCGAAGCGCCCACCCTCGGCGGCACCGGTATTGCGCACACGCGCTGGGCCACCCACGGCGAACCCTCAGAAGACAACGCGCACCCACACATGTCTGGCGACATTGCCGTTGTGCATAATGGCATCATTGAAAACCATGAAAAACTACGTATTGAGCTGCAAGAGCAAGGCTACATATTCACCTCTCAGACCGACACCGAAGTCATCGCCCACCTCGTTGAGCGTGAACTCAAAGACTCAAGCAGCCTGTTAAATGCGGTGATGGCAACGCGTTCTTTATTGGAGGGCGCTTACGGCATGGTCGTCATCAACAGAACCGACCCAGAGCGGATGATTGTTGCCCGCTCAGGTAGCCCTTTGGTGATTGGTCACGGTATTGGCGAAAACTTCGTCGCCTCTGACGTGCTGGCCCTACTGCCTGTGACACGTAAGTTTTCTTACCTTGAAGAAGGCGATGTCGCCGAAATTACCCGAACAGACATTCGCATCTTCGACGCAGGCAATATTCCGACAGAGCGTGCTGCCTCGGAAAGCGATATTGAACACGACGCCGGAGATAAAGGTGAGTTTCGTCATCACATGATGAAAGAAATCTACGAGCAGCCGTTAGCCATCGCTAATACACTGGAAGGCCGTTTAATCGGCGGCAAGCTCAACCTCGAAGCCCTCGGTGACCTCAGTGACATTGACCAAGTTCAAATCATCGCTTGCGGCACCAGTTATCACTCAGGCATGACTGCGCGTTACTGGATCGAAGAGCTAGCAGGTGTTGCGTGCAACATCGAGATTGCCTCCGAATTTCGCTATCGTAAGTCCGTCGTACGTCCTAA
This sequence comes from Oceanobacter sp., assembly GCA_002733645.1. Lineage (GTDB taxonomy): Bacteria > Pseudomonadota > Gammaproteobacteria > Pseudomonadales > Oceanobacteraceae > Thalassolituus. Next base: position 85,087 of record NVWL01000003.1, read on the forward strand.
CAGTTTAATCGTTACTATTTCTCAAAGTGGTGAAACCGCTGACACTCTCGCGGCATTACGATTAGCCAAAGAACTCGGTTTCTCTCGATCTCTAACCATTTGTAACGTGCCAGGATCATCCTTAGTGCGTGAATCAGACATGGCCTTAATGACCCGTGCTGGGGCAGAAATTGGCGTTGCATCCACGAAAGCGTTTACCACTCAGCTGGTTGCACTCATGCTGCTCACCGCGGCACTCGGACGCGCAAACAATATGAACGCTGAGACCGAAAAACGCATCGCCGATAGCCTGACTCTGCTTCCAGGCTTGATTGAAAAAGCTTTGGGCATGAACAGCGATATTGAAGAGTTGGCTCAACACTTCGCCGACAAGCACCACGCACTCTTTCTTGGCCGTGGCGATCAATATCCGATTGCAATGGAAGGGGCGCTCAAACTAAAAGAAATCTCCTACATTCACGCCGAAGCATACGCTGCAGGCGAGCTGAAACATGGCCCGCTGGCCTTGATTGATGCCGAAATGCCAATTGTCGTAGTGGCGCCACACAATGACTTAGTTGAAAAGCTAAAGTCGAATATCGAAGAAGTACGCGCCCGAGGTGGTGAACTATTTGTTTTCGCCGATGAAGCAGCGAACATACGCCCGGCCAGCAATATGAAGGTCATGTCGGTGCCCCATTGCGACGACATCATTGCGCCAATTTTATATACGCTACCGCTACAATTACTGAGCTACCACGTCGCAGTTATTAAGGGCACGGATGTGGATCAGCCGCGTAACTTGGCGAAGAGCGTAACGGTAGAGTAGACGCATCATACTCGGCGGCTTTCCTGTCGGTTAACAATAAAGTTGTTAACTAAACAATAAAGTTGTTAACTTGACAATAAAGTTGTTAACTAAAGCCATCTCAGCTATCTTATTTAAAGAATAGTTAAGGTGGCTTTTTTCATATGGCTAGAAAAAAATATTGGAATTCAGAGGCTACTAATGCTCGCTGGATAAAAGAAGGACGTGGACAAGGGGTTGGTAATAATTATAAACCTTGGTTAAGCGTAAGAGATGTCGCTTCTGAAGGCCGCTCTCACAGAGTTTATGGGCATCTTACCAATCGAACTCATCATCTTTTATCAGACCTTGAATTAGCTACTTTTTTGCTACTTCAGTGGCGGCCAACAACTACCGACATTCGAGAACAATTTCCCCTAGACCCTACCACTACTAAGCAAATCAGTATCGACACTGGTATAACACATCCTTCTCACGCAGGTGTCATTCAATACATGAGCAGTGACCTTGTTGTTAATAGTAGTGAAAAAGACAGATCTGTATTTGCACTTCAGGTAAAACCATCCTCGAAGCTGGAAGATAAGAGGACAATTGAAAAACTAGAAATAGAAAGACGTTATTGGTTACAGAAAGGGATACCTTGGTCTCTTGTAACAGAAAACCAAATCCCTTCTACAGTTTTTAAGAATATTGAGTGGCTTTATAGTTTACAGGCCGAAAATGATGATGAGGCAGACTATAAGCATTTAGAACAGTACTCGGCCTGGATTTTACAGAATTCAAACTTAAAAATAATTGATCTATGCAAGGACTTAGACTCCTCATACTCCCTTCCAATAGGTGAAAGCCTATTCCAGTTAAGAAACTTGTTAGCAAAGCGGTACTTTCATTTTGATATTAGAATTCCATATATAGAATTGAGGTGTAGTGATTTAATTTCAGAGCCCATTGAAGCAATAATTGGGGTTTCACATGTTCCAAATTAATGAAGTCGTGGACCTTGATGGGCAGCTATACCGAATATTGAAAACTGTAGGTGATCAGATTATTTGGATAGAAGTAGAAAATAAAAAAGCATTCCCTTCTTTCATTCATATTGATGAGTTGGAACAGTTGATAATGAGTGAGAAACTCACTCGCGTATCTGATCCTTTTAGTTATTTATTGCAACTAACACCAACTCCTGGCTCTAAAGAAGAACAAAAAAGAGATAAATACTTCGAAATAATTAAACCATTGGTTATAAATGATCAGTTTTATATACCAAAAGTACGCGCTGAGTATATTAAGCAAATCTTGCAGGGAGGCGAAATTTCCAAGCCCTATCTGTATCGATTAGTGCGCCAATATTGGCAAAGAGGTCAAATTCAAAATGCTCTTTTGTCTGATTACCACAAGTCTGGAGCAAAAGGGAAAAAGCGCACAGCTAATGATATAAAGCTAGGAAGACCTAGGAAAATTACTAGTGGAATTGGTGCAATCATCGATGAAAGGACTGAGAAACTATTCCGTATAGTGATAGACAAATACTTATTAACGGAGCAAACATTCACGGTAGCTTTTGCTCATCGCAGATTAAAACTACTGTATGAGCAGTATTTTCCGAACCTCTCAGAGGCCGAAAAGCCAACTAGAAGACAGCTGGAGTATTTTTTTAATAGAGAATATTCAGATGCACATAAGCTAATCTCAACGAATGCTCCAACAACTTACCGTAAAGATATAAGACCCCTACACAGTACTGCCACCATGCAAGCCTTGGGGCCTGGGTCACGTTATGAGATAGATGCAACCATTGCAGATATTATTTTAGTTTCTGATGATAATAGAAATCAACCTATTGGAAGACCAATTTTATATATCTTAGTGGATGTGTTTTCGCGATTTATTGTCGGCTGGTATATCGGCTTTGAAAACCCATCATATGTTGCAGCCATACAAGCTCTCCATTTAGGTATGACGGATAAAAATAAATTTTTACAGAACAAAGAGCTTAATTCAGAGTCTTTTGAATGGCCGAGACCGGGTTTACCAGAAGCGATACTTGCAGATAGAGGCGAGCTTATTGGTCATCAAATTGAAGGGCTAGAGAAGAGCTTTAATATTCGAATAGAAAATACACCGCCCTATCGTGGTGATGCCAAGGGAATTGTCGAAAGAAACTTTAAAACACTTCAAGCAGAGTTTAAACCCTATGCACCAGGGATCGTTACAGGGGTTACAGTAAAAAAAGTAGGTGGCAGAAATTATTGGCTTGATGGAAAGCTAACCCTTTCTGAGTTCACAGAAATTATTGAATCTTCCATCGTTATGCGTAACTTTGTTGATCCATTGTCTAAATACGACAAAAGTAGTGACATGCCAGCTGATTTGCCTTTGATTCCAGTTCATCTCTGGAATTGGGGTTTGCAGAATAGAACAGGCCGCCTTCGCACAGCAGACCCTGAAGATGTTCGAATTGCATTGCTACCAACGGAAAAAGTAACAGCCTCGGAAAATGGGATTTGTTTATTTGGTCTTTACTATTCTTCCCCTGAGATATTATCAGCTGGTTGGATGCATAGAGTTAGTAGCTCCAATAGACCCAAAAAATTGATGGCAGCATATGATCCCAACCATGCTAATGAAATCTATTTGTTCCATGAAACGAACAGTCGTGCATATTGGGTTTGTAGGTTAACTGATATGTCGCGTGCATATCGTAATAGCTCATTTTGGGAAGTATGGCGAAATCTTGAGTTGAAAAAGAAAGCAATGAACCAAAGCAGATTAAATGCTGATAAAGTCAGAGCTGTGCATGAGAAAAAAATTGAAAGCATCATATCTTCAGCAATTAAATCAACACCGAAAGCAACTAATACTAATACCGAAAGAATGAGGAACGTAGGTCAAGCGCGTGAAAAGCAGCTTGAGAGTGAGCGTTTAGACAGAAGACCAAAAACGAAGGTAACTTATCCATCATCTAAAGTAATTTCACTAAGGGATAACGATGATATAGATGAATACCCTACTTATGAAGATGAGTTATTTGATGATGGGGATGATTAATGCAAGTACCTAAGCACTTCGTTAAAGCGGAATATTCTAAGACAGGCGTTCGGCAATATGACAATAATCCGTTTATCGAAGCTTTACCCCCAATAATTCTTTCAGTCAAACAAGCTGGTTCAAGCCTAAAGGGACAAGTAGAGTTTGAGCCGTCTGATCGACTTGCTCCCCCTAAGGCAAGAATGCATATGGTTGTGTCATTACTAGATGATTTTTTCCAGCCTTTATCGCAACATATTCTACTAGAAGAGCGATTGGGCATGATGATAAGGAGAGGATATGTTGGTAGAAATTTGAATGATGGTTCTCTAAATCAAAAGCTACAAGAAGGCTACGAATTAATAAAGTCAGGTGAAAGCAGTTCTATTAATTTCGCTACAGAAAAAACAACTGCTCGCAGCATGTCTCTGATTGGAATATCTGGCGGGGGAAAAAGCAGCTCATTAAACCGAATATTGGAAACATACCCTCAGGTCATTTATCACGAATCTACTAATTTCATTCAAATAAGCTACTTAAAAATAGAGTGCCCAAGCAACGGGGATCTTGAAAGTTTATGTTTAAACTTCTTTAGTGCGGTAGATAGCATTTTGGAAACAGATTATGAAAGACGGTATGCCAACCGCCGTCTTTCTGTACCTAAAATGCTCGCATTAATGCGTCAAACTGCAAATCACCGAGCAATTGGTGTGCTGGTAATTGATGAAATACAGCGACTCAGTCAGGTCAGATCTGGTGGTAAAGAACAAATGTTAGAGTTCTTTGTTGAATTGGTAAACCAAGTTGGAATTCCGGTCGTGCTTGTTGGTACACCGAAAGCACGACCCATCTTTGAGCTTGAGCTCCAGTCTGGGCGTCGTAGCGCGGGTATAGGTTCAATTTATTGGGAAACAATTCAGAAGAAGACAGAAAAGAAGGGGTATGGACTTGTAGATAATCCAAACTGGGTTGCTTTTACAAATAGTCTTTGGAAATATCAATGGCTAAAGCATGGCGATGACCCTTTAACCGATGAAATTCGTGATTGCTGGTACGATTTATCACAAGGCGTACTTGATATTGTTGTGAAATTGTTTGTTTTAGCGCAATTAAGAGCGATAGCGAATAAGCGCGAAAGAATAACGGTGGGTATCTTGAAATCGGTATACGATCAAGAGCTAAAGCCTGTTCAGCCGATGCTTGATGCTCTTCGATCAGGCAATGCCGATATGATTGTGAAATATTCAGATTTACGAGTATTAGATCTAGAAAAAAGATTGATTGAGCTTGGAAGTCAGATCATGTCATCAGCCCAAAAAGAGGAAGAGGGGCTTTTTGGTGGGAACAATGAAGCCTTAAAACTGTTTAATTTAATGCTACAGCTTGATGGGAATTATGATAAAACTATCTTAGTAGCACTTATTAAAAGAATGTTTAAAGAAAGCCCAGAGCTAAGCTTTACAGAAATGCTACCAAGCATGATCAACTGGTATAAAGAATATACTGCTGAAGAAAAGGTTAATAAGAAGGTCTCAAAAATTAACACCGTAAAGCGTAAAGACTGGTATGACTTAGATAAAGAAGATTTAAGGTATTTGTTTGATTATAGTGAATCAGAAGGTCTTAACTTGAGCGATAACTTAGAGCAGCGCGGCTTGTTTTTTAATCTTGAAGACTGGGCGGCAAACTACTAGTGCTGGGCTTTCCTACTCCATATGCAAATGAGTTGCTTTATAGCACTATTGCACGAGCAGGAATACACGATGGTGAGATGTCACCAAAACAGCTTCTTGATTCTGTATTTTCGAATAGAAAAGTAATAGCAACAGTAGATTTACCAAGCCATATACAGGACATTGAAGACCAATATCCAAAAGCTTTAGGCTTAGATGTAACACAGCTAATTAATTCACACACACTTCTGCCTATCTACGAACCATTTATCCCCACTGAGCGCATAACTGCTATTAGAAATTGGATGAGTGATGACTCTCAGGGGGCTGCTCATCTCGCTTCGGGTGTAGCTGCTTCTCGAATTAAAACTAAAGAAAAGCTGTTGTTATGCCAAGAGTGCGTTTCAGAGCAAAGAGCTATCTATGGAGAAGCATATTGGGATAGGCGCTGGCATGTGCCGCTAGTCAAATATTGTATTAAGCATGGGCGGCCCCTATTCGAAACTGATATCGAACTCAATGGGAACCAGCGACATGCATTTAGGTCTATCCTAGAAGTTACCCAGATCCACCAATTAAATGTGACTGATAGCGATGTAAAATTTGCAAATCTTGCATATCAATTAATTGATTTTAAAACGACCAGCTCACCAAGTATTGGTCAGTGGACGGCATTTTATCGAAGACTAGCGGTTGAATATGGATTTCAGCTTGGAAATAGAATTGATCATCGTAAGATAGATGATCACTATAATGGTTATTGGGGTAAAGCTTGGCTTGCTAATTCAGACTTAAACACGACAACTAAAGATACATCCTGGTTAAAAGGTATATTTCGTAAGCATAGAAAATCATTTAGCTTTGCAGAGCATCTTACAGTAATTGACGCTATAAGCTCTGGTTCTCTGAGTATAGAAGAAGCTATAAATCGAGCGATGAATATTCCAGTTCAGCACCATAAAATAAAAAAAGAAGTTCACGTTAAATTAGTAGCAGCTCATACCGATCAGTTTGAGTGGATAGATTTGCTAAAAGAGCACAGCCCTAAAGCTGCAAGGTTATTAAAGCAAGCATTGTATACAAGGCTGTATCGCAACCATTATGACTGGTTGATGATTATTAATGAAAAAAATAAAGGCAGTACAAATTACATTAATAATAGAGTGAATTGGTCACAGAGAGATCGAAGAGTCGCAAAGGCATTATTGATAATTATTAATACATTAGAGCAGGATTTATCTCTACCCAGGTTTAGTCGGGCATACTTACTCAAGAAATTAACCCCTAGAACGACGATAGAAAAAAATTTACACCGATTGCCAAGAACGCTAGCGTTATTAGAAAGGTATTCAGAATGTATTGATGAGTATCAAGCTCGTAGGCTTACTAGAGCTATAATCTTACTGCTTCAAAGAAAAGAACCTGCCAAACCTTGGCTATTACTACGAGAAGCAGGTTTAAGTCATGAAAGAATGACTCATTCAGTAAACAAATTATTTGAGGAAATTTTGAAGCATGATTCGTGGCGCAAAATACAAACATCTTGAACAAGATTCGCAGATTGCGGGCATTGGAACTATGTTTCGTGGCATAGATAAAAAACAGTGGTGTATTAATCTCGATTTTGTCAGAAAGAAATCTAACCAAATCAACTTTAGCGCTGCTCCTATCTTAGCGAGGCGAAGATTTATAAATTCAAGCAGCCCAGCTAAGAGAAACGGTAAAGTAATTAATATTACTGTTAAAAATGCGCAGAACTGGGAAAAAGCACGATTAAAAGAATATCCAGCAGCTCACAAGCTACCAAATATCACAGATGGTACTCAGCATTGTTTTGTAGCAGAACAAGAAGAAATGAAGGTATACATTCCGCAGTTAGAGCTTGCGCGAGTGCTATTTTATCATGATCCATTTATGACAAGAACAAGTCTACGACACAATGCATTGGCGGAAAGCTTTCAAGTTGATTTAACCGATGGCGACCCTAAAATTTATGTAATAGAGGGAGCTGATTATCCATTGTATTATTTTAACAAAGATACAAATCGACGCTTTCTTAGCTGGGTTTTAATTGATAAAGATGCGCGGGAGTCCTTTGAGAGTATTGGGAACAGTTTATTTAACCTGAAAAACCGAAGGGGTAATTATGATTTTTGGGACTTTGAGTTTACCCCGCCCTCTTTAAGCGGAGTAGAGCTTGAGCTGTCTGGTTGGCACGATTTTGAGACAAATAGCTTTTTTGTCTGGGAAATTCAAAGTATTAAAAAATTACCCTCTAATGTTAAAGGGGTGGTAGATATAATTCACCCCATTTACGAGAGACGAGTTGGTGGAAAACCCATCTCAGGAAATGGCTCATCCCCTGAGGCACCTGATGAATACGAATTAGATGACGATGAGTTGTCTGATATAGACAAAGTAACGATGAGTTTGATGTCTGAAGCCGTGACTATTAGCTTTAAAGACCCCTTCATTACCAATAGACTAGGTAAAAACATGAAGCCTGTGAAGGCTGTAACAAATGATGGTGAAAAAGAAGTTCTTGATAAAGAACTGAGTGCCAATGAACAAGATGAAACGGGGAAGTTACCTGGAGGGGCTTGGAATAATTTAAATGATCAAACAGATGACGCTCATCTCTACCTTAGTAAATTCAAATCATTTTTAGAAATGACTAATTTATTGGTCTCAAAACATGGTTGTGAGCTAAAACGAAAAACGATAGAAAAGCTTCCTAAATACGGACATGGAAAAAAACACTGGCTTTCTGATACCCAAAACCCAAGGCACTTAGCGATTGTTGAACTTGCCTATGCTGGCCAGCTAATAACTTTGTTAGAAGTTGATACCTCTGATGGTGCTGCAAAGTTAAGTACAATGATGTTAAAAACAGCTGAAGATGGATGGGTAATAAACAATATAGACGCAATAAAGCTGGGGATCATGAAAAAATCATTAGGCTGGCCAACCGCATTATTCAAGGAAGCCTTAACTGATAAAGGATGTTCCGGAATACCCCACCCCCAGTCAAAGCATGTTGGAAGCCTACCCCCTGAGGAGATTGCACCGTGGGCACAGAGATTCATTAATTGTATGACTCTATAGAGATAAATAGCGCTTTGTATGAATAAGTCGTTACTTACACGCTGTTTTAATCTGTGAATCGCCCCTATTTCACTAGACACTCTTTAACTATGCAATGAGCTAGCAGGAGACCTAATATTGGTGAACGATACAACGAAGAATTTAAGATAGCAGCAGTTAAGCAAGTAACCGAAGGTGGTTATTCAATAGCCGATGTTGCTAAGCGTTTAGGCATCACAACCAAAAGTCTTTATAACTGGCGTGATCGCTACGGTGAGAACGCACAAGCCTACCAAGAAAAGCAATCCAGCTCAGATGAACTACGCAAGCTTAAAGCTGAACTTAAGCGTGTAACCGAAGAGCGTGACATCCTAAAGGAAGCCGCCGTGTTCTTTGCCGTCGAGTCGAAGAAAAATACACGTTCATAAAAGATCGACGCCTACGCTACCCTGTTCGGACGCTCTGTCGGGCACTAGAAATTCATCCTAGTGGTTTCTATGCCTGGCTAGCAAACCCACTAAGTAAGCGTGCAAAAGAAGACGAATACTTATTAGGGTTTATCAAGCAATACTGGCTAGAGAGTGGCTGTGTTTATGGCTATCGAAAAGTCTATAAAGACTTACTAGCCGCAGGTGATCTGTGCGGTAAAAATCGTGTATATCGCCTGATGCGAACCGAAGGACTTCAAGCTCAGCGAGGCTATAAGAGAAAAAATAACTATGGAGGTGGTGACTTATCGACCGTTGCACCGAATCTACTTAAGCGTGAATTTAATGTCGAAAAACCAAATACTGTCTGGGTTACAGATATTACTTATATTCGTACACAAGAAGGATGGCTTTTTCTTGCAGTGATCATTGATCTATTTTCACGACAAGTAATTGGTTGGTCTATGGGAGGTCGTATTAATACAGATTTGGTACTTAATGCGATAACCATGGCCTGCTGGCGACGCAAGCCAAGGGGTGAGGTTATTGTACATTCAGATCAAGGGTGTCAGTACACGAGTTATGATTGGCAGAGCATGCTTAAAGCGAATAACTTGGTCGTGAGCATGAGTCGTCGAGGGAACTGTCACGATAATGCATGTGCTGAAAGCTTCTTTGCATTACTAAAAAGAGAACGTATTCGCCGTAAGATTTATCGCAGCAGAGAGGAAGGTAAAGCCGATGTATTTAATTATATTGAGCTGTTCTATAATCCCACTCGACGTCATGGAAATAATAATGACTTGTCGCCAATGGAATATGAAAAGAACTATTTTTTGAAACAAGGCAGTGTCTAGATAACTAGGGGCGATTCAGTAGTAGATCAATTGAGAATAATTGCTAAATTCACTGTGAACCATTGAAGCCTAACCATTACCATAAGCCACTGATGATAATAAAGAAATCAACTCTCTATAGACCATAAAACTAGCTGTATTTGAAGATTGGTTAAATGTGTTTCTTCAGCCAGGGACTTCCAAAAAGCGGTTTACGTCAAATGGTAGTAAGATATTACACTTGTGTAACGTTGTTAATGTGAAGGGCTTATAGTATTTTTTCATCCCCCTTACCTTGCCCATTTAGTAGGAAATTGTACAGATCTAGGCACTAATTATAGTAACGTTATTCACCCCATAGGTAAATATAGTGACTTATTACATTATAAAAGTACTGATAACAGCAGCTCTAATTGTCCTCATAGCAGAGATTTCAAAGCGTAGCAGCTTTATTGGAGCGGTACTTGCATCTATTCCTCTGACTTCGATACTAGCAATGCTTTGGCTGTACATCGACACGGGAAGTGTCGATAAAGTCAGCGAACTAGCAAGTAGCGTATTTTGGCTAGTTCTCCCATCATTAGCATTATTCCTTACCTTACCGACCCTATTGTCTCAAGGAATAGGGTTTTACCTGAGTCTTTCAATATCTATAATAGTGACCGCCGCATGTTACTTTCTCATGATTATGGTGTTAAGACATTATGATGCACCCCTCTAAATTCTAGGCTATTAACAACATTTATTTACAAATTAGCTTGATATCAATCAAAAAACCGATTGTTAATCGGTTTTTTGATTGATATAATGTTGCTAAATTTATAACAGTAAAGATTAAAAATGCGCTTGGGTGAACTTGAGAAGCTAATACTTCAATACTTTTGGGATATCGGGCCCGCTGATGCGAAGCAAGTATTTTCTTACTTTGAAAAAAAACGTGGCGGCACTCTAAATACCATTCAAAGTACTTTAGATCGATTGTTTAAAAAAGGCTTACTCCAACGTGAAAAGGAAGGCCATGCCTTTCAATACAGAGCAGCTGTCAAGCGAGATGCATTTCTTGGTAATTTGATTAATGAAATCTCAAGCGACTTTGGCGGTAGCGGTAATAATGCACTTCTAGCAGCATTCTCTTCTCTTTCTAGTGATTTAGATAGCTCACAGTTAGATGAGCTAGAACGCTTAATTGATCAGCGCCGTTCATTAAGTAATAAAGGTTCATAAAAATGATTTTTGGAGGCTTGGGCCTAGCTCTTAATATTACAACGATTGTGATTTTAAGCTGCAGCTTCACCTTGATTCTTACGTCTGTAATCATGAAGCACTTCCATGATTCCTTATCTAATTTCAATGCAATTAGTAGATCCCGAATACTTTGGTGCATTGTTATTTTACCTTGGTTTGTTAGCGCTCTATCCGTCGTTGCTTTAGTATTTCCCGAGCTATTTCAATGGAAAGGAATCTGGGCTTCATTGCATTGGCATCACATATACGATTTCTCAATATTCAGCTGGCATGGAGCATCTTTAATAATATTCAGTAGCTTCTGCTTGCTGTTATTGCTCTCTAGACTAGCCCGAGCTTTGAAGATGCATTCCAGCATGAATCAGCTCAATTCTTTTTCGAAATCAGACGTTTTATTAAATGGATGCCTAATTATCGAATCGAATGAGGTTAATGCATTTACATCAGGCCTCTTGAATGCCAAGGCATTTATCACAACCGGCCTTAACAATCGTCTTAATAATGATGAAAATACTATTGTCCAATTGCATGAACTTGCGCATGTGAAAAATTCTGATCCACTGCGGAAATATATATTTTCTCTACTAGTTTCTTTTTACCCATTAAAAATATCAGAACAATTAAATGCTTCATTTTCACTAGCGCTTGAACAGCTTGCAGACAGCGAAGTATTAAAAGAAATACCCGATGTCGCCTTAATTGCTAAAACACTAGTAAACGTGACTCGATTACAATTAAATTCGAGTCAAATAGCGCCACCAGTATCTGAAAACTGTTCATTCATAAATACTCCTTTGGAATCAAGAATTCATTACCTTTTAAATGAGTATAAAGGTAAGTCTTTTCCATACTTCATATTAATCATTTTAGTTTTTGCTATTTCTTCAATTAGCACACTCTCTGTTGATCTGATTCATCACTCTTTCGAACAATTATTTAGCCACTAAGGATGTTTAATACTTATGTTTGACTTTAAATCCACATCCAAAAAACCGACTGGCAGTCGGTTTTTTGGAGGTATTTCATCGAACTATATTTTTAGCGCAATCAGCATTTTTCTGCTCACAAGCAATATAAATGCAATGGAGCCTTCAAATAGCACTCTTACAATAAAAGAGGCTGTTGTTAAAAGTTTGAAGCAACATCCAGGCTTGGCAAGTTTCGCATATCGAGTTCAAAGCTCTGATCACACTATAGCGCAAGCTGCTATTGGGCAAAAACCAGAGGTGTCCTTGGTTATTGAGGATGCATTGGGAACCGGTGATTATTCTGATTTTAGCAATGCACAATCAACGTTGAGTATTGGCTGGATCTTAGATGGCGGGCTCGTCAATAGCCGTGTGCAACAATATAAATATAAGAAAGCATTGACTGAGATAGAGTTAGATATCAAACGTTATGATGTTGCCGCTGAAACAGCTCATCAGTTCATTACTATATTAGCGCTACAAGACCGCTTTAAAATTGGCAAAGAAGCACATTTACACAGTAAAAAAATTCTTAAAGAGATAACTCATCGTGTGAATAGTGGTAAAGCACTTATGGCTGATCAACTTCGTGCAGAAGTAAATTTAGAGCGTAGAGAGCTTGAGGTTGAAGATATTGCACATGAATTGATATCCGCCAAAAAAATACTATCTTCTTCTTGGGGGCAGTCAGATATCGAATTTTCGTCAGTATCAGGCTCTTTAAACTTACCTAAAAGCCTTATTGATTACTCTAAATTTGAGCAAGCAATCAGTTCTAATCCTAAAGTACGCTATTTTTTAACCCAGCAGCGGCTAACAGAAGGTGAAATATCTCTAGCAAGAGAAGAAGGTAAAAACAGGTTACGTTTTAATGCAGGGGTAAGTCGCTATGAAAGAACAGAAGATTATGGATTAACCATGGGAATTACTTTGCCTTTCGGTGGGAATAATAATCAAGGAAAAATTTCTTCCTTGAGCGCTGATAAAAGTCGCTATCAAGCTGAATTAACAGCAACCGAAATTCAATTATTAACACAGGTTTTTGTGCTCTACCAAGAACTGATGCATAGCTACCATATTAATAATTCACTAACAGATGAAATAATTCCCCGCCTAGAAAAAGCGTTAAAAGAAACCTACAAAGCTTATCAGCTAGGTAAGTATAGCTATCAAGAATGGTCGTCTGTGCAGCAAGAAGTTTACGATGCTCAATTTTCATTAATAGATGCTCGCTTAACCGCACATAAAAATACAGTTGAACTTGAGCGTCTAACGGGTTTAGCCATGCAAGATTATAAAAACGCACAGTAAATTAAAATTTATAAAAATTGAGAAATTATATGAAAAAAATATTATACCGCCCCTTAAAGGCTTGGCTTGTCCTCTGGAGTATTGCAATAACACTGGCTACTGGTTCAGCCTTATCGTTTGCAGTTGATAATGAAATGAAAGAGATCACACCAGAAAAGGGACCAAATGGTGGGAGGCTGTTAACTCAACAAGATTTAACGATTGAGTTATCAATATTTGAAACCGGTATACCACCTGAATTTCGTGTGTGGGTGACGAGCAACGGTGAGCCTGTTGCACCTGAATTGATCCAACTAACTATTAAACTTACCCGCTTAGGTGATGTAGTTGATCATATTAACTTTCAACCACAAGCCGATTTTTTGCGTGGTGACATGGAAATCTACGAACCACATTCATTTGTAGTAACGATTGACGCAAACTACCAAGGGAAAGAGTATCAATGGAAGTATGACAACTTTGAAGGCCGGACTTTAATTGAAACTAAAGTAGCAGAAGCTATGGATATCCAAACGGCTAAAGCTGGGCAAGCCATGCTCTCAGAAACAATTGAAGTGTTTGGTCGTATAGTAGCTGCGCAAGATGCACAGCGAAATATTTCGGCTCGCTTTGATGGACAGATTAAGTCAATGCCCGTGAAATTGGGACAAGCAGTTAAGTCGGGTGATTTACTAGCCACCATTGAGAGTAATGAAAGTTTAAAAGAGTACCGCATAATATCCCCCATCGACGGTGTTATTGTTGAAAAAAATGCCAATATAAGTGAGCAAACTGATGGTCGAATTTTACTATCAATAACCAACTTACAAGCTCTAAATGCAGAACTATCAGTGTTCCCTTCCGACCGTTCACGAGTAAAACTTACAGCCATAGCAAGCATTAATGTTGATGGGGTAAAAGAGAAATTAACCAGTAAAGTGATCTCTATTGATAGCCACCTTCAAAGTAATCAATCAACGATTGTACGAGTGGCACTTGATAATACCGCTGGGGCTTTATTTCCTGGTCAGTTTGTAACAGGAGAAATAGAAGTTGCTCGTTATACCGCCCCACTAGCGGTTAAACGAGAAGGCCTACAGGCATTTCGTGATTTCACGGTTGTTTATGCAAAAGTTGGTGAGCAATACGAAGTAAGGATGCTTGAGCTTGGCCGTCAGGCTGGAGAATGGATAGAAGTATTGGGTGGGCTGGATGCAGGCACAGAATATGTGACCAAAAACAGTTTTATTATCAAAGCAGATATCGAAAAATCTGGCGCATCTCACGATCATTAAGGAAGTATCATGCTCGAATATATTATTCAGTTTTCAATTCAGCGGCGTGGATTAATCATGGCCGCAGTAATTGCATTATGCGGCCTTGGTTTATGGAATTTTACTAAACTGCCAATTGATGCTGTTCCTGACATTACAAATGTACAGGTTATGATCAATACAGAAGCTCCAGGCTATACACCACTGGAGGTTGAGCAACGTGTAACGTTTCCTATTGAAACAGCTATGGCAGGATTGCCTAACTTACAATTTACGCGTTCTGTATCACGATATGGTCTATCTCAGGTCACAATCATTTTCACCGATGATACTGATATCTATTTTGCACGTCAGCTCGTTAGCGAGCGTTTATCAGGCGCAAAGTCGAATCTGCCTAGGTTGCTTGAACCCGAACTGGGTCCGATTGCAACGGGTTTAGGTGAAATATTTATGTTTACCGTTGATGCGGAGCCTGGCGCATTAAATACGGATGGTTCTGAGATAACACCTACTGATTTACGATCGGTTCATGATTGGATTATTCGACCACAACTACTGCGCGTTCCAGGTGTTGTTGAGGTCAATCCTATCGGGGGTTATAAGCGAGAAGTCTTAGTTGCAATCGATCCTGAGAAACTTCTTTCGTTTCACGTTACGCAAGCGGATGTTGTCAGTGCAATTCAAAATAACAATCAAAATCGTGGTGTGGGTTTTGTTGAGCACAATGGTTCACAGTGGTTATTACGTGTTCCTGGCCAGCGTGAAAAGATTGAAGAGCTTGGCGATTTAGTGATACACAGCGACGACGGCATTCCCGTTCGTATAAAAGATGTTGCCAGTATCGAAGAAGGCAAAGAGTTACGTACCGGTGCGGCTACACAAAATGGTCGTGAAGTCGTCATGAGTACTGTATTTATGCTTGTGGGTGAGAACAGTCGTACGGTTGCCAAAGCGGTAGCTGAGAGACTAGAAGAGATAAAACAAGGTCTGCCAACTGGGATCAGTGCAACCGCTGTATATGACCGCACAAACCTTGTCGATAAAACACTGAAGACGGTCCAAGCAAATTTGGTTGAAGGTGCCTTATTAGTCATCATTATTTTATTCTTCTTGTTAGGTAATATTCGAGCGGCCTTACTAACCGCAGCGGTTATCCCCATTGCAATGCTAATGACAATTACAGGAATGGTACACGCTAAAGTCAGCGCCAACTTAATGAGCCTAGGAGCTTTAGATTTTGGTTTATTGGTGGATGGTGCCATTATTATTGTTGAAAACTGTTTACGAAGATTAAGCCAGGCATCCAAATCCAACTTAACATTAGGTATAAAAGAGCGTTTCGATATTGTCTTCAGTGCAACGCGTGAGGTTATTCGCCCTGCATTGTTTGGTGTGTTCATAATTACTGCTGTTTACCTACCCATATTTTCTTTGACTGGTGTCGAAGGAAAAATGTTTCACCCAATGGCATTAACAGTCGTCATTGCATTGATTTGCTCAATTATTCTTTCAATTACGTTTGTGCCTGCTTGCGTAGCATTGCTATTCAATAAACCAATCGAAGAAAAAGACAGTGCGATTATTAAAGCTTCAAGAACGATATACGAACCTCTGCTGAAGTTGGCACTTTCTGCTCGCTGGGTGGTGATTGGTTTTGCATTAGTTTTGGTTTTTGGATCTGGATTTCTTGCTACAAAGTTAGGAAGCGAATTTGTCCCCAATTTAGATGAGGGCGATATTGCGATGCACGCATTGCGTATTCCTGGGACATCTTTGAGTCAGGCAATTGAACTACAAAAAACCTTAGAAGAAAAAATAAAAACCTTACCTGAAGTAAAGCTAATTTTTGCTAAGGTTGGCACCGCTGATGTAGCTACTGATGCTGTGCCACCAAGCGTTGCCGATAACTTTATAATTTTGAAACCACGAAGCGAGTGGCCTGATCCCAATAAAACTAAAGAACAGGTCGTCAATGATCTAGCAGCTTTAGTTGAGCCTATTCCAGGTAATCGCTATGAATTTCTGCAACCGATTCAAATGCGATTTAATGAACTATTATCAGGCGTTCGTGCGGAACTCGCAATCAAAGTATTTGGGGATGATTTTACCCAATTACAAAAAATCGGTAGTGATATTCAAAGTACGATAGCAAGTATTGATGGTATCGCTGATATCCAGATGGAAAAAATAACGGGCCTCCCCATTATGACCATGCAACCAAAGCTTGCTGTATTAGCTCAATACGGTTTATCAATTCATGATGTTCAAGAGCAATTGGCTGTTGCTCTGGGTGGTGAAGTTGCGGGACAGTTTTATGAGGGTGATAGACGCAGTAATATCGTTGTGCGACTACCTGAGCAACGAAGATCTGATATGGATCGCTTACGCTACTTACCCATTCAGCTGTCGAATATGGACGCTGTTCCACTGCAAGAGTTGGTGACACTAGAATTAGTTGAGGGCTTTAATCAAGTGAACCGTGAGAATGGTAAGCGACGCATCGTCGTGACAGCGAACGTACGTGGTCGCGACTTAGGCTCATTTGTTTCGGATATCCAAACCGCTATCAATGCATCAGTCGATGTACCTGCTGGCTACTGGATAGAATATGGTGGTACTTATCAAAAGCTCCAATCCGCCTCAAAACGTTTAACTCTAGTGGTGCCCATCACATTAGTAATGATTATTGGCTTGTTAATCTTGGCTCTGGGTTCGTTTAAAGATGCCATGATTATTTTCACGGGTGTTCCTTTAGCGTTAACAGGGGGAGTATTATTTTTAGTATTACGCGACATACCTTTCTCTATATCAGCCGCTGTCGGTTTCATTGCATTATCGGGTATAGCCATTCTTAACGGACTGGTAATGGTCTCATTTATTAGGGATCTGATACATGATGGCTTCTCTGTTGAGAAAGCAATAATTCAAGGGGCACTTACCCGTTTGCGGCCTGTTCTAACCACGGCTTTAGTTGCTTCACTTGGATTCGTGCCAATGGCTTTAAATACGGGTATAGGGTCTGAAGTTCAACGTCCCTTAGCAACAGTTGTTATCGGAGGCATTATATCGTCTACGCTACTAACTTTGTTTGTACTACCTGTACTTTATCGCTTGCTCCATAAAGACACCCAATCTGTAAAAAATACTTAGATTAATAATAGCAGTGATATAAAAATTACTGCATACCATTACTTTAGAGGTTCATATGTTTAAAATTATATTAGTCTTTTTCTTCACGTGCCTAAGCACTACTGCTTTCGCACACGGCATGTCTGCTGCTGATCAAGCACGTATTCTTAATGCAGGTTACTTCGAATATTTAACGCTTGGTGCGACACACATGCTCTCAGGGTATGACCATTTATTATTCTTATTTGGTGTTATTTTCTTTTTAACACGATTTAGAGATATTCTAAAATTCATCACTGCGTTTACCGTTGGCCATTCCATCACCCTTATCTTTGCAACCATTTATGAAATTAACGCTAATTATTACCTAATTGATGCGGTTATCGCATTAACGGTTTGCTATAAAGCATTTGATAACTTGGGTGGATTTAAAAAACACCTACAAATGGAATCACCCAACCTAACATGGATGGTATTTATTTTTGGTTTGATACACGGTTTTGGTTTATCAACACGTTTGCAGCAGCTCCCTCTTGGAGAAGACCATTTAGTCTTAAAAATACTGTCATTTAACGTAGGGGTTGAGCTAGGCCAGATAATTGCTCTAACTATTATGCTTGTGATATTAGCGGGTTGGAGAAAAACAGAATCCTTTAATCGCTTCAGCAAAGCATCAAATGTTATTCTAATGATACTGGGTGGACTACTTCTATTAATGCAGCTCCACGGATATCAGCACTCTAAATATTCAGATGATTTCCCTTTGAATAAAGATGATCACTCACATATTCATGAAGATATGGAAAGTGAAGCATCAGAGCTATCGAACTATCCGGTTAAATTGAATCTTGATGTTCAAGCTCCTAAAGAAAAAGTAATCGATGAAGAGCCAGTTAGTGAGCACTCCCACGATGGCCAAAACTCTCACAAACATTAATACAATAAAATAAAGGTGATTTTATGAAAACTATTCAAACAATTTTTGCAGCATTAGTACTATTGACTTCTCAGCTAGCATATTCTCACGGCAGTCATGCACCCGTAATGAACGAAGCTCAAATAATGGCTTTGGGCGTTAGTGCAGCCTCACAATTTTCGACTCAAGATACAGGGCTACCCATTGGAAAACTTCCAGAGAGCTGGGCAAATATTAAAGAGAACAATGTATCAATACATAAAAAAGGTAGAGGTTATTATATTCTGAAAATAGAGAATGGAGCTGATGAAAGAATTCTTTATGTTTTAGTGTCGAATGCCGGTAGAGTTTATGATGCCAATTTCACAGGGGCTTTCAAAGATATTAAGTGAGACTGAAAGTATTATACTCGTATAATAAAGATTAACTGTCACGTTTATTAACGACAGTTAATTTTTAATTATGACTCTAAACCTGAATCCCACCTAACTCACAAGACACCCTTTAACTATGTAACGAGTTAACAGAGTCGGTCACTATGGCTGGTGAACGATACAACGAAGAATTCAAGGTAGCAGTAATTAACTAGATAAGCGAAGTTAGATATTCAATAGTCTCTGCTGCTAAGCGTTTAGATATAATAATGGATAAACTATCTGACGGGTGTGGCTCGGTAAAGTGCTCATATAAGGCTTTGAGTATTCAGTAATTAATATTTAGCGTTGGTGAGAAAAGCTGATCCCGAAGCTGAGAGGCGATTGAGCTTAAAAGTTAACAACTTTATTGTTACGCTTTTATTGGAAAGAAAGGCCAGGTAGAGTTTTAGTTAACAACTTTATTTAATTCTTAAAAAATCGTGGGCTATATAAATCAATGACTTACGAGCCATTCAGTTAACAACTTTATTGTTAACCGACATTTCCGAACCTGAGAATACGTTAATATCTCTTTGTGTTAGCCGCCCCCGTCATGTTCAGCAACCTACTATAAGTCTTTAGTTTACAAACAATCACTAAACGACTTGGCATAATCGTTATTTTTATCAATAACGGAATTGCTTCAGCGTGTTTTGTAGGGATGTTGCTAACTCAGCTAACTGGTCAGCGGATGCCCGTGTATCATCAGCAAAGATTTGAGACTCTCCGCCAATAATATTAATTTGTTCTACATTTCCCGCCGCTTCACTCACAGCCTGACTTTGATTATCAGCTCCAGTAGAAATGTCACGATTTAGCTTAAGAATCGTTTCCACAGCATCATTTATCTGACCCAGCGAGGCCGCTACCAATTGCGACTGATCAACTGTTTCATACACCTGATCACGGCCTTCGGTCATGATACTCATCACTTGCTTAGCATCTTGGTTCAACGTATCCAGAATTCCGCCAATTTCTGCCGCAGACGCCTGAGTTCGACCTGCTAGCATACGAACTTCATCAGCAACGACGGCAAAACCCCTCCCTTGTTCTCCCGCTCGAGCTGCCTCAATCGCTGCATTAAGAGCCAAAAGATTAGTTTGCTCAGTAATCTCACGAATCACGGTTAACACACTAATAACGTTGCTGCTGGTCTCAGCGAGCCGCTCCATAGAGATCACACCTGATTCAATTTTTTCCGCTAATTTAGAGACTGAAGCCGCCGATGCTTGAACCTGTTTTTGACCCGCGCTTGCATGCCCACAAGCAAGTTGAGCCGACTCAAGTGCATTGCCTGCGGAGCTAGCAGTTTCGGCAAAGCTATGGGATAGCTCTTCCATCACCGTAGCCACTTGCCCAGTTTCATTCGCTTGACGCTGAATTGCCTCACGACTGAGTTTTGCAATTTCAGTGGCGGAAGCAACTGAGCCACCCAGCTGCTCAGCAACATGACCGACAGAACGAACTGTCTCCTGCAGCCGTTCGATAAAGCGATTGAAGTGCCCAGACAAGACACCAGCTTCTCTTACACCGGATACATTGAGGCGCCGCGTTAAATCGCCCTCGCCTGACGCAATGTCGTTAAGTGCCTGGGATATATGGTCGAGAGGCCGAGTTATAAGGCGGGTGATCATAAATGCTAACGTTGATAAAAGAACGAGTACAATCAAACTAGTCACAATACTGCCGGTGATAATTCCATCAATGCGACTCGCCGCTGAGGTTCTTACCGCAGTACTTTCGGTACGAACTTGTTCTGTTTGTGTCGTTGAAAGTTCGCTCACACTGTCGACCAACGTCATCATGCCGGAACTGTAGGTAGCCAGTTCTTTGGTGAATCCTAAGTTGGCTTCTCTCAGGCGCAGTAGAGACTCCTCTCCGCTAAATAATAACCCAGCCAGAGCCACTCTTTGTTGCTTCATCACCTCCACCAGCTTAGCAAGCTCCGGCGAGTCTGCCGTTGCACTGGCTAAAACATTGAGCTGTTTATCTAACCGTTTAAACAGTGGCAAAGAGACGTTTTTCTCTAAACTGATTAAACTCGACACATCAGGTGCGTTTTGAATCTGGAATGACAAAGCGTTGAATCGTGCAGCCGTTTCAGCCAAAGCAACCGAGGTTACAGAAACAGTTTCCTTATCGCCTAGCGTGAATTCATAAAGCGCTTGCGACATAGCCCGCCAATTATTATCCGCACCAACATCAGCACCGGCTTCTAACTTTTTAAATTGGCGTTTTAAACCGCGCAGTTCGCGCTTAACCATCAACGCACTTTTACCTTTGAGCGCGTTAGAATCGCGTTGCATTTCATGAATCAATACATCAACAGAACTTGTTGTCTGGCTCACTTTTTCAATGTTAGCCAGTAACTTACTTTTGGATTGATATAACAAGGATTCAGTGTGACTTAGCTCTGATAAGACAGACTTCAGTTCGATTGATACTTCGTCGTCAAGTATGGGCGGTTGTTCTTGCCACTCGTGCAACGCCTCCGGTGACTGTGCTACGAGCACCTGCAAAGCTTCAACCAGAATGTCACTGTTACGCTGAGACTGACTGACTAATGCCAAAGATTGATCAGTCTCAACCGCAAGACTTTCACCCGACTCTTCAGCCACCCGCCCTAACCAGACGGTCATTGCTGAGACGATCAAAACCGAGATCAAAGCAATGGTTGATAATCCTACGAGCAACTGACGAATGGATACACTTACCCCTGTCATACCTCCCCCTTTTATTTAGCGCAAACTTAGCGTAAATCAGACCAGTTAAGCGCTTCATAATGTCCATTACGAATCACGGTGGGCCACACTTCATGACTTGCTTGATGTTGATCAGCCGCGAAGGAAACGGGAACATCAATTCCTACATCTAAATTATTCAGCCCTTCAAGGCCATCAATAAGGCCTTCGCGAGAAACACTTGTCGCATTTTTCAAACCTTCCACCAATATCCTTGCCGCCAGATACCCCTCTAACGACACAAAATCAGGGGCAGCACCTTGACCAAACTCTGCAAGATCTGCACGGTACTGACTAACCCCAGCAAGATCCGATTCATAATGCGGAACCACTTGCGTCACGACAACGCCATCCGCTTGATCACCCAATGCTTTTAACAAGGGCAAGCTGCCCACAAAGGACACATTCACAAACACAACCCCTTCGAGATCAAGTTTCGCTTGGCGTATAAACTCTGCGCAGGGCGCATACGCGCCGACCATGATGATCGCTTTAGGTTCGATATCCGCATCTAAAATAGCACCTAACGCACCCTCAATATTAGTTGTATTACGAGCATAACGGCCGTGAGCCAAGGTATCTGTTGCATCAAAACCACGTGCTTTTAGTGCTTTTACTGCGCCATTGAAACCGGCATCACCATAACCATCGTTCTGTGTAAAAAAGGCGATTTCTTCTGGTTTAATGCCCGTGCTCAGCAAGCCGTCAACCATGGCTGCCGTCTCTTCCGCATAACTAGCGCGATAGTTAATAACGTATCGATCAGGAGGCGTCTGGCGAAGTACTCCAGCTCCGGTGTAGGCCCCAAACAGCAGTGTCTTTTTGGCATTGGCAATGGGAACTGTCACGATGGCGGTTGGTGTGCCGACATTACCCATTACTGCGACGACATTATCATTATCAATGAGAGTCTCCATGTTGGGGGCTGCTCGGTCAGGCTCATAGCCATCATCTAAGGCCACCAATTCAATCGACCGACCTTGAACCCCTCCGGCTGCATTCACTCTGGCAAAGTAACTTTCAATGCCTGTTTTCACACCATTCCCAAGTGCTGATGCCGGGCCGGTTAATGCCGCGGACATTCCTACTTTAATAGTGTCAGCAACGACTAATGAGGAGGCCAGCGCCAGGGCAGCGGCGGCAAGAAGTCTTGCGATGTATTGTCTTGGTTTCATACGCGCACCGTATTTATCCATAATGAAGTGATTTTTTGAGTATAGAGGCCTATTCGAAATCTGTAGGGTTAAAAGAAAAACTTACTCGCAGCATTTATCATTCCTGTCTTTTATGCGTTCACTACTGAGGGAGGTCACTCACCATCAATAGCTTGTAAAGCCCCGTTGGTCGGGCAACAATGGCTAACCGGCGGCCTCGCTTCAGGCCTAATTTTTATTTTTGCTATTAACGGGTTCCGAATGCCTTTCGCTCAACGTTTCTCCATTGTCTCTTTTCTGTCTCGTCGCCTGCTGATTCACAGCAGTATTCTAATTGGGCTGGTATCTCCTTTCGCAGTGCATGCAGAAGAGGTCACTCCCGATGAGTTCGAAGCGCCGGGAGTAATATTAGAAACGTTAAGCGGAGATATTACGCTGCTGGATGGTGCGGCACCTGAAAGCAATTTAGAGCTGGTTATCAGCAACCCTGCGACATCAGAGTTTGATGGGGAGATTTATTTTTACGGTAATGAACCACACCCTTTTGTCGTACCACCAGAAGAAACAATTACCATCGCGCTGACCCCTCTTACTCGACACGCTGGTGATGCTGGTAAAATGCAGAAGGTAGAAATTGATCTAACTCTGATAATCAACGACGCGCCTGCGCCACCAGTAAACACGACAGACATCGACCTGAAAATTCCTACGGCGGCATTTCCCATTGTTAGAGCAGAGCCGCCCATCATGGAACGCAGCCGAGAGGATGAATTTGCCTATGAGTATTACGCTCTATCCCAACAGTTACAGCCTCTCAAGCTGACGTACAACCCCGGCCCAGTGAACTTAAAGGTGCGTAAAACCGTGTACCCTATCCCTGTTGTCGCTGGTCCTGTAGAAATTAGCATTGAGGTGATTAACTACGGCGAGTCCTCCGCTACCAACTTAACACTGCGTGATTCACTCGAAGACGCTGACTTTAGCACCACCGACGAGCGCTTTACTCGTTTTGCCTCTGCTGATGGCGTCGCTGAGTTAGTCTGGGAAGAAAGCATTGAGTCATTAGCCCCAGGTGAAAGCCTTCGCCTTAAGTACATCGTCAATGCACGTTCTGACGTCGGTAACAAACAACTGCCAGCCACAACCGTCATTATGAACGATGAGTTAACCGGCTTAAGCAATAAGGTCTGGCTACCAAAGTGGCATTAATGCTGTTGATATTCTTGACTGGACATTCCGATTAGGTCACTTATCGCCGTTGTTATTCACTTATATGATACTGCTCTGTGACCCCTGTGTGTGGAATTGTATCTGCTTGCCAGTTACGTTCTCAATGTCACGAATGACACGTCTAGCCCCCCTGACAGATCTCATTCAATTGCTTTACTGAACATGTTCTTACTCACCCGAGATTTTTATCATGTTCAAACAATTCATTCCTGCAGGGGCCGCCTTGGCTGCCATCCTTGCAACCGTCGGTTGCTCTAGTTCAAACAACAGCTCTGACGATGCACAAGAAGAGACCACGAATACAGGCACCGAGAGCATTGAAGGGCGAGCTGCTGATGGCTACCTAGCCGGCGCACGTGTATGCCTAGATTTGAACAGCAACAGTGCCTGTGATGATGACGAACCATCAAGCACCACAGCCAATGGCGGTGCCTATACGCTTGATGGTGTAACTCAAGAACAGATTGATAACTCACCGATTGTGGTGGAGATCATCGTTGGTGAAACCATTGATGAAGACCAGCCGGGTGTCGTGATTGAAAAAACCTACACACTCACCGCTCCTGCAGGGTCAGCATTTGTTAGCCCTCTGACCACAATGGTGCAGAACGAAATCAAAGAAAAAGGCCTCACGCCAGAAGAAGCCAAAGCCAGTGTTCAAACTAAGCTAGGCACAGATTTAGATCCAACGGGTGATTACGTTGCTGGCTCAGACGATGAAACATCCGGAGCAGAGTTTGAGCGTTTGCACAAAGTCGCTCAGGTAACCCGTGCAGTTATGCAGAAAAATATTGAATTGGTTGATACCGTCGTAGGTGAAACAGGCGTATCAATGGAAGACTTAACCGCGCTCATTATTGAACAAGTCATTAATGCGCTGGATGATATTCAGCAAGCTGTTAACGATTCAGGGAGTGATTTTAATCCGGATGACTTAGCAGGCTCTGATGAACTCGAAGGCACACGTCTTGATCCAACGACGGTGGAAGACGAACTGCAAGCTCGCGAAGATCGTAAGAACGCCTCTGCAGCCAATCTCAGCACTCTTTTAACCAGTGGCGGTGGCCTCAACTTTTTCGAGTCTGACGAAGATGAGGGCGAAATAATGTTCTACTACGGCAACGTACTTGCGGATGGTGAAGGAGCAATTACGATCACTCAATTTGGCTTCGATGGCGAAAGTAGCTGGGTCGAAAATGATGACGATAACTCACAAGATCAAAATTGCTTTTTGGCCAATGCCACGTGGAACTGCCTAGCCGATAACGACGAGAACATCACCACCGAGGGTAATAACGTTCGAATTCTTTACGGTGACCTAACCGCAACCGAAGAGCTTATCTCTGGTGTTGAGGTTAACTTGGTAGGTAAGCGTATCGTCACTTATTTAGAACCGTCTTATCATGCCGTGGTTGATCCAAGCGCTGTTTTTGAAACAGGCGCGACCGGCTACCAACTCACTTTCACTCGCACTAATAACATCTACGAAGTTTATAAAGACAACGTCGAAGAGGTTAGCGAATGCTGGGGCGGCAACTTCAATGAAGACAACACTTGGGCGCCAACCGACGTTTGGTGTAACAACGTCTTTGTTCGCACCGGTGACGGCAACCACGAAACCGATGGCGATGCAGCCACCAGCCTAAGTCAGCTCATCAGCGCAACGGCCGCAAGCAACCCAAGCAGCCGTGCCGATATCGGTGGCGTGAATATCCACGGTAATGATATTGAGTGGAGTGTCGAGCTAGTTCAAGGTGGCAACGCGAACATCTACAAAGTCGAATACAGTGAAAATAACGAGAGCGTCAAGAAAGTTGCCACAGCGACTTGGACGCAAGAAACCATCGACACTAAATCACTGATTCTACTAAAACTGCCTGCCAATATTGCTTTCCAAGGTGGTTATGATCAAGGCGAAGTGCAAATGTATACCGTCGTCGATGGCTACGTTCGCCATGGCGAGATGATACCAGCCGGTGCTCGAGGTGATCGTCAGTGGGTGCTAAACGGTGCGGGCCGAGATCAAATTAAAGCGGCGTTTGATTACTCGCTGTTAGACTCTTTAGATGCTTGTGATGTAGAAGATAATGAAGATTCGACCATCAGTGATTTTGATACCATTGCTACCACTTGCTCAGCCACCTCATTTATTAGCAGTGACGTCGCTGGTAAAGCGTTTGCACTCCGTGACGGCGCCTTTAGCTTCACCCAAGATGGTAATGGCGTGTACCAAGGTGAAATAGACGATGGCGACTTTGTCTCTCTAGGGTTTACCTGGGCCATTGATGGCGATGGCTACATTGAGATCAATACCCAACATACAGATGACGGTGTCACTGAGTTTCTTCGCATGAACTTAGCCAAGGTTGAAGTCAATGCTCGTCAAATGAGCGTCGTCACCTTTGGCCAGGATTCTGAAAGCAGCTCAACACTTGGTGCTAGCACCGGTGAGGTACGCGGCGAAGTCTGGAATATTCGCTAAGTCTTCGACTCTTCAGCGACCACTTAAACGGCCGCACTAAAAAAACGCCCGGTACTTACAGTCTTACAGACAGAAGTGCCGGGCGTTTTTTTATAGCAGCATTCTCCGATACAGGGGCGCCGCTAAGAATAGATCGTGAATAAGAAACGAGTTAAAAATCAGCCAGCATGTTTTTCAAGCTGCTAAGCGTCTCTTGGCCGCGCTGTTTCTGCTCTTCCTCAGAGACCTCAGTTTTACCTTCCCAAACGATATCGTCGTTTGGCAGCTCATCCAGAAAACGCGAATGCGTGGTATCACTGGCTTCGCCATATTGACGACGCTTACCTGCATAAGTCAGGGTCAATGTGCGTTTTGCTCGCGTGATGCCCACATACATTAAGCGCCGCTCTTCTTCGATGGTATCGGCTTCAATGCTGTTGCGGTGTGGCATCAACTCTTCTTCCATACCCATAATGTACACATGCGGAAACTCCAAGCCTTTAGATGCATGAAGCGTCATCAATTGCACTTGGTCGTTTTCGTCTTCATCGGATTGGCGCTCTAACATATCACGAAGAATCAGCTTTCCTACCGCATCTTCAATCGTGCACTCGTCGCCTAACTCATCCGCCTTGTCGATCATCTTCTTGATTTGATCCACCAAGAAATAAACGTTTTTCATCCGTCGCTCAGCCTGATGCGGCGTGCCGGAATTTTGATGCAGGTAAGCTTCGTAATCGATGTCTTCGATCAACTCTTT
This sequence comes from Oceanobacter sp., assembly GCA_002733645.1. Classification (GTDB taxonomy): domain Bacteria; phylum Pseudomonadota; class Gammaproteobacteria; order Pseudomonadales; family Oceanobacteraceae; genus Thalassolituus. The sequence goes on from NVWL01000003.1 coordinate 112,506, forward strand.
AATCGCGGCCACGGGATCATCCGTGTACGCATTACGGGTAATTCGTTCCAACCAATGACCAAAACGACGAAGACGATCCAACGCCTTGGGCATTAACTGCTGTTCCAGTCCCATTTCGGTGGTCGCGGCGATCATGCTGATGTTACGCATGGAGGCATATTCGCTAAGTTTTTCGATCGTGCTTGGGCCTATTTCACGACGTGGAGTATTCACAACCCGCAAAAATGCGGCATCGTCGCTGGGATTAATCAACAAGCGCAGGTAGGCCATGATGTCTTTGATTTCATTACGACCAAAAAACGACTGCCCGCCGCTGAGTTTGTAAGGCACTTGATAGGCCTGTAACTTCATTTCGATCATGCGCGACTGATGGTTACCACGATACAAGACGGCAAAATCACTATAACCACCACCGTAACGTAAGCGACGCTCGACGATCTCGGTAGCGATACGCTCGGATTCGATTTCATCATTACGACATTTAAGAATCTTGATCGGATCACCATACCCCTTATCCGACCACAGCTTTTTCTCAAATTCGTGCGGGTTGTTATCAATCACGATGTTTGCTGCGTTAAGAATCAAACCAGTCGAGCGATAGTTCTGCTCCAACTTGATCAACTTTAACGTTGGAAAATCTTTTTTCAGCAAGGAGAGGTTTTCAGGCCGTGCCCCCCGCCAAGCATAAATAGATTGGTCGTCGTCCCCTACCACCGTCAGGCCAGTACGATTGCCCACAAGGTACTTCACCAGTTCATACTGGCTGGTGTTGGTGTCTTGATACTCATCCACCAGCAAGTAACGGATCTTCCTCTGCCAACGCGCGCGAACATCCTCATGATCACGGAACAATAAGGTCGGCACCATAATAAGGTCATCAAAATCGACCGCATTGTAGGCCTTCAACATGCGCTGATAGACGCTGTAGGTTTGTGCAATGAGCTGTTCTTGCGGGGTTGTGACTCGGGCGATGGCTTCATCCGGCGTCACCAGATCATTCTTTAAACTTGAAACACCGTTTTGCACCATGTCCAGCATATCGCCATCATCACCGTGTTCACGATGCATGATGTCACGCAAAATGCTTTTGCAGTCGTCTTGGTCGAGAATCGAAAAACCGGATTTATAACCCGCTGACTTCAGCTCAGCTTTAATAATATTCAGGCCAAGGTTGTGGAAGGTCGACACAATCAGGCCGCGAGCACCACCACGGCCTGTCAGCTGCATCACTCGCTCTTTCATCTCGCGTGCGGCTTTGTTGGTAAAGGTTACCGCTGCTATGTGGTGCGACTTAACGCCACACACCCCAATTAAGTAAGCAATTTTACGTGTGATTACACTGGTCTTACCCGAGCCTGCGCCGGCGAGCACAAGTAACGGCCCTTCGATATATTTGGCGGCTTCTTTCTGGCGGGGGTTGAGCTGACTTAAATCGACCACGGTTGTACCTCATTTCAGAACCGGGGATTCTACCAGTAATGAACACGGTTTGAATCTTACGAATTTCGGTTTAAGCCTCAATCACCGGAATGACACAGGTAATTATTATTTCATCGCCATGAAGGTGATTTTTCAGGCCAATATTTCGCTAACTGTCTTTCGGTAACCTATATGTATTGAGTAGTTAACTAATTGGGCATGCAGGTTAAATGATATCTACTCAGGAAGAGAGCAAGCCAGTTCTACTGGTGCTGGGAAGTGAGCGGGCACTTCCAGAATTTCTCGTTGACTGGGTTCAGCAAGAATGCGAGCGCTCACAACAAAATTTTCGTATCGGTATGCTTGATGCGTTTATTCCTATTCCTGACGGGCACATGGTGGTTGTGCTTGCGCCACACGACAACCCAACCATGCGCGACCATATTCAAGACATTTCAACCCATGTCCCCACGCTGATCATTGGTCATCCGGAGGATCGTGCCTTCTATCCTGAAGCCTCGGTATGGCTTGACCTAACCCATATGACACCGCATGTATTACGCCATGGTATGGCCGAACTGCAAGCCTGTATTGCAGGGCATTTACGTCCTTTGTTGCCACGCCAAACATGGATGCTGCAATTTCGTAATCGTATTAAAACGGACAAACAAATATACCTTCAACTAGTGAGTTGTCGCTGGCGTCCCGCCGCAGCCGGAGACAGTGCCGAATTGCGCTTTGCTACCCAGCAATCGTTTGAACATCAACTGCGAGCCAATGCACCCGAAGATGCCATGATAGGGAAGCTGCTCGACGATCAATTTGTCATCATCAGCCATAACGAAAAAGCATTATCCGCACACTGGCTACATTCCTTCGCGGACAACATGAGCTTTCTATGGACGGCCTTTTTAAGCAGTCCGGTAAAACTTGATGGCTACGATGACCTTGGCGAAGCATTGCAATACTGCGTACGTGAAATTGAACATTCACGCATGATGCAAAGCGGACTAGGAGGTCGTTCTCTTAATCACAATGATTCAGGCGTCGTACAAGATCTAGTAAGAGCACTGCGCGGTAAGGAATTTTATCTCGACTTTCAGCCTCAATTTGATACCTCAACAGGCATCATGGTCGGCGCGGAAGCGCTGTTGCGCTGGCTGCATCCAAATCTTGGCATTATTCCACCCACCACCTTTATTCGCGATGCTGAAATGGCCGGCCTAATCCGAACGCTAGGCAGTTGGGCACTGCGTGAAACGCTTAGCACATGGCATAAGCTGAACGATCAAGGCATCTCATTACGCATGGCCGTAAACGTGTCTTTCCCTGAAGTGGCAGACCCAGATTACGCCGATAAAGTGCTCGCACTACTAGAAGAGTTCCAAGTACCGGCAGGTTGTCTTGAATTAGAACTAACAGAAACCGCCATGATGCTGGATGCCAGCGTCTCTTTACGAAACTTACGTTTATTAAAACAAGCAGGCGTACACATTGTTTTGGATGATTTTGGCACCGGGTTTTCGTCTCTGTCCCACCTCAGCGACTTACCGATCACAGGGATTAAACTCGACAGAGCCTTTGTAACACCGCTTAGCCAGCTTGAAGACAACAGTAAGCAAATGCATATCGTCGCGACGATGTTGGATCTCGCTCAACGTTTAGAGTTAGAAACCACCGCGGAAGGTATCGAAGATCAAAACTGTTTAGAGGTCATACATGCCCTTGGCTGCGATCGCATCCAAGGTTACTTCTATGCCCAGCCAATGTCGGTCGATAAGCTCATAGAGCGCGCCTGCGTATCCGAAGCCGTGCTCTGCGATTACTCTGGGCAGCAAAGTCTATTTTAGGGGCTTCTCACCCGTTTCCTTCGCTGACTCTTGAGGTACCTCTTTAGGTCCAAAAAAAGCCTCACTATCAAACGGACTTGGCGTTGATACATGATATTGCGCTAGCGCGACAACAATCGCTGTTACCACCACCAAAAAAATCACGAGTTGTTTATTCACAAGTCAGACTCCGTGCCTGGTTATTATCAGTCTAGAAAATGCGCAATCTAGTGAATATTCATTGTGGCACGGAACGTCGAACTTTCCAGTGAATGGCCCATTCTGTTGTGCAAATGCTCAACTCAAAAACTTTATTATGAACCATAAAAAAGGAGCCAAAGGCTCCTTCTATAAGAGACACCGCCGATTTTTAATCGCGACTATCATCCAGTAACAAAGGCTCTAACCCTGAACCGTCACCAATGGCGATAGCGGTCTTAACATCTCCTGCAGCTAAAGCAACGTTGGTTAATCCACTGATGGCAGGTGACGTCGTTCCGTCAGCGGCGATATCAATGGTGTATCCGTTTGGTGCTAGTGATAAGTAGCCAGTGTCTTGCCCTAACTCAACGTCTGCGACTGTCGCTTCGGAAGGTTGAGTTGTCCCGTTAACGTAGACGTAAATATCGACCGGATCTGCAGCAGCAGACGACCCATGCACCAAACGCACATCAGCATTGGCAGAATTCGACGCTTCACGCTGATCTGTTAATACAATCAAAGAAGCGTCGGTGACGGCACCATCATCGCCTGCCGCAATCACGGTGTAAGATTCGCCACGCTCAAGGGCCAAATCACCACTGAGGTTTTCCAGCGCACTGCCAATACCTGATCCAGCGGCGGCAATCGCAACACTTACTGTACCTGGCTCAAGAGTTAGATACCCTTCAACATCTTTGTAACTGAAACCATCGATTAATAACTCCCCACCAGCAAAAACATCAACATCGATATCGTCAACGGCATGAACTATACGAAGTTCAGTACTGTTATCTAACACAGGGATAACACCTGAAGCTGTCCAGACGATCAATGATACCGGTGATTTACCCTTGGTACTGTTGACGGCAACGGCGGTAATATCACTTGATACCGCAAGCGAACCAGAGTCATATACAAGATCATCTGTCGCATCTACGGCAATTTGGACTTGATAGTCTCCCGCAGCTAGACCTTCTAACACAGCAGCAGCATCAAACGGTACAGCATCCAATGTTGGGGCGCTCAACTCTGCATCTGGTGCAGTAACAAAAATATCGACCTCTGCTGCTGCCGTTGCAGCGTGTACGACACGAACATCAGCGTCACCATCCGTAAACGTCGCAGTATCATCAATCACCTTCAAAGCGAGATCTGCTACGTCATTGATGGCGATCACAGAATAGTAGCCATCTTCGAGAAGATCGAGCTCGGCGCTGAGTGCAATAGTCTCTGTTCCTGACACTCGGATATCAACTTCGGTGCTACCTTCCGGCAAACTGATGTATCCAGAACCTTGCTGGAAACTCACGTTAGTCAATGCCGCCTCGCCATCAATTAAGACATCAACATTTGGTGCATCTGCAGAGGCATGTAGCACTCTAACAAACGCTTCTCCCTTATCGTTATTATCATCTCCACCACACGCAGCGAGCCCTAATGCCGCCGTTGCTAATGCTATCGTCTTAACGTATTTCATGAGTCACCTCGTTGGTAAATGTCAGGTACTTAATAAATATGGGACACAAAACCTACACCTTGTATAAGTTTTGTATTGGAAATAACAATACTGTACAAGATTTAATGTGAGGTATGACATTTAACGCCACGCGGTTATTCTTTACATTTAGGCACACTTGATGACAAACAATCGAAACCTCACTAGCCCATTCGATACCGATCCAGCGCCCTAAAGCCCAAGGCCTCCATTAAGTGCACCCTGCTTATGTGTTCTTCTGAAGCAAGATCAGCCAACGTCCGAGCGACGGATAGCAGCCGATGATAAGAGCGAGCTGATAAGTTGAGGCGTTCTATAGCGTCCAACAGCCACAACTGATCCATCTCAGATAACTGGCAAACCTGATCCCTCATCTCGCCTTGTAATTCTGCATTCACACACCCTTGACGCTGAAGCTGTTGATTACGAGCATTCATTACCCGCGCCTGAACCGCCTCGCTACTTTCTGATGGTGGTGCTTTTTGCAATAACGCTGGCGACACCGGCGGTACATCAACATGCAAATCTATGCGATCCAGCAATGGCCCTGAGGTTTGTCCCTGATAACGACGCACTTGATCTGGCGTACACTGACAACGCCCTGACGCATCTCCGTGATAACCACAAGGACAAGGGTTCATAGCGGCAATAAGCTGAAAACGAGCAGGGTAGGTCACCGAGCGACTCGCCCGACTGATTACTATTTCGCCACTTTCTAATGGCTCACGTAACACATCCAGCACCTTGCGGCTGTATTCGGGCAGTTCGTCTAAAAATAAGACGCCACCATGTGCCAAGGAGATTTCGCCGGGCTTGGGGTTGCCTCCTCCACCCACAAGAGCCACCCCTGAAGACGTGTGGTGAGGAGCACGAAATGGACGTTGCCCCCAGCGATTTTGCCAATCACCACTGTGGTGGCTAATAGAAGCAACCGACGCTGAGACCAAAGCCTCGTCGTCGGACATCGGCGGTAATATGCCCGGTAAACGACTGGCGAGCATAGTCTTACCTGTACCCGGCGGGCCGATAAACAAGAGGTTGTGTTGGCCAGCCGCCGCAATTTCTAGCGCTCGCCGTGCTTGCGCTTGGCCTTTTACTTCACTGAGATCGCCACTCGTTTGCCACTGATCCGTACGATGCAGCACTGGCTCAACCTCAGGCAGTTTGTTTTGTTTGTGCAACCAGCGAGTAACTTCGGTGAGGGATTTTGCCGAGTAGATGGTGCCTTCTCGACAGAGAGAAGCTTCATCTGCATTGATTGCAGGCACAACCAAATTTCGGCCCGCTCGGGCCGCTTGTAATGCGGTCGGCAGAACACCCGTCACAGACTGCAAATCACCACTTAGCCCCAACTCACCAATAAACTCACAGCCGTCAGTACTGCCTTCTGGGATTTGCCCTGATGCCATCAGGATACCTAAGGCAATGGGCAGATCGTAACGCCCACCCTCTTTAGGCAGGTCGGCAGGGGCCAAGTTGATTGTTATCCGCTTCGCAGGGAACTCGTAATGGCTATTGAGGATCGCACTTCGAACTCGATCTTTGGATTCCTTCACCGCCGTTTCAGGCATTCCCACCAAACTAAGCGAGGGTAAACCGCCAGAGAGATGAACTTCGACCTGCACGACCGGAGAGTCGATCCCCAGTTGAGCGCGTGTGAACAATAGTGCGAGTGACATATGGCCTCCTTGCCAAATTAACGGAATACCTAGGGCACCTCTGATTAATACAGTAGTGCTGCGCGTGAGTCCTGTAACGCTTTAGATCGAGGCGTTGATCGAAGTTAATGGCGGGTCCTTAATAAGATCAATAACAAAGATATAAAGTGGCTTATATTGTCAATACAGCCCACGCCCATCACTACCAATAAACAGGGGCTTTCAGGAAAATACCATTTCGGTGTTGCTACTTTTCGACGTGACCCGCCATGCCATCTAACTAGCGCCTTGAACTGTTACTTTCCTGCAAGCCGCAGCCTCTTCTGCATTAATCAGAGGTGCCTTAAATAACGCCATTTATCGGGCATCGGGTAACGAGTATCTGAATGGATATAGCTAAGGCGAGATTTAGAACATGAATGAAAGTGGCTCGTATTACTTTACTGATATTGGCTGATTGTAGTTAGTTGTGCCTGATTGTGGGTTTTTGTGACCCGTATGGAGAAGTCGCCTGTTGCGCTGCTATGCTGTAGTAATACGGATTAAAGGAGTCATGGTATGCGCATCGGTGTTCCTAAAGAGATCAAAGATCATGAATTTCGCGTAGGGTTAACGCCTGATAGCGCACGCGAGTTAATACATCGAGGGCATGAGGTCATTGTGGAAACGGGGGCTGGTAAAGCAATCGGCTTTTCAGATGATCTTTATATGAGCAGCGGGGCGGAAATTAAGTATTCCGCCAAGGACGTATTTGCGAACAGTGAATTAATCGTCAAAGTGAAAGAACCTCAACCTTCTGAAGTTGCCATGCTTCGACCAGAACATACCTTATTTACCTACCTGCATTTAGCGCCAGATATTGCTCTCACCGACTCATTAATTAACAGCGGTGCTACCTGTATTGCTTATGAAACGGTCACGGATGCTTCAGGTAATTTACCTTTGTTGGCACCTATGTCTGAAATTGCAGGGCGAATGGCGGTTCAAGCCGGGGCGCACAGTTTGGAGATGGAAGCAGGTGGGCGAGGGGTCTTGCTTTCCGGCGCACCGGGCGTATCACCGGCGGAAGTTCTTATTTTGGGAGCGGGTGTAGTTGGTGTGAATGCGTTGGCTATTGCGGTAGGCATGGGGGCGCGAGTCACTATTATGGATACCTCGATGGCCCGTTTACGAACGTTGGATCAACAATATGGCAACCGCGTAACGACTCGGTATTCAACGCGCACGGCGTTGGATGAATTGTTACCGAAAGCAGATCTTGTGATTGGAGCCGTACTATTACCGGGGGAATCTGCACCAAAGCTAATACAGAGAACGCACCTTGATACGATGAAGCGTGGAGCCGTGATTGTTGATGTTGCCATTGATCAAGGCGGGTGTTGTGAAACATCACGGCCTACGACGCACCGAGATCCAACATATACTGAACAAGAAGTGGTTCATTATTGTGTCGCCAACATGCCAGGAGCCGTGGCGCGCACATCAACACTCGCTTTAAATAACGCGACTTTACCTTTTGTCATTAACATTGCTGAGCAAGGTGTAAAAGCCTCTTTGTTGGCAGCACCCCATTTACTTAATGGCTTAAATATATTCGATGGAAAACTGGTCAGCCCTGAAGTTGCCCATAGCCAAAAACGTAACGTCTCAAACCGGAAGGATCTACTTGAGCAAACCAGTTAGCTCATTCATGTGAAATTACGGATTTGAAATAAACAGGAACCCTTCGGCTTAAGCTTGGTCACACCTACACATAGCAGCTATGGAGCAGCTATATAGCAACTATGTAGCAACTATGTAGAAACTATGTAGAAACTATGGATAAAGATAACAATTATCCGTAGTCCGTTACCCATAGTGTTGATAGAAAGTGTTGATAGAAAGTGTTGATAGAAAGTGTTGATCGAAAAAACCAAGCTGAAGGAGCACATGATGAAACGTATTCCACTGGTAATAGCCGCCTCTGCATTGACCTTTATATTAGTGGGTTGTGAAAAGAGCCCAGACGAAACCATGGACGATGCCAAAGACAGCATGCACGACGCTGCCGAGTACACAAAAGATGCCGCCAATGATGCAATGGATGCGGCAGAAGAAGCCGCTGAAGATGCACATTCGGCCGCGGAAGAAGCCCTCGGTACTGAAGAGAGTGCATTAAAAGAAGCAGCCGATGATGTTGAAGATGAAGCCTCAGACGCGGCAGAAGAAGCGAAAGAAACCATGAATTAATGATTTCTTGCTTCACAAAGCCAGCCCGCTCAATGCGGGCTTTTTGTTGCTTTGATATTGTCTAGATCTTGTAGAAGCATGCCTAGCCTGCGTCGTCCTGGTGGGCGCTGTCGTGCAATTTAGAGCCGTGAGAATCACCCGGTTAATCGCGTTAAAAATATTTCCTATATTTGTTTTTTTATAACCACCTTAGTTCTATACTTACGCCGCTTTCAGCCCTGAAAGCGTGATCTTGCTTCTCGTGAGGACCCCCATGAGTGAACTGTTTGGTATTGGCATTCTAATAATGGCCAGTGCGCTTTTTGCGATGTCTGAAATTGGCATAGCGGCGGCGCGTAAAATAAAGCTCCGGGTGATGGCTGGCGAAGGCAATCACAAGGCTCAAGAAGTACTCGATTTACAACAGAATCCGGGCAACTTTTTTGCCATGATCCAAATTGCCCTGAATGCGATTTCGATACTGGGCGGAATTATTGGCGAACAGGCATTAACCCCTTACGTCAAAGATTCCTTGAGTTTGGTATATCAGGGTCAGATGCTTGATCAAGCCAGCTTTATGATCTCGTTCTTGATTATCACCGCGCTATTTATCTTGTTTGCGGATCTCTTGCCAAAACGCATGGCGATTATCTTGCCAGAAGAAACCGCGATCAAACTTGTCACCTTAATGCGCTGGATTACCTTCTTAGTGATGCCATTGGTGTTTTTCTTTAATGGCGTATCAAACTTCCTGCTACGAGTATTAAAACTCCCTATGGAGCGAGAAGAGGCCGTGACTACTGAAGATATCGTCGCCATGATGGACGCTGGCGCAGAGCACGGCAGCCTACAGAAGCAAGAATACGACTTGATCGGTAATGTCTTTGAGCTGGATAACGTCACCATTGGCAGCGCCATGACACCGCGTGATCAAATCATCTACTTTGATATTACCGACAGCGGCGAAGACATCAGCCAAAAAATTATCGACCATCCCCACAATGATTTTCTCGTGTGCGATGGCAGTCTCGATAAAATTAAAGGCTCGATTGAATCTAAATCGATTCTTCGTTTGGTACTTAAAGGTGAATTAAATGGTATTGATCCGCATTTTCTCACACAGGATATTTTGTACCTACCGGAAACCTTAACTCTATCTGAAGGCCTGAACGCATTCAAAGTAGCCACCCAGCCCTTTGCTGTGATTGTTAACGAATACGCAACCGTGGTGGGCTTAGTGACGGTTAAAGATATGTTAGGTAGTTTTATGGGGGAGTTGATCACCCACGAGGATGATCAGCAAATTATCAAGCGTGATGATAAATCTTGGTTGATCGAAGGGTTGACTCCCATCGGTGACGTGATGAGGCAGCTGAATATTGACGACTTTCCAGAGCGTAATCAGTACGAAACCATCGCTGGGTTTATGATTCACCGGCTCAAGCATTTACCTCGAAAAACAGAATTCTGCATTCATGCGGGTTACAAGTTTGAAGTGTTAGATCTAGAAGGTGTGCGAGTGGAGCAGTTGTTGGTGACTAAAATTAAATAACCAATGCGGTTATTGTCTGAAGCCATCCTAGAGACAACAGATATGCAAAGTCTTGCCTTAGTAAGAGCCGAGTCAGGCTCGAAGCGGTACAGGGTGCGTTCTACCTAATAGTGTAAGGCTAATCACGACGCGAAGCGGCGTATCGGCGATGAGGCTGATACAATGCCTGCTTACTAAACGTACCGGCAGGGCTGCATGTTTCGTCTATATCACTCCAATGATCTTGAGGTGCTCAAAGAGCTACTACTGCGGGAGATTCGCCAGAATCCGCCGGGTGTGGAGGACGAATATAAGACTATTTAGTATATTTTGGATAGCGAATGGCAGTTTTCACTATGACATAACAAGTTGACAAGACATTTAATGCTTGTAGTATCAAAGTGCTTGGGCGAATCGCCCAATGATGGCAATCAATAATCTAAAAGTCGAAATAAGGCCTTAGGGTCGTAGAAGCAAAATGTTTCTGCAGATGGGGTGCTCGGCGGCGTGTCCTCTCGCCTCCGGCAGTAGTCCTCTCGAAGCGGGGATCACTTTCAGTATGATAGGCTGTGATTCGACTTTAATTGATGAAAATCACTATCTATTGGTTCCTCTAGATTAAGAGGATGTGATCCCCCCATTTATATTACACGTAGCAAAATGGATGCTTTAAAACGTGAAACACCTAGAAAAAGTTCCTTCTGCTAAATCAATAGGTAGCTTAAACAAGCTCTCTCATGCACTTGGCATTGAGAAGAGTATATTGATTGATGTTGCTGAATCTATTGGTGGGTACAGAAAATCAGAAAGAACTAAGGATAACGGTAAAATACGAGTAGTTTATAGTCCAAGTAGAATTGTAAGAAAAATTCAATCAGCCATAAATGAACGAATATTCACAGACCCTCGTATTATCAGTTGGGGCGAGTACCTATATGGCTCTATACCTAATGATGAATATGTAACTAGGGATTATATTTCATGCGCAGCACGTCATGGGATGTGTAAGTCTATATTGAAAATGGATATTTCAGATTACTTTGATAATATCCATGAAGATGCGGTTTTCGATGTTTTCAACGGTTTTCTTAAATATCCGAATGATGTTTCGACAATATTAGCTGGTATATGTACTCATGAAGGACGTGTTCCTCAAGGGGGGTTGACCTCCAGCTATCTTGCTAATTTAGTATTGTATGATGTTGAAGAGATAGTAATAAATAAGTTAGAAAAAAAGAAACTTACATATACAAGGTACGTTGACGATATTACCGTTTCATCATTATCTTATGGGTATGATTTTACCTATGCTCAAGATTTAATTAAAAATATGTTGCATGGTAAAGGTTTTCCAGTAAACGAAGAAAAGTGCGTAATTGAACGAAGTGGTACTATCGGCTTATCTGTCCATGGTTTGAGAGTAGGGTATGATCGACCTAGGCTGCCTAGAGAGGAAATGCGAAGAATTCGTGCAAATGTTCAAAAAGTTGAAATTATTTCAAAAGAACCTGGTTACCGTACAACGCATTCATACAGAAGGGATTTTAATAGGTGTATGGGGCGGGTTAATAAGTTAGTTAGGTTAAAGCATGATCAAGGTGCTAAATTCATTAAGCGTTTGAATGCAATCAAACCATTGCCTTCTATTAAAGATATTAATAGATGTAGAAAAATGGTCTGGTTTTTAGCTAAAGATTATGAAAATAAAAAAAGACGACTATCATACGAGCGTAGGTTTTATATTTGTCATGAACGTTTGAATATACTTAAAAGAAGTTTTTATCAGGAAGAGCAGTACCTAAGATCTAATTTACGAACTATTAGGCCTGTTTCATGAGTGTAAATTTTCGTTTGAGTAAGTCAGTTAAGTATATAGTATGTGTTTATATGCTAATTGTTTTGGTGTCTCTATTTTTAACTGTGTACTCGTTATGGTTGACTGTAGTATCACAAGAATTAGTGGAGTTGCCTTTCTGTCTTGAATCTCATTGCGTAAAATATTTCTTAGATATGACCAGCTCATCATTTGTGTTTATATATAGAGGTGGTCTACTGGCAACAGGAATATTTACTTTTATCTCTGTTGCTCTGCTGATGGAAAATTATATATCAAACTTGGGGTCTCAGAGAATATCAAATAATGTTTCACAATATAATCATTTTTCTACTTATATACACTTGCTTCTTGAACGCTATGATCGGATACCAGTAAAGTCAATATCAAGTTTAAGGTGGTATCAGTCAATTTACGCCTCGCCTACTCAGGGTAAATTTGAGATTTCTGACCAATATTATAAAACGATTGCTGAGATTAATAATATAATATTATCTTCAAATTTGAATTATGTTGAGGGTGGTAGTTATCGATTTAGAGAGCATCAGAATTTATTAAGTAATACACTATTTGAGATAGGTATAACTTTACATACAGGTCCCCGAACTTCATTCCATGAAGCTGAGCGTCAAGTGATTGATTTTATTAATGAGACTCATTCGATGTTTATCTCGGAGGGAATGGATATAGTGAAATTAGAAATACCAAAATATAAGTAATATTAATTTGAAAAATCCGTTAAAAACAGTTAACCCTTACTTTTCTTCAATATGTTAAGATTAAGACAATTTCCCGGATGATTTTTCATGTTTCGTCTATATCACTCCAACGATCTTGAGGTGCTCAAAGAGCTATTACTGCGTGAGATTCGCCAGAATCCGCCGGGGGTGTTTGACCACGAGCAAATCCTGGTGCAATCGCAAGGCATGGCACACTGGCTGAAACTGCAATTGGCGGATGGCCTTGGCGTGGCGGCTCAGGTCGATTTCCCGTTGCCGTCGGCGTACGTTTGGAAAGTGTTCAATACACTCAAGCCTGAATTACCAGAACGTTCGCACTTCGAGAAGCAAGCAATGGCGTGGAAGTTGATGCGCCTGCTACCTGAATTAACGAGTCAGTCTGACGCTGAATGTGCGGCTATTGCCACCTACCTTAACGACGACACTCATGGCCTCAAGCTCTATGAGCTGGCCCACGAAATTGCCGACGTGTTTGACCAATACTTAGTCTACCGCCCGGATTGGCTACTGGCGTGGGAACGAGGCGAGAATGACATCGCCGACACCGACGTCAGTGCACATCCATGGCAACCGATTGTCTGGCGAGCTCTGGTGGCCGATAGTCAACGGCTGAACCACAGCTTGGATCATCGAGCGCGTTTAACTCTCTCGCTTGAGCAATTAGTCACGCAATATGGTGATCGCTTATCCGAATTGCCTGAGCGCTTATTTGTCTTCGGCATTGCTGCGTTACCGGGCGGATATTGGGATGTGCTTAACGCCATTTCTGAGCGTATCGACGTTCACTTTTTCTTACTCAACCCTTGTCGTAATTACTGGGGCGACATCGTTGATGATCGCCAACGAGCACGAATCCTTAAACAAAGCCCAGACGCCGCGGAATATCTAGACCGAGGTAACCCAGTATTGGCCTCATGGGGGCGCTTAGGTCGAGATTTTTTAACCTTGGTGCATGAAACTGCCGCCGAAGGTCGCCTGCAAGATATTGAAGCCTACGCGGATGTATTAAATTCCGATGCGCCTACCTTATTGCAACGCATTCAGGCGGACTTATTAGATCTTAATGACCCACAAGCGCGGGCTTACACTCCGGCGGCACTAAAACACAGTAAATTTAAACAGAGCATCGCCAACAGCGACGACAGCTTGCGCGTAGTCGCAGCGCATAGCCCGTTACGTGAAGTGCAACGGCTACACGATCAACTCTTGCATTGGTTTACCCATAACCCCGAATTAAAACCCCGTGATGTGGTGGTGATGGTGCCCGACATCGACCAATACGCCCCCTACATTGATGCGGTTTTTGCCAGCGCTCCAGAAAAACAACGTATTCCGTGGGCCATCGCAGACCAATCGCAAGTGCAAGAAAATCCACTGCTCGACAGCGTGCTTGGGTTACTGAGTTTATGCGACTCGCGTTTGCAATTAACCGACGTGCTCGACTGGCTTGATGTCGAAGCGATACGTGCGCGTTTTAATATTGCCGAAGCCGATCTTGATATTATTCGCGATTGGTTAGAGCGCGCGGGTGTGCGTTGGGGCTTAGATGACGAACATCGCAAAGCGTTAGGGTTTCCCGGATTTAGCCAAAACAGTTGGCGCAAAGGGTTACGTCAACTATTGCTTGGCATGATGTTGCCAGATTCTGATGACATGCATTGGCAAGACGATTGGCCCGTGTTTGGAGTGGAAGGGAATGCTAGTGAATTATTGGGTAATTTATTATCCTTGATAGACACACTGGTAAAATGGCAGAGCTATTTATCTGAATCACATGCAACCTCCGAGTGGATGTCGGCGATTCCTGAATTGATCGACGATATGTACGCGCCAGACTTAGACGCAGGTGTGCAACTACAACGAGTGCGTGATGCCGTGATGCGCTGGCAAGAACAATTAAGTGACGCGGATTATTCAGCCGATTTATCACCCCAAGTGGTGCGTAGCTGGTTTAACGAAAACCTTGCTCAGCAGGGCGGTTGGCAGCGTTTTCTTGCCGGGCCAGTAAATTTTTGTACCTTAATGCCAATGCGATCTATTCCATTTAAAGCCGTGTGCTTACTGGGCATGAACGACCAAGATTACCCTCGCCCAGTAACGCCGGTCGGGTTTGATTTAATGGTCACTGGAAAGGCCCGCCGTGGTGATCGTTCGCGGCGTGAAGATGATCGCTATCTAGTATTAGAAGCTTTATGTTCGGCGCAGCACTATTTTTACATCAGTTATCGTGGCCGAGATGCGCGAGAAAATCATGAGCTGCAACCTTCGGTATTAATTAACGAACTACTTGATTACGTTGGTGATGCTTATTGTCTTGAAGGCGACGAAAAATATTCCGCCAAGCAAAGCCGTGAAAATCTACGTCAATGGCTAATTGAAGAGCTACCACTGCAGCCGTTTAATCGTCGCACTTTCTCGAAAGAGAAAAATGGTATGCCTCAAGAGGCTGGCACTGGCATCGTCAGTTTTCACAAGCTTTGGTCAAGTGTAACCAACGCGGAGTTCTCTGATTCTACAATTTTGCCATTTTATGAGTCACCATTAGCTTTACCTGAAGAATTCAGTCTGAATCACGTGCTGTGGTCAGATGTCAAAGACGCCTTATTAAAACCGGCAGACTTCTTTTTACGTCGTCGTTTACGTTTATCGCCAGAACTGTATTTTAAAGACAGCAATAACGAAGAAACCTTTGCGCCTAATAATCTTGAAAACGCCATATTGCGTACCCAGTGGGTGGAAGATCAAATAACAAGCTCTGCTCAAACCACTCATGGCTTTACAGCGCGTGAGCAGGCGCTAGGGCACTTACCTGTGAATGGCTTAGGAATACTACAAAGTGAAAGCTTCTCTCGTGAGCTTGATGAATTGGTCGAACGGTTACAAGGT
This sequence comes from Oceanobacter sp., assembly GCA_002733645.1. Classification (GTDB taxonomy): domain Bacteria; phylum Pseudomonadota; class Gammaproteobacteria; order Pseudomonadales; family Oceanobacteraceae; genus Thalassolituus. Next base: position 128,307 of record NVWL01000003.1, read on the forward strand.
TTATGCGCCCAGCCTTTAAACAACACAGAACAGGATGACACCTCCCTAACCATAACGCGTGATGTCATTTTGAATTCAGGAGAAGTTGTTCACTGCCAGGTAAGCGGCGAGTTAACTCAATCTTATCAGCGCCAGCTTGTGCATTGGCGGGCAGGCGAATTGCGTGGGCAACATTTACTGGATGCTTGGTTAGATTTGGTTTTAGTGGCTGCAGCTCAACCTGAGCGTATTGGATCTGCCATCGTTATTGGTCGAGATAAAACCAAAGGGCGATTGCAAGAATTTGAATTTAACGCCCCAAGCCAAAGTGAAGCACTCGCCTATATCGACCACTGTATTCAGTATTATCGTGATGCATGGCAAGCGCCGCAGCCAGTCATGCCCGGATTAATGTGGGCACTTAGCCAAGCGGCAGACGATAAAAAAGAAAAACTAATATTAGCAGCGGCGGAGAATGAATTTTCAGAATTTAATCGTACCGCCATGCAACTGTGTCGCCCAGAGCTTGCGCAGCAATTATTAAGCACCGATGTTGCTGACGGAGATGCAAATGCTTATGACCACTGGCTTGAACAATACCAATGGCTATGGGCACTGCCTCAAGCGTGTTTAGTAGGAGACGATGAATAATGAAACCTCTTGATATTCATAGCTTCCCGCTGCAAGGCCAATCGTTGATTGAAGCCAGTGCAGGTACAGGTAAAACCTACACCATTAACCAGCTCTACCGTCGTTTGATATTAGGTCACGGGGATGCTCCCACGGAAGTAAATGGGCGCTTAGGCTGTACTGATATTTTAGTGGTGACTTTTACAAAAGCGGCAACGGAAGAGTTACGCGGACGTATTCGTAGTGGATTACGTGATGCGTTTGAGTCGATATTAGCGGCGGAAAGTCTTGCTGTTGATCATGCTGAAAACAGCCACTCGGTATTAAGCGAAAAAATTCCAGATAAAGACATCGCGCGCTGGCTTAAAGAATCGGGTATACCGATCAAAGAACAGCGCGATTGGTTGCAAGTGAATCTTGCGCAAATGGATGAGTCCTCGATTTTTACCATCCACCGTTTTTGTGCGCAAATGCTCAAGCGATTTGCCTTTGACAGCGGCGTTGGTTTTAACGTCGCGATGGAAACTGAAGGGCAGGAGTTTCTACAGCGCGCCTGTGAAGATGTCTGGCGACAAACCTGTTACCCAGAAACGGTAGATAAATTACGGGTATTAACCGCTAAATGGAAAAATCCACAGGCGCTACTGGCGCATTTTCGGAGTTGGACATCGAAGCCCGATCTGACCATTCAACCTAAGGTGGAAAAAAACACTGACGAACTCTGGGATACCATCACACACTTAAAAGCTCAGGCACGAGAAGCATGGGCGGCGTTAGGCTCGGATGGAATAGATGATCTGATATTCTCAGCCGATATTGATAAACGTAGCTACAGCAAAAAACATTATCCTAGCTGGAAAGCCCAAATCGGCGATTACCTTTACAGCGATGTCTTGATTCCGATTCCTAAAAACCTCGAACGGTTTGGCAGTGAATTACTGACAGCAAAAACAAAATCGGGTGAGCCTCCACGGCACTTATTAATTACCACCATTGATGGTCTGATGTCAGCAGTGGCGGATTATCAAGTAGCCCTTGAAGTGTATTGGTTTAAACACATCTATCAGCGCTATATTGAGCTGCTCGACCAAGCCGCTGTCATGACCAGTGACGATCTACTACGTTTACTTGATGATGCCTTGCAGTCTGAGCGGGGTGAAGACTTAGCTAAAAAAATACGTACCTTATATCCGGTCGCCATGATTGATGAATTTCAAGATACCGACCCAACACAGTACCGAATATTTAATACCATTTACCCGGCTATATTAGGTACTGAAAACACAGAAGACACTGAATTAAACATTGCACCGGGTTATGGCCTGATAATGATCGGTGACCCTAAACAGGCCATTTATGCGTTTCGTGGGGCGGATATTTTTACCTACATGAAAGCCCGTGACCAAATACCCGATGAACGCAGTTTTACGTTAGATACTAACTATCGAAGTGATAGCGCGCTTATTTCGGCGGTAAACTCGCTGTGGAAAAACAACGATAATCCATTTTTGTTTAAACGGCATATTCAATTTCACCCGGTAAAGTCCGGTGCATTGCATGACAAACAAGCCCCTAAGTGGCAATGCGAAACGCCCGAAGCACCATTACAAATATGGATTGACGGCAGCGAAGAAGAATCAAAACGAGAGGCAGAAGTAAGAATTGCTGAGGAGTGTGCCGAGCAAATATCTGCCGTGCTGGCCGGGGCGGCAACTGTTTCTAAAGGAAAAAAACAAACCTCATTGGTGGCCGGTGATTGTGCGGTACTGGTGTATTCTCGCCCGCAAGCGGCCTTAATACGCCGGGCATTAACAGCCAAGCATATTGGTAGCGTATTTTTAACCCGTGATAGTGTATTTGAATCCAATGAAGCATTTGATTTACTCGCCATATTCGAAGCCATTATGCACCCCGGAAATGAAACCGGCGTACGCCGAGCATTAGCCACTTATAGCTGGGGCATGAGTGCCGAACAATTAGCAGCACTGCAAGTTAATGAAAGTGCTTGGGAAAGCCAACTCGCAGCTATTCATGAATATCAAATACTGTGGCAACGTCGCGGTATCATGGCGTTGATCATGCAATGGCTGGCCGATAAAGGAATAGAAAGTAAAGGCTCAACAGGTATTGAAAGAGCGGTTCGGCTGCGCAAACAGCCCGACGGCGAGCGTATCATTACCAATATTTTGCACCTAGGTGAAATGCTACAAACCCAAAGCCGAAAATTGCGTGGACACCAAGCCTTAGTGCGTTGGTTATCAGAGCGCATTAGCGGCGAAATTCCTTCCGGAGAAGAAGCTCAGTTACGGCTCGAAACTGACGAACGCTTAGTGAATATTGTGACCATCCATAAATCCAAAGGGTTGGAATACCCCATGGTATTTTTGCCATACCTATGGGCTGACAAAGCAGAACGTCACAGTAAGGAAACTGATAACACTTATTATGACGGCATTAAAGTGGTGCGTGATTTAGCGCCTAATGATGATGCCTTTAAATTGCAGCAGCGCGACATACTTGCTGAAAAAATGCGCCTACTCTACGTGGCACTCACCCGAGCAAAATTTGGCTGCTATTTGTGGTTAAGTCGTGCAATGGATGGGCGAACGAAAAAACCGGTTTGGCCTTCGTCAGCACTAGGCTATTTATTAGGAACAGACACCGAGCCACTAACACTAGCTATTAATGATGTGTACATTGGGCCTAAACCTACATGGCAGGCCGTAGGCCAAAACGAATTAGAAATTCCTCCGCAACCAGTTAAGCCTGCTTCAGCGAAAATTGAATGGCGAGACGCATGGCGAGTAGGTAGCTATAGCCAACTGGCTGCGCACAGTTCTAGTGGGTCTCATAGCTCAACTGGAGCGAATAGTTCCTCTCACTCAAACGTAGAGCAATCATCGGCAGATTTAGCTCAGGCGTTTGACTGGGAAGCAGGATTGGATTCAGTGCTAAACACTAGACCGAGCTATTTTGATAAAAATACGGCAGAAGTTTTACCGGTCGCATTACGTTTTCCAAAAGGCGCAAACCCCGGAACCTGTTTGCATGCCATATTCGAACACTGGGATTTTAGCGATCAAAAGCAATTATTAGAGGTGTGTGATAAACAGCTCACACTCTACGGTTTAGCCGAGCAAGCCTCAGAAGAAGTCGCACGATGGGTAACCGATATAACTCAGCAAGTGATTCCTGGGGTGAAGTCACCTTCGCCATTTTCGCTAAGCCAGCTAGAAGCGCATAATCGTTTAGATGAAATGGAATTTTACTTGCCTGTTGGTTTATTGGAATCATCAACAATTGACGCTTTATTAGGCGGCGATAATCGTTTTCAATTTCAACCACTCACTGGGTATTTAAAAGGCTTTATAGATTTGATTTTTGAATGGCAAGGGCGTTATTACATTGCCGATTATAAATCGAACTACTTAGGAGAAACCGCTGAAGAATACCAGCCCGGTGCTCTGGTAGAATCTATGCGCGACCATAAATACGATTTACAATCATGGATTTACACCATTGCTCTGGATCAAATGCTAAGTCAGCGCTTGCCAAATTACTCTCCAGAGAAACACTTAGGTGGCAGCCTATATCTTTATCTACGCGGCATGGGGAACCATTTTTCTGATGCGGCTCCAGACTCAGGTATTTGTTATACGCCAGTCAATATTGAGCAGCTTGAACAATGGCGTTCCGTATTACTGCGAAGCCTAGATAAGGAGGCGGGAGTATGAGCATCAATACTGTTGGCATAAATACGAAACCATCGAACTTCCCTAAATTAATGCAGGCCAAAGCGGTACTGATGCAGTGGTTAAAGGAAGACCGTATACGCTCAGTTGATTGGCATCTTGCATGTCAGGCGGTTGATTACGAAATTGATGCGGGTAACGTCAGTGACGATGCGCTCACGGCTTTATTATTGGCCGTATGCAGTTGCAGTTATGTGTTAGGCCGAGGGCAGGTTTGTATTGACCTAAGCCACACACATTCTGGTTGGGCACTACCAGAAATGAATGAAGAGCACACAAGCTATCTACGCGCATGCGTAACTATAGATAACTTAAGCGCATGTCGAGTTATAAAAAATACACACCTTGTTAAGACAGAAACACAAGAGTGTGAACAATCAGAAAAAATAGGGCAGAGCGAACCTCAGTCTTGTGCTCCCTTATTTATACTCAATAAGGGCAGGCTTTATCTCAGCCGTTATTTTACCTACGAAAAACAAGTACTGACGCAATTAACCTCTCGTTTAAGTCACCAAAATATGCCAGAAGTAAGGGGTGAGCAAAGCGAAGACCTGTCGAAAAATTTGCAGTTGCTATTTAGTAAATCAGAGGTCTCACTTGAAATAGACTGGCAAGCCATCGCGGCTGCCGTCGCATGTATTCAACCTGTTACTGTAATAACCGGCGGACCGGGGACAGGTAAAACCACCACCGTAACAAAGTTACTGAGTGCCTTATTAAGTCAAACTCCCGACTTACGCATTGCACTCGCAGCACCGACGGGTAAGGCGGCGGCCCGTATGACCGAGTCAATCCGTCAAGCGCGCGCTCAAATGTCAGACCGTCGTGATATCAGCGGTATTCCTGCTGATAGTTACACCCTTCATCGCTTACTTGGTTGGAGCCCACGAGGTTTTCGCTATAACGCTCAACGCCACTTGCCATTTGATTGTGTGGTCGTGGATGAAGCCTCCATGATCGACTTACCAATGATGGCGCATTTGTTTAATGCGCTAAACCCGGCGACTCGAATCATATTACTTGGTGATCGTGATCAGCTTGCCTCTGTTGAAGCAGGAAGTGTTCTGGCTGATCTATGTGATGCGGGAGTGAATCACGGGTTTACCCCAGAATTCTCTGCGCAGCTCTCAACTCTTACAGGGCAGGATTTAACGTCCACCAACAACCTAGAAACTACATCACCTGATACACATTTACTGATGCAAAATTCGGTGGTGCAACTGCGTAAATCACATCGTTTCAGCGCGGATAGTGGTATTGGTGCATTAGCGCGGGCAGTCAATAATGGTGATCAAAATACAACGTCGAAGGTATTTAGCCAATTTGATGACGTGCAATGGTTAATGCCAGAGGGCGACAGCTGGCAGCGTAAAGTGCTGGCAGGTTATCGCGACTATTGCGACCTTGTTCAGGCAGAGGCGTGTGCTGAAGATATTCTCAATGCCTTTGATGAATTCCAAGTCTTGGTGGCATTGCGCAAAGGTACTTGGGGCGTCGAAGAAACTAATCGTCAAATTGAGCGTCTATTAAATAGAGCCGGGTTGCTTAAAAATACTGCCCAGCAGTGGTATTCAGGCCGCGCCGTGATGATTACGCGCAATGATTATGATCTCGGTTTATTTAATGGCGATATTGGCATCTTAATTACCGTCAAAGATGCAGACTCAAACCCGCAAGAACGCGTTGCCTTCCGCGCATCCGATGGTGGGGTACGTTATATGTCCCCCGGACGTCTGCCTAATCACGAAACCGCGTTTGCAATCACAGTTCACAAGAGCCAAGGCTCCGAGTTTAATCAGGTGCTTTTACTGCTGCCAGAGCAGTGGCAGCAAGTAATCACTCGTGAACTCATTTACACTGCTATCACCCGCGCAAAGTTTTCTTTTTGTTGTCAGGCCGGGGATGCTTGTTGGGCGCAGGGATTAAGCACCCAAGTGTTACGTGCCAGTGGTTTGCGTGATGCTCTTTGGGGTAAGTAACGTATCAAATTTACATTGTTTATTGATCAGGATTATTTGTGAAAGTTAAGTCAGACAGTAATAAGCGAAAAGAGAAAGCAAGCAAGAAGTACCCTAAAACCCCTCGTCATATTGATAACGCATGGGCGCGACGCTTTCTAATAACGGCAGGGGTTATTGCGGCATTCTATTTTGTTGTATTTTTTGCCCTGCCATTTTTTGCTGTTCGGTATGTCGAAACTTGGTACGCCGATCAAGGAGAGAATCAGTCACTATTAATTAAAGGTTGGACGCTATCGCCGCTCACTGGCGAAGTACAGTTACGGGATGTGATTGCGAGCTATCCAACTGGCGACACCTCAACGGAGGTGGGTGCTGATTTTATCGGTATCAATGTCAACTTAGCGGCGTTATTTTCAAAAACGATTCATATCCAGTCTGTTGGTGTTGATGGTTTAGTTTTTCGTGGTGCGCAATCAAAAGAAGGATTAAGAATTGCCGGTATTACCATCCCTGCAAGCGACGGTTCCAATGAAAACACTCAGGAAGAAGACAGCTCGGAAGTCTCGGAAAACGGCCCGCTACCAGAAGGTTGGACCCTGCAAGTGGATGACGTTGCATTAATTAATAATCGCGTTCGCTGGGAGCAATCAGGCTTGAGTGTCGCTGTGCGCTTAAGTGAGTTTTCTACGGGCATGTTTAACAGCGGTACAAAAAATACGACGCCGGTGGCTTTAGACGTTACCTTAGAATCACTAACGTTTGAAACCGAATCTGCGCCAATTGTATTGAAGCAACCCGTTACTTTAACGCTTGCGGGCGATATGAAAAGCCTATTAACGCAACCGAAGATTACCGGCGATATTAAACTCAGCGCTTTGGATATCACCGTGCCAGGGTTGCAGTCTTTAGCATTGAATGCGCTTGAAATTAACGACGCATCCTTTGCCATGAATAGCGAAGGTTTAAGCGCTGGCTTAACCCAGCTCGTACTTAAGCAGGTCATGGCCGCCATTGATGAGCAGCAAAATGCCAAGCTGGAAGCCTTAATTGTAAATAACGTGAGCTGGAGCGGCGGCCTTAACGAAGCGCGAGTCGGTGATATTACCTTACAAGGTACACATGCCGAACTTGAAGCAGTGCAAAATGCAGGCTTAAAAGAGCTATTGCTGGCCGGATTAACGTGGCGTGGTAATGACGACGAAGTGAGCTTCAAACAAATCACCCTGTCTGAACTAAGTGCCGAGATGCCAGACATCGAAGGCGCAACGTTGAATAGCTTTGCCGCAAGTGATATTACCGTGAACCAGCTAAGCACAGAACCAACGGCGACCATTGGCTCTGCAGGTTTAAATACGCTGACAGCGAAACATCGTACCGCAGGTGATTTATCTCTTTCATCAATAATAGCGAACACGATTAAAGCCAGCGCGGCGAATCAGTCGGTGGCTGACATCACACTCGAAGCACTCACTGTTATGCCACCAAGTGGTGACCAACCACTAGTGTCGTTGGATCATTATGAAGTAATGGATATTAATGCTACGCCGGAGAGTTTTCGTTCAGGCTTGCATCGTTTTTATGGTTTAGTTGCCAACGCGACCCGATTAAAAAATGGTGCGATTGCTGGCGTGCCTGAAGCGGAGATGCCTGAAGCGGAGGTGGCTGATCCAACGGACACCCCAAATACTCAAAGTGAAGAGACTCAATCGGCGACTGAATCCGACAATGCCTCATCTCCATTTGCTGTAGAAATTGCAGGTGTAGAAATGATTCAGGCGGACTCAGAAGCAAGGGCAGATACCACGGATACAAAACAAGCCAAAGTAACCCCAAGTAGTTTTCACTGGGTTGATCAAGCAATGACACCCAACGTCTCGACTAACGTCAGCGTGGTTGAATTGCGCACGGGTAAAATAGATACAGCCGCGCTTGATAAAGGGGTCGAGCTTCACATGGTATTAGCCTTGGATACCTACAACCGTGTTCGTGTCGATGGCGTGATGGGCATGAAGGGAGAATACCCAGAAGGGAAAATAGACCTAAATATCGAACAATTAAATCTTGTTGAGTTTAACCCCTACCTTGTAGAAGCAATGGGCTATCGCTTGAAAAAAGGCATGTTGCAAGTGACCTCTGATATCAGCATAACCGACGGTCAGTTGGGTGGGGAAATGTTGATTGTCTTACAAAACAGTAAATTTGAACCGGCCGATGAAGAAACAATCAAAAGCCTAAGTAAGCAGATCTCAATGCCGGTAGAAACGGCCTTGTCAGTATTAAAAGATGACAACAACAACATTCGCATCGAAGTGCCGCTCTCGGGTGACATCAGCCAGCCGGATGTGGGTATCAACGATGTCATTAACCAAATCAGCAAAAAAGCCCTTAAAACAGCCACGCTGTATTATTTAAAACAATCGCTCGTGCCCTATGGGCAGTTGCTTAGCATTGCCTCATTTGCCTCGGATCAAATATTTGCGATTCGTTTGAATGACCTTGAGTACCAACCTCAGCAGCTCGACCTGACGGAAGAGCACAAAGCGTACCTTGATACTGTTGGCAAAATGATGATTAAAAAAGCCGAACTTGAACTGCAAGTATGCCCTGTTGCGGGTGAACTAGAGCTTAAAGAGTGGGGTGAAAACTGGGCAATAGAAGTGGCTAAACGTGCAGCCAGCGTGAAAGCATACTTAGCCGAACTTAAAGACAACAAAGACAGAAGCTTATCTGGGCGCGTTACCGTATGTACCCCGAAAAAAGGCGATAAAGCAAAAGTTATCTTGGGAGTATAGGTAGGCTGTTGTTCCCGTGAGCGACTAGATGGATGTAGGAGGTAGAGCGACGCAGGATGCCAAAGCCGAGGCGGGAATCCATTCACAGGCAGAATAACAAATACAAGACAGCAAAATTGCACCTATCCTCCTGATTCCAAAGGGATAACCCGCAAATTACTTGACATAAAAGTGGCGGTCGTTATTATACGCATCACCTCAGGACTATAGCTCAGTTGGTTAGAGCGCTACCTTGACATGGTAGAGGTCCCCAGTTCGAATCTGGGTAGTCCTACCAAATTTAGTATATGAATCAGGCGCTTACGAGCGCCTTTTTCGTACCTGTTGTTTTTGTTGGCAATTCGTTGGCAATATACAGTAGTCAGAACCACCACATAACACATGGATGCGTGAGTTATGTGGCTCACGATTCCGGCGTTAGCTGTCAGCAAGTGCCAATCACTTTGCTCATATCAACTTCACCATGACGTTACTCACTGCGTGCGGTGGCTAAGGTAATGATTCTAAAATTGATATCTTTGCCAATACTGACATTCAGCCCACCGCAACCACCTACAACTGGGCGATTTAGAAGTCGTACTGGGCATAATGAATGGCCCGTTTGCTCCGGCTTGGGTAGAAAGCAAAGGCGCAGTGTTCTTCGACTACCCATTCCGCGATATAACCCAATCGCTACCATTGCCATGGGATGAAACCTACCTTAGCGAATACAGCGGGTTTATTGCAGACTTGGGCGAGCGTTACACTGACGAAGAACGTATTCGCCTTAAACACCTCACTCAGTGGTTATGATTCTCAAATGGAACAGGCAAACTAAGCGCTGCGACATACCGCGTGGTTACATTCCTGTGGCCTGATTGGCGTTAACAATGATAATCTCGCGAATGCATCGACTATCCGAAATAACATAAGCTAAAGGTAGGATATGTTCATCGAGAAATTCAGCTTACCTACACGGGTAGCATTACTAGGCACGCTTGGCATGTCGGCTTGGCTAATCGCCTTCAGTCGTATACTGAACCACGCCGGTGACAGCTGGAATAACGACGACAAACTCTTGATAGGTCTAGGCCTGCTTAATGGGTTTCTAATGCTCGTTAATACGGCTGGCCAGCTGCGCACCATGTTGCTTCATAACATGAAGTGGTTTACCAACAACCTCGACTCCTTGTGCTGGATAAGCCTAATAGGCTCATACTTCTCTGTTCTCTATATTCAACGACTTTGGCAGCCGGACACCCTCGACCTATTTTTGCTTTCATTTATGATCGTCATCCACTCTATACATACCATACGTTTTTCAATGCCAGTAAGTGTGGGGGTGTTATTAATGCCCGCCGTTTTATATGGCTGGCAGGCCGGTGGGGAAACCGGTTTTTACCTTGCGTTATTCATTGCCAATCAAGAACTGGTTCTCTGGGGATTAGGACTAGGGGTATTGCGAGAACTGCTTGAAGCTTAAAAACTGAAAAACAAAACAGGGGAGCTTAAGGTGGCGCAAGGGCGCTTAGCAGAACAAAGCCGCCGCGATGAGCGTCGAAAAATTCGTCAAGATCTACACGATAAAATGGGGCATGAACTGGCCGCCATGAATATTAACTTACAGCTGCTAGAACATAAATTCCCTGACAAAGGCGCAGATGAAAAACACACACTAGTGCAAGCGCAAGAAGCGTGTCAGCGATTATTCAGCACATTGGGCAACGTAGTAGGGGAATTGCGCAAACAAACCAATGCACAGTTTTATGAACAACTTGAGCAAATGATTGCCAACGTACCAAGCTTAACCATAACCCTTGAATGTGACTTCGCCCTAAAAATACAAGATGACGTCATTGCCGATAACCTGCTGTGCTGCATACAAGAAGGCATTACAAATATTCTAAAACATAGCCGTGCCACACGAGCATGGATTATCATTAAATATGACGACCAGAATCTAAGTGTGCTATTACAAGACAACGGGAATACCTCCACTGATATCGTTGCAGGGAATGGTATTCAAGGTATTAAGCAACGCATGGGAATCATAGGTGGCCGTGCCCACACAGATATACTGGATACTCAAGGATTTGAAGTATCATTAACTTTGCCAAGGGAGGCACTAGTATGAAAAAGGTATTACTCGTAGATGATCAAAACATCGTAGCACTAGGCATTGCTAAATTGCTTGAAATATCGGGGAAAATTGAGGTAATTGACCAGCTCAATAATGGCGCAGACTGCCTCGAATATCTAGCAACGCGCCTGCAACCAGATGTTGTGTTGCTAGACGTTCACATGGAAAAAATGAACGGCCTAGAAGTACTTAAAAAGATACGAACAGAATGGAGTATCCCTGTTATTTTTTTAACCACCTTCGATGATGAATACCTAAAACATCAAGCGATAGAGGCCGGAGCCAATGGTCTTTTGTTAAAAAATATAGGCCTCAACGACCTGATCGACTCCATACTCAAAGTCGCCAGTGGTAAAACCTTATTCTCAGCGAAGCAGCTCAGCAACCTCAACAAAATGACAGAGCGTGAGAACTGCATCGCTAGATCACTGGTAGAAGGAAAAACCAACAAAGAAATCGCAGAGGAAGAAAGCCTAAGCCCGGGTACGGTTCGAAATTACATTTCTAACTTATTTGAGAAGTTGGGCGTACGTAATCGTTTGGAAGCCGTGGTGAAACTAAAGAAACGTGGTTTGTATTAAGAGAAACAAATAATGGGTTATCAAACGCCTAATAAATGAGCAGACATCAGAAGCTCATTCGTTTGTTTATCTAAGGCCTTGTTAATATCCATACGCTCAAACCGCGACAAGGTTTCTGCTTTACCCAATGCCAATGCGTTTAAATGAATACAGGGCGTAAGCTGATCAAAATCGCGTAAGTCACCTCGCTTAATCACCGGTAAAAACGGACCGTTTAACTGATTTTTAATCAACATAAAGGCTTTGGGTAAAGGTAAAGTTACGGTTTTGTTATTGCGAGTTTTCACATTTACCCCAATACCATCGGGCGTGGGGTGCAACAGAATTCCGGTTGCTTTCACTGCGGGTTCAGGAATATGAGAATAGGTCGACGTAAAATCAACGGGATCCGGTAAAATCACCACCGCAGATTTAGTAAAGTAAGTATCATAAGCACTATACACTTGCTTAAGTGCGGGGCTATACACAGGAAGAAATTGGGCAAGGTTTAAAAGAAACTGCTTACCCGTCTCCTTGGTGCGCATTTCCTCAATAGACCAATGAAGGTCAGCGGCAATAGCCAGCTTGCGTTCGCGTAAACCACTCACCCGAAAGCTCCGCGTCAAATTTACGTCTGATTCTACGGAGAAACCTGCCAAAAGCTAGGGTTTCAAAACGGCCAAAAAAAACAGTTATTTGGCATTTAAAGACCTATTTGGTTGGAGAGACTTGATTCGGCACTGTCATTAATTTACCAACAAGCTGTCACTCAACCGTAAAGACACCTTTTTATCATGATGCGATTGAAAACTAGTCTCATTAAACAAAGGTAGGAAGCGCATGAAAGGTTTGAATTTAGCGGCACTCGCAATATTGAGCGCTGGCTTGGTTGCATGTGGTGGTGAAGATGGAAGCAACGGAGCACAGGGCGCTGTAGGGCCTCAAGGTCCACAGGGCGCGCAAGGAGAGCAAGGCCCAATCGGGGATCAAGCACCGGTGGCACCTGCGGATAACGCGATGTCATTAACCATTCTGCACATGAACGACCACCACTCACACCTTGATGCGGATGACTTTGGTTTTGACGTCTCTGCACTCGGTATGGAAACCAACGTTGAAGGCGCAGAAGGCGGTGTGGGCGCGGCCGTTAGTGAAGTAGACGTCACGTACGGTGGCTTCCCAATGATGGTGAGCCTGTTTAATCAACTGAGCATGCAGTCAGACAACGTTGTTAAACTGCACTCTGGCGACGCCATCACAGGCACCTTGTATTACTCACTGTTTAAAGGTCGTGCTGACGCCGACATGATGAACCAGATCTGCTTTGATGCATTCGCACTGGGTAACCACGAGTTTGATGACGGCGACACTGGCCTAGCCAACTTCTTGGATTCACTCAACTCATCCGCCTGTGTGACCCCAACCCTCGCGGCTAACGTTAACCCAGCGCCGGAATCTGCCATCGCAGAAGACTATATTGAGCCTTACACCATTGTTGAGCGTGAAGGCCAGAAAATCGGCATCATTGGTATCGACATTGCCGGTAAAACCAAAAACTCATCCAGCCCGGACGACGGCACCACCTTCTCAGACGAAACCACCACCGCACAGCAGTACATCGACGAGCTGACGGGCATGGGTGTGAATAAAATCGTCTTAATGACACACTACCAGTACGAAAACGACCTTGAACTGGCAGCGGCATTGAACGGCGTTGACGTCATTGTAGGTGGCGACTCGCACACCTTATTGGGTGATAACACCTTCTCTGATCTTGGCTTCAACCCACAAGGCGACTACCCAACCGTCGTGACCGATGCCAGTGGCAACACAGTGTGTGTGGTGCAAGCATGGGAATACGCGCACCTGATGGGCAAGCTGAGTGTAGATTTCGACACCGATGGCAATGTCACCGCCTGTGCAGGCCAGCCGTATATGCCGATCAGCACAACTTACGAATATGAATACAACGAAGAAGAAAGTCGTGTTCTTACCGGAGCCGACGTTACTCGCGTGACCACTGCACTTACCAAAGAAGACGAAATAGTAGCCATCCAGCCTGACGCAACCACCCAAGCGATTCTGGATATCTACAACCAAGATGTGGACGTACTCAAACAGACCGTGATTGGTACCAACGCACAAGACCTTTGCCTTGAGCGCATACCAGGGCAGGGCCGCTCTACCATCTGTGATACCTCAGCAACCTACGAGTATGGCTCTGATATTTCAAACGTGGTTGCTAAAGCCTTCCTGACTGTAACGCCAACCGCCGACATCGCCATCCAGAATGGCGGTGGTGTGCGGGTTGATTTAGCCGCAGGCGACGTCACCATTGCTGATGCCTTCACGCTACTGCCTTTCTCCAATACCCTCGTGATCCTGGATATGACAGGCCAGCAGATCATCGACGTGCTCGAAGATGCATTGGCCAACTTCATCGACAACGATGGCTCTAGCGGTTCATACCCATACGCGGCAGGCTTGCGATACGACATTGATGCATCGCAGGCGGCGGGCAGCCGTGTCACCAACGTTGAAGTGAACTCACAAGTCAGCGGCAGCTGGACCGCCATTGATACCGCAGCCACCTATGGCGTCGTGACCAACGACTTCATCGCCTCAGGGCAAGATGGCTACACCACCTTCAGCGTACCGTTCGATGCGGGCGACTACGAAGACACCTTCACAGAATACGCACAGGGCTTTATCGACTACGTTGAAGGCCTTACCGAAAACGGCCAACAGGTACAAAAACTGCCCATCGATGAATACTCAACCCAGCTATTCATAGACACCGACGGCTGCAACCACAGCACAGGGGCTGGCTGCGTACCCGACTAATTACCACCTGAAGAAAACGCATGAAATACGGGAGCTACGGCTCCCGTTTTTTGTGGGCGTAAAGCGGGCTGTGTGAATGTCGGGAAAGCGTGATGACATTGATTACATAAATATGATCGAAAAGAGAGTAATGTTTATTGAAGGTACTCAATTAGCTGAGTCAATGATTCGGCATAATCTCGGAGATACTGTAAAAAACCAATTACATCAAAGATATTGATACAGACTATTTAAGCGATAACTAAAAATTGGATAGGGCTAAAGGCAATATTCAGTCAGCTAGAGTCAGCTTAGGATATTTACGAACACCTTTCTTCAGGCGTTTTTCAATAACATCGACACTCTCTCCTGTATCGATAGCACTGGAGCTGGCAACTGCGCGAATAATACGATTGCGGGATATTTTGCGTTTGGCTTTATCGGTGTGACGAATCATAAGCTAACACCTCAAAGGTATAGTCAATTTAACCTTTGCTTTCTGAACCTGTTTCTATAGCGTTTAAATCGGTAGGCGGCGAATACCATTTACACCATACTGAAATACTCATAAAGTGGCTAATGAATAAGAGGGAGCACACAAACAATGGACGTTCGCGAGACGCTGTCGTATCAGCACCAACAAATACTTCGATATATAGAGCTACGTGCGCAATGGGAAGGGCGAATAACCGCGAATCACATCGTAGAAAACTTTAATATCAGCCGCGATTCCGCCAGCAAACTCATCAAGCGCTACAACGCGACTTTACCAAACAATCTAAGCTACGATGCCAGTGCTAAAGGCCACACACCCACCGTAAAATTTAAACCTGAATACTCAACAGGCTCGCTCGAAGAATATATTTACAGCTTTATTCAAACAGACCTGCCTGAAAATCAGACAGGTTTTGTACTGCACGACACCTTCCCAATGCGACAATTTGGACGAGCGCTACAGCCTGAAATCGTTCGCCCGATACTCTACTCAATCAACAACAAACGAAAAATAGACATTGCCTACCGGTCGATGAGCAGCCCAGAAATTGAAGGCCGAATCATCAGCCCACATAGCCTAATACATGATGGAATGCGCTGGCATGTGCGTGCGCGATGTGAAAAAAATCAAGGATATCGTGACTTCGTAATATCTCGTATTAGCGAAGTTGTCGATGACGAAGGCCCCGCAGAATACGGAGTAGAAGAAGATGAACGCTGGAACACCTGGATTACTTTAACCATACAGCCCGACATCCGCCTGAGCAGAATAAAACAACAAGTCGTCGCTCAAGACTACAGTATGACCGAAAACAAAGACGACCGATATCAATGCGAATATCGAATACGTGCAGCCTTCGCAATCTACGCCTTAAAACACCTCGGCCTTGACCGGTTACGAGAAAAAGCCGAAGCACAGCAAATAATGCTGACGCCAGAATCGCGGGAAGCAATAGAACCCTATCTACGATAAACCTGCCTGAAAATCCGACATGTGTAAATGAACAGTGATTGTTTAATGAGCAAAGGATGGGTTGAATAGTTCGGGTAAGGACAACGCGGAATGCACGAAGGAATGTGGTGCCAGGGATGGCAAAGTTTACAAGGTTGTGAATCATACTTAACCGCTGGATATTTAGGAGTACGTGATAGTAATGAGCACAACTGAAGTCGCAAGCTATTACCGCTATTGGGGTAAAGCAAAGAGAGATCCTAAACATAGTGGTGATGACTATCACCTACTTGCTTATCATTCTTTGGATGTTGCTGCAGTTGGCATGCTACTGCTCGCAGAGGAGAGGCAGATAACTCAGGATATTGCAGTCTATCTTGATATTACTCCAAAGCAATTACAGTCGATGTTTGTATTCACGTTAGCCTTACATGATTTAGGTAAGTTCACATCTGCTTTTCAAAATCTATATTCAAATGATGGTGGACATTTATTTCGAGCGCGCTGTACCCCATACGATGGACGAAACTTTCGTCATGATAGATTGGGAGATTTTTTTATTCATGACGAGAATCGTGAAGATAATGTTTTATCTGTATTGCCAGAAGACTTTGACTCTAAGCTGTTTGAAATTTTAATGGAATGTACGCTTGGCCATCATGGTCAGCCAATTAAACATGACAAGCCTATAAGTTATGAGGAATACACGGTTCCAGAAAATCTAAGCGCGGCTTACGCTTTTGTTAAATATACATTTAATATATTAGAGCCTGATTTTCCATTTGAAAAATTCAAATCTAAGGATGCTATTAAGCGACTAGAGTTGATGAGCTGGACGCTGGCAGGCTTGGCTGTATTGGCTGACTGGATAGGTTCGGATAACACGTACTTTGAATATAAATCTACACCGATACCTTTAGGTGAATATTGGAAGTTAGCACAGAAAAGAGCCATTGAAGCGACGTCTGCAACTGACTTATTGCTTGAGCAGCAAGTAAACCCCTATACCTCTATTAAACAAACATTCGGGTTCGATCCTACACCGTTACAAAACTGGGCCGAAACAGTAAAAGTTGATGCCAGCCCACAGTTATTTATTTTGGAAGATGTGACGGGCTCAGGGAAAACCGAAGCCGCTTTAGCATTAACTCATCGCTTGCTGAAGGCTGGTGCTGCAGATGGGTTTTATTTTGGTTTGCCAACCATGGCAACGTCTAATGCCATGTTTAGACGCGTTTCCGATCATTATTTGCAAATGTTATCGGGAGGTGATGGCCGTAAGCCGAGCATCGTTTTAGCGCATGGCGCACGCGATATGGATGATCGTTTCAGAGAAGCAAAGCTCGCATCCGGCAGTCAAGACTCAGACTACTCTGCTGCCGACAACACGGCCACGGCTCAGTGTAATCAATGGCTGGGCGACTCTCGTAAGAAAGCATTACTTGCCCCTGTTGGCGTCGGCACTATAGATCAAGCATTAATGGCTGTTTTAGCACGTCGTCATCAATCATTGCGCTTGCTTGGCTTATATCGAAAGGTACTTATTTTTGATGAAGTACATGCCGCCGACAATTTTATGTTCGAGATTTTGGAGGGCCTTCTTACACTTCATCATCAGCAGGGTGGTTCCGCTATCTTACTAACGGCTACTTTATCTAAAATACAGCGGCAGCGGCTTAGCGATATTTGGCTGAAAGCT
>NVWL01000069.1 GCA_002733645.1 Oceanobacter sp.
TCGAGGCAGCGATTGGCGCTGTGCTCGAAACATTGAAAGGAAGTTATCATGGCAAATATCGGTACATTCACAAAGACCAGCGACGGCTACAAGGGCGAAATCGTCACGATGAGCGTTCAGCAGAAGAACGTCCGCATCGTCAGCGAACCCGACGGCGCAAACGAAAATGCTCCAAGTCACCGGGTATTCGTCGGTCGCGCGGAAATCGGCGCAGGCTGGGCCAAGCGCTCGAACGAAGGCCGCGATTATCTCTCGGTCAAACTGGACGATCCGAGCTTCACGGCTCCCATCTACGCAAACCTGTTCGACGATGAGGACGGCAAGACCTTCAATCTGATCTGGTCGCGCGCCCGCGCCCAGAACGGCGACTGACCGCCAAAAGTTCACCCCGCCCGGTTCTGCCGGGCGGGGTTTATTGTGCGTTCGGGGTGGTGCCGCCGAAAAGCGGGACCACACAAATGGGGGCGACAATTCCGGCACCTGCAATATTGTCGCTCCCCCTCACTTGCCCGTCTGCGCCAATGGTCTCTGCAACCAGCGGCAGCCTGCCGCTATACCCCAACGCCAGCGGAGCCAGCTTATGGATACCCGACCCACGCCTGTCACAGCCAGATATTTGCGGACGCCCGACGCCGCTGTTCATCTTGGTCTTTCCGCCCGCACCCTTGAAAAGCACCGCTGCTATGGAACCGGGCCGGTCTACCGCAAACTCGGCGGACGCATTGTCTATCTGATCAGCGATCTCGACGCCTGGGCCGAGCTTGGCCTGCGCCGCTCGACCAGTGATCCGGGCAAAGGCGTGGTCCATCCGGCCAAACGGATCGACGGCTATACCGGCCCGGTCCGCCGCTGACCCGTTCGATGCGGCGAGCCACTAAATTTCCGGCCATGGGCGCACAGCTCGACCTTTTCGTCGGTGCAGGCGGGAACATCGCCGCCCGCGATGCGCAGGATCTGATGGCATGGCCCTTCTTCAGCCTGGCCAAATCGAAGCGGGTGCGCCCGATCGATTTCCGGATGGGGGATGTCTCCATTCTGGTCGAGGCGACCGCCGAACATGGCATGGCAACGATCTGGGATGCCGATGTTCTCATCTGGGTCGCAAGCCAGATCGTCGAAGCCCGCGATGCGGGCCGCGCAACCTCGCGGCTGATCGCGGCCACACCGCATGAGATTCTCGCCTTCACGCAGCGCGGTACAGGCAAAGCAAGCTATGAGCGGCTCAAGGCCGGGCTTGATCGATTGCAATCGACGACGATAGCAACCTCGATCCGCCAGCGTGAAGCACGGCGGCGGCACCGCTTCTCCTGGATCAATGAATGGCGAGAACGGATCGATGGCTCAGGCCGCGCGCTTGGCATCGAGATGATCATTCCGGACTGGTTCTATGAAGGCGTGATCGATCAGGCACTCGTGCTCACCATCGATCCTGCCTATTTTGTCCTGACCGGCGGGCTGGAGCGGTGGCTATATCGTCTCGTCCGGAAGCACGGCGGCAAGCAAAAGGGTGGCTGGAGTTTCGACTTTCCGCATCTTCATCTGAAATCAGGCGCGCTTTCGCCGATGAAGCGTTTTGCCTTTGAGCTGCGCGGCATCGTCAGGCGGCAGGCGCTTCCGGGATATGCGCTCGCGATCGAACATGTGCATGGCCGTGAGAGGCTGAACTTCGTCGCCAGTCCCGTCGATCCGTTTGATGCAGCGATGCGCCGCGTCGGCAATCGCCCTGTGGACAAGGCATGATGGGGCACGGACTATCAGGAACCGCTGCACCCGGACGATCAGGAACCCAAAGTTCGGACTATCGGGAACCCAATGCATGGCTCATCCCGCAGAAATACGCGCGCTCAGAGCCTCTTAACTTAGCTAACCAAGAATCCTTCGGATTCTTTCTAACGCAGCCACTTTTGTGGACAAAAGGCAGCAAAGCACTTTTTGGATGCAGCGAAGCTGCGCTGGGTAATAGTGCACAGGGAGACGAGGCACCGGGAGACAAGGCACAGCGCGACGGTGCGCAACTGACGCATGTCACGCTGGTGTGGCGCGAGGGCGAACGCGAGGACTGGCTCCGGTTCGGCAAGCCTGTCGCCAGTCGGATATTGGACCGCAGGCAGCGGACCGAGAGCTATGCGGCGGGTCAGCTGTTCGGCCTGGTGCGATGGGCATCCAATGAATATGGCACCTTGCGCTCGTCGCTCGATATTGTCCGGGCGGTTGGTGCAGGTGAACCACTCACGCCGGTCCCCCAGATCGATCCCGGCGGCGAGCTCCTTCTCCATGTTCATGGCTGGCCCAAGGTCGCACGGGTTTTCCGCCTGATCGATGCCATCGAGGCGTCAGCTATTGATCCGTGCGAGGTCGCGCCCGATCATTGGCGGCATATTCACAACCGGCTGGCGGCGCGCGAAGCCCCGCGATGCTATTCGCCCGCGCGGCATGACGCATGGCTGCGGCGCAGGGATTTGTTGTCATGACGCCAGGGCGCTTTCTCATCCCGGCCATGGTTGCAGCCGCCACGCTTGCAACGCTGATCGTGCCGGTCTCGCACTTTGCGATCTGGAACAGGACTGCCAGCGTGCCGACCGGGCTTTACCTCGTTCGCGGTACGGCGAACCTGCTCGTCGGCGAGCGGGTGGCCATTAACCCGCCGCCGGCGCTGCAACGATTGCTCGCCGAGCGCCATTATCTCCCGGCGAATATGCCGCTTATAAAGCGCATCGCCGCTGTTCGCGGCCAGCGTGTCTGCCGCTTTGCGCACGGGGTAACGATTGACGGCAAGTTCGCAGGTGTCGCGCGTGCCCGCGACCGTCTGGGTCGCCCGCTGCCTGCCTGGTCCGGCTGTCACAAGCTGCGCGCCAGTGAGCTGTTCGTGATGAACCCGGCTGCCCCCGATAGCTTTGATGGTCGCTATTTCGGCATGCTGCGGATGACAGATGTGATCAGCCGCGCGGTGCCGGTCTGGACCGACGAGGTGGGCAATGGCCGCCCCATCTGGTTCGCCAGACCCCAAGTTTTCTATTCTGCCACCACCAACCAAGGAGACTGAAACATGCATATTGGAAATTTTGTAGCCGCTGATGGCGGCTTTGCCGGACGTTTGCACATGCTGACGCTCGATATTGACATCACTCTCGTTCCGGCGGAGCCATCGGACAGCGAGAACGCGCCGGATTATCGCGTGATTGCCGGACCGGACGCCGAGGCGCGTGAAATTGGTGCAGGCTGGAAGCATGTCGGTGAGAAGGCCGGTGATTATGTCACCGTCCAGATTGACGATCCGATGTTCATCCGGCCGCTGCGCGCCAACCTGTTCAGGGGCAACGGCAACGATCATGTGCTTGTCTGGTCGCGCCCGTCGCGGCGCGATCCGGCAAGTTGAGCGATGCGCGGGCTTGTCCATGCTGCCGTCATACTCGCTGCATTTGGTCTCTCTGGAGACGAGCCGGCTTTTGGGCAAGATATTGCCGCGCAGAAGCCGCTGCACGTCATCGACATTGCTTCGCACGTCGCTGAAGCCGCGCAGCGGTTCGGCCTTCCTGAACAGTGGATCTACGCCGTGATGCGCGCTGAAAGTGCGGGCCGGATCGGCGCTATTTCTTCAGCTGGAGCAATGGGCCTGATGCAGCTCATGCCCGGAACCTGGGCGCGCCAGCGCACCCGGTTCGGGCTGGGAAGCGATCCGTTTGATCCCCGCGACAACATCATGGCGGGTGCCAGCTATCTTCGCGAAATGTATGACAGCTACGGCGCACCCGGCTTTCTGGCAGCCTATAATGCGGGACCGGGCCGCTATCAGGACTGGCGCGATCGTGGTCGTCCTCTGCCTGCTGAAACGCGGGCCTATGTCGCCAGAATCGCACCGATGCTCCAAACTGGCAACGCACCGACTGTCGCCGCCAGCGCATTGTTTGCGCAGACTGGACGCAAATCCTGGACACAAAGCCAGCTCTTCGCTGCTCGCGCAAATTCGGAATCGGAGGCATCGGACAATAATCCCGCCTCTGCATCACCCGGTCCAACCCCTGCCCGTTCCGTTCCCCAGAGCGGCCTTTTCGTTCCCGTTTCGATGAATCGTCCGCAATGATCGCTAATCGGCTCTTCTGGCGAATGGTGGCGTGGATTGGCGCAGATTGGCGGATTTTGAGGGGGATTGGGAGGATGAGAAAATTGGGATGGCAAGATAAAAGACGCGCCGTCGGTTGGGGTGCAGGATGTTGGAATTACTGGAATATATGCGCCAGCCAATTGCCTACCCTGCCGGCATCATCGATCGAAAATGTCGCAATTCCGGCACTTTCAGCGCCGTCGCTCCGCCAGGTCCGTCAAATCCCGTGAGCGACGATTTCGAGATCAGACCGGGGCAGGTCCGGGATCGGGGCAGCCGATCCGCCAAGCCCAAGTCGCTTGTGGCCCAGGTCCGCGCGCTGTCCAATAAAGCGGGGCGTGTTGGCATCACGGCGCGTAGCGGGCGCGGCACCGGGCGTCATGCCCGGGGACGAATTGCAGCGCTTGGGATCCGCTCGCATCACGGACAGCGCCGGGTACTCGTCAAGGCACGGGTGGTCCGGCATGCAGGGTCGCGCTTCTCGGCCGCACCGCTGTCCCGGCACATCGCCTATTTGAAGCGCGAGGGTGTCAGCAGAGACGGGAGTGATGCCGAGCTGTTCGGAAGCGACGAAGGGCCAGCTGCTTTCGATGCTTTTGCCGAACGCTGCGCCGATGACCGGCATCACTTCCGCTTCATCGTTTCTCCGGAAGATGCAGGCGAGATGGCTGATGTCCCGGCGTTCACCCGCGAGCTGCTGGCCGACATGGAGGCCGATCTTGGTACTGGGCCCGACTGGGTCGCGGTCGACCACTGGAACACAGACAATCCCCATGTTCATATCCTCGTGCGCGGCAAGACCGACGATGGCGACGATCTCATCATCGACAAGAACTATATACGTGAAGGGATGCGTGGCCGCGCCGAGGCGCGTGTCACTGCCGAGCTTGGGCTTCGCAGTGAGCATGAAATCGATCAGGCTTTGGCGCGCGAAGTGGGCGCGGACCGCCTGACCAGCCTCGACCGCCGGCTTCAGCGCATGGCCGATAATCTCGGCGGTGTCGTCGACCTGCGCCCTGCCCCGCCGCGTCCACAATCCTCGATGGACCGTCATCTGATCGGACGCGCGGGCAAGCTCGAGCGTCTGGGGCTTGCGACCAGGATCGCGCCGGCGTGCTGGACGTTCAAGCATGACCTTGAACCGACACTGCGCCAGCTCGGCGTTCGCGGAGATATTATCAAAACCATGCACCATGCCATGACAGGTGCCGGTATCGACGCAGATCCCGGACGCTTCGCTGTCCATATGAGCGCGACAGATGAGCCGGTCATCGGCCGTCTCGTCGAGCGCGGGTTGCACGACGAACTGACTGGTGAGGCCTATGCGGTGATCGACGGCGCTGATGGACGGGTGCATCATCTGCGCTTCTCGGATCTTGACCAGAGCAGCGATGCCGCTCCCGGCGCGATCGTTGAACTCAGGAGCTGGACCGATCGGCGCGGACGACCCGGGCAGTCACTTTGGGCCCGGTCCGATCTGCCGCTGGGCGAGCAGATTACAGCGCGAGGTAGCACTTGGCTCGACCGGCAATTATTGTCGTCCAATCCGGCGCAGTCACTGGGCGGCTTTGGCGCCGAGATTGAACGGGCGAAGTCGGAGCGGGCCGAGCATCTGATATCCGAAGGCCTCGCTACGCGCCGGGGTGGCCGCGTCGTCATGGCGCGAAACCTATCAAGCACATTGCGTTCGCGGGAACTGGCCGAGGCATGCGATGCAATCGCCGCGCGTACCGGCCTTCCGCACCGGCCGAGCGCCGAAGGCGACGCGGTATCGGGTATCTACCGTGAGCGCCTGCAACTCGCATCGGGACGGTTCGCGATGATCGACGATGGCCTGGGATTTGAACTCGTTCCCTGGCGACCGCAACTCGACAGGCAACTGGGACAAAATGTCACGGGAATGGTGAAAGCTGGTGGCGGAATAGACTGGACGCTCGGGCGGTCTCGGGGGATCGGCATTTAAAGGCCTAGACACCGCGAACATCCGGCTCATCTTGACAATCGCACCATATGATGCGTATATACGCATCAGGAGACGCGAACATGGAAAGCGCAGCAGTCACGAATAAAGCAGGATCCGCGGCAGTCGGCTTGCAGAATTTCGCAGGCAATGGCGACCGCAAACGCCTGACCGGTACAGCGGTCAAAGCCGTTTTGCGCCTGATCGACATTTGGGGTGGGAGTAATGCTGAAGGTGCCGCCCTTCTGGGGGTTTCCGAAAGTACCTGGGACCGGATAAAGGCTGGCAAATGGGATGGTACATTGAGCCAGGACCAGTTGACCCGTGCCTCCGCACTGATCGGTGTGTTCAAAGGGCTCCACCTATTGTTCGCCGACGACATGGCCGACCGCTGGCCGCGCCTTGAGAACCGGGCGCCCGTCTTCGACCGCAAATCACCGATCGAAGCAATGATTGAAGGCGGCATCCCGCGGATGCTCGAGACCCGGCAATATGTAGACGCGCTGCGTGGCGGGTTCTGAGACGGACCCAATATTGCCGTTGGTGCGCGAAGCCTTTCCGCGCACCATCAGGCTCGTGGCGAGCGCGCGGCTGCGCGAGCCTGTTCTGGATCCGCTTGTGGACACGGCCGCCGAAAGCGAGTTGCTCGCCGAGATTGAAGGCGCGACCAGCGGACGGCTGGTTGCTGAAGAACGCGGCCTCGGCGGCATCAGCGAGCAGGAACTCGTTCACGGCGTAGCGCATGCAAAGTTCATCAATGCCAGTTTTGCCTATGCCAAGCCGCGCATGCCCATGCGCTTCAACCCGGCCGACCGCGGCGCGTGGTATGCAGGCTTGGTGATCGAGACCTGCATTGCCGAAGTCGGTTATCATCTGACCAGGGCGCTCGAAGATGCCGGCGATTTCAACGCGGTTGTCGAATATGGCGAGATGCTTGCCAGCATGTCAGGGGTCTTCATCGATTTGCGCGGAGCGCCCGCGCACCCGGCGCTCGATCCCGACCCGGCCAAAGGCTATGCGGCAGGCAATGCGGTCGCCGCCGAGGCGAGAGCCGAAGGCCATAATGGTATCATCTATCCATCGGTGCGGCATGAAGGCGGCACCTGTATTGCCGCTTTATGGCCTAATGTCGTTCAGTCGGTCGTCCAGGGTGACATGGTTCGACTGACGTGGAGCGGATCGGCGGAATATGAGATTGAAACCTTATAGGCTGATAATCGGCTGATACGCCCAGGCTTCTGATCCTGCGCCAGCCTTTCCACCAAACCCAAATACCCTTGCATCTGCGCGCGCGCCGTCCTGACTGATCTGCAAACTGCAGGAGCCAATGCCGTGACCGCCGCAAAAATTCTCTGGGGCCAGATCCTGGCTGTGACATTCATCGTCCTGACAAGCGTCTGGGCGGCGACGCAGTGGACGGCATCTGCCCTCAAGTTCCAGGCAGAACTGGGACAACCATGGTTCAGCCTTTGGGGCCATCCGATATATCGGCCCTACGACCTGTTATGGTGGTGGTTTTCCTACGAGGCTTATGCGCCGCATGTGTTCGATACCGGAGGACTTATCGCCGCGTCGGGCGGGTTCGTCGCGATCATGGTCGCTATTGCCATGTCGGTCTGGCGCGGCCGGGAAACGCGAAACTCGAGCACTTATGGCTCTGCCCATTGGGCGACACGCCGCGATATCGTCCGTGCCGGACTTTTTGCCGAACAGGGCGTGGTGCTTGGCAAGTTCAACAACAGCTATCTGCGTCACGATGGTCCCGAGCATGTGCTCTGCTTTGCACCGACGCGGTCAGGCAAGGGCGTCGGGCTGGTAATACCAACCTTGCTGACCTGGGCAGGCTCGGCGATCGTTCACGACATCAAGGGCGAGAACTGGAACCTGACCGCAGGGTTTCGCTCAGGCTTCAGCCGGGTGCTGCTGTTCGACCCGACCAATTTGCAGTCCGCCGCCTACAATCCGCTGCTCGAAGTACGCTGCGGTATCCGGGAGGTCCGCGACGTCCAGAATGTTGCTGACGTGCTCGTTGATCCAGAAGGTAGCCTCGAGAAACGCAACCATTGGGAAAAGACCAGCCATGCCTTGCTGGTCGGCGCCATCCTCCATGTGCTTTATGCAGAGTCCGATAAAACACTCGCCGGGGTTGCGGCATTCCTGTCCGACCCCGGCCGCACTATCGAAACGACGCTCAAGGCAATGATGACCACGGCGCATCTGGGCGAGGCTGGTCCCCATCCGGTTGTAGCAAGCGCTGCGCGTGAGTTGCTGAACAAGTCGGAGAACGAGCGATCAGGCGTCCTCTCGACCGCCATGTCATTCCTCAGTCTTTACCGCGATCCGGTGATCGCAGAAGTAACCAGCCGTTCGGAGTGGCGGATCGCCGATCTTGTTGACGCGAACTGCCCGGTGACGCTCTATCTGGTTGTGCCGCCTTCGGATATCAGCCGCACCAAGCCCTTGATCCGTCTGATCCTCAACCAGATCGGGCGGCGGCTGACTGAAGAGTTGGAAGCCGGACCCGAACGGCACCGGCTGCTGCTGATGCTGGATGAGTTTCCAGCTCTTGGGCGGCTGGATTTTTTTGAAAGTGCGCTGGCGTTCATGGCGGGTTACCGCATCAAGGCATTTCTGATCGCTCAGTCCCTCAACCAGATCGAGCGAGCTTATGGGGCCAACAACTCGATCCTCGATAACTGCCACGTCCGGGTGGCCTTTGCGACCAACGACGAGCGTACCGCCAAGCGGGTATCGGAATCCTTGGGAACGGCAACCGAGCAACGGGCCATGAAAAATTATGCTGGCCACAGGCTATCGCCCTGGCTCGGTCATCTTATGATCTCCCGCTCCGAAACATCGCGGCCGCTCCTGACCCAGGGTGAAATGCTCCAGCTGCCCGATACGGACGAGATTGTGATGGTGTCGGGAGCACCGCCAGTTCGGGCAAAGAAAGCGCGCTATTACGCCGACCCGCGCTTACAACGCCGGATCGTCAAGCCGCCAAAGCCAAGTGCCAGCGAAGACTTGCCCCCGGATGATTGGAGTGGGCTGGCGGCGATAACGGTAACACGGAGGTTAGCCTATAAAGATACCGCGGAGTCCGATGATCCAAATGGCGGCTTGCGCCGCGAACCCGAACTGCCAATGCATGTCGAAGTTGCGCCTCCGCAAAAATCCCAGATAAACGAGTTTGACTTTGTTGAAGCCAACGACGTGGACGATGATGCGGCACGGTCAGAACGACTTCGCAGCCGGATGACTGCCAATGCTCGTCAAGCAGCGCTTGATCCTGGCGATGGGATCGAACTTTGAAGTCGAAACATACGTTCCGGCTATCACCGGAAGTTGCGCGGCACCTGGCCGATTATGCGGCGCGCAAGCGGGTGTCTCAGGCTGAGCTCGTCGAAGCGGCGCTGGTCTCGTTTATGTCGCCGGATGGTTCGGAGCGTATGGAGGCAGCATTCAGCAGGCGCATTGATCGGGTTATCCGTGAGCTTGAGCGACTGGACCGGCATGTCGAGATTGGAAATGAAGCATTAGCATTGTTTGTCAGGTTTTGGCTGACGGCCAACCCGCCTTTGCCCGATGGCGCAGTCGCAGCTGCGCAGGCGAAAGGCAAAGAGAGATATGACAGCTTTGTGCAAGCACTGGCACGGAGGATGGACACGGGTGAGCGACTGAAGTTCTAAGACGGCACACGCTATCAAAGCTACCGGACAAACTCTCGGTTCGGCACCCTTATAGCAGCCATAAGTTCACATGTGCGCTCTCATGACTGTGGCGGCTCACATAGGCCCGAAAGACTGCTGTCAGACCCCCAACAGGTTCGCAACTTTGCCCTCGATATTCGCCCTTGTAATCGTGGGTTAGCATAAGAACAGGCGGTCGCTACCAAAACTACGCTCATCAGGGAGCAAGACAGGGTTACATTGCTACCAAGCCTAATTAACGCCCAATAACAATCGGAATGCTTGGTTATATCAATTTTCTAAAGTAGATTGACGATAATATTCAAAGTTGGGAGTTCAAAACTGGATGTCGCCATTGGTAGAATACCCTAAATTCAGAAGTCGCAGGATTTCAGATAGATATATCTTTGCGAACAAAGAAGGGCGCTTTTTCCGATCCAGCACCGATTTCTTCCATCGGTATGAAACTCAAAAACTTTCCGATCAAGATTTGAAATTCCTAGATGACCGACATCTATTGTGGAGCAGTAAGCTAGCCATTAATGCGTCGAAATTCGCCCAAGCCCGCCGAAACACGGCGGTATTCGAAATGAGTTATCTTATACTGGTACCAACTTTGCGCTGCAATCTTGCTTGCAGCTACTGTCAGGTATCACGCGCTGCCGAAAGCGCGACCGGGTTTGATTGGAGCGATCAAACTTTAGGACAGATTATTGATCTGATTACGAATTTTTCCGGCGCATCGTTAAAGATTGAATTTCAAGGCGGAGAGCCGACGTTGCGACCAGATTTGATATCTGCTGTGCTAGATGCAGGTCGTCATATACCGAACCTGACGACTGTTATTTGCACAAACCTTCAGCAACTCAATGATAAAATACTCACGATTTTTGATCGCGATGAGGTTCAAATTAGCACTTCGTTGGATGGTTCGTCCGCCACTCACCAATTGCAGCGCACTCAAGATAAGAACACGACTTCGCAGTTCCAAAGGAATTTGGATTTCGTTTTGAAGCGTTACGGCGCTGAAAAAGTATCAGCGCTGCCGACGATAAATCCTATTGCGCCGCCAGACATAGAACAATTTATTGACGCTTTCGTCGAGCGGGGTTTCAACAGCATTTATTTGCGGCCCATCAATTACCAGGGCTTTGCGCGAAAACGACATCCGGAATCGATCGACCATTCTGAGCGGTGGCATGAATATTACGCCCATTTTATCAGTCACTTGATTGCTAGGAATTGGTCTCATCCTGACCAAATTGTGGAAGAAGTCTATTTCAGTCTGTGCCTGAGCCGAATTTTCAGGCCGGGAATGGACCGGCATGTGGATTTAAGAAATCCTAACCCCGTTGGCGTCGACTACATTGTGGTCGATTATGACGGGCAGATATATCCAACGGACGAAGCAAGAATGCTTTCGCGCTCAGGAATTATGGATTTATCGATCGGTGATATGACCAAGGGATGGGATAGTCCTGAGCGAGCTGCACTGAATGCGGTGTCGACAAACGAAAATGATCCGGATTGTCAGACGTGTATATACCAGCCCTATTGTGGACGCGACATCATTGATGACATTTCACGATACGGTCGGATCGACGTTCCACGTCACGAGACCAATTTCTGTAAACGTCACATGAGTATTTTTGATCTGGCGTTTTCTCTGATCTATTCAGATGATGAAGCTACGCAATATTCCTTGCATCGTTGGCTGGGATTAAGCGGAGATTCCGCGGTCTTGGGCGAGACAATATGATCCCCCTAACGTGTCCGTCGTCAGATAATTTGAGACATATGGCGTTTTAAAATAGGCGAGTATTTGGTTTCATCTGGTTGGTTGATTTTAGGCGGCGATCTTGCGGTA
>NVWL01000070.1 GCA_002733645.1 Oceanobacter sp.
CTGGGCCAGGATCGAAGTACCAGCCTGCTGGAGGATCTGGTTCTTGGTCAGCTTCGCAGTTTCGGCAGCGAAGTCGGTATCCTGGATCCGGCCACGAGCTGCGGAAGCATTCTCGGAGACGTTCTGCAGGTTACTGATAGTTGACTGGAAGCGGTTCTGGGCAGCACCCAGGTCCGCACGCTGGCTATCGATAGACTGCAGTGCGGCGTCAATGATATAGACAGCTTCCTGAGCGCCTTTGGCAGACGTGATGTCGATATCCTTGACAGTATTATCAGAATCCAGGACATCAAAACCTAAGGCAGTGGTGGCAGCAGCAATCGCAGCATCAGGATCTGCGGCATTACCCACCGCCAAGGTCAAATCACCACTATTGGTGGTACCAGTATCACGATCAGTTATCAAATCAATAGAACCGTCGTCGGCATTAATGAAAGCACCTACGCCCATGTTCGCATCGTTGATGGCGGTAGCAAGTGCTTGGGTAACTTCTTCAGCAGTTGCGTCTTCAGCGTAATCAGCCGTGATCGTGAATACCCGATCAGTCCCATCAGCAGAACCGCTAGCTACAGTGAAAGACGCCGCTACACTACCGGAAACAGTAGCCGCTGCTTGCTCCGCGATGGTGCCGCTACTAATAGAATCAGACTTCAGCTCCTTGGTGCTCACTTCATTAAGCTTGAGGCTGATCGCTTCGTTGGCAGCACTACCTACCTGGAATGTTTCAGTACCGAAGCTACCATCAAACAGCTTCTTGCCGCCGAAGGCCGTGGTGTTGGAAATACGATCCAGCTCTTTCTTCAGCTCGGTCACTTCCGAGTTCAATGCGTCCCGCTCGGTCTCACCGTTTGAGCCGTTGGCAGCCTGCAGAGACAGGTCACGCATACGCTGCAAAATGTTGGTCGATTCCTGCAGAGCACCTTCCGCGGTCTGCGCGATGGAAATACCGTTATTCGCGTTCTTGGTCGCAACACCCAGACCATTGACCTGGCTGGTCAGACGGTTGGCGATCTGCAGACCGGCGGCATCGTCCTTGGCGCTGTTGATCTGCGAACCAGAAGACAGGCGCTGCAGAGAGGTCTGCAGGTTATTTGAAGAAGCACCCAAGTTACGCTGGGCGTTGAGTGAAGCTACGTTAGTGTTGACTGTAAGAGCCATGGTAAGTACCTCGTAAACTTGGTTATGTTTGCCTGAGCAGCGATCTCAGGGCCGGACTTGCCCAGGCACCCATCGAGTTCGCATTCAGTTACTGTATCGACGCCACTTACCAAAGCTTTAGGAGTTTTGAAAAAATTCTTTGTCAACCCCTGGGCACCTGCGGTGGCGCGGCTGAGATACCCTCCAGCCTTAGTCCAGTTATCGTCCGATTCCGCAGATTCTTTAATCGCGTGCCTGGAAAATCAGTCTGGCAACCAGACTTCCTTCCAGCGCTCCAAATTCGGCCCCTCCAGCATCCATTCGTTTTTCACCCGCTCTCGCAACGCATTTCCCATCGCCTCACTGGCATCAGGATCTGACAGGTGCATGCGTATCGCGTCCACCCAGTCCCGGTAACGATTCTTGACCCGGGTAACCGGTAGGTCGCCGCTATAGCAGCGTATATCGCTACAGATAACCGGATAGCCGCAAGCGCCATACTCAAGCAGCCGGAGATTACTCTTGCACTCGTTGAACAGGTTCTGTTCTACCGGAGCCAACGCCAGATCCAGATTCAGGCGTGCCAGAGCGGCGGGATACTGGGCGATCGGAACGCCCGGATGAAACTCGTGGATGTAAGGTCGCAATTTGTCAGGACACATGCCAAAAAACACCCACTCTACTTCGTCGGCAAGCGCTTTGATCACGTCTTCGACCATTTCCAGATCACCGGTATGACTCGCTCCTCCCGCCCAGCCGACCCGGGGCTTGGCAGCAGTTCTTCTCTCGCTCGCAGGCAAGCTCGTGCCCCAAAGGCGAGGATCAAGCGTGTTATTACGCACCTGGATATCTGGATGGAAGTCAGCAAAGGCCTCCGCTAGGGCTGCGGTGGAAACGACAAATCGGTCGACATAAGACAACCCCCGACGCAAGGATTTGACGATATCTTTGGGCATATGGCTTCTGTGCACGCTCTTCATTGGCAAGTTGGGCAGGTAGTCATCCAGCTCATATACCTTGAAGGCGCTGGAGAACGCACACATGCGCCGCATCGCCTCAAGCCGCTCACTGCCGATCTGTCGCTGAAGCACCACCACATCCGGATCGTAGCGTTCAAGTTCAGTGACATGCATCAGCCCATGAGATATGGCACCATCAATCAAACCAGCAGCCTTTAACGCACTGAATGGCTGAATGATCCGGTACTGCCCACATCCGGTTTCATCGGCAGGGTGCGCCAAAATGACAGGTGCCGGACGAAAGACATTTAAAGGTCTCCAGGATATTTGCGGATCAGCCAGCTTGAAGCCGCCCGGCTCGGCCAGCGAGAAGTTGGGGTTATAAGCGGGATCCCGCGCCAGACGCGGTAACCATCGAGCATAAAGCGCATCTTCAGTAGGAACCGGCATCGCTTCTCGTTTCATGCCGTGCAGCAAGGTAGCCCTAGGCGTCCATACAATCAGGTGGCCACTTTCCGATACCCGTAGACACAAATCCACATCTGCGCCCTGCTCAGGAAACTGCTGCACATCCAGCCCCCCCAACTGAATAAAGAGAGCTTTGCGCACCAGAAAACAACTATCAGCAACTGCGCTTATATTCAGATCGACCTGAAGCCGCTGCATATAGCCGGCAACGTCCAGAGACTCACCGAGGAAAACGCCCGCAGCAGGCCCCTCCAGGCCAAGTATGAGGCCTGCATGGGTGACACGCCCCTCCGCATTCACTGTACGGGCCCCTACTATCCCTACCTCAGATCTCTGTCCATGATTCATCAAGGCATCCAGCCAGTCCGACCCGATCACGGCCACATCCGGGCGCAGCAAAAGCAGATAATCGCCATTGGCATTCAATGCCGCCTGATTGCACGCTTCACTGTGACTCAGAAGCTCCGGAGATCGCAGCACCTTTATCTGGCTCGAGCCCATCTGTTCCACACCTGCAAGCCATTCGAGTGTTGCAGATTCCTGACTGTGGTTATCAATCAGCAGGATTTCGTAATGGGGATAGCGCGTGTGTTCGAGAACACTCATGACGCAACGCTGCGCCATCGCCAGATCGTCTCTGACGATCACTATCAGGGAAACCGAAGGCTCCACACCGTGTCCATAATCGATCCTGTACTGGCCCGGACGGATGCTATCCAACTGCGCCTGCCCATAACCGCGAGCCTGCAAGTGATCGAGTATGGCTGAGCGTTCGTCCGGACTATCGCGAAGTACCGGGGCTGCCGAGATGACCAGAGGTTCGGAGATATGGCCCAGGCCAGCACCTCCTTCCTGATTGACAAGCCGAAGGATCAGATCCAGTTCCATGGCCTCCCCCATCTCGGGGTTGAAACCATCGAGATCGACAAGGTGCGCGCGGCGATACAACCAGTGTTGAGCAACGCCCCGGGGGAAGCTGAGCAGATAATCCAGGTTGAAGTCGGGACGCAGAGCGGCACCGTACTCCCCATCGTCCTGTCGATAAAGCGCGTCGCAATAGATCGCGCGGCACTGGGGATCACCCTGTAGCTCCAAAGACAGCATCAAAAGACCACTGTCGGTCAGCTCGTCTCCCGCCTTCAGCAACATGATCCAGTCACAACTGGCGGCGCAAAGCTGTTCGTTCAGCACGCTGACCCAGTTGTCGCTGTCTGCCTGAACCCAGAACCCCTGTAATTCTGCCGGGGGTGGAGAAGCGCTGATGATCAAAGGTTGGAGACCGTCGATGTTGGCATTGCGCACGGAATCGAGGCTGCGCTCAAGAGCAGGCCTGTCATCTTCCATGTCGGTGATCACAATGCATAGCTGCGCGGCAGCGTCTTTGTGCTCGTCCTGATACTGCGCAATGAGGCGTTGCTGCACCGGCGTCAAGGTTCGGGCCGCCAGCCAGTTGCGCACCGATGCTGCCCCCCCTTTTACTTCGACTCCCAACCGGCGTAGCTGAGCGGCCCGTCCCTGGCCCACCTGCGCGCTACCCAGATCAGAATGTCGCCGGTAAATCTCCTGATAGAGTTCTGCGTAGTCTTTTGAAGCCTGCTCGGATCGCCGTTCAAACGCTTCGCCAGCAGCTCGCATTCGGACTTCAACGGTAGTGCACGGCACGTGAATGAAGCCTGAGCGCGAGGCCAGTCGTAGGAGAAAGTCCCAGTCCTCCAAGCCCGATAACGTTTCATCGAAATCACCAACCGCCATCGCGAGACTTCTGGGGCACGCGAAAGTATTGATTGGGATGTAATTATCAACAAACAGCCGTTCCTTGGAATAGGTATCGTGAACATACCGGTCCTCTCTGGCCAACTCAGTACGAGAGCCTTGCTCCAAGCTCTCAGTAACATACACCGCACTGACGTAGACAACAGTGTCGGGATGAGAGTCTAGCGCCGTAGCCAATGACTGAAGATGGTCGGGCAAAAAAACATCATCGTCGTCAAGGTAAGTGATATAGCGCCCTTTGGCCAACCGAAACGCAACATTGCGTGCCGCTGCAGGGCCTTTGTTGCTCGCCTGACGCAAATAAATGAGCGGAAAATCAACTTTATCTACCAGATTTTCGACTGGCTCGCCGTGATCGTTTACTACGACCACCTCAAAATCGCGAAAAGTTTGATTAGCTATACTTGCTAGTGCATCTTTTAGCATATAAGGACGATTATACGTCGTAACTACTATCGTAAACATTGGACCAGACTCAGTCGAGCCCGTGCCAAAACTGTTCGCAACCCCCTCGCTGCTGGAGGCCGTAGCTCGCCGGCGGGCCTCATCAGCGTAGTTACTCACATGGATTCGGTCAAAAACGTCTGATAAACACTGCCAACCTTTTGCTTCGATCGAGTGCTGGCCAGCAAGGGAGTCGAATAAAAGATCTGCGGGATAACGATCAAACATACCTTGAACGACCCTAGCCTCATACTCGAGCGTGCGTACGTTCGAAAGCGAGTTTTGATGTCGACGCCAATGATATTGTATCGCATCAATTTTCTTGAAACGCGCTGTAAATGAGAGCCGACCCCACAACTCATAGTCATGACATCTTTCAAAGCCTTCATCATAAAGACCAACTTCCAGCAGCTTCGCGCGACGGATTGCGGTGCCGGCATGAGGCAAGCGGTTATACCTTATGAGCAATGGAAGTAAATCAACATCATAATAATCAGGGTAATTAGTACGCTGCTTTGGAACAAGGTTTTCATCGCAAATCAAAAGATCACCGTACAGCACATCCACATCAGGATGCGCTGTTATCGTTTCAACGATTCGCTTTAGCGCACCCTCAGGCATCACGTCATCACTATCCATGACTACGATGTATTTTCCCTTTGACGCTAAAACCCCTGCATTCCTTGCAGCTGCCCCGCCTTTGTGGTCCTGAAACAACAGACGCATACGACTATCCGCCAGGCTTTTTAATAAATCCACTGTTCCATCAGTTGAGCCGTCGTCAACAACTATTAACTCAAAGTCAGCGTCTTGCTGAGACAAAACCGAATTTACCGAACTAATTATAAAACTTGCTCGGTTAAACGCTGGCATCACCACACTAAGTAGAGGATCAAGTACGCCCCCTGTGGAATTCTGCGCCTTTTCCGAACCACTGCTAACTAACCAAGCACCAGCCCACATTAGTTTCAGAATTCTTCTTACCGCCTCATTCTCAGCATCTCGTCCCCAAATTTTCTTTACTAGGGCGCGGTTATCGCGGAGGCCCTCAGAGCTTAATGAAAAACGCGCCTCATCAGCATCATCTGGAAACTCATCAATTGGAAAGACTGTAGCGCCATTGCGTTTCAGAAACTGATATAGCGGGCTTTCAGGGTTAAAATACACAACAGAACCGGCGGCTAGCAAATAGACCAAATTTCCAATCGCCTGCTGCCGAGAATGACCCATAAAGGCCATGCGGCAGCCCCTAAGCAGTGTTATGTAGGCTGCTTTATCCATAAACTCCATTATTGGACAAAAGCTTTCCCCGAGAATCTTATAGCCGATGTCGACAACTTGGTCACGATATCGTTGATCCCCATAACCCAATGGCACATAAACCTTTAACCCAGAATGCAGCACGTAGCTTTTTATTTTATGGAATATGTCTATATGGTTGTTCTCTGGAGACGCACTATTACCAACAACAATATAATCACCGGAAGCCTCTCCGGCGACTGACACCAAAAGTTCGTCATCCACCGGCTCATAAACATATCGAAAATGCTTCGGCCGAAACCAATCATTCAACCTAAGCACAGCATCGTACTCAGTGTCTAAGCATGCAAAATAATTAATTCTATTAATAATTTTACGTATAGCCGAACTGGGCGTAGAGGGTGGTTTTAGGTATTGCTGAAACGAACTTTCGTTATTTGATAGCAGCTTCTTCGTTTCCGGCAAGAAGCGCCCCGCAGGATGCATGCCTGGCAATAATAGATCGTAGAAGTCGAACCCCCATCCTAGCCAAATAATAGGCTTATCTGACGGTACCTGCTGAATAACTGGCACCATATCTTGTAGTAGACTATGAAGCACCACTCCTTTGCACTGGGGCAGCGAAATAGCGTCAACCGCCTCGGCTGTCGAAAGAAATTCGACTGGTGCGACGCGAATGTAAGTAAGCTCGCACGGCTCACCGATCATAATAAATCGGCTCCGGCCTTGAGCAGCATTTTCAAAAGCCAGATATACGGAGTCGATAAACTTGTCATTCGGCACTAAATGACAGACAAATGAACCTGAATCGCAAGATACCATGTGAACTCCGCTATTATATCCAAAAACACTTCGAAAATTGGTGCGTCACTAGGCTCTTTGCTCGGACAAAGAGCACTTAAACCACTCTAGCTGGGTTTCCGACAACAGTTACATTAGGAGCTACGCTGCGGGTAACAACTGCCCCCATACCCACCACGGCTCCGCGACCGATTACTATAACTTCGCTATCACCGCTTTGCTTTATCACCGCACCTGCACCGATGTACGCATGATCCTCAATCACAACACTGCCACAACACGTTACCCTAGGGGCGAAGGTAACAAAGTCACCTATCATACAATCATGAGCGACGTAAGAAAAAAAGTTACTGTGGAAATGTTTGCCAATTATGCTACCAGCAGAAATCACTGAATAAGGGCAAACAACTACTCCTCTAGCAATACTTGCACTGCCGTAAACAACAGCTTCATCAGAGATCACATCGAAAGGCAAGATATATCTTGACTCTAGAAATCCAGATATCCTCTCCCTAGCGCAAGAGTCGGCAATAGCAATGCAAAACCTTTTGTCCTCGCCTGGGCAGGCGATATTAGCGAACTCCGCGAGTCCAATCACACCAGCGTCGCTAAAAGAGTCCAGGTACTGCTCTTCGACCACACTTACTATCTTAACGTGATTAGCGCCAAGCTTCTGTGTTGCGCGCTGGACATACGGCATTATTTCCCTACCAAACGCACCAGCTCCGACTACCGCGAGCAGCATATTTCTCCATCCCCGTTTTTTTCCAAAAAAAAGTTTCTCACTATAGATATAATATGATCTTGGTCTTCCTCTCCAAGCCCATCGTAGATGGGGAGGCATATCACTTGGTCGCCCAACCGCTCGGCATTCGACAACGCCATAGGTGCGAACTCTTTTCCTTTATAGGCGTCGAGGCGGTGAATAACGGGAAAAAAATACCGCCTAGCGTTAATCCCTTCGTTTTTCAATAGCGCATAAATCGCGTCACGCAACGCGGGCCCTTCCCCCCCTACAAATATCGGAAAATACGCGTAGTTCCAGGAAATATGATCATCTACAACTACAAAATCAACTTCACGCATCAAGGAAAATGCGTTTACGTATCGCTTATAGATTTTTTCTCTCCGCTCCATCACGCTGTCGAAATAGCTCAGCTGAAGTAGGCCCATTGCAGCCTGCAGTTCATTCATCTTTCCGTTTATACCTACATCCAACACAGTTACTTCGTCTATGAATCCAAAGTTTTTTAGCCGGTCAATTCTCTGCTTCGACTCCTTGCTCGCGGAAACTATAGCTCCACCTTCGAATGTATTAAAAACTTTTGTCGCGTGAAAGCTTAACACTGAATAATTACCCGCGCTTAATATTGACCTCTGATTTACTTTAACTCCAAAGGCGTGAGCCGCATCGTAAATCACTTTTAGTCGATAGTCTTCCGCTATTCGTTGTATCGAATCTATATCGCAAGGCACGCCATAACAGTGCACGGGCAGGATAGCCGACGTTTTGCACGTGATGGCCTTTTCAATTTTATCGGGGTCAAGATTACAAGTTTTTTTATCAACATCGGCAAATACCGGGGTTAGCCCGTTCCAGACTAAAGCATGTGTTGTAGCTACAAATGAGTATGGTGTGGTTATCACCTCTCCGCTTAACCCGAGCGCTTTAATCGCCGTAATCAAGGCTAAGGTCCCGTTACTAAACACGCTTATATGCTCGACACCCAAATATTCAGCTAAGCGGCTTTCGAATTCCTGATGGAGCGGCCCCGCGTTAGTCAGCACCCGGCTCTCCCAAATGCGCTCGAGGTACGGCAAGAATTCCTCAAGTGGCGGAAGGAACGGTTTAGTGACTTCTATCTTCTTTTTCATCTAGGCTTGCTCCAAGCAACCTGTCTTCTCAACCTGTGTAGCAGCGTCAAGCATTCTCAGAATTCGCGCGCCCCCGGGAAATTCAAAGGGGTTGGGGACGCAATACTCTCGTGGTCTCAGCGTGCTGGACAACCCCTCCTGCACTCACATTAGAATCAAAACGCTCCTACATTTTTTCAGATACTGGCTCTTAGTGATCCGCAAAACTCAGCTACATGCAAATAAATTGACACCTGAGCCCGTATACGGGACATAGCAAGGACCTTGCCAATAATGAGTTCGATTGAACGATTAAATTTTCTCGTCACCGGCGGCGCAGGCTTCATAGGCTCCGCCGTCATCCGCGAGCTGGTAGCAAACACTGTGCACCTAGTCGCCAACGTCGACAAGCTCACCTACGCAGGGAATCTTGACTCGCTCGCCGACGCCGCGGTCAACGAGCGCTATAGCTTCCGTCAGATGGACATCTGCGATCAGGAGTCCATGACAAGGCTATTTTCAGACTTCCAGCCGGACATTGTCATGCACCTGGCCGCCGAGTCTCACGTCGATCGATCGATTGATGGCCCGGCCGCATTTATTCAGACCAATATCGTAGGCACCTACAGTCTGCTGGAGAGCGCCCGGGCGTACTGGCAAACATTGGATGGTTCACGCAAGGCAAACTTCCGTTTCCATCATGTGTCCACCGATGAGGTGTATGGGGACCTTGCGGGAGACGAATCGCTATTTGCCGAAGAAACTCCTTACGCACCAAGCTCTCCCTACTCGGCAACCAAAGCCAGCTCAGACCATCTGGTTCGAGCCTGGCACCGCACTTACGGTTTACCCGTTGTTATCACCAACTGTTCGAACAACTACGGACCGTACCACTTCCCTGAGAAGCTGATTCCCCACATGATCCTAAACGCGATTCAGGGTAAGCCATTGCCGGTCTATGGCGATGGCGGGCAGATTCGTGACTGGCTTTATGTTGAAGACCACGCTCGCGCACTGGTTGAGGTGGCAACTCGTGGTCGGGTGGGAGAGACATACAACATTGGTGGGCACAACGAGAAACGCAATCTGGAAGTGGTAGAGACCCTGTGCACGCTGCTCGACGAACTAGCCGTGGATGAGAGACCCGCGACCCTGGAAAGCTATAAAGAGCTGATCACCTTCGTGAAGGACCGCCCAGGACACGATCAGCGCTATGCGATAGATGCATCAAAGATCCAGCGCGAGCTCGGCTGGGTTCCCCGCGAAACGTTTGATTCAGGGATCCGCAAGACCGTAGAGTGGTATCTGATCAATCGTCCCTGGTGGCAGCGCGTACTCAGCGGTGACTATCAACTCACCCGTCTAGGGGCAGCAGAATCTGCTACCGCCACAGTGGAAAAGGATTAACCAATATGAAAGGCATCATTCTGGCAGGCGGATCGGGCACCCGCCTTCATCCGATTACACGGGGCGTATCCAAGCAACTGCTGCCAATCTACGACAAACCGATGATCTACTATCCTCTGTCGGTCCTCATGCTTGCCGGCATTCGGGAGATCCTGGTTATTTCAACGCCGGAGGATCTACCCAGCTTTCGCAAGTTACTCGGAGACGGGGCTGACTTCGGCATCAGTCTTGAATATGCCGAACAACCTTCACCGGACGGGCTGGCCCAGGCCTTTTTGATTGGCGAGCAATTCATCGGCGACAGCAATGTGTGCCTGATACTGGGCGACAACATTTTCTATGGTTACGGGTTCAGCGCGATGCTCAAGGAGGCCGCAGCCCGCACCTCGGGCGCGACTGTGTTCGGCTACCATGTGAGCGACCCGGAACGCTTCGGCGTGGTGGATTTCAACGCTGAAGGCCGGGCTGTCTCTATCGAAGAAAAGCCGGCCGTCCCCAAATCCAACTACGCGGTGACCGGACTGTATTTTTACGATAACGACGTGATAGAAATCGCCAGAAACATCAAGCCGTCACGGCGCGGCGAACTGGAAATCACCGACGTGAACAGTGCCTATCTGAAGCGCGGAGACCTGAATGTCAGTCTGCTTGGTCGCGGTTTTGCCTGGCTCGACACCGGAACCCACGAGTCACTGATGGATGCCGGCCATTTTGTCCAGACCATTGAAGCGCGCCAGGGTCTCAAGGTCGCCTGTCTTGAGGAAATCGCGTTTAATCAGGGCTGGCTGTCGGCTGAGAAGCTGAAAGCCCATGCCCAGGCGCTCAGCAAAACAGGCTATGGCCAGTATCTGAGCAAAGTGCTCGCCCAGGGGCCGAGCAATGAAGATTATTGAAACGGCACTGCCCGGCGTTCTCATTATCGAACCTACCGTATTTGCCGATGAGCGCGGCTTCTTTCTGGAAAGCTTTCAAGCCGAGCGTTACCGTGAAGCTGGCATGGATAGGGCTTTCGTACAGGACAATCACTCGCGCTCTCGCAGGGGCGTGCTGCGCGGTTTGCACTTCCAACGCCGCCACCCCCAGGGCAAACTGGTGCGTGCCAGCCGTGGCTCGATATTTGATGTTGCCGCAGACATCGATCCAGCCTCCCCCACTTTCGGTCAGCACGTTGGCGTTACGCTGTCAGACG
>NVWL01000071.1 GCA_002733645.1 Oceanobacter sp.
ATAGATCCGCGCACTGGACCGGGCGAAACTTTCTTTCTCGGAATCTGACATGGGCACTTCGCGAAAATGGACCGGGCCCAGAGTTTAACACAGCAAACCGGGCCGCAGCGGACACTGCGAAAGTGCGGTAAACTGCGGTTTTGGTTCAGGAACCTCTCATGCAGCCATTGAGTAGCGAGCAGTTCGCGGCTATGCGCCAGGGCGCCGTTGTTATAGAGCAAGACGGCCATGGCGAAAAAGTGTTGCGCCTGAAAAACGGTACTTTTCTAAAGCTGTTCCGCCGCAAGAGCTGGTTTTCGAAAACGGTGTTGTTTCCGCCAGCGGCACGTTTTGCGGCCAATGCGAAGCAACTGAAAGCGTTGGGGATTCCCTGCCCGCACATCATTCAACTGTACAAACTGAGCAACCCGTATCGATCAGTAGTCCACTATGAACCCCTGGAAGGCACAACACTGCGTCAATTACTCAACGAACAACCCAGCATTGAGCAACTTGAGCTTTTCGGTATGCTCGGCGAGTTTATAACCCACCTGCACGACCTCGGGATCTACTTTCGCTCATTACATCTGGGCAATATCGTTCTGACGCAGGGCGGCGAACTCGGCTTGATCGATATCTCGGATATGCGATGCCTCGGCAGATCTTTACCCAGACGAATGCGCAACCGCAACTATCGACACCTGCTTCGCTATGAAAAAGACTGGGCGCTGGCAGGTACCTCTGCAATTTCCCTGATCCGTGGAAAATGACAAGCATCAGCCGCCAGGCTCTATACACAGAGAAAAAAGGTCTCTCATGAAAATTCTCGTCACCGGTGGAGCCGGATTTATTGGATCTGCGCTGATTCGTCAAATTATCGAGCACACCGATCACTCGGTGGTCAATCTCGACAAGCTCACTTACGCCGGGAACCTTGAATCGCTGGCAAGCGTCGCGAAAAGCCCACGCTACGCTTTTGAACAGGCCGACATTTGCAACTCGGACCAGATAAAACAGATTTTCGACAAGCACCTGCCCGACACCATAATGCACCTCGCCGCCGAGTCTCACGTGGATCGGTCGATTGAAGGGCCCGGCAGTTTTATCCAGACCAATATCGTAGGCACATATACCCTGCTCGAAGCGTCGCGGCAGTACTGGGGCGGACTTAGCTCAATGGCGAGGACATCCTTTCGTTTTCACCACGTCTCCACCGATGAGGTTTACGGCGATTTGGAGGATCCTGATGATCTGTTCACCGAAAACACTCCGTACGCACCCAGCTCTCCATACTCGGCGTCAAAGGCAAGCTCGGACCATCTGGTACGCGCTTGGAGCAGAACCTATGGATTGCCTGTACTGCTGACAAACTGCTCGAACAACTACGGCCCCTACCATTTTCCCGAGAAGCTTGTCCCCCATATGATTCTAAATGCCCTGGCAGGTAAACCACTGCCAGTCTATGGCGACGGATCACAAATCAGGGACTGGCTTTTTGTGGAGGACCATGCGCGCGCACTGCTCGAGGTTCTGACCAGGGGAAAGCCCGGCGAAACCTACAACATTGGCGGCCATAACGAAAAGCGCAACTTGGAAGTGGTGGAGGCTATCTGCGATCTGCTTGACCAACAGGCGCCGTCTGAGCGCGACCCTGCTATTGCGTCTTATAGAGACTTGATAACCTTCGTGAAAGACCGACCGGGCCATGACAAGCGCTATGCCATCGATGCCAGCAAGATCCAGCGCGAACTCGGCTGGCAGCCGACGGAAACCTTCGATTCGGGAATCAGCAAGACAGTAGAATGGTATCTGACCAATCGATCCTGGTGGCAGCGCGTCATGAGCGGCGATTACCGGCTCACACGACTTGGAGAAAATACATGAAAGGCATCGTACTCGCAGGCGGATCCGGCACGCGGCTTTATCCCATAACCAAAGGCGTTTCCAAGCAGCTGCTGCCGATCTACGACAAGCCGATGGTTTACTATCCCCTGTCGGTCCTGATGCTGGCCGGTATCCGCGACATTCTGTTGATCAGCACTCCAGAGGATATTGGCGGCTATCGGCGTCTGCTCGGCGACGGCAGTGACTACGGTATTCGCCTGAGCTACGCAGAACAGCCGAAGCCTGAGGGTCTTGCCCAAGCCTTCATCATTGGCGAAGACTTTATCGGCGATGATTCGGTTTGCCTCGTACTGGGCGACAACATCTTTTATGGCCAGGGCTTCACGCCCCTGCTTCAAAAGGTAGCCGCCCGGACCGAAGGTGCGACCGTATTCGGCTACCAGGTAAAGGATCCCGAGCGTTTCGGCGTAGTCGAGTTCGACAAAAACAAGCGAGCCGTTTCACTCGAAGAAAAGCCCGCGAAGCCTAAATCCAACTACGCTGTGACCGGTCTGTATTTCTACGACAATACCGTTATCGAGATAGCCAGGCAGGTCCAGCCGTCAGATCGCGGAGAACTCGAGATTACCAGCATCAACCAGACCTATATGGAGCAGGGAAATCTCAATGTTGAACTGCTCGGCCGCGGTTTTGCCTGGTTGGATACCGGGACCCATGAAAGCCTGCTGGAAGCCGGAGCATTCGTTGAAACCATTGAAAAACGCCAAGGCTATAAAATCGCGTGCCTGGAAGAAATCGCCTTCAACAATGGCTGGCTAGATAAAAAACATCTGCAACGTATAGCCCAGACCCTCAAGAAGAATAGCTATGGTCAATATTTACTACAGCTGGTGGAGGGCGGATTTTGAGCTTGGTTCAGTGGGTTGAATTTCCACCGCTAGGAGATGACAGAGGGTCACTTGTTGCGCTCGAGAGCGGCAAGACCGTGCCATTCAAAATCAAGCGCGTGTACTACATATTTGCCACGAAGCCAGGAGTATCGAGGGGATTTCATGCTCACCAGCATCTGAATCAAGTAGCTGTATGTGTTACAGGGTCTTGCCGGATGGTGCTGGACAATGGAACTGATCGCACTAGCGTCTGGCTTGACGCACCTACCAAAGGTATTGTGATTAACAAGATGCTGTGGCGAGAGATGCATGATTTCAGCCCCGACTGCGTTCTGCTGGTTCTGGCTGACAAACACTACGATGAAACTGATTACATCCGCGATTACAAAAGCTTTCTCGAGGCTATTAATAATGAATCTTGAGCACAAGACTGTTCGCCTTCGCCTTGTTGAACCGGATGATGCAGAATTTATCCTGCGGCTGAGGCTGGATGATCGCTACAACAAGTATCTGTCCAAAGTGTCGGGGGGCTTGGCTGAGCAAAGAATGTGGATCGAAAACTATAAGAAGGATGAAGCGGCGAAACTGCAGTTCTACTTTATTATTGAGCGTCTCGATGGCACACCCTGTGGAACTGTGCGCATCTACGATCTGCGTGAAAATTCGTTCTGTTGGGGTAGTTGGATACTGAATAATGACAAGACAAAATATGCTGCGATTGAAAGTGCTTTCCTGGTTTACAGGTATGGATTTGAAGTTTTAGGATTTGAAAAATCACACTTCGATGTAATGAAAGGAAACGCTGGAGTTATAAAATTCCACGAACGGATGGGCGCTACCGTAACCGGCGAGGATGAATTGAATTATTTTTTTGAAATCAGTCGATCATCAGTAACCGCCGCTGAAGCTGAACTGAGCAAAAAAATATGATTCAGATACCTTTCTTGGACTTACACCTTATTAACGCCCGGTATCGCGAGGAGCTCATTACTGCTGTCACCAGCGTCATCGATTCAGGCTGGTACATCCAGGGTCAGCAAGTGAAAGCTTTCGAGCAGGAATTCGGAGAATACTGCGGCGCCAAGCA
Organism: Oceanobacter sp.; assembly: GCA_002733645.1. Lineage (GTDB taxonomy): Bacteria > Pseudomonadota > Gammaproteobacteria > Pseudomonadales > Oceanobacteraceae > Thalassolituus. The sequence continues at coordinate 3,802 of NVWL01000071.1, forward strand.
CTGCGTGGGGGTAGCCAACGGTCTGGACGCGTTGATTCTGGTTCTTCGAGCCTGGAAAGAACTCGGCAAACTCGAAGAAGGCGATGAGGTCATCGTACCGGCTAACACCTATATCGCCAGCATTCTTGCGATTACCGAAAACGGCCTCAAGCCGGTTTTGATAGAACCGGATGAAAACACCTACAACCTGTGCCCTGACAACATGGCTCGAGTCATCACCGCCAGAACCAAAGCTGTTCTGGCCGTTCACCTGTACGGACAGCTCGCCCCCATGCCGGAGATCATGGCTTTGGCCGAGCAGCATAACCTGCTGGTACTCGAGGACTCGGCTCAGGCACATGGCGCCAATAGCAAAGATAAAAAGGCCGGAAACTGGGGGCATGCCTCCGGATTCAGTTTTTATCCAGGCAAGAATCTGGGCGCACTGGGTGATGCCGGCGCGATTACAACTAACGATGATGCCCTGGCCGAAGCGCTGCGTGCATTAGGTAACTACGGCTCGCACCAGAAGTATCGCAATATCTATCAGGGGGTAAACAGCCGACTGGACGAGATGCAGGCAGCCATGCTCAGAGTCAAGCTCAGCCATCTGGACGCCGATACAGCCCATAGAAGAAAGATCGCAAGCCTGTATCGGGAGAGAATCACCAATCCGTGTGTGCTGCTGCCACAAGTGACTGAGCAAAGCAGCCATGTCTGGCATCTGTTTGTCGTTAGAACGGTCTATCGCGACCAACTACAACGTTACCTTAGCGAACAAGGCATTCAGACGCTGATCCATTACCCTATACCTCCGCACAAGCAGCAGGCATATCCGCAGTTGGCCGACAGGCATCTTCCGCTGACAGAAAAAATTCATGATGAAGCGCTGAGCCTGCCAATCAGCCCGGTAATGAGCATGGAAGATGTGGCGCAAGTCTGCGAGGCGATTAATCGCTTCCGGCCTGCTGCAGTGCCTGAAACGTTCAGCTGAGAGCGGCCAGGCCTTAACCGATCATTGCAAATACAGCCGAGTGGCGCCCCTGAGAGTCTTCATGTCCCAGGAGCGCAGAGGTATCTGTTTGATAATTTCACGCGCAAGCGGTTTGTCGAGTTTTGCCGCCTTGAGAAACACAGACTTGCGATGATCCAGGCAAACCTTTTCATAATCCTTGTGATCCGCGAACAATGCATAGATTTTGAGCACCTCATCCAACATGAACCGGATATTGGCATGGGTATTCTGGGCATGTGTCCGGTAATACGCTAACTCCTCCTCCAGGACATCTACCACATACCCTGCACTGCACACCTTGAGCATCATCGTGAGATCTTCGATACGCAAATCCGTATCGTAACCGCCCACTTCGATTACGACGTCACGCCGCATCAGAAAACTTGGCGCTGGCGCACCAGGTAGCAGGTTATTGAAGATGCTATCGAAATCCAGACGACGAGCAGGACGTCGGCGCCGCTTCTTCTCAAGCACCCTGCCGCTGTCGTCAATCGGTATGATGTTCCCGCCACAGATCGCCACCTCAGGATGCGCCTGCATATGAGCCATTTGAAGAGCAATGCGATCCGGCAGCATGATGTCGTCGGAGGCAAATGGAGCAAAATATTCGCCATTTACCTCGTGCAACGCGTCGTTAAGCGTGGGTAACAGCCCCTTGTTAGTCTGAACCCGCAGATTGAAGCCGTACTTTGTGGCCATTTCTCTGAGAATCTGAGGACTCTCGTCCTTTGACCCGTCGTCAATTACCAGGAGGCGTATATTGGGATAGCTCTGGGCCAAAACACTGTCGATGCAATCCTTGACGAAGGCGGCGTGGTTGTAACAGGGCACGACGACATCGACCAGTGGAAGCTCATTCATTGTTGGCTCCGGCGAAGGAACGAGCCATGCCCGATATCAATTGACGATAATTCGCTCGGAAATCGTCGATGCTGTGAGCCCGGCACAGATATTCATATCCGGTTTCGCCCATGGACCGTCTCTGCTCGGGCGACATGTTCAATATTTCTTCAAGTCTGGCTGCAAGATCATCGTGATCTCCTACCCGGAACTGCAAACTGCCGCTATCTTCCAGTATGGGCTTCAGGCTATCGATATCCGAGCCTATGGCCGGTAATCGTCCGCTCAGCCCTTCCAGTAACGACAAAGGTAATCCCTCGCTGTAGGACGGCATTACAAAGAGATCAAAGGCTTTCACGTATTGCATCGCGTCGACGCGAGTGCCGAGAAAATGTATTTTTTCAGCGACTCCCAGACTGCTTGCAAGCTCGCCAAGCCCGGCATGGGACCTACCACCACCGATTATCGCGACCTGAGCCTGCGGGTAGCTCCCGGCTATCGTGGCGAACGCCTTGATCAGTATATTGTGGCCCTTGACCGGGACCAGCCTGCCAATGCAGCCGACTATGAGGGCATCAGCCGGCAGACCCAACTGGTCTCTGGCAGTCTCCCGGTCAAGCTGCAACTTCTCGGCACGCTCGATGTCGATCGCATTGTTGATACACAGGGTATTGTTCTCGTTAAAGGCTCCGCCCTTGCTGATCAGGTAAGCTTGCACTGCCCGAGAAACGCCAACGGTGCGCCAGTTGGGACGGACGAGCGCTCCGGCCTCCAGACGTCGCCAGAAACGATCGTAGTCCCCAATGCCGTGCTGGATTCCGATACAGACCGGAACCTTCATGAAGCGGTTGAGCCACATCAGCATACTCATGGGCTTGAAACGATGTGCGATGATCACATCGTACTTCTCCTGCCGACAATGCTTGAGCAACTGCCAAAGGGCCAGCCAACGCCGTAGCCCCTTGAGCTGACCGGGGGAAAAATCGAAGTATACCGAGCGCTCGGCGGCGCTTTCAGGCTCTCCCTGCTGGGGCTTGCCACGCAAAAAAACGGTCGTCGTTGAAAACCCGGACGCCGGCAAGCCGAGCAGAATCTGCTCAGCCAGATCCGAGGCAGCAACGTTGTAACGTAGCTGTATCTGGAGAATCCTAATGCGTTTTGGCATTAGCTTTTCCCCAGCCAGATCCGAACGGCCTTACGTGTATAGGATGTCTTGAACAAGAGACGCCAGTCGTGTCGTAGCGCGGCCGAATAATAGCGTTTAGCTGCCTCGTAATCTTTCGCGAGGTATGCACTACGAAACAAGGAGAGGCAACGCTGTGCGTAGAAGTCGTCGCGCAATGATTGCATCTCGGCGGGAAGACGGGAAAACACTTCATCCACCACTTGGGTGCCAACGGCCTGCCCATGACCAACGTGATGGCGAAGACTGTCACCGTGCTTGTAGAGCAGAAGCAATGGTTCCGCCAAGGCGCTCACCGGATAGCGCGCCAACGTCTGGGCAAAGACTGGGAGGTCCTCGGAGTTGCGAAAGTGTTCGGGATAGCCGCCCTGCGCAAAGACGTCGCGGTGCATCGCGCATGCTCCGTTCGACAGTCCGAGGGTCTTGTCTACCAAGTACGCTTTTACTCGCTCGAAGCCGGTTTCGGGTATCTGCCCGATCGTGTGCCGACGACGGCGACCCCCTTCATCAAGTGAAATATGCTCGCCAATCACCAAACGGCTATCTGGATTATTCTGAATATGCTCGATAAGCTTGTTCAATGCGCCGGGCACAAGTTCATCGTCTGCGTCCAGAAATACCAGCCAATCCCCATCAGCCTCACGAATACCCAGATTGCGGACAGAGGCCGCTCCGCCATTTTCCTTGCGAATACTCTTGAATTGGCCCGGGTAACCCAGACTCAGCGCCTTGATTACTTCAGGGGTCGCGTCGGTAGATCCATCATCGATGATCAGCAGCTCTGCTCTTTCATCAATCTGTCCCAAAATTGACTGGGCAGCGCGGGCCAGCGATGCAGCGTAGTTATAGGCAGGAATGACAATCGTCATCAGCAGCGGAGCTGTCCTATCGGACCCCGCTTCCGCTCGCTCGGTATGGTTGACTCTTTCAGTCATCGGCAAGACCTTGCTCCAGCTCCTTCTTGCTGGTACCAGCCGCCTTGTCCTTCACCACCAGCACATCCTCCATGATCAGATACTCAAGATCCGACCCAAAGAACATGTCCAGTGCATCCTTGGGTGAACACACCATCGGCTCGCCTCGGCGGTTTAGCGAGGTATTGAGCACCACTCCATTACCGGTCACGCGCTCGAGCTCCTTCATCAGGTCGTAGTAGCGCGGATTGTATTCGCGCTTGAGCACCTGGGCGCGGGCGGTGCCGTCTTCATGCACGACCTCATGCACGCGATTCTTCCATTCGTCATTCACCTCGAAGGTGAAGGTCATGAACGGTGATGGGTGATCCATACCGAGCATCTTCGGTGCGACGGTATCGAGCATCGAAGGGCAGAACGGGCGCCAGCGCTCCCGGAACTTGATCTGGGCGTTGATCCGATCGGCCACACCCTTGATGCTGGGGCACCCGATGATCGAACGCCCGCCAAGCGCACGCGGTCCGAACTCCATGCGCCCCTGGAACCAGGCCACCGGATTGCCTTCGTGCAGCACCTTGGCAATCTCGCCAGTCACGTCATCCAGTTTTTCCCATTGCGGCTTGCCGGGGTGGCGAGCACAGGCGGCGATGATGTCCTCATTACTGTAGCTGGGCCCCAGATAGACGTGCTCCATCTTCTCGACCGGAACGCCGTTGCGCTCGGACACAAAGGCCGCCGCGCCGACCGCCGTGCCGGCATCACCGGAGGCAGGCTGCACGAACAGCTCCTTCACTTCCGGGCGGGCGATAATGCGCTGATTGAGTTTGACGTTCAGTGCACAGCCGCCGGCAAAGGCGATCTTGCCGGTCTCGCGCAGGATGTCGCCCAGATAGTAATCCATCATTTCCAGCGCCAGCTTCTCGAACAGCGCCTGGATGCTGGCGGCGTAATGGATATAGGGGTCGTCGGCGATGTCGCCCTCGCGCTTGGGTCCCAGCCATTCGATCAGCTTGGGCGAGAAATAGTAGCCCTTGCCCTTTTCCTTGTAGCGGCGGAATCCGATCACGTTGGCGTAATCGGTATTGATGATCAGCTCGCCGTTCTCGAATTTGGCCAGACGTGAGAAGTCGTACTTGCTGGCGTCGCCATAGGGCGCCATGCCCATGACCTTGAACTCGCCGTCGAGCATCTCGAAACCCAGGTACTCGGTCAGCGCGCCATACAGACCGCCGAGGGAGTCCGGATCGTAGAATTCCTTGATCTTGTGGATCTTGCCGTTCTCGCCATAACCAAAAAAGGTCGTGGCGTATTCGCCCTTGCCATCGATACCCATGATGGCGGTCTTTTCCTTGAAGCCGGAGCAGTGGTAGGCACTGGAGGCGTGGGCCAGGTGGTGCTCGACCGGCTCAAGACGCACCTTCTTCGGGTCAAATCCGAGCTGCTCAAGGCACCAGAGGATCTTCCTGCGATAGCGCTTGAAGCGGCGATTCCCGGTGACAATGGCGTCGATCGAACGATCGGGGGCGTACCAGTAGCGCTTGGCGTAGTGCCACCGCGCCTTGCCGAACAGACTGATCGGGGCAAAGGGAATGGTGACGATATCGACATCGGCGGGGGTGATGCCGGCCTGTTCCAGGCAGAACTTGGCTGACTCGTAGGGCATGCGATTCTTGGCATGCTTGTCACGTACGAACCGCTCCTCTTCAACGGCGGCAATCAGTTTACCGTCGATATACAGGGCCGCGGAGGGATCATGGCTCAAAGCGCCGGAAAGTCCGAGAATAGTCAGTGCCACTGGTGTGCCTCGTCAGAACAGCTATCGTTATGCGGCGATTTTACACGGTTAAGCACCGTGTTGCCCCTTTTTGAGTCGACAACCAGCGGCCAGATCATCTGCTTTGACTGACCTGCCGTCAGCGGGTCAGATGCTCTCGCAGCCAGTCCGCCAGGGGGCTGCCAGCGGGCCAGTTGCGCACCAGTCTCGCCCTGTCTCGCGTCCAGGCCTGCTGCCAGTCAGGCTCGGAGTCATGTGTCTGCATGCTGTCGAGATCAATCAACCAGACCTGTCCGGCATGCCAGAGCAGGTTGGTAGCCTTGAAATCGCCGTGACTGATACGCGCGTCGCGCAATTGCTCAAGCAACCGCAGCAAGGCTGCGCTTTCTTCCTCGGTCGGTAGACGCTGCCCGTCGGCGCCAAAAAGTTCGAGCAGGTTCCGACCGGGACAGAATTCGTTGACCAGCCAGCTGCGCCTGCGTAGGGGCCCGAAGCGGCTTTCGATCATGGCCAGTGGTGCTGGCGTGGCTATACCCTGAAACTGCAGACGGTGTCCGGCAAGCCAGGAGTGCCAGGCACGGCTCGGGCGCCAGAAACGGCTGAGCCAGTGTCCGAAACCCTTGATGTTGTACCGTTTGACAACCAGCTTGCGCCCGCCAGCCTCCACCAGCGTCACGCTGCTGGTGCCGCCGTCCTTGAGCGAAGGAGCGGTGACAAAAGGCTGATCTGGCGCGGCTATCAGAGACTCCAGGGTGGTGGCGTGCTGACGCACGACCGCGGTAAACCGGGACCAGTGTTTCTCCACCTGAAAGTGCGTGCAATCGCGCACCGCCTTCGCCAGCCAGGCATCCAGACGCTTGCGGCGTACCCGCTTGATCTGCCCGAGCAATCGGTCCGGATTCAGCGGTCGCTCGGCATTGACGCGCAGATACTCGATAAGCAAGAGCTCCAGCATGGCATCCCAGGCGGCATCGAGCTGGGCAAAGAAGATCGCCAGATTGTCTTCGGCCTGCTGGGCGCTGATCGGCTGCCCCGCATTCAGCACCTTGATGGCGTCACCGTCGATCACATGCAGCCGGCCTTCATGCAGGAGAAAGTTACCCATGTGCAGATCGGTCTGGATCAGTCCGCTGCGATGCAGCAGGGCGATACTGCTGAGCGCCTGGGCAAGCAAGGCCACAGCTCCGGGGTCGCAGGCCGTTGGTGACAGTTGGACGGCTTCGGCATGCTCATCCCACTCCTGCAGCAGGGTGCGAGCCCCCTCCATATAGTGGGTGCAAAGAAAATGACCGCCAGCCGCCATTTCGCCGGAGGCGATTATCTCAGGGGTAGGGATGGCTGCCTTGGCAAGCGCAACCAGCCCCTGCTGCTCGCGCTGCCAGTGCTGCCGGGCACGCGGCGCGATAAAGAGCTTGGCCAGCACGCGCTTACCGGATATCTCGCCTGCTCCCACCAGGCGCTGACCCGGCAAGACCCGCAGCCACTGATCAATCACCAGGGGGCCATCCGCAGTGACCACCCGCAGTGGCAGCGGCGGCTCTCTGCCGCTTTGGCGCAGCGCCCGAACGTCGGCACTCATGGCTTGTCCATCCAGCTGCCCGTGCCTGCGCGCTTGAGTACCCTGACCAGCAGCTCACGCGAGGCACTACCCAATCGCTGCTTGCCCGTATAGGCCAGGAAGAAGCGTAGCTTCTGGCCTGGCGTGGCCACATCGCTTCTGCGCAGCAAGCTGCTCAGGT